>JBEAZA010000021.1:0-10869 GCA_041170385.1 Verrucomicrobiota bacterium | reverse complement strand
CTCGGTGCTGGTGGTTGAGACCGATGGTTTGCTCGCCCGCGCCTTGCAGCACGAGATTGACCACCTTAACGGCATCCTTTTTGTCGATCGCCTCTCGCCGGTTGCCAAGGTTTCCATGAAGAACCGACTCAAGCGGCTCGTTGAGCAAGGTTAGGAAGCCCCTAGCAGCGCACCAGTCGGCCCGCAGAGGGCTCTTGCGCGGTTTGTTTGCCTTGCCCGGCGCGCGGCTTCGTGTTTGGCTCCGCGCCGTCATGAAAATCGTCGTCGCTTACTCAGGTGGTCTTGATACCTCGGTCCTGCTGCTTTGGCTCAAGGAAAAGTACAATGCGGAGATCATCGCCTACTGCGCGGATGTCGGCCAAGGCGACGAACTCGACGGCCTCGAGGCCAAGGCCCTCTCGACCGGCGCCTCGAAATGTTATATCGGGGATCTCAAACAGGATTTCGCCCAAAACTACATCTTCCCCATGATCCAAGCCGGAGCGATCTACGAAGGCCGCTACCTGCTCGGCACGTCCATCGCCCGTCCCTGCATCACAGCGGACATGATCAAGATCGCCATCGCGGAAGGCGCAGACGCGATCGCCCACGGAGCCACCGGAAAAGGCAACGACCAGGTCCGCTTCGAACTCTCCGCCGCCGCCCTCGCGCCGAACATCAAATGCATCGCTCCATGGCGTGATGCGGAATTCCGCAAACAATTCCCCGGCCGTGCCGAAATGATCGCCTACGCGGAGGCAAACCACATCCCGATCAAGGCCTCGATGAAGAAGCCGTATTCGATGGACCGCAACCTCCTCCACATTTCCTTCGAAGCCGGTGCGATGGAAGACCCATGGTATGACGCTACCACTCCTGAGGACCGCGATATGTACGTTCTCTCCGTTTCTCCTGAAGACGCCCCGGATCAGGCCGAATACATCCAGATCCTGTTTGAAAAAGGCAACCCCATCGGACTGAAACACGAAAACCTCGATGCCATCCTCACCGAACTCGGCGACGTGAAACCCTCCGGCCAACAGGACGGCTACGTCCTGCTCAACGCCTACGGCGTGATGCGTGTGCTCAACCTTTTGGGCGGACGTAACGGCATCGGCCGCGTCGATATCGTGGAAAACCGCTTCGTCGGCATGAAATCGCGCGGTATCTACGAAACCCCCGGCGGCACCATCCTGCTCGCCGCCCATCGTGATCTCGAAACCCTGGTCGTCGACCGCGAGGCGATGCACATCCGGGATTCCCTCATTCCCAAATACGCCCAACTCGTTTACAATGGTTTCTGGTTCGCTCCGGAACGCGAGGCGATCCAGGCTCTCGTCACCGAAACACAGAAAAAAGTCTCCGGCGAGGTCCGCATGAAACTCTACAAAGGCAACGTCATGCAAGCCGGTCGCCGTTCACCATACAGCATGTATTCCGAGGCCATCGCGACCATGGAAGGCGGCCAGGAACAAGCCTATAACCAAGACGATGCCACCGGCTTCATCGCGCTGAATGCCCTACGCCTCAAAGCGGTTGCGAGGCAGAAATGAAGATCTGCGGTTCCCGTCAAATCAGGAACCGGACCTCAACCGTCATTCGAACCAAATGACCAAAGCAATCCGGTTCGGGGATCGATTGGCCATGGGTGAGTGCGGATGCCGAGTCTTGGCCAACCGGATGGTGTTCGGAATCTTCTGATTTCCCGGATCAACCCATCCATGGGCGCATGCATTCCGATATGCAGTGACGAATCCAACGGAACAACCGGTGAAAGCCGGCCTTCACCTCGCCACTCTCACGCGGCGCGATCCCGCGATTCACCATCCTCCGCGCTCCCCTCGCACAAACAACCGGAAATCGATGGAAACCGGAATCCTTGGGAAAATCCCGGATAAAATCAGCGGCTCCCATCTTCTCCTTGCGCTCGATGCGTTCTTGATCTTCTTTTATGCCGTAAGCGAACTACCGTCCATTTTCCCATGAATCTTACCCTCAAAGTTTGGCGCCAAACCGGACCGAAATCCAAAGGCAGCATTCACACCTACGCTGCTGAAAACATTCCTCCCGAGGCGTCCTTCCTTGAAATGCTGGACATCGTCAACAAGCACATCATCGAACATGGTGACGAGCCGATTCACTTCGACCACGATTGCCGCGAGGGAATCTGCGGCTCTTGCTCCCTGACCATCAACGGCGTTCCCCACTCGAAGGAAAAAGGAATCACCACCTGCCAGGTACACATGCGCAAGTTCCGTGATGGCGATACGATCTGGATCGAGCCCTTCCGCGCCAGCGCTTTCCCCATCGTCAAGGACCTCATCATCGACCGTTCAGCGCTCGACCGCATCATCGCCGCAGGGGGCTATATCGATATCCGCACCGGCTCCGCTGTCGACGCCAACTCCATCCCGATTTCCAAAAAAGACGCCGATAGCGCCTTCGACGCCGCTGCCTGCATCGGATGCGGCGCGTGTGTCGCCGCCTGCCCGAACGGCTCCGCGATGCTTTTCACTTCAGCTAAAATTTCCCATCTCGGCCACCTTCCCCAAGGCCAACCGGAGCGTCATAAGCGCGCACTTGCCATGGTGAGCCAGATGGACCGGGAAGGTTTCGGCAACTGCACCAACCACTATGAGTGCGAGGCCGCCTGCCCGAAAGAAATTTCCGTGGACCACATCGCCCGAATGAATCGCGACTTCGGGAAAGCCGTCATCGCGGAACAGTTTGCGTGAACTTTCCGTGACGCGGAACCCATCCCTCAATCCGCCATCCAACGTGACATGAAAACCAATCTATCTCTCTGTGCTGCGGCGCTCAGCTTCGTTCTCTGTGCCGCATATGCCGATGAAAAGAAGAAGGAAAACGCCATGGAAACCGCCCAAGAAGCCCCGCAGGAACCCACCGGGAAAGTCGTCAGGACTGACGAAGAATGGAAACGCATGCTCACCCCTGAGCAATACCGCATCTTACGCAGGGCCGGAACCGAAGCTCCCCATGGCCAGGTTTACAAGGAGTTCAAGCATCAGGGCGAGGGAGCCTATCACTGCGCCGGATGCAATGCCAAACTCTTCAGCTCCAAGGAAAAATTCGACTCGGGTTGCGGTTGGCCATCCTTCTACGATCCCGCCAAGGCGGAAAACGTAATCACCAAGATCGATACCTCAGGCGGCATGGTCCGCACCGAAGTGCTCTGTGCGAAATGCGACGGTCACCTTGGCCATGTCTTTGAAGGCGAAGGCTTCAACACCCCGACCGACAAACGCTACTGCATCAATGGCCTGGGACTGAAGTTTGTGCCCGCCACGAAGTGAATTTTCTGAAGTTTAGAACTTGCCCATCACGTGTGCCCAAATCATCTTCGGGCAGCAACGGCGGTTTGGCGGAATTGGTAGACGCGCTCGACTCAAAATCGAGTTCCTTGTGAGTGTGGGTTCGATTCCCACAGCCGCTACGTTTCTTTTCCCAAGCCATAACCACCGCAGCATGTCCACTCCGCGCAGCATCGGCATCATCGCAGGCAGCGGAATTTATCCGGAAACCTTCGTCCGGGCGGCCCGCAAGTCCGAGCCCAACACCCGCCTGGTTGCCGTCGGTTTTGAAAACGAGACCCGTCCCGACCTCGAACCGCAGGTCGAAGCGTTCAAATGGGTTCGCGTCGGCCAGCTCTCCAAACTCATCAAATTTCTCGTCAGCGAGGGGGTCACCGAAGCGGTCATGATGGGACAAATCTCACCCAAAAACCTTTTCGATCTCCGCCCCGATCTCCGTATCTTGATGATGCTTGCCAAAGTCAAAAAACGGAACGCAGAGACGCTCTTCGGAGCCATTGCCGATGAGCTTGCCAAAGACGGCATCACCCTCCTGCCTGCCACGACGTTTCTCGAAGACCACCTGCCCTCCGTCGGTCACGTCATCGGGCCGGTCATCAAGCCGCGGACTCTCGAAGATCTGGAATACGGTTTCGACATCGCCAAAAAAACCTCAGCACTCGATATCGGCCAATCCGTCGTGGTTCGTTATGGCACGGTGCTCGCCGTCGAAGCCTTCGAGGGCACCAACGCCTGCATCCGCCGTGGCGGGGAACTGGGACAAAACAAGGATGCCGTGCTCGTCAAGGTCTCGAAACCCAACCAAGACTTCCGTTTCGACGTCCCTGTCATCGGTCCGCAAACCATCGAAAACTGCGCAGCCGCCGGCATCATCGCCATCGGCATCGAGGCGGGGAAAACACTTCTGTTAGAAAAAGAAAAAGTCACCCAGCTCTGCTCGAAGCACAAAATCTGCATCCACGCACTTTAGATTCAGGATGGGAATCAGCGCATCAAACGCAGGACGCATCGCCAAGGGCAGTGCTGCTTTGGTGGCCTGCTCCGATTCTCATCTGAAAAGTTCCATGCTTTACCACGACTTGCAACACCCTCGGCGCAGCCACTCTGCCAAACGGACCTCCATGAAAGGTTTTGCCATCTCCATTTCTCTGCTTTGATTTGAATGCCTCACCCCTCATCATGCCCATCGTGTCCGCATCCGACCTCTTAAGCCGATTTCTCACCATCCTGGGCATTTCTCTGCTGATGGCAGGTCGAGGAACTTCCGAAACCGCGAATCCTTCACAAGTGACCGTCAAGGACATCGATACCTCGATGATCCGCGGGGTCGACTTTCTGATCGCAGACCAGAACGAAAACGGTTCATGGGGCAGCGCGACCCGTACCAAGCACATCAACATCTATGCTCCGCTGCCCGGCGCTCACCAAGCGTACCGCGCCGGCGCAACCGGTCTAGCTTTGGCCGGCATCCTCGACACGGGTGATCGCCGCCCTCAGACGACAATGTCCATCCACAAGTGCGCAAAGTGGTCTGTGGAAAACCTTCCGCAACTCCGCCGTGCCGATCAAACGACGACTTACAACATCTGGGGTCACGCCTACGGGTTACGCTCATTGATCCGGCTCCACATGCGGGAAACCCATGCTGAAAAAAAAGCCCTCTACAAAACCCTCGCCCAACAACAAATCGATCTCGTCAATCGGTACGAGGACATCAACGGCGGATTTGGCTACCTCGATGTGTTCGATGATTTCACCTCACAACGCCCGACCGGCATCACAACCTCCTTCGGTTCCGCAACCGTTCTCCTTGCCCAGTTTGAGGCGCGCGAAAAACTCGGTGTCCGGCTTGATGACAACGTCATCGGCTCCTCTCTGGATTCGATCAAGCGCCAACAAACCCCCGACAAAGCCTACGCCTATTCCCACAGCCACATCATGCGCCCCCGCGCGGACATCAACCGTCCGGCCGGTTCGCTTGCCCGCTCCCAAGCCTGCAATGCCGCCCTTCGTGTGTTCGGAAGGGAGGGTATCACCGACGAAGTCATCACCGAGTGGGCCGACCGCTTCCTCGCCCGTGAGGGCTGGCTCGCCATCGCCCGCAAACGCCCGCAACCTCATGACATTCATTTCAGAATCTCCGGCTATTTTTACTACTACGGAATCTACTATTTCACTGAATCGGTTCGACTTCTTCCCGCAGAAAAACAAAAGCCTTACGCCGAGAAACTCGCAGCTCTCATTCTTTCCAGGCAAGAAAAAGACGGTTCATGGTGGGACTATCCGCTCTATGATTACCACCAACCCTACGGTACCGGCTATGCCCTGATGGCTCTCGGTTGGTGCAAACAGGTGATGGGAGCTGGGCGCTGAGCGCTCGGATGTTGAACTCCTAAAGTTTCCTCCACCTCACCCCGCGCACTTCACCGGTCGTCTGCCAGGTCGATAACCCGAAGGGAGCGCACTCCTCGATCTCTCCCTCCCGCAGCGATAGCTTTTTCCCTGAAGTGTCGACATCGATGACCTTCTTTTCATCGATCCACACTTGGATGTTCTCTGGCTCCCGGACCAAGCGAATTCGATACCAGACATTGGATTGAAAGACCTGACTACTGGCTGTCTCGTTTTCCGACGCATCACGACCATCAATCGAGGAAATTCCCACCAGTCCTCCACCCCAACCGCCGAGGACCAGGGTCACGCACTCCCCGCTGCTTCTGACCGGAAAGGTTACGGCACAGAAAAAATCCGAGCCGTCGATGCGCCTCGCCTCCAGTTCGAGCTCGAAGGGAACCGTCGGAACCTCTCCCTTCCATTTCACATTGGTGATCCTCTCACCCCAGCCGATGGTTAACGTTTCTCCCGCATCCACCTGCCCGCCACCCAATGCCTGCCACTGATCCTTCATCTCCGTCCAAGGCAATTCGTTCCCGGTGTTTTCCACCCGCTCGCTCTCCTTGCTGCATCCTGCCAGACACAACCCTCCGAACAACCCGATCCATTTCCTGCGATTCATGATCTGCAAAAGAATAACCGACGCTGACCGATCTGTCTCTCTATTCCGTGAAGTTTAATATTTGAAATTTTCAGTTTTGACCTACCTTCCGCGCATGCTCTCCATCAACCAAATCACGGGCTTTGCCGACGAAGCCTCCCGCGATATCGACCAACAGATCGCCGCCACCAAGGAACTCGGTTGGTCCGCCATCTCCACCCGCATGGTCGGCAACACCAACATCCACGACATGCCGGAGGAGGATTTCCTCAAAACCGCCGACAAGCTCGACGCCGCAGGCATCTCCGTCCCGGAATTCGGCTCCGCGATTGGCAACTGGGGGAAAAAAATCAGCTCCGACTTCTCTATCACGCTGGCCGAAATCGAGCGCGCCATCCCCCGGATGAAACGCCTCAACACCCCGATGATCCGCATCATGTCCTACGCCCAAGAACCCTGGGGCAGCGATCAAAACGAAGCCGAACGCTTCCGCCGCCTGCGCGAAATCGTCAAACGCTTCTCCGACGAGGGCCTCACCGCGATCCACGAAAACTGCATGAACTGGGGTGGCTTCTCCGCAGAGCACACCCTCCGCCTGATTGAACAAGTCCCCGGCCTGAAACTCGTCTTCGATACGGGAAACCCCGTTTTCCAACTCGATCGCTCCAAGCCCGAACCCTTTCCATGGCAAGACCCGATGGAATTCTGGCTCAAGGTCAAGGAACATGTCGCTCATATCCACATCAAGGATTGCATCAACCCCATCTCCGCAGACGTCGAACCCGAATACACCATGCCAGGACTCGGCCAAGCCAAATTGCGTGAGATTCTCACCGATGCCCGGCGCTCGGGCTACAACGGCTGGATTGCCATCGAACCCCACGTCGCCACCGTCTTCCACGCCCCCGATCCTTCCGCAGTCGATTGGAACCAATGCTACCAATCCTACGTAGAATACGGACGCCAGTTCGTCCGCCTGCTCGCAAATTTGTAAGCTTTTGCGTTTTCGACAAAAAAATCGGAGGAAATGTTTCTTTTCGGAGATAAATGTATCCTCCTACGCCGCTTATCCGGTGTTTTGAAAAACCAAACCAACTCACTTATGAAATCACTGATCACAGCCACCCTTGTCGGAGCCATTTCCCTCACCTCAGCCTTTTCGAAAGAAGTGGGCAAATCCGCTCCCGCATTCACCGCAAAAACCGCCAAAGGCACGGAAATCAGCCTCGCCGACTACAAAGACAAGGTCGTCGTGCTGGAATGGGTCAACTTCGAGTGCCCATTCGTGAAAAAACATTACTCCGGCAAAAACATGCAGAACCTCCAGGCCACCTACACGGGGAAAGGAGTCATTTGGCTCACCATCAACTCCTCGGCCGAGGGCAAACAAGGATATCTTGAGGCCTCAAAACTGGGCGAGAAAATCGCAGCCGAAGGCAGCAAGGCCACCGAAGCCATTGTGGACACCGATGGCAAAATTGGCAAAGCCTACGATGCCAAGGTAACTCCTCACATGATGATCATCGCCAAAGACGGCACCCTTGCTTACTCCGGCGCGATCGATTCCAAACCTTCCACCAACGCAGCCGACGTCGACTCCGCTGACAAGCTCTTCGCCAATGCGCTTGATGCCGTCCTTGCCGGCAAAGAAGTACCCAACGCCTCCAACAAGCCTTACGGCTGCGGCGTGAAATACTAAACCGAACCGATCAGCCCCCAACCGCCGCTGTTCACTCAGCGGCGGTTTTTTTGATTAGGAAAAGCATCCACTCCCTGGCGGCGCCGCCACATTCGTTGGTGAGTTTGCTTAGTTCGTGTAACCAGGCTTTGGTTTGTTATTTGATTGTGTGTGTAGTGATCGTCTGGTCCTTCGGTTTTACGAGAAGGGCAGTGGCTGTGACCGCCAAGCCGTCAGGATGCGGGACCCACCCCTCTCCTAAACCACCCAATCCGCCCATACCATAGGGAAAATGTATCATTTGTCTGGGAAATTGAATCAAGGGTGACCGTGAGGCTTTGCCGAACGCACTCGATGCGGTGGGTTCCATCGGGTGCGGAGCTTCGGCGTTACGGGAAGCCCCACTGTTCCTTGCGGCAGGGGCGGGAGCGGGCGGAGCATCCCAGTGGTGGGCAAGGCACGGAGTCGCGAGCTTTGCGAAGCGCTGGAGTTGGCTCCCATCTCGTTGCAGGCCGCATCACTTCCGGTTCTTCACCAGCAACCACAACAAACCAACCGCCGCCACGATCAAGACCACGATGATGCTCCACGACGTTGATGAGGTCGGCTCTTCGCTTCGTGTTGCTCTCGTCGGCTGTGATTCCTGAGCCTTCTTCGGTGCTGGTGGCTGCCCGATTGACTGCGTATTCGGCGTTGGTGCCGAGTCCGGTTTTGCAAGCAGTCTGGGCGGCGATTTCAGATCGGCTTTAACGGCAAATTCACGATCACCCAACCTGATCTTGAGATGCTCAAGATCGTTTCCAATACCCGCGATCTCCAATCCCGCAATATCGTCAGATATTTTCAACGCACTCAGATCGAGCCTAGCAAGGGCTTGTTCCTTCAGATGAAAGAGATAGAAGCGAACTTCAAGCAACTCATGCCCTCGCTCATCGGTGATACCGGACTTGCCTATCAGAACATCGTCGCCAGCCCATGCCCATTTGGAAATGAAGCCTTTCGGGCCATCATCGTAGGTGACCTCCGGCAAGCGTATTGGTATCTCTTTATGCTGGCCGTTCGAGTCAATCTCGTAGAGATGCGGACCTGTTCCAGAACTGACGATCAGCTTTGTCCCGTCCGGGCTTAAGGACACGCCCAAACCCTCAGCGTTATTGCCAGTCCAGACAATTGAATAGTCCACCTGAAACTCAATGCCGCGCTCAGGTATTTGGACTCTGTTGCGGCTGTTGGTAGCTCCGCCTGAACGTGGTCGAAACGATTGCGCCGCAGGCAGGGATTGCTCGGTAGTCGGCTCAACCTTGACCGGTTCCGCGAGAGACATCCAGTCGGGCACAGGAGCGTTTAACATCCTGATCATTTCCGCGGAACGCCCATGCGCCAGCGCTTCCACAGCCAACACTATGCAGAAGGAGACGAACAATAAAATTCTCATGGCTGATTGAGGATGTTGTTGAAGATGTCAGCGGCCGCATTCTCCGCAAAAGCATCCTTGATTGCCCATCCTTTGCCTCCCGAGAGCTTCAAGCTGTCCAGCGCTGTCGCATTTGTCAGGAATTCAACTTCGATCAAGCAAGCCTTCACAGGTTTGGATTCGTTGGTGTTGCCATTGTTAGAGACACCGTCCTTGGTAACGAGGAAGCCTGCTCTCTTGACCCCTGGAATCGGATTTCCAGCAGCATCCAAGACCCAATTGTTATCAAATGTCAGCCTGTGTTTGCCCGCAGCATCTTGGCTTTGAACAGCTGCAACAGTGGTCGTTTGCAAGCTCCTGGCCAGAGTCGCATCTTCATCCAGATTATGGTTCCCCGGAGTGCGTTCGACAAAAGTTTCCGTTCCTCGGGCAGAAGTGTTGGGTGTCCCATTGTCATTCATTCCTCCGTTATTGAAATGAAGGCTCACAAATACGTCAGCACCTTCATTCTTCGCAAACGGCGCACGATCCTCAAGCTCAACTCGGTCATCAACCTTGCGTGTCATCTTCACACGAAGGCCGTGCTTTTCATTCTTGAACCGTTCGATCAACTCTTCGCGCAGCTTTAGTCCGTAGGCCAATGTCAAATCCTTCTCCAGAATGGTGTGATCTGGTAGTCCCTCCGTGCCGGAGTCGGTTCCTCCATGCCCCGGATCAATGACCACCACACCGGGAACCTCCATGTCGATCAAATCAATCGGAGTGCTCACGCCCTCGATCTGGATTTTGATACGCACTTGATTGAACCCAATCGGCGGAACGTTCACACGAATGGCTGTATGCCCGTCGGCCCCGACTTTGGTTTCACCTGTGGTTTGAGACACCTTACTGAAGCTGCTTGCATCATACGCTGTGGATAGCTCAAACCGATCTTTGTGATTCGGACTCTTGTCCCAATCGCCGCGTATGGTTGCCGGTGTCGCGCCTAGTAGTGCTTCGAGCGTCCAAGTGACCTTCTTGTCTTTCAGCACATCTCCGATCTTCACTTTGATCTCACGATGGGCGATTTTGTTGGCGTTTGGATCGACCTCAACGAATGGGGTCAGCGGCTTGCCGCTGTTGGGCTTCTCAGACCCCGCAATATCGTTACCGTCCTCGTCCTTAACTTTGGGTGACAACTCGACTACCTCCACCGGCAGGAGGCTCACCATCACTTCATCCTTCAACTCATGCACCGCGCCGTCTGCGAGGAGTGGAAGTTGATGGGTGAGGGTGAGCTGGCCGGTTTGTGCTGGATCTTCTGCTTGGAAGGCATCGGAGCCGATGTAGAGGGTCAGCGGCTCGGTCAGTTCGTTGGCGGAGAAGGTTTTGGGAAGCTCGATGGGATCACCGCCTTGTTGGGTGGGATAAAGCCGGAGTTTGGTCAGGGCGTTGGCAGCGCTGAGGGTGTAGCTGCCCCCGGCGATGGCTG
>JBEAZA010000020.1:0-8969 GCA_041170385.1 Verrucomicrobiota bacterium | reverse complement strand
TTCATGCCTAGCCTGGCACGAGAGTTTGGGCAGACATGTTGGACATCAGGATCATTCGGGAAAACGCGGAAGAGGTACGCGAGCGGTTAAAAAAACGCGGGGGAGAGCATTGGAAGCTGATCGATGAGGTGCTGGCCTGCGATGAGTCGCGTCGCTCCCTGGAAACCTTGAAGCAGGATTTTCAAAACCAGCGGAAAACCATCTCCAAGCAGATTGGAGTGATGAAAGCCAGGGGTGAGGACAGCTCGGCGATTGAAGCGGAGGTCCGCGCGATCAATGATGAAATCTCGAAATTCGAGGCCCTTGCAGAAGAGGCCTCGGCAAAACAGACCGATCTGCTGCTGCACATTCCCAACCTTCCGCACGTGGGTTGTCCGGCAGGTGACAATGAAGAAGCGAATCCTGTGGTCCGCGAGTGGGGTTGTAAGCCTGCGCTGGAGAACCCGAAAGATCACGTCGAACTCGCTACCGCTCACGGCCTGATTTCCTGGGAAGACGCGATCCGAATTTCCGGTTCGGGTTTTGCGGTGTATCGTGGCAAGGGAGCGAAGCTCGAGCGCGCGCTGATCAATTTCCTGTTAGATGCGCAGGCTGCCAATGGTTATGAGGAAGTCAATGTGCCGCATCTGGTCCTGCGCGAGTGCATGGAGGGCACCGGCCAGTTGCCGAAGTTCGAAGCCGATATGTATGGCACAGAGCCATCGGAAACCGACGGCCGCAATTCCCTTTTCCTTGCTCCAACCGCAGAGGTTCCTGTCACCAATCTTTACCGCGACACCATCCTGGCGGAGAGCGATCTGCCGATGAAACTGGTCGCTTACACGCCGTGTTTCCGCCGCGAGGCAGGTTCTGCGGGTCGGGACAACAAGGGAATCATCCGTATGCACCAGTTTGACAAGGTGGAGCTGGTCCAGGTCGTTGAGCCGGAGAAAGGCTTTGAGGTGCTGGAGGAGCTGACCTCGCATGCGGAAAGCGTTTTGCAGCAACTCGGCCTTCATTACCGGGTCATTGAGTTATGCACGGGAGACATTGGCCAGTCGTCCGCCAAAACTTATGATATCGAAGTCTGGGCGCCGGGACACGGCAAGTATCTGGAAGTTTCCAGCTGTTCATGCTTCGGTGATTACCAGGCGCGCCGCATGAAACTCCGCTTCAAGGACAAGGACGGCAAAAACCGTTTCCCTGCGACCCTGAATGGATCGGGCACGGCCTTGCCACGACTCTATGTTGCGCTGCTTGAACAACATCAACAAGCGGACGGATCGATTGCCATTCCGCCGGTGCTGATACCCTATTTCGGATCAGACAAAATCTAACCGATGCGTTTTCTCAGGACAGAAGCAGGAGCGTTGTTGATTTGGCTTTGCGCCTCACTGGTGCTTGCTGCCCTGCTTACGCCCCATCTTTACGATATCGGGAAGGCCTTTGCCGCGGATGCTCTGACGAAAGATTACCCTGCGGTGCTTGAGTCGGTGGCAAAATCCGCTCAGAAGGCAAAAGCTGACCGTTATTTCAGCCGCTGCCTGTTGATTTCGGCGTTGCTGTTGCTGCCGCTTCTCATCAGCCGGGTGAGACGTATTCCTGAGCGAGGTAACCGCACCGATTTTGCGCTGAGGAAACAAAGCTGGGCACGTCGCGGGGCACAGCTCGCGACAGGATGGCTCATCGGCGCGGTTGCGCTAGGCGTGGTGGCGCTGATGCTTCATCTGACCGGAGCGAGCGAGCCGAGTGGCAAAACCCTTTCACTTTCGAAAATCATCACCAAGGCGCTGGTTCCGTCATTGGGTGCCGGAATGATTGAGGAATGGGTGTTTCGGGGCCTTTTGTTGGGGCTGTGGCTACGTGCATGTTCGACAAGAACCGCATGGTTTGGAAACTCCCTGATGTTCTCCTTTCTGCATTTCCTCAAGCCACCGGAGGGGACCGAAATTGCCGATCCGTCCGCATGGCATGCGGGATTGGAAATCCTGAGCAGTACGCTGGGCCATTTCACCGATCCCGCGTTTTTTTTCACCGAGTTCGCAACGCTGACCTTTCTCGGAATGATTTTGGCGGACAGCCGCATCCGCAGTCATTCCCTGTGCCTTGCTATTGGGCTTCATGCTGGGCTGGTGTTCGCGCTGAAAACCTTCTCCATGACCCAGGTCCTCAATCCGGATTCCGCCCTTCACCCGTGGTTCATCGGCGACGATCTGAAATCCGGCCTGCTGCCGTTGGCCGCGTTGGGCATTTGCATGATAGCCTGCAGGCTTAGCATGCGTAAACTTATCAAACCCGAAGTAACATGAAAATTCCCACACTGCTTGCACTCCTCGCCATGGCGCTGCCATCCCCAGCCGCGCCCGAACCCATCTTCAATGGCAGAGACCTCACCGGTTGGAAAGTCGCTGGATTTGAAGCGTGGAGCGTGAAGGATGAAATTCTGATCGGCCACAATGGACCTCAGAAAAAAGGATCGATCTTATGGACTGAAAAGGCATTCGCCGATTTTACTTTTGAAACCGAATTCCGTTATACGGGCAGGATCGATTCGGGAGTCTTCATTCGTCAGGAAATCGACCAGATCCAAATCGGCATTTCCGGTTCACTCAAACGTGATCTGACTGGTTCGCCCTACATCTCGAAACAAAAGGGGTATCCGTCCGAAGCGAAGGATGCCGTGAAACTTCTCAAGCCCGAGGGGGAATGGAACCATATCAGGATCACCGCCAAGGGGAATGTCTACACGGTCGATCTCAATGGTGTCCGTGTCATGGAATACACTTCTGCCACTGCCATCGAAAAAGGACCCGTCGGACTGCAGGTGCATGCGGGAATCGACATGAAAATCGAGTTTCGGAAGCTCAACCTCGAACCACACTGATCACGGCGACGCGGCCCACACCCGCTTTGCGCAGCACCCTCGCGCACGCATCTACGGTGGATCCCGTCGTAAACACGTCGTCTATCAGAACGACCCCTCTTGCTTGCTTTAACAATGCGGAGTTGCGACCAGACCAACCGCGTCTCACCGCAAAGGCTTTGTTCAGGTTTTCCATTCGTTGCCTGCGTGTCAGCCGTGTTTGCGTTCCGGTCTGGCGCACGCGCTTCAGGATGTTGGCCAATGGCAGCTCGCACCGCTTTGCGATGACCCGAGCGATCTCCTCCGCCTGATTGAACTGACGGCTGCGCAACCTGCTGCGATGCAATGGTACGGGCACCAGAATCCATTGTTCGAGCAGCGCGATCCGGTAGCGCCGGTCGGAAAACACATCGGCGGCCAGATTTCCAAGCTCCGCGGCAAGATGGATTTCACGACCGTATTTCAGGCGATGAACGAGCTCGAGGGTCGGGCCGCAACGATCCATCGCAGCAAGGGCGAATTCGAAGTGAAATGAAATCTCCTTGCAGTTCGGGCAATCGAACGCGCCGTCGATCTGCCCTGCGAAGCTTTCACCGCAGGTCTCGCAAAACGGCGGATTGATGCGTGGCAGCCCGGCCACACATGTCGTGCACAGTGCACGGCCGTGTGACAGCCCTTCACCACAGAGCTCACAAACCGGCGGGTATAATCCGTCGACCGCTTTTCTCATCATTTCTGCGAACATCAGTCCTTGGAAGATTTGGGATCCAGCGCATCCCTCAGACCATCTCCCAGGAAGTTCAGAGCGAAGAGGGTGGTAGCGAAGAACAAGGAGGGGAAGAGCAGAAGGTAGGGAGTGATTTCCATCCGGTCCGCACCTTCCTTGATCAGGATCCCCCATGAGGAATTGGGTGGTTTGACGCCCATGCCCAGAAATGAAAGCACGCTTTCCAGCAGCATGATGCCCGGCACAGCCAGGGTCGTGTAGACGATCACTGGTCCGATCACGTTGGGAAGAATGTGCCGGAACAGGATCCGCGTCCGGCTGAGGCCAAGCGAGACCGCAGCCTCGACGAATTCCAGATTTTTCACATTCAAGACCTGTGCACGGACAATGCGAGCGATCGTCAGCCATCCGATCATTCCGATCGCGATGAACAGCGGAATAAGAGTGGTGATGGGTGCCACATCATCGCGCGCCCAGCCTGTGGTTCGTATCACCCATTCGGTGAATCTGGACGATGGCTCATCGACTACCAGTGCAAACAGGATCACCAGAACCAGAAACGGCAGGGCGAACATCATGTCTACGAAACGCATCATGACGGAGTCCACCGCACCGCCCACATAACCGGCGACCGCCCCGTAAATCACCCCGATCATCACCGCCACACCCGTGGCCACAAAACCGACCAGCAGGGAAACCCGACCGCCGTAGAGGACACGTGAAAACAAATCCCGGCCCAGCTGATCGGTGCCGAACCAGTATTCGGCGGAGGGCGCTGCATAGGCGTGTTTCAACTCGATCATGGTCGGGCTCTTCACACATGCGAGAAACGGCCCGACAAAACAAACGAGCATGATGGCAATCAGGACTCCCAAGCTTACGAGTGCCGGCTTGTTTTTTGACAAACGACGCCATGCATCTCTCCATAGGGAGCTGCCCTGTGATGTTCTTGCCGACGGATCTGACACGCGGGCAAATTAAGGCACGGATTCTGGAATGCAGAGCATAAACTTCAGGCAGGCGATAGAATGCCATGTTCAAGATCTCTCATCTCTGCTTCCGTCCTACGCATGCGCGCGCTCATTTTCGATCTCGATGGGACGTTGATCGACTCGCTTCCCGGAATTGCGGCCTCCCTGAACCGCTCCCTTATTCAGCACGGCTTGCCCGGTCAGAGCCATGCGAATGTCCAAGGCTTTATTGGCGATGGCGCCGTGAAACTTGTCCAGCGAGCCCTCGCCACCGTCTCCAGAGTTGACCTTGTGAGCAGTGTTCTGGCGAATTTTACGGCCGACTACGCCGCCTCTTGGCCACAGGGAACCAGTGTCTATCCGGGCATGCATGAATGGTTGACCGAGCTTCAGGAGCGCTCCATCCCCCTGGCCGTGCTTTCGAACAAACCCCATGCCTTTACGGTTGAAATCGTCGGAAGACTTTTCCCGAAGATCCGTTTTCACGCCGTGATCGGACATCGTGAAGATCTTGCGCACAAACCGGATCCCGCCGGTGCGATTGAGATCGCCAGCAAACTCGGGGTCGCTCCGGAACACTGCATCATCATCGGGGACTCCACCATGGATCTTGACACAGCAAAAAACGCGGGGATGCAATCCATCGCGGTGACATGGGGCTACCATGATGCGGATCGGCTTGCCGGTGCGGATGGAATGGTCCATCGCATCGCAGAATTGCGGGAGAGTCTTTTTGAGATGATGAATGCTGCGTCCGATCCGGCTGCCCCTTTCCCGAAACGCACCGAATAGCAGGCAGAGAGTCATCAGCGAAAGGCGCGACAGATGCAATCCACCGGCACCGTAAAGCATTCATCGATGAATCACGTCGAACACGCTTCATGACCGGCTTGCCTTACCATCATACCTGGAATACCCGCTTCGAAACTTCTCTCGGTCTTAAAGTGAAGTGGTTCGGCCGTTGGGGGGATGATCCGGAATGGGTCATTGCCCGCTCATACCTCGCCTCCGATCTCATCTGTTTTTTTTATCTTGAGAAGGGAGAGTGCAGGGTCGAGATCAACGGGGTCAGCCAGGCCATGCAACCTGGTGAATTGGTCGTCTTGCGCGGGGCCGATGTGTTTTCCTTTACCCAGGATTCATCCCGTCCGCAAACCAGCATGTCAGCCTGCCTGTCATTTGAGCGGGATGGGATCACCAACGAACTCATGCGCCTGACCTACCAACGCTTTCACCGCTTGAAAGACAGGGAGGGCTATGAGCGCCGTTTTCATGAAACGATCGACGCTCTGAATTCACAGAGCGAATGGCGTGATCTTCATGTCACTGCGGCGATACTCCGTTGGTTGGCGGAGTTGCAGGAAGTGCTCCGACCCATGGTCGGGCCGGCCGAAAACAGTCCGAAGACGGTTGACAAAGTGCTCGAGGCGCAGGACTGGATCCGTCAGCGGCTGAATCAGAATATTTCCATCGCCGCGTGGGCATCCGCGTGCGGTCTCAATCCCGATTATTTCTCCCGTCTGTTCAAAGCACACACCGGTCATACGCCAAAGGGTTGGCTGATCGAAACCCGGCTGCAACGGGCTGTGCGCTTGCTCAGTGGTTCCAAGCGTACAGTCGAGGAGGTGGCGGAACAATCCGGGTTTAACTGCCCCTTTTATTTGTCGCGCAGTTTCAAACGCCGTTTCGGCATCTCCCCTGCGAACTACCGCCGTCTCCAACAGATCCGGGGGTTCGCCGATGATTGATTCGGTTTGCAGGTTCTCCAAATGTCGGTTTTTTTCAGGAAATCGCCATCAGGAGTGCATTCAACAATGGCTGGGTTGAGTTAGATTCCGGAATCATGAATACGCGAGACTACCAAACAACCATCATGCAGAATCCGGTTGATCCTCAAGGAGTAGGCATGTCGCGCCGAGGATTCCTTCACAGCTTTGGTAGCATCGGCGCACTTGCCGGGCTCGGCGCATTCACCGGAAGCGCGAACGCCCTCGATGCTCCCAAGGACGCCAAGGCGCTGATGAAAGTGGACTGGAAGCCCATGATGACCATTGCGCCGGTCAAGCGCGACGCACAGGGCAAGCTCCTGCCGCTCCAACCTTACGATGAGACCATACGGCGCGGGATGTCGTTCCTGCTCGATGAGCATCTGAAGTGGTTCAAGGGTGCGCCAGAGATCCTTACGGACAAGGACGGGAAGCCCCAGATGCCGTGGGTGTATTACTCGAACCTGCAGCACGACGGGTCGCCTTGGCCGGATTCCGTTGACCGTTTTGTTTCCTATCCGGCGTTCCATCACGCGCTGAATATCCGCACGTTTCTCAAGTATTGGCGATACGCCAAGGACAAGCGCGCGTTGGACGAGGCGGTCAAGCTGGCGGACTGGAATATCGCAAACAGCGCGCCGCTTGAGTGGCCCTACGGCGGGTTACCATACAGTACTTTTCAGGAGAAGAATCCCGGCGGATTCCGTGACGGACCCGGCTTGATGCCGGACAAGGCCGCCATCATGGCCCTGGCGTATCTCGATCTGTACGAGGCCACCCAAGAAGCAAGATTTCGCAAGGCGGCGCAGATCGTGGGGGAAAAGCTTGCCGCCCGGCAGCGTCCCAACGGCACCTGGCCCTTTCGGGTGGATCCCAAAACGGAGCAGGTCATTGAGGAATATACCAGCAGTGTCATTTTTGCCATCCGGCTTTTCGAGGCGCTGGATCATGCGAATGGCAACCAGCGGTTCAGGCCACACCGCGACCTTTCCTGGAACTGGCTGGTCAACGGCCCGATCAAGACCAAGGAGTTCCGCGGCTTCTATGAAGACATTCCGCCCAGCCCGAAAGGCCGCACCAACTATGACTGTCTCGACACCATCCGTTACCTGCTGGCCAACCGGACCGATTCCAACGGCTACCTCGACATGGCCAAGGATCTGAACGCCTGGATCGAAGAAACGTTCCTGGATAAGATTCCGGGCTTCGAGCCCGCCGAAGGCATTCGCGAGCAGCTTCAGTGCAATGTCGTCATGGGGATCCACAGCCTGAACTGGGCGGAAATGCTGCTGGAGCTCTCCAAAGCCACCGGCGACGAGGGGATGCGTCGGCGCGCCATTCAAACCGCCAACTACATTACCTACTACCTCCAGCCGGACAACCGCATCGTGGTGGGGTTTGAATACAAACAATGGTGGTATAGCTGTCATGTGGGAGTGGTGCTTTATCTGCTCGATTTCCTCGATTCCGAAAGCGAAAGCCAAACCAGGCAAAACTAGAGCATAAACAACCAAACGTCCTCCGGCTCGACAGCCCCATGAGGTAACACATCTTCGCAGGCCAAACGGAAAGCCCACTTCATCCATGGCTTCACCGCTGTTTCCAAGGTTGAAACCGTGGAGAATGTTCAACCCTGTCACACCGAGAAACCCAAACGTTGGTGTGGATCCGTTGCGATACTTCGGGTTACAGGATCTGCAATCCTCAATCCACGATCAAAAGCTGGCGGAACGAGAGGGATTGACTCCGCTGCGCTCCGTCCCTGCGGAGTGCGCTGCGCGGGAGAGGTGAAAATTCGCGAACGCGAATTCGGCAGTCAAACCCTGTTGCCTGCGGCAAGGGGTTCTCCACCCTCCCTGAAACGCCACGACCCCAGCCCTGCGAGCAGGACTGGGGTCGTGGCGGAACGAGAGGGATTCGAACCCTCGGTAACATTTCTGCTACGTTCCCTTAGCAAGGGAGTGCTTTCGACCACTCAGCCATCGTTCCGTTGAATCAAAAGAGTCGAAACGGGTTGAACCATACCGGGCTGGCTACGTCAAGGTCGGCGTTTCAAAATAAAAGCCGCATTGGAAGAGCACCGAATCCTGAAAGGTTAACGCCAATAGCGTTTCACCGTGAACGCTTCATGGGCCTCGATGATTTCGGCATTCGGAAAGTTGGGTTCAAACTCGGCGAGGTAGGTGTCGCCTTGATGGGGTTCGTGGACGTGGCTGACCAGCCACTCGTCGATCCGATCCGAGAGGGCGCGGTAAATTTCCGCGCCACCGATCACGAAGATCTTGTCATCGGTGGCGGGGATTTCATCCGGGCTGTGGATGACCTCGACGCCTTCGTGTGTCCAGCCAGGGTCACGGGTTAGGACAATGTTGCGGCGTCTCGGTAGGGGTCGGCCGATCGATTCGAAGGTTTTTCTGCCCATCAAAATGGGGTGGCCCGAGGTGGTTTTTTTGAAAAACGCGAGGTCCTCGGGCAAGTGCCACGGCAACGTCCCATCGCGTCCGATGAGGCGATTCGGGTCCATGGCGACAATGGCGATGAGCATGATTCTGAGGAAAGGTTGAAAAGCCTCTATACGGCGATGGGAGCTTTGATCGTTGGATACGGATCGTAATGTTCCAACGAGATGTCATCGAAGGTGAAATCGAAGATGGATTTCACCG
>JBEAZA010000019.1:0-3199 GCA_041170385.1 Verrucomicrobiota bacterium | reverse complement strand
ACATGGTAGGCTTGGTAAGAGACCATGCGTCCGAAGGCTTTTTGTTCGGCGAGTTTGACCGCCATGACGCCGAAGCGCATGCCGAGGATACGATCGAAGGCCGTGGGTGAGCCGCCGCGTTGGAGGTGGCCCAGGGTGGTGGCGCGGGATTCTTTATGGGTGAGTTCTTGGAGGCGTTTGGCCAATTGTTCGCCGATTCCGCCGAGGCGGATTTCCCCCGCACAATCGGAGTCGATGGTGATGAGGTGTCCATCCGGCATTTTTGCGCCTTCGGCAACCACGACCAACGTCGAGTGCTGGCCCATCGCATCTCGGGATTTGATGGATTCGGCAATGTTCTCGAGTGAGAAGGGAATTTCAGGGATCAGGATGACATTGGCGCCGCCAGCAATTCCGCCCCAGAGAGCGATCCAGCCGGCATGGCGACCCATGACCTCCAGGACCATGATGCGTTTGTGGGATTCCGCGGTGGTCGTGAGCCGGTCCAGGGCATCGACGACCGTCGTGACAGCGCTGTCGAAACCGAACGTCATTGCCGTGGCGCAGAGATCGTTATCGATGGTTTTCGGGACACCGATGACGGGCCAGCCGAGTTTGAAGAGTTGCAATCCGGTTGTGAGAGAACCATCACCCCCGACGACGATGAGTGCCTGGATTCCGAGTTGGTCGATGGTTTGACGGGCGCGGTCAATGATTTCTTTGGGAACCTCGGCGATCTTTCCGGTTCCGATTTTGGTGGTGAAGTGGCCTTTGTTGGTAGAGCCCAGGATCGTGCCACCGAGTTTGAGGATCCCGATGGTGTCTTTCGGAGTCAGGATACGGTAATCTCCCGGCGGAAGCAGGCCCTCAAAGCCGTCTTTGAAACCGATGACCTCCCAGCCCAGTTTGTGGGCAGCGCCGACAACGCCGTGGATCACTGCGTTGAGGCCTGGGCAGTCACCGCCGCTGTTGAGGATACCGATGCGCATAGAGCAGTTTTATTTTACAGGAGGCGGAGTGGCTAGCACTTCGGATCTGGGGTTGTTGATGATGCCGCCTTGTTGGATCCATGCGTCATAGTGAGCCCAGCCATCCCGTATGAGTTTGCGGGATCGATTGAAGCGGTCCTGGCTGTTGAGGACAACGACAATGATGCGGCGCGGAGTGACCCCTTTATTGCCATCGGGTTTGGTTCTGACGAGCGGATCACGATCCATACAAACCGACAAGCACGGACCCGCATGTTGGGTCGTCCCGGTTTTCACCCCAAGGATGCCGGCTTCACCGACGAGTTCGTTGGTGTTGATGATGGTTTTCGAAACACCGTTGATTTTGATCTGCCGGGATTTTTGGCGGGTGATAAACGTGATCGTGTTACGGCGCATGGCGTGAATGGAAAACCGAGCGATATCCGCCGCGGTGGAGTAGCCGGGTTTGGATTCGAGATCCAGGCCGTGTGGGTTGGTGAAGCGGGTATTCTTGGCGAGGACGAATTCGGCCAGTTTGTTCATTTCCTGAACGAAGGCTTGCACCGTATCACCGGTTTTTCCGCGACGGGCGAGGATATCCGCACCTGCGTGGTTGGCGATGGCGAGTGCGGCAACATTATCCGAGCTGAGCATGCACGCATACAGAGCGTCACGCATGCTCAGGGTGTCTCCGGGTTTGAGGCCGATGGCCGAGGAGTTTCCGAGATGGGAGGCAGTTGCAGGAATACGGATCAGGGTGGATCCGAGATCGGTATCGGTAGCCGTGGCCCAGTCGACCGCGACGATGGCAGTGGCGATTTTGGTCAGGGATGCGACCGGACGTTTCGTTGTCGCTCCGCTTGCGGAGAGGACTTTTCCTGAATGGGCTTCGACCACAATATGGGCTTCCTGAGCCAACAGGAAAGACGTGAAACACAGGGAAGCGATGAGATAGCGCATGGATTCGAGGATAGTTAGGAAATCCTAAGATTCAATCTTGAATGCGGAAATGTGATTTCAAAAAGCGGCAGGATACGAAGTCTGGGTCCGACCCAAAGGGACCAGCTTGAGATTTTGCTTTTCCATGGGTCAGGTTTCGGGGTTTACTTGTGAGCCGTCTCCCGGGCGGTCGCAAACAGGACGCGAGTCCTGATTGAGGAAAGTCCGGACACCATAGAGCAACCTGCCTTGTGAAAGCAAGGAACGTGAATTTCAAGATTTGCGGATGGAAAGTGCAGCAGAAAACATACCGCCGATGGCCCGAAGGGGAACAGGTAAGGTTGAAAGGGTGGGGTAAGAGCCCACCGCGCCGAGGGTAACCAAGGCGGCAATGTAAACCCCAGGTGGTGCAAGACAAAACAGGGAAAGGACTGCTCGTCCGTTCACTCCCGGGTAATAGTCGCACCCTGCGAAAGCAGGGCGCCCAGCACTTGTTGGGTTGAGAGAAATGACCGTCCAGCTCCGGATCAGACCGGGGTGGACAGAATCCGGCTTACAGGGAGACGGCGCTATTTTTATCTTCGGTGGATCGGACGGAGACTTTTGGTTTTCTGGGACGTTTTGTCGTCAGATTTTATCTCTTCAAGGGGTGGCAGGACCTCTCCGTCCGCGAAGAGACGGGATTCATCCGAGACATCGTAGCGGTTGTCCATGTTGAGCTGCAGATCGGAGAGACTCTTCTCATTGTTTACGATTGAGGGCTGGATGAAGATCATGAGTTCATCGCGATCCACACCCTTTGATTTGGTGGAGAACAGGCGCCCGAGTCCGGGGATATCACTGAGAATGGGAATCCCTGTGACCGTCTCGGTATCGTTGGTGGTGATGAGACCGCCAAGGATGATGGTTTGGTTGTTCGGAACGGTTACGGTAGTCAGGAGCTCACGGGTGCCGATGATCGGGACTTCTCCGATTCCCTCGATAGGATCGGACTTACCAATGACGTCATCGCTCAGGAGCGCGATTTGGAGGGTGATTTCATCGTCCGAATTTACCAGAGGGATGACCTCGAGTTTGAGCACGACATCGCGGTATTCGATGTTGGTGGAGACCCCGTTTCCGGAAAACTGATTGGAGTTGGTGGGAATGGCGATGCGGCGGCCTGAGGAGATCGTTCCCTTCTGATTGTTCGCGGTGAAAATGGATGGCCGGGAGAGGACAGTGAAATCGTTGGAGGTGGAGAGGAGATTGATGTAGGAGGCGAGGGAGTTTCCAATTTTTCCATAGATCGACAGTCCGGCCTGGTTGGGGAA
>JBEAZA010000018.1:0-19125 GCA_041170385.1 Verrucomicrobiota bacterium | reverse complement strand
CGCGGTCCCAGTAGTTCCGGTCATGCTCATGCATTGGCAAAGCGAGTCACAGACTCGCGGTCCCGGTAGTCCCGGTGATACTCATGCATTGGCAAAGCGAGTCACAGACTCGCTGTCCCGGTGGGATGATTGCCCCGGTGCTTTCGGTGGGAACTATCGATATTCCAGTCCCTTGATTGATTGCAGCAGTTTCAGAATCCCTTCGTGTGCCGCATCGACTTCGTTCGCTTTCAAGGTGCGATCCGGGGCACGGTAGTGGAAACGGTAGGCGATGGATTTCCGATCTACCGCAATCTTCTGCCCGGAGGGATCGGTGAAGAGGTCGAAGCACTCGTAGGAAACCAGCAAGGACTCCTTGGTTTTTTCCAACAACGCTTCGATTTCTGCGTTCGGAGTGGAGAGGGGCAGTTCCATCGCCGCGTCTCGGGAGGAGCCGGGGAACTGAGGGAGATCCTCGACGCGGGATTTCGCGGAGATGAGCTTGCGGAGTTTTGTCAGATCCAATTCCGTGATAAAGACCGGTGAGCTGAAATCGAGCGCGCGTTCGCGTGCGGGAAGGAGCCGGGCGAACACCCCGATGGTTTGGTCTCCTGCCTTGATTTCCGCGCCAAGCGCGAACCCTTCGCGGTCTTTGGCTTTGAGGGAGACCGTTTGGTTTGGAAGCAAGGCGGAAAGGATGGCTTTCACATCGTAAAGATCGGCAGCGCGATCCTGGTTCGACCAGGAGGACGGTTGCGCGTTTCCGGTAATCAGGATAGCGAGGCTGTCGCTTTCCTGATCGAGGGCTTTGCCGCCGCCGGCGTTGCGGAAGACCCGACCCATCTCGAACAGGCGGATGGATTTCGCTTGTTGGCGCGCGTTGCGCTCTGCGGAAGCGACGAGGCCGGGGATGATGGAAGGGCGCATGATCGCGTGGTCTTCGCTGAGCGGGGATTTGACACGGATGAGATCGCCGTCCTGCATCGGGCGAAGGGTGAAACTGTCGGGAAGTTGTGAGTCGGCAATCAGCTTGATCGTCTGGCACTCGAAGAGGCCGAGCGCAGCAAGGCGGCGGCGCAAGATCATGTCCGCATCGTATGCGGCATCGATGTCGCTGGTTGGAACCAAGGTGGCGCGGAAACGGGAAGGCACGTTGTCGAGACCATGGACTCGGGTGATTTCCTCTGCGAGATCGATGTGGCGCGTGAGGTCTTCACGGAAAGAGGGAATCTGCCATGTGCCATTGGCAAGTTTCGTGAGACCGAGACGGGTAAGGATTTCCTCTGCAGCCGGAGTGGAAATGGAATTTCCGAGCAGGTGATGAAGTCGGTCGAGATCCAGAGAGACGGGAGCCGGGGCTGGCGGGACGGTGCCTGCTGCTTGGGTGGGCGATGCGGTTTCTCCGATCAAGCTGATCGCCAGGGCTGCTGCCGGAATGACTCCTTGCGGATCCACTCCGCGTTCGTAGCGGTAAGAGGAATCCGAGGAGAGGGCGGTGCGGCGTGAGGTGCGGCGGATGCCGGAGGGGGTGAAGTAGGCGGATTCCAGAATGATCGATGTGGTGGATTCGGTCACGCCGCTGTCGAGTCCACCCATGACACCTGCGAGGGCCAGGGCGGCGCCGGATGCGTCGGAGATGAGAAGGTCTTCGCTGCTGAGAATGTGTTCCGATCCGTCGAGGGCTTTGAAGGATTCGCCCTCCTTCGCTTGGCGGATGACGATGGCTCCGGATACTTTTGCGGCATCGAAGGCATGGAGCGGTTGTCCGGTTTCGTGGAGGACGTAGTTGGTGATGTCGACGATATGGTTGATTGGTCGCAGGCCGATGGAGGTCAGGCGTTGTTTCAACCATTCAGGGCTGTCGGTGACCTGGATCCCATCGATGCGGGTGGCTGCGTAAAACGGACATGTGGCGGAGGCCTCCAGTTTGATGAAATCCGCGGACGCCGGGATCGTTTCGATGACGGGTTTCGCCGGCGAGATCAGGGGGGTTTTGAGGAGGGTGGCGAGTTCACGGGCCATGCCGGCGTGCGAGAGCAGATCGGGGCGGTTGGGAGTGACTTCCAGTTCCAACAGGGTATCGGAATCGAACAGGGTTTTGACCGGCACTCCGATGGGTGAGTCCTCGGGTAAAATCAGCAGGCCGTCCTCGCCTTTCGGCAGGCCGATTTCCTCCGCAGCGGCGAGCATGCCTTTGGATTCGACTCCGCGCATTTTGGTTTCACCGATCGTGAAACCTGCGGGAAGTTGCGCGCCGGGAAGGCAGCAAGGCACCTTGTCGCCGACCTTGTAATTTTTCGCACCGCAAACGATCTGGCGCAGTTGGCCCTCGCCGGCATCCACCTGAGTGACCTTGAGTTTGTCCGCATCCGGGTGTTGAACCGCTTCCTTGATCTGCGCGACCACGATGTGTTCCGAAGCAATGCCCTTGGTGACCATGCCCTCCACTTCCACGCCCGCGAAGGTGAAAAGATCGGAGATTTCCGAGATGGATTTTCCGGAAAGGTCGAGGTGGGTGGAGAGCCAGTTGAGTGAGATGTTCATGGTCTTGGGGTCTGGATTGCAGATAGTAGATTGCGGATCGTGGATGCGGTATTGGCGTTATGCGCGATCTTCATTGTGGTGTTGCTCCACACCTTTTGTGAATTGATAGATGGAGCGGGAGAGTTGCGTGAGTTGTTCACTGAGAGATGAGAACAGTTCGGGGTTGGAGAGGGATTGGGTTTCGTGGAGTGTTTCGAGATGGTCGATGGTTTCCAGTGCGGAGGCATATGAAAAATCGAGAAAGCGTATGTATTCAGCTTTGTGGCGACGACGGCCGAATCCCTCGACGATATTGGATTTAACCGATTTCATGCTTCTGCGTATTTGCGAACCTTCCTCGTACATTTCGAATTTGGGAAGCTGCTTCAGAGTCATGTGGTGAATGGTAATCGTAAGATCCCGAGCATCCTGCCAGATTCTGAGTTTCTTGTATCCAAATGATTCCGAGTTCATGTGCTGTTATTTGCCATCCACCATCACGGATCCTCTATCACGAAGTCAGGCGAACTGCCTGAGGAAGCGTGTGTCGTTTTCGATGAGGAGGCGGATGTCCTTGATGCCCCAGCGGATCATGGCCAGGCGGTCGAGGCCCATGCCGAAGGCGAAGCCGGTGATGTTCACGGGGTCGAGGGCGTTGTCTTTGCGGGTGGCGTTGATGGAGGTGAAGACGGCGGGATCGACCATGCCGCAGCCCGCTACCTCGATCCAACGTGGCGCTTGGCCTGTGATTTGGAGTTTCACATCGATTTCGAAGGAGGGTTCGGTAAACGGGAAGAAATGCGGACGGAAGCGCACTTCCGTGGAGGTGCCGAACATTTCGCGGAAGAAATACTCCAGGGTCCCTTTGAGGTCGGGCAACGTGACATCGGAATCGACAAACAGGCCCTCGAGCTGGTTGAACACCGAGAGGTGGGTGGCATCGATTTCATCGCGGCGGTAGGCCGAGCCCGGGGCGATGATGCGGATGGGTGGAGTGCAGGATTCCATCGTCCGGATCTGGACGCTGGAGGTATGGGTACGGAGAAGTTTGCCGGAGTTGAAATAGAACGTGTCCTTTTCATTCCGGGCCGGGTGATCCGCCGGCGTGTTGAGGGCGTCGAAGCAGTGGTATTCGTCCTCGATTTCCGGGCCCTCGGCGAGGGCGAAGCCCATGCGCCGGAGGATTTGGATGGCTTCATCACGGATCAGGGTGAGAGGGTGGAGTCCACCGGTCGGGAGAGCACGGGCGGGAAGAGTGAGGTCGATGCCGGAAAGTGCCGCCGCATCGGATATCGCCTGGATCGCGGATTGTTTTTCATCCAGCGCGGCGGTGATGGAAGAGCGGGCGGTGTTGAGGGATTGGCCGAAGGCGGCTTTTTCATTGTTCGGGATGTCCTTGATGAGAGCTGCGGCGAGGGTCAGGCTGCCTTTTTTTCCCAGGACGGCGACCCGTGCGTCATCGAGGGCACGCGCATCGGCTGCGGCAGCGATGAGTTCGAGGGCGGAAGACTGGATGGATGCGATGTGCTCATTCATGGACGTGCAAGTGGATAGCGGAGAGTTGGGTGGCGGGCAAGAGTTTGCTGGGGGAGGAAGAAGCCCCCGTTTGTCCGGACGAGCGGTTCCCTACAGCGTCACTTCGGTTCCGATTCCGCCATCGGTGAAGATTTCCAGAAGCAGGGCATGTGGCAGCCTGCCATCGACGAAGTGGACTTTTCTGACCCCGGCGTGGAGGGCGTCGATGGCGGAGCGGATTTTCGGGATCATGCCACCGGAGATGGTGCCGTTTGCGATGAGCGCGTTGGCCTGCTCGACGTTGATGGATTGGATCAAAGAGGAGGGGTCTTTGGGATCCGCCAGCAGGCCGGGGACATCGGAGAGGTAAACGAGTTTGGAAACCCGGAGGTCCTTGGCGAGGGCGGCGGCGGCCAGATCTGCATTGATGTTGAGCGGCTTGCCGGTGCCGATTTCGGAAGCGAGGGGGGAAATGACCGGAACGATGCCTGCCTTGTGGGCGATGTCCATGTTGTCGAGTTGGCAGCCGATCACTTCGCCGACCCGGCCGAGATCCGTGGCCGAGCCGTCGTTGCCGAAGGATTTGATTTTTTCTCCGATGAAGATGTCGGTTCCGGGAATGCCGATGGCTTTGCCGCCGAACTCACGGATCATGCGGACGAGGCCGGGATTGATTTCGTTGGAAAGCACGTGTGAGACGATATCGATGGCCTCCTCGCTGGTGTAGCGCAGGCCGTTGATGAATTTCGCCTCGATGCCGGATTGTTCCATCGCGGCGGAAATCGCTTTGCCACCGCCGTGAACGACAACCGGATTGATCCCCGCGACCTCGAGAAAGGTGATGTCCCGCATGACATGGGCGACGAGCCCGGGATCCTCCATCGCCGAACCGCCCATCTTGATGAGGATGGTTTTCGAGCGGAAGGCCTGGAGGTACGGCAGGGCTTCGATCAGTGCATCGGCTTTTTCGGCGGGATTCATATGCGGAGGCGGAGGACGATGGGATAAAAGACACCCTTCGGCAAGCACGGGACGCACGCAAGAAGAGAATGGGGCCGGTACCCGCGAGCGGGCAGTCGGGCTCAGAGGCGGTCATTCTTCATTGCGTCGAGCAAATCGGCAGTGGTCGGTCTTCCGGATGGTTTTTTTCTTCTTCCGATCCGGCGGAAGATGCCTTTGCGGATCTTGTTGGATGGATTGCGGCAGAAGAAACTCGCGGTGGTAAGGGATGCGAGAGCCGGTAAAGTCGGAAGCCAGGTGGCTGTGAAGTGAACAACGAGCAGGTGGACGATGATCAATCCCACCCCTGTGACGAGCAGCCAGACGAGCGATCTGCGCCCTGGCAAATGGCTTTGGACGCTGCAAATCCAAATGAGAATTGCGGCGATGAAGCACCATTCCGAGGTGGCGGAGGGGCGGCCGAGCGTGGTGATGGCGAAACTCTCCTTCGGATTCGAGAGGACGGAAATGATCCCGGATAAGGTGTTGGAATACGTGAGGAACGGGAGTTCTTGGTTGGATTGCGCGTTGCGGATCAGAACCGGTTGGAACGCGATGTTCGAGAACTCCGTGTCCGGTGCGTCGATCAAATTTTCCGCAGGGTAGGGATGCCGTGCGGCGTTGGATGGGAATTCGGGGAGATGGGCGATCCGTCCGAACGCGTCGATCGGAATGTAGAGATGGTTTTTTTTGAGATCGATGTACCGACCCATGTGGATCTCGATCGCATCATGGGAAATGCCGAGGTGATCCAGCGCTGTGAGGAGCGCGAATGACAGGACCACACGATCGTTCCATTTGGCCAGCAGGTAGGGATGTTCTGACGGCGGTTCGGAATCCAGGATGGAGAATCCCGCGCGTGAATCTCCGGCTCCGAGGACCGTGTCCGCGAGGGACAAGCGGTTGACCACAGGGATCGGTGCGGTGTTGCCGCGTATGGAGGACAATGGAATCGATGCTCTCCGAAACGCCTGAGGGATGGGCTCGGGGGCAGCGGTGCGGGAGAGGGCAGAGGATGTGATGAGGCGTGGAAAGAGGGCGAGTTGTCGATCGAGCGCCTGCAACGACATCCCATCCGGTTCCGGCCAATGCAGGGGTGTGCCGATCGCGAGGGATGATTGATCGAGGCGCCGCAAGTGGTGGAGTATCAGGGCGAGATCGAGCGGGGATGGGGGAGATGATTGAAAGATCCTGTCCGGGTCATCTGTCAGGAGAATCTCGGTGGGCGGTTCAACAGCTGCGGTCATCCTGTCCGTGTAAGCGCCGAGAGCGTACGGTTTGGTCGGGGTTCCATCGCCGTAGACGAGGGAATCGGATTGGGTCAGGATTCCGCCTGTGAGAAAAAAGCCCATGGTTTCGACGGGCGTAGAGGGAAGCAGCAGGCAAGACGCATAACCCACCAGAGAGGAGAGGACGAGAGCGGATGTGCGGGCGGAGAGCATGAGAGGGTGGGGCGGGACCGGATCGGTTAGCCAATCGCATGTCGGATGCCTGCGGCGACTTCATCGGCGCTGTGATTGGCGTCGATCACTCGTGCGAAGGGCTCGTTCTTCAGGGACAGGAAAATTTCCCGACAACGCTGCAGATTTGCGCGTTGTTCGAACTCGTTTGCGGTATCGCCGCGTGAGCCAATGCGCTTCAGGGCGGTGTCGACATCGAGATCGAGGATGAGCAGCAGGTCCGGCACGGGTGCGAAGGATTCGTTCTCCCTGCGGATCACTGCGGGGTCGAAGCCGCGCGCCCCCTGATAGGCCATCATGGAAAAATAGTAGCGATCCAGAATGACCACATGACCGGCTTCCAAGGCCGGCTTGATGAGTTCCCCGACGTGTTGCTTCCGGTCGTTATAAAATGCCTGGAGTTCCTCTTCCGGGGAGAGCCTTCCTGTTTCGGCCGAGTTGCGCAGTAGGGTTCCCCACGGGCCGTCGGTGGGTTCCCGGGACAGGGTGACAGTCTTTCCACGGGATCTGAAATCATCCGCAAGGCGCTTGGCCTGCGTGGATTTTCCTGTGCCGTCAATGCCTTCGAGTACGATGAACATGGGGTTGGTGGTTGGTTCTTGGTTTTTGGTTCTTGGTTCTTGGTTCTTGGTTTGACTATGCTGCGCTCCTTCTAAGCTGTGAGGACGTTGTCATGTTGTAAAGGTGCGCTAGTGCTCACTCGGCGTTGTGGTTTTAGGTTTGGAAATGAAATGGGGTGTGGGGTGAATCAAGAGCTAGGAACGCTGATCCAGATAGCGGGATTTGAGATGTGCGATGTAGTCTCCGGTGTCAGGTTTTTTTCCTGTTGCGAGTTGGATGAGATCGGCGGGATCATGGACTGCGCCGTGCTGGTGAATGTTCTGGCGTAACCATGTGAGAAGAGGAGCATAATCCGCTTGTCGGGCAGAGGACCGGACGTGCGGATCGGAGATTGCCGCCTTGAAAAGTTGCGCGGCATGGATGTTGCCAAGGGTGTAGGTGGGGAAGTAGCCGATCCCGCCCATGGACCAGTGAATGTCCTGCAGGCAGCCATGGGCATCGTCTGCGGGCGCGAAGCCGAAGGATTGGCTGAACAGCTCGCACCACGTGGAAGGTACCTCGGCGATGGAGATTTCGCGGTTCAGGATCATGCGTTCGATCCGGAAGCGCAGGATGATATGCAGATCATAGGTGACCTCGTCGGCCTCCACACGGATCGGCGAAAATTCCGCGCGATGGATATGGTTCATGAAACTCTCGAGGGGAAAGTGGCGGAGCGGGCTGAAGAATCCTTGGGCGATGGGGTAGAACTTTTGCCAGAAATCCGGTGAGCGGCCGACTTGGTTTTCCCACAGGCGGGATTGGGATTCATGGATTCCGAGCGAGACCGAGGAACCCGAAGGCAGACCGAAGTCTTCGTCGGGAAGGCCCTGTTCGTAGAGGGCATGGCCGACCTCATGCATGATGCCGAAGAGCGATGAGGTGAAGTCGTTCACGTCGTAGCGGGTGGTGATGCGCGTGTCCTTGGGTCCGAGGCCGGTGCAGAACGGGTGGGTGGTGGTGTCGATGCGGCCCGCCCGGAAATCGAATCCGATTTCCGCCGCGACGAGTGCGTTGAAGGCCTGTTGTTGCTCGACCGGGTAAGGCCCGGCAGGAAGGCAGAGCCTGCGTGCGGCGGAAGTTTCAACCGCAGCCGCGGAAACCGGAGCGAGAGTTTCACGCAAATCCTCGAACCATGCGGCGATCTCCGTGGCCGAGGTGTTGCGCTCGAAGTGTTGCAACAGCGCGCTGTAAGGTTCGTCCTCATAGCCCCAGAGATCGGATTTTTTTCTAGCGAACTCGAAGAGAGCTTCCAAGTGCGGCGCAAAGATCGAGAAATCCGAAGCCTTCCGGGCATCAATCCATGCGTGATGGGCCAGGGATTGGGCGGTGGATTCCGCAGCTACGAGATCGGTCGGGATCCTGTTCGAGAGATCCGATTCACGGCGTAGTTCGCGGAGGTTCGCCGTGTGAACGGGATGGGTTTGCGGGTCCGTATCCTCAGCCGTGGCAAGAGCCGCGAGATACTCCGGCGAGGTACGAAGTTTGTGGGCCTTTGCGGCAAGATAGGAAAGCTGGGTGGCGCGGTAATCCGCCGCGCCGGATGGCAGATAAGTTTCCCTGTCCCAGGATAGCAGCGAGCCGATCTGTTCGATGAGTTTGATTTCTCGGACAAGGGAAAAGAGATCCATGGGCCGAGCATGAACAACGTGGGGAGAACGTCCAATCCTGAAAATGGAAAAGCCGGGCAGATTTCTCTGCCCGGCTTCGGGGATGGTTGGGAGAGGACGGCACGGATGCCGGCCTGTCTCGGTTACATCATGCCGCCCATGCCGCCGTGGTCATGGCCGTGGCCGCCGGCACCGGCTGCTTCCTTCTCGGGAAGATCGGTGATGAGGGCCTCGGTGGTGAGAAGCAGACCGGAGATCGATGCTGCGTTCTGCAGGGCGGAACGGGTGACTTTGGTGGGGTCCACCACACCGGATTTGATGAGGTCTTCGAACTTGTCGGTCGCGACGTTGTAGCCTTCGCCACCTTTGCCGTTCTTGACTTTTTCGACCACGAGGGCGCCTTCGCGACCTGCGTTGGTGACCAGCTGGCGAAGCGGAGCTTCCACAGCGCGGGCCACAATGCCTGCACCGGTCGCTTCATCGCCGACGAGGCCGAGGTCGCCCAGTGCGGCCTGAGCGCGGATGAGAGCGGTGCCACCGCCGGGGACGATGCCTTCCTCGACCGCTGCGCGGGTTGCGTGGAGGGCGTCTTCGACGCGGGCTTTCTTCTCTTTCATCTCGGTTTCCGTTGCGGCACCCACATTGATGACAGCTACGCCGCCAGCAAGTTTGGCGAGACGCTCCTGGAGTTTCTCACGATCGTAGTCGCTGGTGGTTTCCTCGATCTGTTTGCGGATCTGGTTCACGCGTCCGGTGATCGCTTCGGAAGAGCCGCCGCCTTCAACGATGACCGTTTCTTCCTTGGCGATGGTGATGCGTTTGGCTTGGCCGAGGTCGCTGAGCTCGACGGACTCGAGTTTGATGCCGAGGTCCTCGGTAATCACGCGGCCACCGGTGAGGATGGCGATGTCTTCGAGCATGGCCTTGCGGCGGTCGCCGAAACCGGGAGCTTTGACAGCGGCGATGTTGAGGATGCCACGGAGCTTGTTGACCACGAGTGTGGCGAGGGCTTCGCCTTCGACATCTTCCGCAATGATGAGCAGGGGCTTGCCGGATTTCGCGACTTTTTCAAGCAGCGGAAGCATGTCCTTGAGCGAGCTGATTTTTTTCTCATGGATGAGGATCAGTGCGTTGTCGAACGAAGCCTCCATCGATTCCGGATCGGTCACGAAGTAAGGGCTAAGGTAACCTTTGTCGAACTGCATGCCTTCCACCACATCGAGAGTGGTTTCGATGCCTTTCGCTTCTTCAACGGTGATGGTTCCGTCCTTGCCGACCTTGTCCATCGCTTCCGCGATGATGCCGCCGATTTCGGCGTCCCAGTTGGCGGAGACCGTTGCGACTTGGGCGATTTCCTTGGTGTCGGAGACCTTTTTGGAGATCTTTTTGAGTTCGGCAACAAGAGCCTCGGTGGCTTTCATGATGCCGCGCTGCAGGGAGATCGGGTTCGCACCGGCGGTCACGTTGCGGAGGCCTTCCTTGTAGATGGCTTCGGCGAGGACCGTGGCAGTGGTGGTTCCGTCACCGGCGATGTCGGAGGTTTTGGAGGAAACCTCGCGGATGAGTTGGGCGCCCATGTTTTCGTAGGGGCACTCGAGCTCGATTTCCTTCGCCACCGAGACACCGTCCTTGGTGATGGTTGGCGAGCCGAATTTCTTGTCGAGGATGACGTTGCGACCGGCTGGTCCGAGGGTTGCCTTGACGGCACGTGCGAGTTTTTCAACACCGCGCAGGAGTGACTGGCGTGCTGATTCGTCGAATTGGAGTTGTTTGGCCATGTTCTTGTTTTGTATTTTGTTAGATTTGTCTGATTGAATTTAGCCGACAATGCCGAGGATGTCGGATTCGGAAATGATGAGCACTTCCTGACCGTCGACCTTGACTTCGGTTCCGCCGTATTTGGAGATCAGGACCTTGTCGCCGACCTTTACAGAGAACTCGATGGTTTTTCCGTTGTCGTCCTTGCCGCCGGTGCCGAGGCTGAGGACTTCCGCCTCTTGGGGTTTTTCCTTGGCGGTATCCGGAAGGACGATTCCGCCAGCGCTGACGGCATCTGCTTCGAGGCGTTTGACGAGGACACGTTGTCCGAGTGGTTTGATGTTAGCCATATGTGTTTTCTGGTTTATTGGTTGCTATTTGGTTTGAGAAGCCACCGCCGCACCCAGGCAGCGGTGGAAATCTTTGGTTAGTCGACGACTTCGGCGTCCACGACCTTGCCTTTGGCTTTTTTCGGTTCCGTGGATTCGGAGGAATCGGCCGCTTCGACATCCGGGCTGCCGCCCATGTCCGCGCCGGCCTGTTGGGCGGCGGCGGCGAGGGCCTGAAGTTGGGATTCGAGATCCGAGCTGGCGGTTTTGATCTTGTCGACATCGTCGCTGGTGATCGCATCGCGGACGGCTTTGATCTTTTCCTCGAGAGAGGACTTCAATTCGGCCGGGGCTTTTTCGCCCAGCTCGCCGAGCTGTTTCTCAACATTGAAAGCCAGGTTTTCTGCCTTGTTCACCGTATCGACTTTTTCCACACGCTTGCGGTCTTCCTCAGCGTGGGCTTCGGCATCCTGTTTGGCTTTTTCGATTTCCTCTTTGGAGAGACCCGAAGAGCCTTGGATCGAGATTTTTTGTTCCTTGCCGGATTGTTTGTCCTTGGCAGAAACGTGGAGGATGCCATTGACGTCGATGTCGAACGTGACCTCGATCTGTGGCTCGCCGCGGCGGGCGGGAGCGATGCCGTCGAGCTTGAAGTTGCCTAGCAACTTGTTGTCGATGAACATCGGGCGCTCACCTTGGCAGATGCGGATGTCCACGGCGGGTTGGTTGTCGGATGCGGTCGAGAACACCTGGGATTTTTTCGCCGGGATCGTGGTGTTGCGGTCGATCATCGAGGTGGCGCGTGAGCCCTCGGTTTCGATGGAGAGCGTGAGCGGGGTAACGTCGAGCAGGAGCACGTCCTTGACGTCGCCGCGGAGCACACCGCCTTGGATGGCCGCGCCGATTGCGACCACTTCGTCCGGGTTCACCCCTTGGTGAGGTGTTTGGCCGGCAAGTTCCTTGGCGATCTCGACCACTTTCGGCATACGGGTCATGCCGCCGACGAGGACCAGCTCGTCGATATCGGAAGCGGAGACACCGGCTTCCTTGAGGCAGTCCCTAACCGGTTTCTTGGTGCGCTCGAAAAGCTTGTCGGTCAGTTGCTCGAGTTTGGAGCGTGAGAGGCTGAGCTGGATGTGCTTCGGTCCGGTCGCATCTGCGGTGATGAACGGCAGGTTGATGTCGTAGGACTGGCTGGAGGAAAGGGCGATTTTTGCTTTCTCGGCCTCCTCTTTGATGCGCTGGAGCGCGTCGGGTTGGCCGGAGAGATCGATGCCTTGGTCCTTTTTGAACTCGGCAACGATGTGTTCGATGAGGGTGTTGTCCCAGTCGTCACCACCCAGTTGGGTATCGCCATCGGTGGCGAGGACTTCGAACACGCCGTCACCGATTTCGAGCACGGAGATATCGAACGTTCCGCCACCAAGGTCATAGACCGCGATTTTTTCGTCGGATTTCTTGTCGAGGCCGTAGGCGAGTGCGGCGGCGGTGGGCTCGTTGATGATGCGCAGCACTTCGAGGCCGGCGATTTCGCCAGCGGCTTTGGTGGCGTTGCGCTGGGAGTCGTTGAAATAGGCAGGAACAGTGATGACCGCCTGGGTGACTTTTTCACCGAGCTTGGCTTCCGCATCGGCCTTGAGTTTGCCGAGCACCATGCCCGCGATTTCCTGAGGCGAGTAAGTTTTGGTTTCGCCGGCGACTTCGACCTGGATGTGGGCGTCGCCATTGGAGGCGGCGACGATTTTGTAGGGCATGCGCTTGTCTGCGTCGGTGAGTTCGGAGAATTTGCGGCCGATCAGGCGCTTGGCGGAGAAAATGGTGTTTTGCGGGTTGGTGACGGCCTGGCGTTTGGCGGCCTGGCCGACGAGGCGCTCACCGCTTTTCGTGAACGCGACCACGGATGGAGTGGTGCGGGCACCCTCGGAGTTTTCAAGAACGGTGGGTTCACCCCCATCCATGATGGACATGCAGGAGTTGGTGGTGCCGAGGTCGATTCCTAGAATTTTAGACATAGGTTGATGGGGTAGTTGCTGGCATCTCTTTCGCAGGCGGTGTGCCGAAACGTCAGATCCCTGATTTCTCCCATCTGGCAAGGGTTTCGCGGCAGGCGCGGCTGGAGTAAGTGCGACATTCTGACGCGATAGTGGAGCGTAATCTTGTCGCAGTGTGTCACACGAGGTCGTCTGATTCAGAACCCCTGAGCCTGCCGAGGGGATGGTTCCTCTTCCTTTCAGGGGGATGAGGAAGGCAGGAAGGCGTTATGGACGAGGGGCGGATTCGGGCGAGCCGCTGTGTGAACGGACTCGCCCGAAAAACCGTTAGAGCCCGAGCGATCGCATCGCGCCTGCGGCCCTCATGATGTGGTGCCGCGTCTTGAAGTTCGGTACCCCCAGGATCATCGCGACCGGTTTGCAGAACAAGCCGAGGGCCTTTTCCCAGGTTTTGGCCTCGAACGCGATCGGGTCTTCATGGTCGAGGTGGTCCTTGAGTTTCGCGCCAGCAACCTTGCGGCAGACGCTCTCGGCGTAGGTTGCGATGGCGGCCATCTTGTCGTAATTCAGACGCTCTGGAGTGTCGGTGGGCTGGTGATAGTGCTCCCAATGACCGCAGGACAGAAAGAGATACGGCACCGAGTTCCAGCGGAAAACCGCGTGATCGCTCATGTCACCCACATACTCGTTGAGCGTGGCGATGAGCTTCATGCCGTCGGGAACGGGGGTCTCGTCAAGCAGGCCCGGCAGTTCGGGATGGCTTTCCGCGCCGGTCATGAACGTGAGGGGTTTGAGCGGTGACGCCAGTTTGGCTCCGAGTCCTCCCAAACCGTGGCTTGGGATCGTCACGTCATGGCCCACCAGATCCGAAATCATCGCGAAGTGGATCCCCCGCTCATCGGTTTGATCTTCGTAAAAGCGGGTGCTGCCCATGGCCTCGCTCAGGAAATAGGGAGGTTCCTCGGCGTCGAAGATCGCGATGATGAGATCCCGCTCCAGTCCTCCCGATTTGGCAACCGCCTCGCCGACCGCCAGAGTGATGGCGACTGCCGCGCCGTTGTCATCGGCACAGGGGTAGGGGATCACGCTGTCGTAATGAGCGCCGATGAGCAAGGGAGGCAGCGAACGGTCGGCTCCCGGGATCACACCGGCGAAATTGGTGAAATCGGTTCCATCCACCCGGTACGGAAGGGAAAAATGATCGCCGCGGTAAGCCTTGCATCCGATCTCACTGAGCCGGCGTTTCACCCATGCTTCCGCTTGGGCATGTTCCGGTGTGCCGACCATGCGTCCTCCCGGTTGGCAAAGTTCGAAGACGTCTTTTTCAAGGCGGGCGGCGAGGGTTTTCATGTCTTTTTTCATGGGTGGTGTCTGGCTGTTGATAGTTGGTTTGTGGGTGGCGGTGAACGTTCCGCCGGTTGGACAGTGCGGCGGCGGTTGAGTCCTTGGTGAAGGGTGCCGCCGTGCTGTGGAAGTGATTTATTGCAGTATTTTTGATTATTGCAATAATTTGTTGCAATTATTTTTTCGCGGACCTAACTTCGGCCAGATATGAAGCCCCGAGCCAACGAATCCAACGCCGCCATTCCCGTCATCCGTATGCCTGATGTCGCCCGCAAGGAGCTCGAACAGGTGGAGCGGATGGATGCCATGTTTTCCATGGAAGATCTGGTGGAATGGGTGAACAGCGCCGTCAGCCGATTTTATCCGCAGGCCAACGAGGGCGGAGACAAGCGGGTCAGCGACAGCTTCACCGTGCGCACCCTGAGGTATTATCAAACCCTCGGATGCCTGGACACCCCGGACAAGGACGGGCGGCGCGCCATCTATGGCTTCCGGCATTATCTGCAGGCCTTGATCATCCGCAAACTGCTCTATCTCCGCTACGCGCCCGAGAGCATCCATGCCGCCCTCAAGGGCAAGACCAATCGTCAATACAAGGATATGCTCTTCGCTGAGTTATCCGGTGCAACGGGCCATGGATCACGCGCTCTCACCTCCGGAAGCACGCGGAGCGCCACCGACGGATCCGCCACCGCCCCACCTGTCCCGCATGAGATCTGGACGCACATCCATCTCGGCCCGGGGATGGAGCTCCGCTTGAAAGGCCGGACCGGCGGCCTGAGCGAGAGTTGCAAAATGAACATCCTCAAACTGATTCGTCAGGAAATCACCAACGCATGAACCACGATGCATCAAGCTCCACAAGTGAGAGATCGAATCCAACCAAGAACTCGACTCGTCATGATGGTTCAAAAGGAAGCCAGAGCCTCGTATGCTTCATCCAATGATGGGCTGCGGTCTTTCTTGGTTTTGCAAGCCGTCGTGATTTGTTTCAGGTAGCGGCCAGTTTTCCGGGTTTCGTGGGTTTTTCCGCAGGGTTTTTTGTGGTGGCGTTTGTTGGCTTCGTGGTTGGAGAGGAGGTCGACTTTGCGGAAGCGGCTGCTGTTCCAAGGTATGTGGTATTTTCCCACGTAGACTCTCAGGCCGGTGATGAAAAGTCCCTGATGTCCGTCCCGGCATGGTTGGACGTTTTCCACGTGATAGACGGTATCTCTCTTTAAGGGGCCGTCCGGAAAGCAGTAAGCATCCGGCAAGGACGGATCCGCGCAGATAGGGCGGGACAGGTCGGTGTTGATGGCGATGACGCGATCGCCGGGGGAGAATGTTTCCATGATTTCAAGCGTTAAACATGGATCCTATCATCATGGGGTCGGACACCTGTGGGGGTAGGTTGACTTGTTGATCAGAAACGTGAGCCTGTTTGGATCGATGACCGCTGGTGATGGGTTTGTCGATCCGCGCCATGCTTCATGCAAGGTGGTGGGGAGTTGCGGCATCGGAATGGGGCGGATGTTTACGGGTGGGGTGAGGGCGCCGTTCATTCGGTTTGCAGTCTCCGGCTGATTGAGACAGACGGGTGGGAGAGCGCACCCGACAAGATTCGAACTTGTGACCGTCCGCTTAGAAGGCGGATGCTCTATCCAGCTGAGCTACGGGTGCCGAGTGGAGGTGGGATGGATGAGGGTTTGGAGGGGGAAAGTCAAGGATCAGTCCTGGGTCTTGAGGATGATGTCTTTGAATTGGACTTGCATGGGAGCACCTTGGTGCATTTGGAGGGCAATGACGCCGGATTTGGGAGCGGAGGCGGTTTCGTCGGTGACGTCGACGGTGAGTTTGCCGTTGATGTATTGTTGGACGCGATTTCCTTGGGCGACGATTTTGTATTCGTTCCAGCCGTCTTTTTGGATGGCGGCTTGGATTTCTTTGTCGTCTCCGGTTTTTCCGGTGACTTCGATGTTGGGTTTGGCGGGGGTTTCGCCTTCTTTGATGACTACCTGTTCGCCACGTTTGGCGAGGATGCCGCGGCCTTTTTCCTCGTAGAGGATCCCGCTGTATTTGTCACCGTATTCGAAATCCGCTTGGTAACCGCCGACGATGAATTTGGCGGCATCGATGATTTTGCTGCGGTATTGGATGCCGCTGTTGGTGTATTTTTTTTCGTCACCCGGGGTCATTTTGTATTTGAGGGTGAGGGTGAAATCGGCGGGTTCGCCGCCTTTCCAGGTGAGGAAGGTGTTGTGGGGGACGGGATTTTCCTTGGTGGATTTGGCCGTGATGGCGCCGTCGACCACGGACCAGAATTTCGGGTCGCCTTCCCAGTGGGTAAGGTCTTTGCCGTTGAAAAGTGCGGTTTCCGCAGCGATCGCCGGGACGGAGAGGAGGGTGAGAAGGATGAGGTGTTTCATGATGACGGATGAGTTAGATGAGACGGATGGCGTGTTTTTTGGAGAGTTTCAGGACGTCGCCTGATTTGGGTGAGAGTTGGAGAGTGGGATCGGTGAGTTTTTCACCATTGAGCTGGACGGAGCCTGAGGTGATGAATTGTTTACGGAGCTCGCTGTTGGATTTTTCCAAATCGAAGGCGGTTTTGAATGCGAATGCCGACAGGGAAAGGACGCTCAGGTCGGCGGGGAGTTGGGAGATGCGGAGCTCGGGCAGTTCCGCGGCGTTGAGATCCTTTTTGGAGAAGCGGGTGTCCCAATCGGTGCGGGCGGCGGCGGCTTCCTCCGGTCCGTGGTAGCGTGCGGTGAGTTTTTCCGCGAGGGCTTTTTTGCCGTCCATGGGGTGGGTGGCGGGATCGCGGGTTTCCCCCAGCAGCAACGGGTAGTAGCGGTCCATGAGTTCATCCGACACGCTCATCAGTTTGCCGAACATTTCCTGCGGCGGTTCCGAGACACCGATGTAGTTGCCGTAGGATTTCGACATCTTCCTGATGCCGTCCAGACCTTCGAGCAAGGGCATGACCATGACCACCTGTTGGGGTTGGCCTTGATCCTTCTGCATGTCGCGGCCGACGAGGATGTTGAAGAGTTGGTCGGTGCCGCCGAGTTCGACATCAGCGCGGATCTCGACCGAGTCCCAGCCCTGCATGACGGGGTATTGCAGTTCGTGCAGGCGGACTTCCTGGCCTGCATCGATGCGGTTGCGGAAATCCTCGCGCTGGAGCATTTGCTGGAGGGTGACGCGGGCGTTGAGTTTGAGGATTTCCTCGTAGGTCATCTTACGGAACCAATCGCCATTGTAGACGATCTCGGTTTGGGAGCGGTCGAGGATCTTGAATGCCTGTTCGGTATAGGTGGCGGCGTTGACCAGGACTTCATCGCGGGTGAGGGGAGGGCGGGTGGCCGAGCGGCCGGAGGGATCCCCGATGGTAGCGGTGAAATCCCCGATGAGAAGGACCGCCTGATGGCCGAGGAGTTGGAACTGGCGGAGTTTTTCCAGTGCTACCGTGTGACCGAAGTGAATGTCCGGGGCGGTGGGATCCACCCCGAGTTTGACCCGTAGCGGGCGGCCGAGCCGGAGTTTTTCCAGCAGTTCTTTTTCTGACAGGACTTTCGCGGTTCCGGCTGTGAGGTGGGTGAGTTGTTGTTCGGGAGACAAGGGAATGAGGCGGTTGTTAGTCTTCTTTTTTGGCTCCGCCTTGGACGGCTTTCTTTTTCTCCAGGTAGTCGATGGCGCGTTCGGCCCGGGTGACGGACGCGTCGTTGGCGGAATGCTTGGCGATGTTTTCGAGGATCGCGAAGGCCCAGGGGTGGGGATCGATGTTGGCGATGGCGTTGATGAGTTTCATCTCGTCCTCCTGGATCTTCGCCTGTGCGGCGATTTTTTCCCAAGCGGCCTGTGGGTTCTGTTTTGTCTCGGACGAGTATTTGATGGCGGCGTCGAAAGCGAGGCCGCGGTGGGAGAGGTTGGTCTCGGCAGCGAGGTAGTCGATCAGCATCGTGTAGGCGGAATCGTCAGAGGAATTTCCGAGTGCGCCGAGTGCGGCGATTTTCGTTTTGATGTCCGGATTGGTGAGATTGGTCCGGATGATCTCCATCGCTTGGTCGCCGCCGACCATGCCGATGATGCGGAGCGTGGCGTGTTTGACGGGATCGCTAGGAGAATTGTTGTGGTTGGTGATCAGGGCTGACCGGAACGCATCGTTCGCTTTGTATTTTTTGAGGATGGTGATGATGTTTTCCTCGGCGGCCTTGCGGATTTGTTCGTTCGGCGTGAAGATCAGAACATCGAGAAAGGCTTGGAGATGGGTTTCGTTCGCCATGAAGCGGCAGGCCTCGATGGCTGCGACGGCGGAGGCGGGTTCGTTGGTGGATTTGGAGAAGTCCAGCAGGGTTTGGATGACCATCGGGTTTCTCCGTTTTCCGAGCACGTCCCTGATGAGGATCACGCGGATGTCCGGATGGATGGATTGGGTGGTAGCGTGTTTGGCGAGGACGGCATCGATGTCCGTGCCGTCGGTGGATTTTGCGAGATAGAGTGCCAGGTAGACATTGTAACGGTCTTTGAGGCTGGTGAGCGTGGTGGCGTTTTCCAGAAGGATCTCCAGTTTCTTTTTGGTGATCGGGACCTCTGTCGCGTTCTCTTGGGTGGCGGCCTTGATCATTTCGTTGAACAGGGCGATTTCCGCGTTTTCGCGTCGTTTGTTGAGGAAAACGAAAATAAGGAAGATGACAATGATCGCCAGCGCGATGCTCAGGCCTGCCATGAAGCCCGTGGAGAGTTTTTTCTTGGGCGTGTTTTGGAAGGGGGGTTTTTCTGCCTGATGGCTTGTTATGGCCGGATTTTGCGCGGGCTGGGGAGTCTCTGCGGGTTGGGACAGGCCTGAGGCGGGTCTGATCAGAGCCGGAGTGGCAAGACCGGTGGCAGGAGCCGGACGGTTGAGCGTTGGGGTGGTGCGGAGCAGGGTGGGCGGTGCAGCTGTGACAGCTGGAGGAGCTGGAGGAGCTGGAGGAGCTGGAGGAGCTGGAGGAGCTGGAGGAGCGGGTGGAGCGGGTGGAGCGGGTGGAGCGGGTGG
>JBEAZA010000017.1:0-81221 GCA_041170385.1 Verrucomicrobiota bacterium | reverse complement strand
CATTCGACTCAAGAAGCCACTGGAGCAATCCGGTGGCTTTTTTTGTATGGGATGGTTCTGAGGGAAATACCGCCGGCCGGACTCGAACCGGCACGCCTTTGAGAGCAACGGATTTTAAATCCGCAGTGTCTACCATTCCACCACGGCGGCATTGCTTCGCTTACTGAAGCGGCTGGAACTGAAGCGGCTTTTTCGGGATTCGTCCAGCAAAGTCAGTTGGGTTTTTGAGCGGTTGTGCGGCAGGGGCGGTAAGGAATCGTGATTCCGGTTTGTCATCACAATTCCTCCTTCGGTTCGCTTGCGGGCTTGCGGATCACAAGCCACCCGTCTCATCCCTGGCAGTTCGTTTGGCTGGTTTGGCCAGGATTTCGATATAAACCGTATCCCAACCCTCGGTTGCCGCGGTATCCACAGGCTTGGTGATTTCTGACACATGAACGCGAGTGCTATGAATTTCATCTTTTCCCGCGCGGCAATCGAAATCCCAGAAGTCGGTTTCTTCCGGCAAAGGCTTGCGACGCTCCCGTTTCAGGTATTTGCGGATTTCGGCTTTGATCGCCTCCGATACGCGCGCGGGTTGGTGTCTGGCGGATGAGAGTGGAAATGATTTTTTCATGTGCCGCTTGTGGGATAGGGACGGCGGAAAGTCACGCACGGTTGCTCAAAAACCATCCTTCTGGTTTTTCCCGGGTTGGTTCGCTGGCGGCAAGGATGGGTCGGGCCACATCGGGTGAGGAGTGCGTGCCTGATGCATCATTTCTTCGGCCTTTTTGACAAGTTCGGGATGTTGGGTGGCGAGGTTGGTTGTCTCGCCAAGATCTGCGGATAAATCGTAGAGTTCGATGGCTTTCCCCGGGTGGGGACGAACCGCTTTCCAATGATCCCAGCGGATCGCTTGGTTGGAGTTCGCCTTGCCTTCGTGGAGTTCCCAGTAGAAATAGTCGCGTTTGGGTGCCGGACCGCCTTTGAGGAACCCGACCAATGACTTGCCATCCGGCTTGAAACCATCGGGTAATTTCGCATCGGCAAGTTCGGCGAAGGTGGGCAGCAAATCCCAGAATGCCCAAGGTTCGTCAGTTACCCGTCCCGCGGCAACGGTTCCCGGCCACCATGCAAATGAGGCCTGGCGGAGGGCTCCTTCATACATGCCACGTTTGAAACCGCGGAGTTTTCCATCCATGGTCTGATTGAATCGCTTTCCGATGGCACTGTTCTCGGCGAATGATGAGCCGTTGTCACCGGAGAAAACGATCAGGGTGTTGTCCGCCAGATTTTTCTCTCTCAATCGCTTGACCAGTTCTCCGATATCCGTGTCGAGGCGTGTGACCATCGCCGCGTAGTTCTTCTCCTGATCGGACCAGGGCTTGTCCGCATAGATGCCTTGGCTGTCGATCTCGAATTTTCCATGAGGTAATGTTACGGCGTAGAACAAAAAGAACGGATTCTCCCCCTGTTGATCGACCCATTCCAGCAGATGTTTTTGGATCAGATTTTGGGCGTAAACTTTCTTCTGATTGCCGGCGTTTTCAGGGATCAGGACGCGTTTGTCGTTATCATAAAGATATGTCGGAAAGTAGCTGTGCGCATGGCGCTGGCAGTTGTATCCGAAAAAACGATCGATCCCGTTTTTGAACGGACTGCCCGATGTATCGAACATCCCCATTCCCCATTTGCCGATGGTTGCGGTTCGGTATCCCGCGCTCTTGAGGATTTTCCCGACGGTCACGGTATCTTCCGGGAGAGGGAGCTGGCCTTCTCCGGGGGCGATTTCATGGTTCGCACGCGTCGGGCAATGACCCATATGCAGTCCTGTGAAGAACGAGCTGCGTGCGGGAGCGCAGACACTCGTGCCGGTATAGGCCGATGTGTAGCGGGTGCCTTCCATGCAGAGTCGATCCAGATTGGGCGTCTGGATGAGTTTTTGTCCGTAAACTCCGAGGTCGCCCATGGCCACATCGTCAGAAAGAATGAAAATCAGGTTTGGCTTGCGGGATTTCTCCCCATGGGCGGTTGGAGTGAGGATGACAAACAGGGTCAGGGCCGGAAGTAGCGTGAAGAATGCGGATCTCATACGTGATGGGTTTGAAGGATAGATGTCCGGATGGTTACGGGTTTGGCAGCGGAAAATTACAGATCAAGATGGGTCCGGATGGCTTACGCACCGTTCATCAGAATCACCATTTCGCCCCTGGGCGTGTGGGCTTCGAACCATTCGAGAAGTTCCTTGGGTGTGCCGCGGTGATAGGTTTCGAATTTCTTCGTGAGTTCGCGCGCGACACAGACGTTCGCGTTGGGGGCGACTTCATCGAGAATTTTCAGGGTTGAGACGATGCGATGGGGGCTTTCGAGAAAGATGCCTGTCTCGCCGCTGTCGATCACATCCCGCATGGCATTGCGGCGCTTGCCCGATTTGACCGAGAGGAATCCACCGAAGCGGAACGCATGGCAAGGAAGTCCGGATCCGATGAGCGCTGTCAGAACGGCGGATGGACCGGGCAGGACATCGAATGGGACATCTGCCTCGAGGCAGGCTTGAACGAGCCTGTAGCCCGGATCGGAAATCCCGGGCATGCCGGCATCGCTGATGAAGGCGATGCGTTCACCTGCTTTGGCCGCAGCGACGAGTTCGGGGGCTTTGCGGGTTTCGTTGTGTTCGTGCAATGAGACCAGCGGTTTTCCCGTAATGCCATGATGAGCCAGTAAGATGCCAGAGTGGCGGGTGTCTTCGCAGGCGATCCGATCGGCATGTTTCAGAACCTCGAGAGCACGCAACGTCATATCGCCGAGGTTGCCGATGGGGGTGGGGACGAGAAATATGCGTCCTCCGATTCCGGGTTCGTCAGGGTTCATGATGGTTTCGGAAGTCGGGGCTTGATGTCAGTGCAAAGCCTGAATCGACGCGAAGTGTTACATCCCAAATCAGCCGATGCGTGACAATTCCGGTTCATCACTCTGCGAGAAGTTTGCGTTTTTCGTCCTCGGTGATGGCGGCAGGGCTTCCGTCAGGAGCGACTTTGACGGTCACCCATTCGCCTTCGGCAACAAGGGTGGCGTCCGGCTTGAGGATTTTGAACACCCAGTTCAGGGAGGAGGTTCCGATCCGATTCAGCTGCAGAACGACCGAGAAGGAGTCTTGGAATCGTAACGGGCTGCGGAAGTCGCAGGAGATTTTCGCACGTGGCCAGCCGCAGGTTTCCGAGCAAACCGGAATTCCGATCGATGCGAGAAAGGCATGCTCGGCTTTTTCAACATGATTGAGCATCCTTGTAAAGTGAGCCCGACCGCTGGCATCCGTATCGGAGAAGGCGATTTCGGACAGGTATCGATAGGTGGGCTTTTTCAACGTTCTAGTCCTCGAATTTTTTGACCAGGACGGAAGCGTTGTGGCCTCCGAAACCGAAGCTGTTGCTGAGGGCGACCCTGATGGGAACTTCACGCGCGACATTGGGAACGACATCAAGATCGCACTCGGGATCCTGTTCCTCGATATTGATGGTGGGCGGGACAACGCCATCGACAATACCCATGACACTTGCGATCAATTCAATGCCACCCGCGGCGCCCAGCATGTGGCCCGTCATGGATTTGGTGGAGCTGACCATGAGTCCGTTTTTCGCATGGTTTCCGAAGGCGAGTTTGATGGCTTTCGTTTCTGCGATGTCGCCGAGACCGGTGGAAGTGGCATGGGCGTTGAGGTATTGGACTTCCTCGGGATTGGTTTTTCCGTGCTTGAGAGCCATGCCGATCGCGTAAGCGGGGCCGCTGCCATCAGGAGACGGGGCGCTGAGGTGGTAGGCATCCGCACTGACGCCGTAACCGATCAGTTCCGCATAAATCGTTGCGCCGCGCGCTTTGGCGGTTTCCAGTTCCTCAATCATCACTACGCCTGCGCCTTCGCCCATGACGAAGCCATCACGATGTTTGTCGAAGGGGCGGGAGGCATGTTCGGGATCGTCGTTGCGGGTGGAGAGGGCCTTCATGTTGGCGAAGCCGCAGAGGCCCATGGGCAGAACGGCTGCTTCGGCTCCGCCGCAGAGGAATCCATCCGCATCGCCGAATTTGATCATCCGCCAAGCTTCGCCGATGTTGTGATTGGAAGTCGCGCAGGCAGTGACGATCACCATGTTCGGCCCGAGCAGCCCGTGTTCCATGGAAATGATTCCGGAGGCGATGTTGGAAATCATCATCGGAATGGTGAAGGGGGAAACGCGGCGCGGACCTTTTTCGATGTAGACCGAGTGCTCGCGCTCAAGGGTTGCAAGGCCTCCGATGCCGCTGCCGACCATCACGCCGTAGCGGCGGGCATTGATGTTGTTGGTATCCAGGCCGGAGTCGGTCATTGCCATTTTCGCAGCTGCGACCGCGTATTGGACATAGCGATCCGAGCGGCGGGCATCTTTTGGCACGTTGAAATAACCATCGGCCTCGAAGTCGCGGATTTCACCCGCGATCTTGCACTCGAAAGGCTCGGGATCAAGGGATTGGATTCTGCGAATTCCGCTGCGACCGTTTTTCAAACCGTCCCATGTGCTTTTGAGGTCATTTCCCAATGGGGAAAGACAACCAATTCCTGTAATTACAACCCGTCGATCACTCATAAGTTGGTCACAAACTAAACGTGGGGATTGGCGCCGTGCAAGCCTTGAAGAGGGAATCGTGAAGATTGGACGGAGAGGGAATCAGGAAAGGATTTTTGTGACTGCGAGGCAGCAGGATAAAATAAAGAGCGTAAGGCAGGCCGAGCCGATGATTCGGTCGGTTGCAATGATGTTGGGCCGGATTGGTGAATTTGACTTTGGAAAAACCATGGCCGCGTATACCATGCCAGAAACAAGCCCGCCAAGATGGGCGGCGTTGTCGATGAAACGGTAACCGATCAGGCCGATCATGCCTGTCATGAACACACCGCCAAGTAGGCGCCTGCGAACGGGTTTGGGTACGAGTCTCTGATGCAGAGTTTCGAAGACGAGCAGAAAGCCCAGCCAGCCCATCAGTCCGCCTGATGAGCCCACGGAGGTGGCTGGCGTCAGATAGGCGGAGGCGATACCGCCAGCGATTCCTGAAACCATGAATACCGTGGGCAGATGAGGCCAGCGGGCAAGCAGTTCCATGCGCTTGCCGAGGTAGAGCCAAGCGAGGGCGTTCATGGCGAAATGGAGCAACCCGCCATGCAGTAACGGAGCGGTGAGCAGGCGCCAGAATTCTCCATCGAAGTAAGCGGTTTTGACAAGACCGGCCTGATGGATCGAATGATTCAGTGAAAAGGCGGAAGGATCGCCGATCATTTGGAAGCCATAGACGATGAGGATCGCTATCAGCATGAGCCGTGTGATTGGCGCTCTCTGGAAAGACAGCCAGGTTTCAAACCTGAGCGCAGGAACCGAACTCGTGAATGTCGATGCCGTTCGGATGATTTCGGCGTGGTCTTTCCGTGCCTGGTACCAGGGAATAAGAACCAGAATGAGATAGCCGAGGAGTAGAAATCCGACCGGGACAGAACGCGCAAGCCGGATGCCAAGCCAAGCCATGGTTTCCGGAAAGCTGGCGGTAATTCCGCTTGCCTGATGGAGATCCATGAGTTCGCGGAAATATAGGAAAGAGATGATCGCAAGGGCGGCGGCGAGTGCGTAAGTGAACCGTTTCAACCGGATCCGGGCGTTTGCATGGTCGACCTGCGCCTGCAACTTTCTGGATTCAAAAATGGCTTCGGCAAGGCCGGGGATTTCCTCGGGAATTTGGCAGTGAGAGGATTCCGGCGTCCAGGCGAGCGTGATCTCGGTCTCAGGCCGGTTGCGGATGAGCTCCGAGAGATCCATGAGGGAGTCACACGGATGGGGAATGAGTTTGGAATCCAGCCAACCGAAGCCCGGAGGAGCGGGTGGAAACGCATCGGATCGGGCCCAGATCGGCAAGTGACTGTCCGATGACTTCTCTTGTGATGGATGGTTCACATCCTGTAAGCGGCGGGCTTGCTCGGTTTTGTTGCAGAGAGCTTTACTCCGTTGGTGGGGTTTGCGGAGCCGGTTGTGCCACGTCCTGAGGAGTGGTTTCAACAGCGGTCTCGGGAGTTCCGGTGGCAGGCGGTTCGGTGGCAGGGAGCTCGGTAATCAATGAGCTGGGCGGTGCCGGAGGGGTGATTGGCGCCGGAGGAGCGGATTTGGAAACCTCGGCGGCGGCATTCTTTGTTTCAATGATTGGCTGGCTTTTGTTCTGTTTGCCGATCAGGATGGCAAGAACGATACTTAGCAGGAAGAAAAGAGAGCCGAGAAATACGGTTCCTTTCTGCAGGACGTTGGTGGTTCTGGCACCGAATACCTGATCGGTCACACCGCCACCGAACGCAGCACCCAAGCCTTCCTGTTTCGGGCGTTGCATCAGCACGAGCAGTCCCATGAGAAGGCAGACAATGACGAACACGACCAAGAGCAGATTGATGCTGATGGAAAGCCAGTTCAGTGCGAAAAAAAGAGAGGAGGTCATCACGGCAAAAGTCATGGGCGGGAAAGTATGGGGATGGCCTGCCGCTTGTAAAGCGGGGACTTGGTTTTTTTGGTGAAAGAGTTTGGAGCCAACGGGATATCAGACAAGCTGGGATTTGATCCAGCGGGCGATTTTCAGATCGTCGGTGCCTGCGGACCACACATGCCGGAGGAAATCGGCGGCGTGGATTTGTCCGTGTTTCGCGAGGAAATTCCGGTCCCCACCGCAGCCGAACATGATATCGGGATCGAGCTCCCCACGGAGTTTGCCACGGGCTTTGGTAATGATGCGTGGGAGGTAGGGAAGCCCATCGAGTTCCTCGCCAAAGCCGGGAAGGTCGTTGCGGGTGATGATCTGCTCGCTGGCCTTGCCATGTTGCTCGACCAGGAAATAGTCCCTGCGGGCGGCGGCGATCAGCAAGGCAGTGGTGGGCGAGGGTTCGGCTTCATCGCAGAAATCTTCGACAAAGTCGAAAAATTCCCGGGGTTTGTAGCCGATGCTGCTCAGAAACGCCAGGTCCCGAGGGCTGTAGTCCGTTTGATAATCGAAATTTCCCGCTTGGTAGGCATTGCTGCAGCGTTCGAAGAGTTCCATGAATGAATTGTTCCAAGACATGGACGGAACTTGGGGGCGGAGTGACGGATAATCCAGAAGTTTTTGCTCCAAAGCCGCGAGGGACGGGTTAGAGTCCGCAGCGATGATATGGAAGGCGAATGGAAAAGACATCGATCTGACAGGTCGTGCCGAGGTGATGGGTATTCTCAATGTGACGCCGGATTCGTTTTCCGATGGCGGGAAATATGATGTGCTGGAGCGGGCGATCGGGCATGCCAGGCAGATGATTTCCGATGGTGCGCTGATCATTGATATCGGCGGTGAGTCGACCCGGCCGGGATCGTCGGAGGTTAGCGAAGAGGAGGAGATCAGGCGGACAGTGCCGGTCATCTCGCGATTGCGCGCCGAGTGGAACGGCCTGATTTCCATTGATACGAAGAAGGCGGAGGTCGCGAAAGCGGCGATTGCCGCAGGTGCGGATGTGGTCAATGACGTATCGGGACTGACTGCGGATGTGATGATGTTGGAGGTATGTGCCCGGACCTCATGCGGAATTGTGGTGATGCACATGCAGGGCAGTCCTGAAACCATGCAGCTTCATCCCAGCTATCATGATGTCGTTGGTGAGATCCGTCTTTTTTTTGAGGAACGTTTGGAAACCCTGGTGAATGCGGGTATCGCTCCAGAAAGGATCTGTGTTGATCCCGGAATCGGCTTCGGGAAAACTTCGGAGCACAATCTTGAATTGTTGCGTTCGTTGGATCGGATCTCTCCCGGTGACAGGCCGTTGTTGTTAGGCGTTTCCCGGAAATCGTTGTTTTCCAGCCTGTGTGATGCGGAGCATCCTTGGGAGCGTGATGTGGCCACGGCGGCGATGTCAGCTCTTGCGAGGCAGCAAGGTGTCATGCTGCACCGGGTTCACGATGTGAAGGGGAATCTCGCGGCGCTGAGGGTGGCGGAGGCGTTGTTGAGGGAAAATGATCGCCTTCCGTGTGTTCGGGATTGAACCGGTTCGAATTGCGCCGCATGCTGTGCCGATGGATATGGAAGAGAGAGATTTGGGACCACAACCACTCGGAGCAGTCATGGAGCGTTGGGGACTGAGCAATCATGATCTGGTGGAGGACTCGCCGGAACAGCTCACTCACAAGCAGATCCAGCGCGCGCGCACGGGGCGCCGCCTTACCCTGAAGATGATGATGAAAGTCGCGAGATCATTGAATATTGCGATCTGGAACCGGCTTGCGAACACACACAAAGAAACTTTCGTGGAATATTTGCATAAGGATCTCTTTTTTTACGCCAAGGATTACAACCCTCAGAAGCCTGATCCGAACGAGGCCATGATTCGGGAGCTTTATCCGGGATCAAAGGGTTGATGCGGGCGAACCGTGCGCCAACCTGTCGGTTGTGTCTTCATTCCGTCTGAAATTCCGAATTTTACCGATGAACGAGAGCAGTAACAAACCTTGGCATGTCGTGGGGCAAGGGTTGGCCGGGAGTTGTCTGGCCTTCGAGTTTTTTGAGCGGGGAATTCCTTTTCGTGTCATTGATCCCGGTGTGGGGGGAAGTTCGCGGGTAGCGGCCGGATTGTTGAACCCCCTGACAGGCAAAAACTTTCAGCCGAGCTGGATGATCGAAGCGTTTCATCCTCACGCGGTGAAATTTTACAGGAAACTGGAGCAAAAGTTCGGAGTTGCCCTATGGCATGCGTTGCCCGTGATGCGTCTGGCAGAGACGGAAAGGGAATGGCTAAAAATCTCTGCCAAGCTGGAGTTGCCCGAGGTCCGGCCATGGATCGCCGAGCCGTGCGGAACAGAGACGCCACCGGGATTTATTCAGCATGTGATCCTCAATGGTGGCGGCTGGCTCGATACCGGCAGGTTTCTGGACGTGTTACGGTCTTTTTTCGATCAGGAAGGCGTTCTCTTGCAAAGGATGGAAGAAACGGATTCCGGGCATGATCGCACGATTTTATGTGAAGGATCGGAGGGCTTGATCAAAGGCCGCCTCGGTGCGCACCGCTGTGCGAAGGGCGAGATCCTGACGTTGAAAGCGGATTGGCCTACGGATTTCATCCGCGTAGGTGCCGGTGGGTGGCTGATTCCGATCGGCTCCGGCAGGTTTCGGGTGGGGTCGACCTACGAGTGGGACCAGCTGGATGACAAACCTACCGAGAAAGGGATGGTGCGGATCCTGGAAATCGCGCGCAGATTGGGTGGAGAGGATTTTCAGGTGGCGGATCACGTGGCTGCCATTCGTCCCATCGTGAGGCGCAGTCAGCCATTGATGGGCAGAAACGTCGCGGGTCACTGGGTTCTAAACGGGATGGGATCGAAGGGCGTTCTGTATGCGCCGAGGATGGCATCCATGCTTGCAGATTGGATGTTTGAAGGCATCGAGCCGGATCAGAATGTTGTGTTTCAACCCCATCACTCGGGAGCAAGCTGATGTTTCCACCGCGTCCGACCCATTTGCTGCATTTGTTGCTGCGCGAGGTGATTCGCGAGGGTGACACTGTCTTGGATGCGACCGCGGGTAACGGTCACGATACGGTGTTTTTGGCAGGACTGGTGGGGGAGAGCGGTAACGTCGTCGCAATCGACATCCAGGCCTTGGCAATTGAATCGACCCGGAGGAAATTGGTTGAGAACGGGCTGGAGCGCAGGGTGGAGCTTCATCAGGCCAGCCATGCAGATCTGGGCAGATATGTACCGAGGGGCAACGTGTCCGCAGCGGTGTTTAATTTGGGATATTTACCCGGTTCGGACCACGGAGTGATCACTCGGACAGAGACCACCTTGCAGGCGTTGGTCGCAGCTCTGGATGCATTGCAACCGGATGGGGTGATCGCCGTCGTATGTTATCCGGGCCATGACGGTGGAGCGGAAGAAGCCGGCCAGGTAGAGCGATTTTTGATGAACATGCCAGAACTGAGACTGGCAAAATATGATCTTCCCGCGACCCGGCTGGCCTCGCCGTTTCTTTTGGTCGGCTCAAAAAAAGTGGCCGGACCGCCCGCTTCGCAGGATTCTGGCTTTGCACCCGTGCGTGACCCCGATTAAAGTCGATTCCATGAAACGATATTTGATGTCATTGATGGTCTTTGCCGGCGCTCTCGATGCACAGGTCTTGGCTCCATCATCGGACGGAGTAAACGATTTGCTTCCCAATCAGCAGGAATTTTCGAATTTGCCGGAGAACAAGCGCAAGGAATTTGCCGAAAAGTATAACGAAGCGGCGCGATTGGTCACCCAAAAGCGGATTTTCGAATCATTGGATGTTTTGCATGAGGCCGAGAAGATTTTCGGCAAGAGCGTGCGACTCCACAATCTGAGAGGCTCATGTTATGTGGAGCTGCGCATCTTCGACAAAGCGGAGCAGTCTTTCAATGAAGCCCTGAAACTCAGTCCGAACAATCCGAGCGTCATGTTCAACATCGCCGAATGCATGTTTGTGAGCAAACGCTGGCAGGAGGCGCACGACAAATTCCAAGAGGTGTTGAAATTGGTTGCAGCCGCAGGGAATAACGTGACGCGTCTCATTGAATTCAAGATTCTTCTCTGTAAGAAAAAACTCGGATTGAACCGGGAAGCGACCTTGTTGGCCAACAAATATGACTATCAGGACGATTCGCCGTTTTATTACTATTCCAAGGCGGCGATGGCGTTCGATAACGACGATTCGGTGGAGGCGGAACAGTGGCTCGGACGAGCGAGGCGTATTTTTCGGGATCCAAATCTTTTGAGCGCTTGGCAGGATACGATTGTCGAATTCGGCTATGTGAAGAGTTTTCTGGGGGGAGATGAAGATTGACGTTGCCTCTCAGACGAGGAGTTGAAGTTCTGCCGGTGCGAATTGCCGTGCTTGGTGGCAGCCTGCCTTGCGGATCCCGCTTCGGATGATCCTGCTTTTTTCCGCTGATTCTCCTTCCCAACGGATTCGAATCCCCAACGTTTCATCGTGTTTTCAGGCAAAGCTTCCGATCTCGTGTTTTCTGGATTGCTAGGGAGGTCATTCATTCTCTAAGGTTCAGGAACCATGATTTTTGCAACGATGTGGGAGAGTTCGGGATTGATTGAAAAAGGCGGGCCGCTGGTTTGGGTCATCCTCTCCATGGGGTTTTTCGGGACGGTTTTCATTGTGGAACGGCTGTTTTATTTTCATCGCGCCAGAATCAATGTAAGCGGCTTGCTGGTGGGCCTGAGTTTGCATGTGAAGCGCAAAGCGTTTGCCGAGGCGTTGCACGAGGCCGCGCGCGCGCCAGGCCCGGTGGGAAGGGTGGCTCATGCGGGTCTGCTGCGTTATTATCTGGATCGTAGAGATTTGAGCGATGTTCTCAGGGAGGCCGGACAGCTTGAAGTTCCAAAGATCGAAAAAAACATCCGTGGAATCCTGGCTGTTGCGCTCATTTGCCCTCTGGTCGGGATGCTGGGTACTTTCCTGGGCATGATCGATGTTTTCCAACGCATGACCGAGCTGGGTGGGGTGACTGGGCCGAACGAGCTTATGGCTGGAGTTTTGACATCCCTGATCACATCCGTGATGGGTCTGACAGTTGCCGCACCCATGTACATGTTTTATCTTTATTTCGTCGGTCGCTCCAAGCGATTGATTTCGAGAATCGAGCGCGCAGGCATTGAGATCGTGAACATGATTGCCGACGCGCGTGAGTCCGATCAGTTGGCACCCATTGGGGCTGGGTCGGGTGCTGGCGGAAACGTTCCGGCAGCTGGGAAAAAACAAAAGGTTTCCGAACACAAGTGAAATTAGAATCCACATTGGACGAGCGGCCTGGTTTCCTGCATGTGCTGCCTTTGTTTGACTTGTTCATGACGGCGGTATTGCTGTTGTTGCTGGCACCGGCGTTTTTCATTCAGAGCGGTGTGGGTGTTGAATTGCCTGCTTCTCAGTTCCAGATGCAGCGCTATCGTGAAGCGATTGTCATCACCTTGCATGCTGGGAAATCAGATCCTCAGATTTATCTGGGACGTGAGGCGGTGGATCCGGCAGGGTTGCGGGCGAGATTGGAAAAGATGAAGTTGGATGCGGATATGTCGCGCGCGGTGGTTTTGTTGAAGACGGATCAGACCGCATCCTCTGGCATGCAGGCTGAGGTCATTGAGCTGGTTTTGGGCATGGGTTACAAATTGGCTCTGGTAGGCAAGCATGACACCCGGGGGTCTCAAACTGTCCCGACCGATGAATAAACAGGAACTGGTATTTGACTGGGATTCTGCCGAGACACATCGCGGTTGGAAGTGGCTTTCCGTGCTCATCGCCCTGTCTGGTTTTGCATTTTTTCTCGGTTTGGTCAGTATCCGTTTTGATTTCAAGGATGCGAGTTCGGTGAGGAGTGCGTCGGTGATGTATGTTTCCGAAGAGAAAATGGGAGCCTCATGGATCAGAATGGCTGAGGAGATGGGTCCGTTTCCCGGAGGGTTGGAGATCGAGGGATTCAATGCGCCAATTGATTTATTGGCAGCGACCTCCTTGGATGATGAAGCGGCATGGAATCCGTACCGATTCCAATTCAGACCGTTCCGGGCCCCTGCCGCCAATGACCGGATTTCGTTGCAGGGTCAGAGGTATTTTCCCAAAAACCTGGGTAAGGGCCAAAGTGGCAAGCATGTGGCGGGAAGGGAGCTTGTGTTGCAACCGGTACTCGTCCCCTACACTCATGAAGCGAGCAAGTGGATGCCGGCGGAGTTGCCGAAGTTCTCTGCCGTGATGAATGAAAAAGTCGCGTCCTCGGTCTGGAGATTCGTTTTGCTTTTGAGGCCGGATGGATCGGTCGCCCAGTGCCTGTCTCTGAGCGGTGGTCGTGAGGAGAGCTTGTCCTCATTGGTCAAATGGTTGGAGGGCCTGCGTTTCTCACGGTCGGAACAAGAGGAGAGATGGATGGGATTGCGTGTGGAATTTTTAAACGACATGAACCATGGAGCTGAGTCTGAATGATTTTGTACTGACGGTTCTGTTCGGATCGCTGATGTTGGTTGGCTTGATCGGTGCGGTTTCAAGATTTCTGCATTGGAAAAGCGAGCGTAGGTTGTGCCAAAGGGTGGTTGAGTGCAGGTTGTGTGGCCACGTGTTCCTGAATTCGCAGCATGAGGAGCTGGTAACATGCGAAGCCTGTCATGCTCCGAATCGGAAAAATGGAAATGGTAAGTTGGGTTGATTGTGACTAAAATGTCACATTTCAGTCCGTTTCAAGCTCATGTCCCAAATGCTAGGAAAATCATTGATGCAGAAAATTCTGGTGGTCGAGGATGAGGTGGATATTGCGGATTTGATCCGCTACAACCTGGAGAGGGCCGGCTATCAGGTTCTGAAGGCGCACGATGGGATCACGGCTACCGAATTGGTTCTGAAAGAGCGTCCGGATCTGGTGGTGTTGGACCTGATGCTTCCCGGCAGGAACGGTGTGGGGGTATTCAAGGAAATGAAGCGAGACATGCGGACCTCGCAAATTCCGGTGATCATGTTGACTGCGCGCGCGCAGACGGAAGACAGGATTCAGGGCCTCGAATTAGGCGCGGATGATTACATGACCAAGCCGTTCAGCCCGAAAGAGTTGGTTTTGCGGGTAAATGCGATTTTAAGGCGTGCGGAAGGCACGCCAGGCCTGGTGGAATTTCAATACGGGCCGTTCCGCTTCGACAAGAATGCGGTCCGTTTCTACCTGGATGATCAACCCACCGTGCTGACCGCAACCGAGTTCAAGCTGTTGTTATTTCTCTGTGAGCGCGCCGGCAAACCCCAAGATAGGAATGATTTGCTGAGAACGGTATGGGGTTATTGCGAGGAGGTGCACAGTCGTACCTTGGATACGCATATGAAGCGCCTCAGACAAAAGCTCGGACGGTACGGAGCATGGGTTGAAACGGTCCGCGGGATCGGATATCAAGTGGCTGCTCCTGCTTCATGACACTGACCTCTTGCATCGTCTTCGTCTCCTGCGTTGGTATCCTGATTCTGATCCATGTGGTCAGGGTCAGAAGGCTGAATCGCGTTCATGAAACTCGCATGGGCGAGTCCAGGGCTGGGATGGAGCTTGAGCTAAGGCGGTTGCAGGACGAGAGAAACCTGCTGCTAGATGCCTTGGGGGATGCATTCCTGATTGTGGATGCGGATGCGAACATCCGCTTCGCCAATATGGCGGCCAGACAATTGTTTCGCGGTCGGCTGCTTACCGGAAGGCCCGTGAGCGAGACCTTTCTGGATCCGAGATTGGCGGATGCTCTGCTCAAATGCATTGAAACGGGAGAGCCGGTTCAGTCGCGTGTCGTTCTGCCGCAGCAAACATCTCCTCTTGGTGATCTTGAAACACGTGGCATGAATGCATGGATGATCGATGCGGCGAAGCTCACGGATCTCTCCGGTAAGGCGCGTGATACCCGGGTGGTCATCCGTGACGTGACTGCCGAGTATCAGCTCGATCAGATCCGCAAGGACTTTGTGGCGAACGCATCCCATGAATTGCGTACGCCGCTGGCCATCATCAGCGGATATCTGGAAAATCTGCTCGATGAGGGAATGTTGGATGACCCGGAGCTCTCGAGAAGGTTCCTATCCGTGATGCGGAAACATGCGGAGAGGATTTCCCGGATCGTTGAGGACATGCTTGTGATTTCGAAACTGGAGTCTGGAGAGGCATCAGCGATCAACATCGAACCGTTCAAAATTCAATCATGCTTCACGGATGTGCTGGAGCGTCTGGAATCGATGATTCAGCAGCAGCATGCCCTTGTATCGATCGATCTTGCTGACCCGGAAATGATCCTCTTGGCAGACCGATTTTACTTCACGCAGGTATTGTTCAATCTCATCGAGAACGCGCTCAAACAAAATCCATATAAGGATTTGGAAATCAAGGTCGGCGCCGAGGAGACGCAGGACGCGATCCAGGTTTGGGTGAGTGATAACGGTATCGGGATACCCAGTGCGGATTTGCCGCATATTTTCCGACGTTTTTATCGGGTTGAAAAGCATCATTCGCAGGGCGAAATCAAAGGAACAGGCTTGGGCTTGTCGATTGTGAAACGCGCGATTGAAGCGCACCAGGGAACCATCACGGTGGCATCGACCCCCGGCCGGGAAACCAAGTTCCTGATTCGCATTCCCAAAAAGATGATGTAGGTTCGGATCATGGTCGGACAAGAAGTTGCTACGGATTGCCTTGCGGGGCGGGGACGGAAAATCGGCATCTTCGGCGGTTCGTTTGATCCCGTGCATGAGGGGCACATCCATCTGGCGGCATTGGCCAGGGAGACCGCATGTTTGGATGAGGTCTGGTTTTTACCGTGCCGCATTTCTCCTCACAAACTTGAGGCGCCGCCATCCGCATCCGATTTGAGGCTCCGTTGCCTGGAATTGGCGACCCGTCAGTTCGACTGGGCCAGAATCGACCGCACGGAAATGGAAACGGACGGGCCATCTTATTCCTATGTGACGATGGAGAAGCTCGCCTTGAAATTTCCAGATCATCAGTGGTTTTGGATCATGGGAGGGGATCAATGGGTCAAACTGACCAAATGGGTGCGTCCGCAGCGTCTGGCGGAAATCGCCAGCTTCATCGTCATGGCGAGGCATGGCGAGAAAATTTATCCAAGAGAGGGGTATCGAATGCAAGTGGTTGAGGGGCAACATCCCGCCTCATCCACCCGGATTCGTGAGGCCTTGGCTCGAAAGGATGCCGATATCCCGTATTTGGATCCGGAAGTGCGGCGTCTGATCGATTCCCGGCGGTGATTCTCGTGAAAAAATTCACAAACGGTGAAAATCCCATTGGCGATCACGGGATGAACCGCCATATTCCCACGCGTCGCCCATGATCTCCTACACCAAGCAACCCCACGCTCGCGAACATCGTCTGATTTTCAAAAACATCGACCGTTCAGGATGGGATCCATCGATTGAGACCTATGTCTCGGATGGGGGGTACGAGGATTTGAAAAAGGCTTTTGGGATGGAACCCAAAGAGGTCACCGAAGAAGTAAAAAAATCAGGATTGCGTGGTAGGGGTGGTGCGGGTTTCCCGACAGGAATGAAATGGACCTTCATTCCTCCCAACAACACCAAGCCGGTTTATCTGATCTGCAACGGCGACGAATCTGAACCGGGAACGTTCAAAGATCGCTACATCGTGCATCAGGATCCCCACCAGCTTCTTGAGGGAATGATCATCTCCTGTTTTGCCGTCGGGGCTCACAAGGCATTCATCTACCTTCGTGAGGAATTTCCGGAAGCGGCGATCATCGTTGAAAAAGCCATCGACGAGGCCCGTGCAAGGGGCTTTTTGGGAAAAAACATCCTGGGTTCCGGTTTCGATTTGGAGATTTTCGTTCATCGCGGCGCTGGAGCATACATTTGCGGTGAGGAAACGGGATTGATCGAGTCGCTTGAGGGCAAGCGCCCATATCCGCGCATCAAACCCCCTTATTTTCCGGCTGCGCTCGGCCTCTACCTGTGTCCCACGATCGTCAACAACGTCGAGTCTCTCTGCCATGTGAAACACATCATCCGCATGGGTGGAGAGGAATATGCCAAACTGGGTGTGGCCCGCAACACCGGCACACGGATACTCTGCGTATCCGGTGATGTGAAGCATCCCGGCTATTTTGAGGTTGAAGTGGGAAAAGTGACCATGCGCGAACTGCTCTATGACATGTGCGGGGGTCCGAAGGACGGAAGGACGATCAAAGCGGTCATTCCAGGCGGCTCATCCTCAAAAATTCTGAAAGCGGATGAGGTTTTCAATATCAGGAATCCTGATGGAAGCGAGCGTCAGTTGGCATTGTGGGATATTCCCATGGATTTCGATTCTTTGGCCGCATGCGGCTCGATGGCTGGCTCCGGAGGCGTGATTGTTCTGGATGATACCAGAAAGATGTCATGGGTACTCAACAATTTGAACTCCTTCTATGCCCATGAATCCTGTGGTCAGTGCACTCCCTGCCGCGAGGGATCGGCCTGGATGAAGAAAATTTCCGATCGTTTGGTTGATGGCAAGGCGAGTGCCGAGGATATCAAAACCCTGGAGAGTGTGGCCTATCAGATTGATGGCCGGACCATCTGTGCGTTCGGTGAGGCTTCCTCGTGGCCGGTGGAGGCGATCATTGCGAAATTTCGTGACGAACTGCTCGCCGACACCGTGGAGATCGATGACCTCGGTGAGCTCAATCCTGAGACAAAGGCCCAGATGGCGTATCTCGGTTGATCCGACCGGGTTCAGTAGCTCGGAACCGAGATGATTTTCGAGTATTGGTAGGAGTTTTCCGCGATGAACTCGCTGAGTTTCCCAGCAGTGAATTTCCTGCCACGCATTTGTTTGATGGCTCCGTCGGTAAGCACCGTCAAGGATACCTCCACAGCAGTCAGACGGCCAGCGGCGATTTCCTCCACGGTGGCTTGGCTGTTGATCGCGGGGCTGGTGATGGTTTGTCCCGTGAGAATGAACTGTTGATCGTTTTCGAGGTTCACACCGACGCTGATGGTTTGGTTGTTTTTCACGATATCCACATGGAATTTCACCGTGAACTGGTACACATTTTCACAAACGAAATTTTCCACGGAGCCCACCGCCGTGGCGGGGTTTCCAGTGAAGGTCTCGAATGCAGTTTTGAGATCCACTCTGCCGAGGGTGTTTTCGAACGTTGGTTTCGGATCGATAATTTTTCGGTAGAGTACGAAGGTTTTATAAGAATCCACATCCTGGTCGCTGATAGGATCTTTGTAAATCAGCTGGTATCCGATGTTGGAGATATCGCCTCCGAGGTCGGCATCCTCACCGATCTGACCGTTGTAGCGGTCGGTTGCAGCAGAAAAGAAAATCAGATTGAGGGCGTTGGGGCTGAGGTTATCGTTCGGGCCATCGTCCGGGGGAGAAAACTCGGCAAACAGCCATTGGAAATCGTTGCCGCGTCTCACGACCATCGATTCGAAGTCCGCCGACATCGCCTCGATCATTGCCTTTGCTTGGTTGGAGGCACGCAGTTCCGAACGGCTGCGGTTCCAGATATCCAGGGACACCACGGTGACGGTGACGAGTATCGAGATGATAATCGTGGTGATCACCATCGAGAGTAGAAGCTCGATGAGAGTAAAGCCGGTGCTCGGTTTCCGGAAATTGGGTTTCATGATGGTGCGGATTAGCGCCTGACGGCGAGGTTACGGGTAAAGATTGGCTTCGATTCCGAGTTGAATTTCTTCTCAAAGGCTGAACCTGTCAGGTAGGTGTAAGCGGCTGAGGGAACCCGGTGGAAGGTTGCGGAAAACGTGATCACCGCATCGGTATACGCGTTGGAGTTGGCAGCGACCGTGTCATCATCAGGATTGATCAGCTGTCCGGGAGTGCCAAGTACGAGCTGATTGTTTTTCATGACCAGCTGGGTGGGTTTTACGTAGAAGACGGGACCGACCAATGCTTCGAGGTCGGCAGCTAGCAGATTGTCATCAGCGCGCCTGGCGACAGATTGGACGATGTAGTCGATCCCGGGTTTTCCATCGATTGTGTCCATCGGCTCGAGAGTTCCATCTGCCCTGGGAGCAGATGTGCGATCGGCTCGATACTGATACACGAAAATGGCATTTTCGGGATCATTCCCGTTTTTGATCCATGTGAAGGCCTTGTCGAATCCTGTGGGATGGGTGCTGTTCTCTCCCAGGTGAAGCCTGGCCATGTCGCGAACCAGTGTGGTGGCGAGGCGATCCGCTTGCTGGGTGCTGATGGATTTTTTGATCCCCTGGGCGGCAGGTGTGAAAACGGTAAGGAATGCGCTAAGCAGGATCGCGAGGACAAGGATGGCGATGACGGTCTCCATCAGGGTGAACCCGGACTTGAGGGAATCGCGGAGGAAAGCTGGACGTCGCGTGATGATGGGTTTCATGAATCAGAAGTTTTTTTTGGATGGGTCGATATCCATGTGTTCGGGATTGCGGTAGCTCGAGGTTCTGCCGTTTTTCCAGATGACAAAGCCAGCAAGATCAAGTGCGGAGCTTTTGGCAAACCGCGGATTCTGGCCCTTGGGTCGGATTCCGGCGCCTAGGATGAAACTGGCACCGGGATTGGCAAACAGGCCTTCGTCATTGAATTCGTAGTAGAGGTATCGTCCCTGATAATTGGAGGACACATTTTCTCCTGCGAGGTTGAACTCCGGGAGGTCCGAGCCGTCATGAAGCTTGGAGTATTCGAGGCTGAAGTAGGTGGCATCCGGAAGTTGGTAGGCGCGGCTGGAGAGCAGCCATTCGTTATCGATCGGATCTCCGTTTTCGTCGGATTTTTGTTCGGCAATCACCACACGCGTCAGGTAACTCCCGGAGTTGATGTCGTTTTTGTCCACGAGCACACGGACTTTGCAGCGTTTTGCAACGGCGATCGTGCGGGCTTCGTTGAATAGCGCCTCGCAGTTGGAGATGGCGGAGGATGTGCCTTTGCCGGCAGAGAGGTTTTTGAGGCCCATCACACCGGCGGTCATCAGGATGGAGATGATGACAATCACGACCATGATTTCAATCAGCGTGAAACCTGAAGACAGGCCGTTAAGGCTGAAAGCGTGATGGAGAGGTTGATTGGGGTTTTTCATGGGTCGAGCTGGCGGATTACATTTCCGAATCTCTCGAAAATCTCACGAATTTTTTCCCGAAACGCAAGACAGAATGTCCATACATGGCAGTTACCATGGTGAAAATCCGCTTATTTTTCGAATCGACCTCCCCGTGGTCCGTTCATCCATTTCCATGCGGAGCGAACGATTTCAAGCACGTCACAGCGTTCCGCCCTCCAACCAAGGATTTCACGGGCGTGGGCGGGATTGGAAACGAGTTCCGGCGGATCTCCCTCGCGGCGCGGAGCATAGCGGATCGGGACTTTTTTCCCCGTGACTTCCTCTGCGGCGGCAATGATTTCCTTTACGGAAATCCCCTTGCCGGTTCCGAGGTTGCACCGGATGGATTCGTCATGGGTCAGAAGGTGGTCGAGCGCCAAGCCGTGAGCCGAAGCGAGGTCTTCCACATGGATGTAGTCGCGAATGCAGGTTCCGTCCGGGGTAGGGTAGTCGGTTCCGTACACTTCGAGGACATCGATTTCACCGGTCAACGCCATCAATACACGGGGTATGAGATGGGTTTCAGGGTCGTGATCCTCACCGATTTTCCCATCTGCCGAGCAGCCGCTGGCGTTGAAATAACGGAGGCAGGCCGAGCGCAGGTTCCATGCCTTGTCGCAATCTTGCAGGATTTGTTCGACCATTCGCTTGCTCTGGCCGTAGGGATTGATGGGATTTTGGGGATTTGATTCGTTGATGGGAATGCTGACGGGATTGCCATAGGTGGCGCAGGTGGATGAGAAAACGAAGGCCTTGCAGTCGAACTCCTGCATCACTTGCAGCAGTGCGATGGGTTCTGCGGTGTTGTTCCAGTAATATTTGAGCGGGTTGGTGACAGATTCCCCGACGTAGGCGTAGGCGGCAAAGTGGATGACCGCAGAAAATGAGTGTTTCTTGAAGAGCTCTCGCAGCAGGGGTTGGTCACCGATGTTTCCGACAACAAGCTCGACCGACGGATCCACGATGGCATCACGATGGCCAAAAACAAGATTGTCAAGTACCACGACCTTTCTACCCGCTGCGACCAGGTGACGGACGGTGTGGGAGCCGATGTAGCCGGCGCCGCCTGTGATGAGGATGGGAGAAGCTTTCATGCGTCGGCAAGGATCAAAGCTTGGGGCGGAGGCTGCTGCAAGCTCGGATCAGGAATACATGAAAAATGGGATGAATAGATCGTGCCGGAGATCTGTCTCAACTGACACTATGAAAACGCACCGTGTCTTAATGGCTGCCGCAACGATGGGTCTGTCCGCGCTGGCGGTATCATCCTGTGTTTATGATCCTTATTACTCGGATCATACCCGTCGATCGGGCTATGGATATGGGAACCATTCCTTTTCCACGGTGCATTTTGTCAGCACGGGCAATCCGCGTTGGGGCTATGATCCGCGGGTCAGATGTTATTATGACTATCACAGGCGCTGTTATTACGATCCTTATTTGAAAGGTTATTACCCCGTGGGTTACCAGCCGGTTTATGTTCACGGAGTTCCACATCCGTATGGCTGGTCGAGCGGGCATCGTCATATATCGCCACCAAGCCATGTTCGCGATTACCGGTTGGATCATTACCGTCAGCGTGAGCAGAGTTATCGCAACCTGAATCAGGATTGGTCACGTCACATTCACACGGGCTCACTGCAGGCGGACACCGATTCCTATCAGAGGGTGGATACGACCAGTCGCTTGTTCGATCCGAACAGCCGACTCCCCAATCAGCGGATTGATGCGTCGCGCGAACCCGAAACCCGCCAACGTCTGATCCGTGAGAGCGATGAGTCAGCAACGGAGCGGATGCGGGAGGTCCGGAGCGAGCCATGGATTCGGGTTGCCGATGCCGGGAGAGATTCCGGTGGCGCTGAGGCCCGAGTTACCCATCAGCGTGAGTCATCACGTCAGTCCGAGCGCCAGGAAAGAGCGCAAACCGAGTTCGGGAATACGGAACGTCCCACAAGACGCGAAGTCGCGCCGGAGCAGGAGCAAAATCAAATGCCGGCGGAAAGATCCGAGCAGAGATCCGGCAGGTCGCCCAGAGCGCGCTAGGATGATCGGGTGGTGCCGACTCTGGGAATGACTAACAGCCAGCGAAACACAAGCGATAGCAAAATGGCCGCAAGGCCGACATGAAGAACCTGGACCCATGAGTAAATATGGATCTGGGCCATGATCAGGCCAAGAAACATCTGTGCGAATACGATTGCGGTGGCTGCGTATTGCGTTGGAGTGGGTTGGTGGGATTGATTTCTTCTGGCGATCCAAAATGCCCAAAGCGTGAAAATCAGGATCAACCATGAAAAGCTGCGGTGAAACAGATAGAGCCATGAATTCTCCAGTTCATTGATCCAGGTTTCTCGTGGCGAATTCTCGTGAAACTTCGCCAGTTCATCGGTCATTTCACGGATCTGTGCGCCCGAGATGCCCTCAATCACGATCAGCGCAAGGAGGGTTAGGGGGACGAGCAGAATGGATTTGCCATGGGATTTGAGAGCAACCGTAAAGCGATGCTCTGAGCCGGCCCAGACACAGTAGGTGAGTGTGCCGATCAACAGCATTGCGAGGGCAAGATGGGCGGTCAGCACTCCGGGAGCGAGACCGCTGTAAACCACTCTCGCTCCCATCAGTCCGTTGGCAAGAACCAGCAGCAAGGACACGAATGAAAGCCAATAAACAGATGGGCGGGTCTTCCTGAAGCGGAAGGATGCGATGAAGGATGCGAATGCGAAAAAACCGACAGGCAAGCTGCACAGGCGGTTGATGAACTCGGTCCAGACATGCCTCGGATTGAATTCCTCTCTGAGGCTTTCTCTGGTGATCGATTGCGGATCGCGTCCCATGCGTTCGGCTTTTTTCTGAAACTTCCCGATGGGCAGTCGGTCGAAATCCACTTCGTCAACATGAGTGGGAGGGATGAGAAGTCCCCAACACGTTGGCCAATCCGGACAGCCCATGCCGGCACCCGTTACACGAACGGTGGCGCCAACGAAAATCAGGAACAACACCGACACCAGTGCCGCCAGTGTGAGCTTTTGATAGAGATTGAATGGATTTTTTCCAGAGATCGTCATCGCTGGTGGGTCATGATTTTGTAACCTCGACGGTATCCGTTGCAGCTGTGGCAGTCGGACCGGCATGGAGCATTTTTCTGACGGCGGTGCTCTTGGGTTGCTCTGCGGAAATGGCGATTCCGATCCAGCGAAATTCATCGCTGCTTTCGAGAATGACCTTGATCACCATTGTAAGCGGTACGGCGAGTAGCATTCCAAGAGGACCCCAGAGCCAACCCCAGAAGACCACCGAGATGATCACCACGAGCGTCGAAATCCCGAAGCGCCGGCCGACAAGGATGGGTTCAAGGAAGTTGCCAAGGAAATTGTTGATGAGCAGGTAGCCACCGGCGACCAACAGCGCGTTGGGCCAGCCGGCGACAAAGAGGGCGAGAATGGTGGGTGGCACACCTGCTACAATGGAGCCGATGACCGGAATGAAGTTGAGGAGGAATGCAAGGATTCCCCAAAGGATGTAGAAGTCCAGTCCTGCCGCCCAGCAAAGCAGGGCCGCAAGGATTCCTGTCACAAGGCTGACGACGGTTTTGATGGCGAGGAAACGCTGGATATCACGGGTGGCACTGAGAATTTTCACAAGATTCGGCCCCCGTGCCTGACTGATCGCTTCGAAGCGGAGGCCGAACATGCGAGCCTCCACCAGCATGAACACTGTGAAGATCAGGGTGATGATCGAGGTGCCCATGAATCCGACGACTTTTCCAAGGATTCCGGTGCTGAAATTCCAGATTTTTTCGAAGCGGATGTTCTGGAGATTGATCAGATTGTTGTTGATGGCCTCATCCATTTTTTCCTGAGCGTCAGTCACCCCGTATTCGTTGAGGGTGCGTACCAGGGATTTGGAGGATTCACGAATTTGGTTGGAAACTTCCGCCGCGTATTTGCCATCCCATTTTTCCTGAAGGTCGTTGACCAGAGTGACGGCGAGGACTGCGAGCGCGGCGAGAAAAATGAAGTCAACTGCGACGGTAAGGAGAACCGAGAGGGAGAGGGGGAAACCCTTTTTACGCAGGAATTTGAGCAATGGAAAACTGACCGTAGCGATGAACGCCGCAATCATGATCGGAACCAAAAAGGATTGGGCGGCCTTGAGACCTGCGATCACGATGATCAGAGCTGCAAGCATCCAGAGGGCTTTACCCGCATTGATCTTTCCTCGTTCGGTGGAGTTTTCCATTTGTCAGCACATTGATAACCGGCTTGTCGTGGCTCGCAACCTTAATCCCATCAGTCACACGAAAAAAACCGTCGGCTCTGATGAACCGACGGTTTGCAAAAGTTGGCGACAAATGGTGACTATTTGGTGGGTTGGATGGCCACAGGAGAGTCACCCGGTGCGGTTGTGGGTGCTGCTTCGATTTCCCTGAATTTGGGGAGCGGGCGGAGCTTGGGTGGTTTGGGATCACTGGTGCAGCAGATGCATGAGCTGAGGGATGCAGCGATGACGCTGGCTGTGACAATGGCGATGAGACGGATCATGATCAGACGGATGTTGAATTGGAATGGCTTTGCTGAAAACGGAAGGATGGCGAGTCCCATCACTCTTCAAATGAGGTATGGGACTCTGGGCTGTCCATTACTTGGCAGGTGCCTTGTAAGTGGAAGCAGGAGCGGATGTTCCCGGGCAGCAGGAAGATGCACAGAAGGCTGCGATGGCTGCAACAATGGCGATTTTGATGAATTTCATGGTGTTGTTTATCTTACAGTTTGAATGGCGAATCAACTGGGCGATTGATTCAATACCTCTCAAGATAATGGTCGGGCGTTTTGCTGCAAGGGAAAAGCGTCGTGTGCCGAATCAAAGTTCATCATGCCGATTGACCTTTGGATCTCTTGAAATATTCTGTCAGGGATGGAATTTGAGTCCGTATCCAAACCCTTCCTGCATGCATGGCTGTCTCGAACGCGCAAACAGTTGTCCGTGAGCGGTCGGTTATCGGAGCTGGCATTGATCCTATCAAGGGAGCATCAGCAGGTTTCCGAGCACGAGTGGCGGATCAGATTGAATGCCATTTTCATGGGTGATGAAGAACCCGATATGGAATTGTTGACCAGGATCGATTCGCTCTTAGCGCGGCCCTCGGAAAAAATGCGAACTCCTGACAAGGGAGAAATGTTACTTTAGATCCTTTATTCCAACGGTTCGGCGCGCGGTGGGACGGGCTCGGCACGGGGTGTTTCGGGAACGACTTCCACCGGCTGGGCGCGTGGCGGATCCTGATCCGCATCCTGTGAGCGCAACGGCTCCCCAACGGGAATGGCGCGTTGCGGATGGTCCGGATGCGTCACAGGGGGGAGGGCAAGCGGATCAATGGAGAGGGCTTTGGGCGGGTGAATCGGGCAAAACTCCGTGTTCGTCAATGAGGAGTCTGCAGGAACTTTTTCGTGATAAGCGGTTCCTGCGGCAACGCAGCCGCTGGTCGCGTTTTTGCCGGATAGTCTGCAGACATGGATGTCCATCATGTTCATCTTCGAGTGGAGCGGGCCGGCTTTGTATCCGAGGCGGTCGGCCGTTTTCATGATGTCCACCCAGATCGGTAGGGAAAGGGCCGAGCCAAAGCCGCCATGAAACGTTTTTTTCGGTTGATCGAAACCCGTCCAGACAGCGCACGTGAGTGAGGATGTGTAACCGGCGAACCATGCGTCCTTGAAATCGTTTGTTGTTCCGGTTTTGCCTGCGGCCGGCTGCGTGAAGCCGAGGCTCTTCATGGAGGCGGCTGTGCCGCTTGATGCAACTTCCTGCAGGATGTTGGAGACTGACCATGCGGAACCCGGATTGGCAGCCTGGTAGTCGATCTTGTGGGTCGCATAAAGCACGTTGTTTTTCTTGTCTCTGATTTCGGAAATAATGAAAGGTCTGTAACGGACGCCATCGTTCGGGAAAATGGTGTAGGCAGTCGCAACTTCATAGGGAGTGGCCTCCCAAGAGCCCAGGAAAGAAGAAGGTTTTTCCGGCATGGCGAGGCCGAATCCCGCGGTTCTTGAGACTTCCTTTACCTTGGCCAGTCCCGCGTAATTGCCGATCCGCACGGACATCGTATTGCGGGAGCGGATCAAGCCATAGGATGCGGGATTCATCCCGCCGAATTTTCCGTCAGCGTTCGAGGGCTTCCAGCCCGGATCGCCCTTGATCTCACCGGATTGGATCGGACCGTCCGAAATGAGGGTCGAGGGGCGCAGGCCTTTGTCGAAAGCAGCCAGATAGACAAAGGGTTTGAATACCGATCCGATCTGGCGTCTGGCTTGGAGGGCGCGGTTGAACGGGGATTCATCGGCATCCCGACCTCCCACAAGGGCGATGACGGCTCCGGTGCGATTTTCGATCAGGACTGCGGACGATTGGATATATTCGGGTAATTTTCTTTGGTCTTCAGGAATGCCGAGCCACTTCGCCCGGGTTTGGTGGCGATAACCGTACATGCGTTCCACCTGAGAGAGTTTTTTTTCCACCGCCTCTTCCGCAACTTTCTGCAGGCGTTGGTCGATGGTGGTGGTGATGATCAGACCGCCCAGTTCGATGTTCTCCTTTTCCAGGATGAGTTCAAGGTCCCGGCGGATCGCGTCCATGGCATATGACTCATTATGTTCGCGTCGCCATGCAGGGCGAACGGTAATGGGTTCTTTCTCCGCGTCATCCGCTTGTTTTCGCGTAATCGCCTTCGCTGCGACCATTCGCTCAAGGGTTGTGTTGCGTTCACGTCTCGAGGCTTCGATGGAACGGAAGGGATTGTAGGCGTCCGGGCCACGGACGATCCCAGCCAGCAGGGCCGATTCCGAGAGGGTGAGCTGCGACGGATGTTTTTCAAAATAGATGCGTGAAGCCTCTCCCACCCCTTTGATCTGCCTGCCCCAGTTGATGTGGTTGATGTATGCCTCGAGGATGCGATCCTTGCTAAGTTTGGATTCGATCCGGAAAGCGATCGCGATCTCCAGGAATTTGCGGTCGATCTGGCGTGGCAGATCGCCTTTTTTCTCACCCCGCTTGAGTTGAAAGATGTCGGACGCGAGTTGTTGGGTGATGGTGGAAGCGCCTTCGCGTTTGCCTTCGAAGTTCTTGATCACAGCCCGGCCGATGCCGATCAGGTCAATGGCATAATGGGAATAGAAACGTTCGTCTTCACGGGCGATGATGGCTTTGAGGAAATTGTCGGATACATCGCCGAGGGGCACGATCGAGCGCTTCACTCCGTGGATGCGGCCGATTTCGATCTGATTCCTGTCATAAATGATCGTTCGCTCCGGCATTTTATTCAGGCGGGAAAGATCATAATCCATGGCACGATAGCCATAGATCAGCGAAAGGATTCCGATTCCGATGAGACCGCTCAGCATGGGGATGCCGATGGTCAGCATGACCGTTTTTTTCAACCCTCTGGAGCCCCGAATGAGATGGAAAAACAGATGGAAAGGCCAAAACAGCAGGATCGACAGCAGGCCGGGACGCCGTCTGTTTTTGACTGACCTCGCGCGCGTGCGGTTGCTCTGTTGCCTGCGATTTGCCATCTGAAGGGCTCCACGCTACCGGATGTTGGCTTTAGATGAAACCCTTAGTTTCGGTGATGACGGGTTTTTTCCGAATCGATGGAAAAAATGAATTTCGAGTAGACGAATCGGATGGTTGGTGGCGATTCTCGGGAAATGCAAAAGAGTGCGATCACGATTTTACTGGCTGGATTGCTTTGCATGGTATCGCCCGCACGTGAGCCGCTGCGGAATGTGGAAGACCTGCTCAAGATCGAAAAGCAAGTCCGGAAGGTTTCTGAAAAGGCCTTGCCCGCAACGGTAGCGCTGGTTGCGGAATCAACGGGTTCTTCCGGCTCCGGAGTGGTGGTCTCCAAAGACGGACTGATTCTCACCGCTGCCCATGTCATACAGGGCCTGAAGCATGTGGATGTGTATTTTTCTGACGGCAAGCGCTGGCGTGCAAGAGTATTGGGGGCCAATTTTTCCAAGGACATCGGAATGGTCCAGATCATCGACAAAGGTCCATGGCCATGGGTTGAGATCGGCGAATCCAAACCGTTGGAAGCGGGTGATTGGGTCGTGGCGCTCGGGCATTCCGCAGGGTTCGACCCGGCGAGGACGCCTCCGGTAAGGTTTGGTCGCGTGATGTCCGATGGTCCCGGCAATTATTTCACCACGGACTGTACCTTGATCGGGGGGGATTCAGGAGGCCCGTTGTTTGATCTTGAAGCAAAGTTGGTGGGAATCAATTCATCGATCGGTTGGTCATGGAACAATAACAACCACGCCGGTGTTGACGGTTTCAGGGAGGATTGGGACCGGTTGGCGGCTGGTGAAACCTGGGGGGCATTGCAGATGAATCCGTTGGCCAATCCCGAGACACCCGTTCTGGGAATCGTCATGGGCCTGCGTGACGATGAGAACGGGGTCAGGGTGCAGAAAGTCGAGCCGAACTCCCCCGCTGCGGCGGCGGGTGTGAAGGTCGGGGACATGATCACCTCCGTGGATCAGGAAACCGTCAAAGGGGGTGCTGAACTGCAACAGATCCTGCTGAAAAAAGAGGCCGGAGATGTGGTTTCCCTGGGGATGTTGCGCGATACCCAGCAACTCAGGATTGATGTGGAACTGGTGAAACGTGAAACGTTATTCAAAGTAAGATGAAAAGAATGACGCAGATCTCTTGTGTAACTTTTCTCCTCCTTGCGTTCGCTCTCGCGCAAGAGGAAGAGAGAGACGTGCCACTGATGCGTCCGGATGAGGAAAAAATCGTTGATGCCCAGGCCGCATCCCTGAATCAGGTCCTGGCACCAACCTTGGCAGAGGCATCAAAGTCCACGGTAAGGATCTGGGGGCTGGCAGGCCGTGATGGCCGTCAGGGCAAGCCCGCGCTTCTTGCCTATGGAACGGTGGTTGGAAATGGCAGGCAGGTCCTCACCAAATGGAGCGAGATCGAGGCCTCGGAAACAAACCTCTATGTGCAGTCAGGTAGCGGAGAAGCGTTTGAAGCGAAGGTCCAAGGGGTGTTCAGTGATGAGGATCTGGTCTTACTGAGTTTGGGAGAATCCGGAGACAAGGGTCATTCCGTCACGTCCGTTCTCTCGCCGGCGAAGTTTGTCGCTGCAACACTCGACCACGGTCGTTTCATTTCTGCACCTCAGGCCGAAGGAACGCTGGCAGGCTTTGGTGTCGTCAGCGTGTTGGAGAGAAACCTGCGGGAGACCGACCGGGCTCATTTGGGGATTCTGGTCGACCAGGATCATCCGGGTAACGGGGTGAGAATTGCCAGCGTCCAGCCAGAGTATGGAGCGGCGGAGGCGGGTATCCAGCCGGGCGATGTGATTCTTGAAATCGACCAACGGAAAATTTCCGGATTGCAGGAGTTGAAAAACGCGTTGGGCAACAAGATGCCGGGTGATGTGGTGAAAATCCTGATCGATTCTGCCGGCAATGAGAGGTCCGTGGATGTGGTGTTGTCAAATCGCCCCATCTTCGGGCAATTTTCCGGAGATCGGCTGAACCAGATGGAGCGCATGGGCGGAGAGCCCAATCGGGTCAGAAACGGATTTTCACGTGTGGTTCAGAGCGACATGAAAATGGAGAAGAACCAGATGGGTGGCCCGGTGGTGGATTTGGAGGGCAGGATCGTAGGTATCACCATGGCGCGGGCGGACCGCACCCGGACTTATCTGATGAGCTCGCCAGCGGTGATGGATCTGTTGAAAGGACCGATAGATACCGTGGTTCAAGCACGCGAAAAACTGGCCATGCAGCGCCAACAGTTGGCGGAGCAGCGTAAGAGCTTGATGCCGAAAAATCGTCCCGGCCCACAGGCAAGAAGGCCGTTTGATCCGCAACGCACCCAACGGCATCTGCAGGATGTCGAGAGACTGCGTGAACGGATCTATCGGGAACTGGAGTTGCTGGAACAACTCGAACCATGAAATTTCATCGGTTGCGTTCCATCGCCGATCGCGTGTATCGTATCTCGCGATGAGCGAGAAAGCATTTTTCTACCAAGATCCGTTTCCTCTCGGGCCGGATGACACTCAATACGAACGGATTCATGATGGCCATGTGGAGACCGTGGATTTCATGGGATGCGAGGTATTGAAAATCGACCCCGAAGCTCTCAGCCTGCTTGCCGCCGAGGCGTTGAAAGCGATCAATTTCAAGTTGCGCAGCAGCCATCTCGCACAGGTTGCGGCCATCCTTGATGATCCGGAGGCATCCGACAACGATCGGATGGTAGCGCTGATGCTGTTGAAAAATGCGGAGATTGCGGCACGCGGCATCTTGCCGGGATGTCAGGACACCGGGACGGCGACCGTGATCGGCAAAAAAGGACAGGGTGTCTGGACCGGCGCGGATGATGCGGAGTATCTCTCCAAGGGGATTCACAAAACCTATACCGAGGAAAACCTGCGTTATTCACAAACCGCGCCTCTCACCATGTATGAGGAGGTGAACACCAAGACCAATTTGCCCGCCCAGATCGATCTCTATGCCGGCACGGGATCCGTGTATGAATTTTTGTTTGTGAGCAAGGGCGGTGGATCAGCAAACAAAACCTTTCTCTATCAGGAAACCAAAGCCCTGCTCAACCCCAAACGCCTCAAGGAGTTCTGCATTGAGAAAATGCGCTCGCTCGGTACGGCTGCCTGTCCGCCGTATCATCTGGCCTTCGTCATTGGCGGTACCTCAGCCGAGAACAATCTGAAGACGGTTAAAATGACTTCCACCCGTTATTACGATGGTCTGCCGACCTCAGGCAACGAACACGGCCGCGCGTTCCGCGATCTTGAGTTGGAAAAAGAACTCCTTCAATGCGCCCGTGAGATCGGAATCGGCGCGCAGTTCGGTGGAAAATATTTCGCGCTTGATGTCCGGGTGGTGCGGTTGCCGAGGCATGGCGCATCCTGCCCGGTCGGAATCGGGGTCTCATGTTCGGCAGACCGCCAGGCCAAAGCCAAAATCACCAAAGACGGAATTTTTTTGGAAAAACTCGAAACCGATCCGGGTCGGTTCATCCCCGAGAAATACCGCGACTGGAAATTCAAAGGAGTGGAGATCGATCTCGACAAGGGCATGGAGCACACCCTTGCCACCTTGTCGAAATATCCGGTCACTACGGCGGTTTCCCTAACAGGAACCATCATCGTCGCCCGCGATTCCGCGCACGCGAGACTCAAGGAGATTCTCGATGAAACCGGAGATCTGCCGGATTATTTCAAACGATTTCCTGTCTACTATGCCGGTCCCGCCAAGACTCCCGTCGGCATGCCCTCGGGAAGTTTCGGTCCGACAACTGCCGGACGAATGGACGGTTATGTCGATTTGTTCCAATCCAAAAGAGCTTCGATGGTGATGCTTGCGAAGGGGAACCGTTCCCAGCAAGTGACCGACGCCTGCAAAAAACACGGAGGGTTCTATCTCGGCTCCGCCGGCGGACCTGCGGCGTTATTAGCCAGCGATCATATCCGGTCCCAGGAAGTTGTCGATTTCCCCGAGCTCGGAATGGAGGCGGTGTGGAAGATCACCGTGGAGAATTTCCCTGCATTCATTCTGGTGGATAACAAGGGCAATGATTTCTTTACCTCGATCAACCATTGCCCGATCTGTTGAGCTGCAAATTACCCCGGCTTCACCAGCTTACCGGTAATTCGATGAGGTTTCCGGCATCCTCATATTTGATATGGCCATGTTTCATGCCGTATTCGTGGACATGGCGGGTGACCTTGACATCGTAAGCGCAGTATTCGGCGATTTTTCGCAATGGCTCGAACTCACCGGTTTTCTTGTGTTCCTGCCACCAACGAATGGCATCGAGCCCGTCAGCGGATTTTCCCGTGCCAAGACAGGAAGATGCCACGTTGTCGAGTTTCAGGAACCGGCCCATGCGTTCCTTGACGTCAAGCATCATGTCGAGATTGATGGTTTGTTCCTCCAAGTTCGGAAGGACATAGGCCTGGAGCACCGGGTAATCGAAACCGACGTGGTTCCAACCGACAACAAGATCGGCCTTGAGCAGCACGTCGGTTAAGGCATCCAGATCTTTTTCTCCATAAATGACATATTCGCCGGTCGCAGTGGAGTAGGTGACCGCTATGGAGATGCAGAGTTTGGCTTTGTTGGCATAACCTCCGACATCGCTGATACTGCGCTGGGTCTCGAGGTCGAAATAAACGATGTTTTTGTCAGCCACTGGATCAAATGCTTGGGGAAAGGATTAACCGCGGACCTGACCGTTGCCACGGATGCGGTATTGATAGCTGGTGAGTTCGCGCAATCCCATGGGACCGCGGGCGTGGAGCTTGTCGGTGGAAATCCCGATTTCCGCACCAAAGCCGAATTCTCCTCCATCGGCGAAACGGGTTGAGGCATTGTGCATGACGCACGCGGAATCGATCGAACGCAGGAATTTCTCCGCTTCGCCCGGGTCTTGAGTGACGATACTGTCGGTATGGTGCGAGCCGTAGGTGTTGATATGTGTGATCGCGTCATCGAGGGTGCCGACCGTTTTGATGGATAGGATTTTTTCCAAATACTCGGTCGACCAATCTTCCTCCGTCGCAGGAATCAGATCCGGAAGGACCTTCAGGCAATTTTCGCATCCGCGTAGCTCCACTCCCTGTTCCCTGAGTGCAGTAGCGGCTTTCGGGAGAAACTCGTTGGCGATTGATTGTTGGATCAGGAGGGTTTCGAGCGCGTTGCAGACACCGGGTTTTTGAACCTTGGAATTGAGGATGAGCTCAATTCCCATTGTTTGGTCGGCTTTTTCGGAGACGAAGATGTGGCAGATCCCGTCGTAATGTTTGATCACGGGCATACGGGCCATGGAAACGACAGTTTCAATCAGCCCCTTACCGCCTCGTGGAATGATGAGGTCCAGCCATGAATCCATGCCAGCCATGGCAGCCACGCTTTGTCGGTCGGTGAAAGGGACGAGCTGGATCGCGTGTTCGGGGAGTCCGGCTATTGCGCCACCGGAGTTCAGCGCAGTAGCGATGGCACGGTTCGAATGAATTGCTTCGCTTCCGCCCCTGAGGATGGTGGCATTGCCGGTCTTGAAGCAGAGGGCGGCGGCATCGGCGGTGACATTTGGCCTGCTTTCATAGATGATCCCGATGGTTCCGATCGGGACACGGATTTGTTCGATCCTTAGGCCGTTGGGTCGGGTCCAGTCATCAAGGACTTGGCCGACAGGATCCGGGAGCGTGGCGACGTGTTCGAGAGCTTTGGCGATCGCTTCGAGTCGGTCGGGATCAAGTTTCAAACGATCGATCATGGCACTGGTGAGCCCGCGTTCCCTTGCAGTAGAGAGGTCTTTTTCGTTCTCGGTAAGGATTTCCGCTTGTTGGTCCCGCAAGCCCTGTGCCATTGCGAGGAGGATGGCATTTTTTTGATCCGAGGACAGTGAAGCCAGTTGGTAGGCAGCAGCACGGGCCTTTTTCCCCATGATGTGAATCTGTTCGGTGATTGGGTCGGTCATGGCTTATGGTTTTGCAATGAAGCGGGTGGAAATGCCTTTTCCGGCTAGGATATCGGAGAGGCGCTCGGGGTTGCGGCCATTCGCAATATGGACTTGGATCCCTGCTTCGGTGGCGAATTTCACCGCTTCGAGTTTGGAGCTCATCCCTCCCATGGAGAATTTTCCCTTGTCATTTCGGACGTGTCCGAAGGCGGTATCGATATCTGAAACCTCGGGAATGAGCTGATGGGTTGTTGGATCGAGCAGACCATCGACACTGGTCAGAAGGATCACGCGTTTTGCCCCGACGAGTTTGGCGACGTGAACGGAGAGCATGTCATTGTCCCCGAAGCTGAGTTCGCGGATGGCGACCGAGTCGTTTTCGTTGATAATGGGGAGGATGCGCGGTTCCTGGAGGAGTCGATGAAAGGTATTGAGAAGGTTGGTGGCGCGGGTTTCGGATTGGATGTCCTCAGTCGTCAGAAGGATCTGCGACACGAGAATCTCAAAGTTGGAAAACAAGGAGCTGTAGCTGCTCATCAGGCGGGCTTGTCCGACGGCGGCACAGGCCTGGCGGGTCGCGATGTCATTGGGATACTCGGTGAGACCCATGGCGGAGACACCGGAGCCAACTGCGCCTGATGAAACGAACAGGCAGCGGTGTCCTTCATCGATGAGTTTTGAAATTGCGGCGACCAAGTGCACCAGAGCCGCGCGGTCGATCGTGCCATCGGCTGTATGGGTAAGCACGCCGGTTCCGGCTTTGATGATGGTGAGATCGCGGGTCATGGTGTCGGAGAAATGAGCGTCAGGACACATAAACCCTAGCATGAGCCTTGCCAATCCAAACCTTGGGAAACCTTTTGTCGGTTTTTATCAGTTCCGCTTGCGGATAGGACTCAGCGCTTCTATAGAACCGCCTTGTAAGGTAACCAGAAAACATGAAAGCGACCATCCTACTTATTCTCTCGGTTCTGATCTTCGGATTTTCATCCGTTTTTGCGGCTGGTGGCAAGGGTCCGGATCCGGCTTATCCCGAGCTTTCCAACGGAGGCACCCAGTATGCGGCGTTTCCCAAACCAAAGGAGCTGTATCAGACGGTTGAGGGAGGAGTGATCGAGACCCTGAAATCCAGAGCCAAGGAGGATCCGTTCAATGTGGCCGCAACGGTTATCTTTATTTTGGCGATCTGCCATACGTTTGCGGCAAGTTCGCTGAACAAGCTGGCGCATCATTTCGAGCACATTCATAAGGAAAACCTGAAAAGACGCGGGCCACGCGACGATGAGCATCCGGATGGCGAACCCGAGGTTTCATTCAGGGCAACTGTCTTTCATTTCCTCGGAGAAGTTGAAGCGATTTTCGGAATTTGGGTCATCGCGTTGGCAGGTGCGGCGACCTATTATTACAGTTGGGATGATTTCAAATTTTATTTGGGCAAAGACAAGATTTTCACAGAACCGCTGTTTGTGGTGGTGATCATGGCGATCGCAGCGAGTCGTCCGGTGTTGCGCTTCGCAGAGCGGGTGATGTCCATCGCAGCCTCACTGGGCAAGGGGACACCTGCGGCATGGTGGCTGAGCGTGATGATCATCGCTCCCGTGCTTGGGTCCTTCATCACCGAGCCGGCCGCGATGACGATCGCGGCCATGTTGCTCGCCAAGAAATTTTACAAGCTCAAGCCATCACACACCCTTGCGTACGGCACGATCGGATTGCTTTTCGTGAGTATCTCGGTGGGTGGTACCCTGACCCATTTCGCCGCTCCTCCGGTGTTGATGGTAGCCGGGACGTGGGGGTGGGACACCCTGTTCATGCTGGAGCATTTCGGCTGGAAGGCGGTGATTGCCGTGGTCTTGTCGACCATGCTTTACTATGCGTTTTTCAAGAAATCCTTTGGCCAGCTCAATACCCGTGCGAGCGGATCGGAAGATGGGGATGCTCGTTCCAAATCCTGGCAGGAGCGTGAGACACCGATCCCATTTTGGGTTACGCTCGCGCATCTGGCTTTTCTGGGGTGGACAGTTTATGCCGCCCATGAGCCGGTGCTTTTCGTTGGAGGTTTTCTGTTCTTCCTCGCCTTTGTGATGGCGACCCGCCATCACCAGAATGCGATATCGATGAAAAGCCCGATGCTGGTTGGATTCTTTCTGGCCGGCTTGGTGATTCACGGAGGTTGTCAGGGGTGGTGGATTGCTCCGATCATCCAGACCCTTTCGGATGATGCCCTGATGTTCGGTGCGACGGTCCTGACCGCATTCAATGACAATGCCGCAATCACCTATTTGGCTTCCCAAGTTGAGGGAATTTCTTTCAGTGCGAAACATGCGGTTGTTGCGGGCGCAGTGACCGGTGGGGGCCTGACGGTGATTGCCAATGCGCCCAATCCGGCGGGTCAGAGCATTTTGTCGAAGTATTTCGAGGGTGGAGTTTCGCCCTTGAAACTCTTTCTTGCGGCACTGATCCCTACCATCATCGTTTATCTTTGCTTCATCATCCTGCCGAATGGTCCGGCGAAGGAACACAAGCCCGATGCGTCTCATGCCAAGGCGTCGGTTGAAATCGTGGTTCCTGCCGAAATCGTGCGCTAGTCACGTCGAGAGATCGGTTCGTACGGCTTGCCCAGCTACCGGATACAACCATGGGGAATTTTCTCTCCAAGCGGATGAAATGACGGCTAATCTTTGATTTGGGACAGTTCCTCCGGCTGATCAAAGAGATACGTTGGCTCCGCCTCCAGCAGCGACTCCCGTGAATTGAAGCCCCAGCTGACAGCTGCGTGGGGGATGCTCGCTTTTTGGGCGGCTTTCACATCCCGTAGTTCGTCGCCCACATAGAGCATTTCGTCATGGTTGAGGGAAAAGGTTTTCCGGATAGCTTTCAGATGCGTCGATTTTCCGGTGAGTTTTGAGGTCGAGGATACGAAGTCGAACAGGTCCCAGAGCTCGTGGTTTTTGAGAAAGATCTCGACGTTGACTGCGGTGTTGGAGGTAAGAATGCCGAGGTTGTCGGAGTGGTTTCTCAATTCCAACAGGGCTTCTTTCATACCGGGGATCAGTTGGAGACGATCGATGTTTTTTTTCATCATCCGTGTGCCGCGGGTGATCAGGGGTAGAACCCGGCGCTTGGGAATATTCAGCTCCTTGAGAATTTCCTTGAGCGAGAGGTGCCTGAGCTTGGGAACTTCATGTTCATCAACCGTTCGGATCCCGTAGTCGGGTGCGATGGCGTTGAAAATTTTACGGGTTTCTCCGAGCGTGTCGGCGATGGTTCCATCGAAATCAAAAACAAGCGCCCGATATTTCATCCCCATAGCATGGTGCGCGTGCCGGGGTCTGGCGAGAGTGAAATCACAATTTCAAATTGGGATCGATGTCCCCGTCCAGGGGGGCGATTTTTCCCTCAAGATAACGCAGCAGTCCTGCGAACGCGATCATGGCCGCATTATCGGTGCAGAGAGCGGAGCTGGAAACATGCAGGTCGATGCCTTCTTTTGCACAGCGAGCGGCGAAAGCGTTGCGGACATTCCGGTTCATGCTGACCCCGCCCGAGAGCCCGATCACAGCGGTCTTTGTGAGTTTTGCAGCCCGGATGGTTTTTTCCACGAGGACATCAGTCACCGCCGCTTGAAAAGAGGCAGCGATGTCAGGGATCTTAGCAGTCGGATCTTTCTGAAGGGTGTAAAGTACGGCGGTTTTGAGACCTGAGAACGAGAAATGAAGTTGCTTGTCATGGATCATCGAACGCGGGAAACGGTAAGCGCATGGATCGCCTTGCAGGGCGATTTTTTCGATCTCGGGACCGCCTGGGTATGGGAGGCCGAGCATCTTGCCTACCTTGTCAAAAGCTTCTCCAGCCGCATCGTCGAGGGTGTGGCCGAGGTTTCGGTAAGAGCCTGCTCCCGATACTTCCATGAGCTGGGTATGCCCCCCGGATACAATCAGTCCGATGTGGCGAGGTATTTCTGATTGGTCAATGAACGGCGAGAGGAGGTGACCCTCCAAATGATTGACGGCGACAAAAGGTTTGCCAGAGACACATGCCATGGCTTTTGCAGCGGTGCTGCCAACCAGTAGCGAGGATGCGAGCCCCGGACCCATGGTTGCAGCAAACGCATCGATTCCATGAATCGACAAACCTGCCGTTTCAAGGGAAGTTTCAACCAGAGGGTTGAGGTTCAGGGAATGGCTGCGGGAGGCGATCTCGGGAACAACTCCGCCATGCAAGCGGTGTTGCTCGATTTGGGAGGCAACCACACTGGAGAGGAGTTCGGCAGGCTTGCCGGGTTGGCCGCGCATGATGGCCACAGCCGTCTCATCACAGGAACTCTCGATTGCCAATAGGGTAGCCACGGGTGGATCATTGACAGATTGCGGGGTCTCGGCAACACCGAACCTGAATGGCCGCAAGCCGGGAATCCTGCCAAAATTGCTAAATTTTTTTCTAGCAGACGGGATCATGTTCAAGTAACCCGGTGCGCCCCCATCCCCCCCTTGGTTATGCATCGATTGCCCTCGAAATCCGTTGTATTGCGTTTTCGCCTCGCTTCCTTTCTGTTCATTCTTTCGCTTTTCTTCATTGTGATGTCTTTGGGTTTGATCATCCATGGCGTGACGCAAAGCGACAAGAGATGGGTGATTCAGGGAATTTGGATATTCGCCGGATTATGGGTTCTCATGGGCTTGCACTGGATGATGTCAGTCCGGTTGCGTTGTCCGCTGTGTATGGTCCAACCACTGATGAACCGCGGCTGTTCCAAGCATCGAAATGTGCGGAAAATCCTCGGAAGTCACAAATTCCATGTCGCGTCATCCATCCTGTCCCTGGGTCGCTTCACCTGCCCTTACTGTGGGGAAAAGACCGCGATCAAGTCGCGGCGGGCGTGATTGCGGGGAGAATGGTTTGGGCAGGAATATTTGCATTTTCCCGTGTTTGTCGGTTGCACTGCACGCTTCGCGTGGCAAGCTAGGGCTTGTTAGTCATGACCACAGAACAACTTCAGGAACAGATATCGGGTAGCAGCGGCTGGATCAGCGAGGTGAAACATGAGATGGGCAAGGTGCTCGTCGGCCAGGAGGGTTTGGTAGACCGCTTGTTGGTCGGCCTCCTTTGCAATGGGCACATCCTGCTCGAGGGGGTTCCGGGTTTGGCAAAGACCCTTGCCGTTAAGGCCCTATCCGGTTCGCTCTCCGCCTCGTTCGCGCGCTTCCAGTTCACACCGGATTTGCTGCCGGCGGATTTGGTGGGAACGATGATTTATCATCCTCAGGACGCCAGATTCGAGCCCAAGCTCGGGCCGATTTTCAATAATTTGATTCTGGCGGATGAGATCAACCGCGCTCCGGCAAAGGTGCAGTCCGCCTTGTTGGAGGCGATGCAGGAGCGTCAGGTGACTTTGGGTGACCGATCCTATCCGTTGCCGAGGCCTTTCCTCGTTTTGGCCACGCAGAACCCGATTGACCAGGAGGGTACGTATCAGTTGCCCGAGGCCCAGCTCGACCGGTTTTTGCTCAAGGTGAATGTCGGTTATCCGACCAAGGAGGAAGAATTGGAAATTTTAAACCGGATGGCGACTTCGGCTCCGGTGTATCAAACCCGTCCGGTAGCCACGCCCGAACAGGTGGGTGCGTCCCGAGACTTGGTGAATCATGTTTATCTTGATGATTCGATCCGCAAATACATCGTCGAGTTGATTGATGCGACCCGTAATCCGACACGGGTGGATGCGCCACTGAAAAACTGGATCCGGGCCGGCGCTTCGCCACGTGGTACGATCAATCTGGCACTGGCGGCCCGCGCGCGCGCGCTGATGAGCGGTCGCGCGTTTGTCACGCCCCAGGATGTGAAGGATATGGCGATGGATGTTCTGCGACACCGGATTCTTCTTACCTACGAGGCCGAGGCCGAGGGAGTTACCACGGATGCGATCATCATGCGGGTTCTTTCCAAAGTTGTCGTACCCTGAACGCTCCCGGACCCATGACCGAAGATCAGCACATCGAGGAAATGATGACTCGGGTTCGAAAGCTCGAGTTGAAAGCGCGCCGCCTGGTGCGTGAGTCGTTTTCCGGTGAATATCAATCCTCGTTTCGCGGACAGGGTTTGGATTTCGATGATTTTCGCGAGTATCAGCACGGGGATGAGGTCAGGTTCATCGATTGGAATGTGACCGCCCGGATGAACGAGCCGTTTGTCAGGAAATTCCGCGAAGAGAGGGAACTTTCGGTCATTCTCGCGGTGGATGTCTCCGGCTCGGCTGACTTTGGCAGCCGGCATTTCAGCAAACGTGAACTGGCTGCGGAAATTGCCGCGGTTCTCGGTTTCAGCGCGTTGCAGAACGGCGATCAGGTCGGCCTGTTGATTTTCGCCTCCGAACCCCTCCTATTTGTTCCATCGGGCAAAGGCACGCGACATCTGTTGCGCCTGATTCGCGAGATCCTCATGGCCAAGCCCAGGATTTCCGGCACATCCATCGAGGCAGCCTGCGACTCCCTCATTCGCTCTCTCAAACGCAAGGCCCTGATTTTCATGATTTCGGATTTTCAGGCAGACGATCTGGACAAGCCGCTCGGCAAGCTTGCAAGAAAGCATGAAACAGTCGCCTTGCGTGTGGTGGATCCTGTGGAGCAGATCCTGCCCGATGTCGGAAAAGTGGTTTTGGTGGATCCGGAGAGCGGTCTGGAAACCATGGTGGATACGGGTAAGGCGAGTTTGCGAATGGCATACCGCCAACTCATGGCCAGACAATCCGAGGGATTGGCATCGATATTCAAGAGGCACGGTATCGATGCGGCGGATCTGTCGACGGATAGCGACACACTGCCTGCATTGCATCAATTGTTGAAACGGAGATCAAAACGGCGCAGGTAAAGCAAATGGCGGATCGCATAACCACATTCGAACTGGCCGAGGGCCATGACGCGATGAAACTGGTGCCGGCATGGCAGCCGGAGTGGTGGTGGATACTGACCGGCGCCGGAGCCTTTCTCGTGGTCATTGGTTTGCTTCTCATTCTGCTGAGAAGGATGCGTAAGGCCGAACCGTTCCATGCCGAACGCGCGGCTTACCAGGAGGCGGATGCTGCCTTGCTGGATCTCTCTGCGGGTCAGGCGCGCAAAGAAGCCATCGAGCTATCCCTGATCCTGCGTCGTTATCTTTCCAAGCGTATGAATGACCCCGTGCTGTTCGAAACCCATGAGGAATTCATCGGCAGGCATGATGCGATCAAGGCATTCGACGTGCCGCTGCGGGTATCCATTTCGGGATATTTCGCCGAACTTGCCGCGATCAAGTACGGTTCTGATGAAGCTCCGGACAGAAGCGGTTCCGGGTCGCTCAAAGCAAGGGCGCGAGAATTGTTGGAAAGGATGCACGCGGTATGATCGAATCCTTTCTCACCCATTTTCGATTTGCCCAACCGCAATGGCTTCTGTTGCTGTTGCCTGCCCTGATTCTTCTGGTTCTGAGGCGTGCGCGCGGTGCCAGCCATGCAATCGTCTTTCCCAATCTCGGAGCGTTGCAGCATCTCGGAAAGCGGGTCAATCGTCTCGCTCTCAACTTGGGCCTGCCGCTGGGCTTCAGCGCTCTTGTTCTTGCCATATGTTCCATGGCGCGACCCGTATGGAGAAATGAATATCAGAGCCGGATGGCCAGTGGCATCGATATCCTGATCGCCTTTGATGTTTCATTGTCCATGGATATCGATGATTTTCGTCTCGATGGTAAGCCGCTGAAACGGATTGATGCTGCCAAAAAGGTGGTGGATTCCTTCATTTCCCGACGGCCGGATGACCGGATCGGTCTGGTGGCTTTCGCGGGTCGGCCTGTGTCGGTGAGTCCGATCACCATGGATCACGGATGGCTGCGGGATGGTTTGGATAAACTCCGGCTGAACCGACACGGATTGGGAACGGTGAAGGAGCAAGGGACTGCCATCGGTTCGGCTCTGGCGACGGCAGCGACCCGATTGAATCATCGCGATACAAAGAGCAAGATCATCGTCCTGATCACGGATGGCGCGAGCAACTCCGGAAAAATCTCCCCACTGGAGGCGGCAAAGCATATCAAGACCCTCGGTATCAAAACCTACACGGTCGCGATCGGAACCGAGGAGGGTCGGGTTTCCGGAAATATCCAGGCATTCCCGCGTCAGGAGTTTGATCTCCCGACCCTCAGGAAAATCGCCAGCGATACGGGAGGTGAGCATTTCTGGGCCAAAAGCCTTGAGGACCTGGAGCGCAACTTCCAAACGATCGACCTGCTGGAAAAGACCGAATCCCGCAGTCTTACGGTCAGGGAGGATCGTGAACTGTACATGTATGTTTTGAATCTCTCATTACTGGCCGTCTTGGGAGTTGTGGTTTACATCTCTGTAAATCGTTCCACCATTTGAAAGATGAACCTGGCACATCCTGAATACCTCTGGTTATGGATCGGAATCCCGATCCTCGGGGTGCTTGCGGTGTTTGTTTCGCTTTCAAAGCGTCAGGCAGGAGACGGGCTCACTGCGGACAGGTTGCGCACCCGGTTGGTCAGGCAAATGCATGCGTTGCCGCGCTGGTTGTCTCTGGGGCTCATGCTGGCGGCCGCTGCGACATTCATCTTTGCGCTGGCACGTCCGCAAGGCGATGCGGGTGAGATCAATCAAGTCGCTCGCGGCAGGAACGTGATGATCGCCCTTGATCTCTCCCGCAGCATGCGGGTGACCGACGTGAATCCGGATCGTTTGGGTCAGGCGAAAATCCTGATCTATGAAATTCTGGAAACTCTCGGAAACGACCGCGTGGGATTGATCGGTTTTTCAGGATCGCCGTTTCTATTCGCTCCGCTGACGATTGATCATGGCGCGGTCAGGGAAACCGTTGAGCAGATGGATGAGGAATGGCTTCCTGTCGGCGGCTCCGACATCTCCTCTGCCATCAAACTTGCAACCGATACGCTGAAGCAGACCGGCCAGAAAAACAACACACTCATTCTGATCAGCGATGGAGAGGAGCATGAGGGGGATTTGGATGCGGTCGTTGCCGAGGCGGAACAATCCGGAGTGAGAATTTTTGCGATCGGTGTGGGTACGGAAGATGGGGGATTTGTTCCTCATCCCGATTTCTCCGGTGGGTTTCTGTTGGATTCATCGGGTGCGAAGATCCTCAGTCGGCTGGAAGCGGATGTCATGCGGGAGCTCGCCAGTTCGACGGAAGGCCGATATGTCGTTGCGGGTGGCGGTGGTGACATACCGGCGATGATCGAAGCTGCGGTTCAGGGAATGGACGTGTTCGAAATGAAGGGCGGCAAGACCCGTGTGTTGATCGAGTTCTTCCAATGGGCTGTCCTGCCCGGAATTTTCTTTTTAATGGCCTCCATCGTTGCGGGAACACGATGGCGCGGTGTCTCGGCGATCTTGTTGGGTGCGATCTTTTTTGCTCCAAGTGCCTCCATGGCTGCGGGCGATCTTTGGAATGCCAAGCAGTTGTTTTCCGACAAACGGTTCAGTCAGGCTCGGGATGCGTATCGTTCTCTGGCCGATCGACGTGAAGATGGCGATGCCGCCCCGTTGAGGTTGGCCGAAGGATTGTCGGCCTACGAGGCAATGGATTTCAGAGGCGCTCGCTCGGCCTACAGTCGGGCCCTGCTCGCGGAGGACCGCAAGGTGGCCGCTGCCGCTCATCAGGGCATGGGCAACACCCTGTTCCAACTCGGCTGGATCGGTCTGTCCGGAAGTCGCTATCCCAAGGGAGAACGCACTCCCGATATGGAAACGTTCGATACGCTGGTACGCGACCAGCTTGAAAAAATGAAACAGGCCGACTCGCCCGAATCCGGAGACAAACACGGTTTTGTGCGCATGCAGGCGATCATCATCAATTGGTCGGATGCGGTTCGTCATTACCGAACGGCACTGGAAAAAAATCCGAAGGACCATTCGGCTGTCGGGAACGCCAACCTGACGATGATGTATCTCAAGCGGCTTGCCGAACTTCTCGATGAGGACAAGAAGCAGAATGAAGAGGAGATGATGCAACAGATGCTCGATCAACAGAACGCACCACTGGAAGGCGAGGGTGATTCCGATGATCCTTCCAAGCAAGCCGAACCCAAGAAGGGTGATGAGGGCGATCCCGGTGACGAAAAAGAGCCGGATCCAAAGCAACCCGGCGAGAAGGAAGAAGAAAATTCCGAGGGCCAGAAGCCGAAGGAATCGGAAAAATCGAATGAGACCGGAGAGGATCAGGCCGATCCGAATGAAAGTCCCGAAGAGCGGGCGGCCCGTTTGTTGGAAGAAAACTCAGATGTCGAAAAAGGCCCGCTGAATCCGGGACAGACCCGCAGATTCAGAAACCCCGAGAAAGATTGGTAACGATGAAATGGTCGGCAAAATATGGCATGTTTTTATGGTTGGTTTCGGCCGCTCCGCTCATGGCGCAGAGCGTCAAAACGAAATTGTATTCCTCATTCATTACCCGAGGTGAGAGCGCCTTGATGGAATTGATCGTGGAAGGGGGGCAACCGGATGAGATGCCAATCGTCCCACAGGTGGAGGGTGTGGACCTTGAGTTTGTTGGCCACGGACCCGGTGAGATGGTTCCGGGCAGGAAAATCGATTATCGCTTTCAATATCTGATGACGAGTTACGCTGTGGGAAGGCACACCATTCCCGCATTTGAAATTCGCGTTGCCGGGAAATTGATCAGGACATCAACTTCGGAGCTCGAGGTTTTCAATCCGGATATCCTGACCTGGAAGGAGGTGGTATCGGTTCCGGAGGCTGCGGGGCGGAAATTCCGCTATGCCAGCACGATCAGGGTGTCCGACCGGAAAATCTATCAGAACCAGACAGTTCCGACGGAGATCAAAATCTACGTTCCGCGGGACATGATGAATTCCGTATTGGATTGGGGGGTTCCCGAATTCGAGCGTGAGGGTCTGGCAGTTTGGCGATATGAGGCGAGCGATGCGCGTGGCGAGGTGAACCTGTTGGGACAACCTTATGTGGCCATCACCTACTGGAGCACCCTCAGTCCGTTGCGGGCGGGTGAGGCAACGATCGGTCCGGCCAAGGTTCGTTTGACTTATGTGGATATCTATTTCGACGGCGGCACCCGCCGTATCCAGCTTGAGGCCAATCTTCAGGTGCCTGAATTCAAATTGCAGGCTCAAGCCCTGCCGGACGGCGCACCCGAGGGTTTCAATGGCGCGGTCGGTCAGTTCGAGCTTTCCACGCGGATTCCGAAAACCGATGTCGTGGAGGGAGAGCCGATTTCTCTGGATGTTATCGTGCGTGGAAGTGGAAATCTCGATCAACTGAGCTCACCAAAACTGATCGATCCTTCGGGTTGGAGGGTGTATGACGCAACGGCCAAACAGCGTGGCGAAGAGCGGAGGGAATTGAGAGGTGAGGTGGTCTTCAGCCAGTTCATCAGGCCGCTCGAAATGAAAACCTCCGTCGGACCGTTCGGCATGGTTTATTTTGATCCCGCAGACGAAGCCTACAAGACGGTGTCCACCGAACCGGTGGCGATTGCGATGACTCCGGCGGTGGCGCGGGCCGCGTTGCAAACTACGGCACCGCCTCAGGCATTGCCGATTCCGGTAGAACGCATGACCGATATTCTCGGCATGATCCGCACGGATTCCTTGCTGGCGCCCAAGAGCCGTCCGTTCCCCTACCATCTGGTGCAGATGGCTCTCGGTCTGATCGCATTTTGCCTGTTGTTGAGGATTCTATGGATGCGTTGCGGTCACTTGCTGGAACGTGATCCTGCGAGAGCGGAAATCAAAAGGGATTTCCAGAAGGTTCTAAATTCCGGTGCGAAAAGCGGAGCGGATTTTTTAAAAATCGCCGGTGGTTTTGCGGAAAAGTGGCTGAACGACAGCGACCTGCCTGAAGTGCGGGAAGTCCTTGAAGAACGGAACCGGCTCTGTTTCCGTCAGGAAAAAGAAGATGTGGTCATTCCTTCCGGTCGTCGGCAACAGATCACGCGGATGTTGAAGCGGTTGGCCTTTGGGATGATCCTGTTGGCGTTGGTATCGCCTCAAGTCCGTGCTGACGAGCTTTCTGGCAAAGCCAAGCAGCTTTACGATGCGGGGAAGTATGAAGATGCGGCGAAGCTGTGGCTCAGTGCCGGACCGTATCAGGATTTGTCTGCGGATACTCTCTACAACATCGGCAATGCAGCCTATCGGATGGGTTCGGTCGGTGAGTCCGCCTTATACTACCGAAGGGCGCTCTCGCGCGATGCCAGTCATGCAGAGGCCCGCCAGAACCTGCGATTCATCGAACGCAAACATGGATCGATCACGGTGGAACGTCCGGCTTATCAATACGCATTGGCAAACGTATCTCTAGATGTGTGGCGTGGCGGACTCTGGTCGGGCGGTTGGGTGCTCTTGCTTGGTTTGCTGGTTTTTTTCGCAACCCGTCCCGGCAGTCATTGGCGCGTCTGTGGTGTCGTCGCCATCATTCTCGCTCCTTTGATCATCGCTTTCACCGCCTTGGGTTGTTATTATTACCCCGATGACGCGCAATTCGCATCGCTCGCCAGGCAGGCTGTGATCGTGGGTGACAAGGTGGTGTTGCATGCCGATGCCGCCCGTACCGCACCGGAAGTCATCGACGCCCCACCGGGCTCGCTGGCTGAAATCATCCTCGAGAGCGGGCACTGGGCTTACGTCGGTTTCGCGACGAAAACGCGCGGCTGGATACCGATTGAATCGTTGCAGAAAATCTTGCCTGACAAAACTCCCGAACCGCCGAAGCTTCGCAAGACCAACGCAGATGGCAGCAGTGCGTGACCGAGCATGAAGATGAAAGAAATGGCATGGTTAGCAAAAACCGACGGCTCGGTCGTCGTCGGTCATGGTCCTTTCCGTCAGACTCCTTTGCCGGATTCCGGTGAAGTGGCTTTCTACAAACGTTGTTTTCATGAGACAGATGATTCACCGTGGTATCTTCCCGCGCGTGTCGAACACCTCAGCCTGTCTCAATTTCAGGATACGATGAGTCATCAGCGTGGTCCGATCCGGATGGATTGGGAAACTCCTGATGCCATGCCCTTTTCCATCGTTTTTCAGGAAATCATGAGCTGTATCGCACAGGGATCGATTGAAAAGACGGTTCCTGTGGTGACCGAACGGGGGCGCTTGCATGACGAAGAGGGGATCGGGCGCATCATCGCCGCGATGTCTGGTCAGAAAGCCCCGCTGCATACCTACGGTTGGGTCATGGAGGATTCCGGTTTCTCCGGTGCTACGCCGGAACTGCTGTTTTCGATCGATGGACTGAACCTGCGAACCATGGCCCTTGCGGGAACCGCAAGGCAGGAAGATGAACCGGTGTTCCGAGTGGATGAAAAGGAAATCCGTGAGCATGAATATGTCGCGCAGACGCTGGTGGCAAAGTTAAGTGATTTGGGAAAACTGAGCCGCAAGGAACGCAAGGTTTTGCGTTTGGAATCGATCGTGCATTTTCTAACTCCCATCTCTGTGGAATTGGGAGCGTCACAGGAACCGGTTCGTCTCATGAAACGTTTGCACCCGACGCCGGCCTTGGGTCCGCTGCCCCGGACGGATGAGAGCATGGCGATGTTGAGAAACTGGAGGAAGCGCTTGAACTGTCCTCCGGAATTCGGTGCGCCGTTCGGTGTATGGGATTGCGGTGCTTTCGAAGCTGTGGTGGCCATCCGTGGCCTTTGGTGGAACAAACGGAACGTTTCGCTGCCGGCAGGTTGCGGGATCATCGAGGCAAGCCGGCTAGTGAATGAATGGCGCGAACTTCGCCTCAAACGGGAGGCGGTGAAACGTTTCTTGATGTGATTTGATTCCCGAGTATGTCTATTCCCATGAAGCACATCCACCTCTGCATGATCGGGTTGTTCGCATGTGTGTCTTGCGTGTCTGCCGCGCCTTCAACGGGTTTCGATGCGGTGGATGGTCCCAATGTGCGTGTCATGCATCAGGACGACGGATCTCGCACGGTGTTCGTGCGCAGTCCCGACAATCGGACCCTGACCAAACGTACATTCAGCAAGCAGGGGGTTTTGACAATGGTCACCATCTATCGCATGGATCAGCATGCCAATCCCACCGGGTGCAAGATCTATGATGGTGACAAGAACGAGCTCTACAAGGTGAGCTACGGCTATCGGAAATCAGATGCCCGCCTGGTGGAGGAACGGATGTTCGATTCAAGGACCAAGCGCATCGATCCTCAAACGGGAAATGAAATGCCGGTAAGACGGTTTATCTATACCTATGATGCGCTGGGTAACCGAAGCGCGCCGATTTCCATCACCCTGATCCCGGGATTAAAAACGGCAGATGAGGTTTTCGGCAAATCCTCCGCACTGGATAAAAATCCGTTCGTCACACCCAAGGGCAGGTAAGCCGATCCTTTCATGATATCGGACAAACAATTGCTGACTCTTCTGATCGGGGCCGCCATGGGAGCGGGTGGCTGGTTGTACCGGTTTGAAGCCGGCGGTGGTGCCGGTTCGGAAGCCCTCATGAACCAGTTGCGGATTGCACAGGAGGAAATGGCGATGCTGAGCGAGGAAAATGCTTCGCTTCGCTCGCTGGCTCAGGGAGGTGGGGAGGTTTCCGTTCCGCATGAAATGATCTCTCTGGTGGAAAAGGACTACGGACTGAAGTTCCGATCCAATCCGGTCATCCACCGCATCGCCACCGAGGAACTCGGCTATCGGATCGAAGCGGCGGTCGAGAGCCGTCTCGGCCCTCAAGGTGTGGATGACAGGCAGGAGGCGTATCAACGGATCGGATGGTTGCGTGATGGGGATCGCTTGTTGGAGCAGCTGGTTGCCGTCAGATCGGTCGGAGCTCTCGTGTGGTTTGACGAACAGCTCGGAGAGGGTTGGGTGACGCATCGGTTCGATCTCAAGAACATTCCTGACCAAGCTGCGATGATCCGCTTGTTGGTAAGAATCCTGCTCAATCAGCATTTTCCCGCATCTGTTGCCTATCAGGGTGATGATGCCGCACGTGCGAGGGAGGCCCTGCATGCGGGTGTGGCATCCGGGGCCGAAGCAAGGTTCCTTGCAAACAGTGCGCGCAGCATCGGTTTCATGCCGATGAGCAACAACAGTGCCACAGAGCGTTTGATGTCGACCCTTCCGGCATTCATCCAAGGTGTGACCTTGTTCCCAGCGGTCTCGGGTCGGGCCCTTGCCGATACGCTTTTTGTCAAAGGGTCGGATTCCTTGGCCGACGCATTGCGCAATCCGCCAGAGTACACCTACCATCTGGTGTTTCCGGCTGATGGGTTAAAACCCGTGAAGTTCGAAATGCCCCGAACGGATTCGGAATTATTTCTTACCGAAAGCGCGGGGTATCTGGGTTTGAGGCTTTGGTTGGAGGAGATGGGTGATGTGGGTATCGCCGAGGAAATCGCACGGAATTGGTCGGGCGATGCCTACCATTTGGTTACGGACGGTGATACCTCCTCTGCGCTGCTCTGGGAGATTGAGTTTCAGAACGAGGCCGCAGCCTCGCGATTTGCCGAACTTGCGAACCAACGCGTGAAGGCGATGAGCGAACTGCATCAGGATCGGTTTCTCGGGGTGAAGCAACGATCATCCACAAGGATCGGTTTCATCAATGCGGCCACGGATGAAACGCGTAACCGGTTCGTCTCCCCATGAAAATCCATACGTCCGAATTCAGTCTCCACACCCATGGCAAAGGTACCTACGAGATTACGGCCACGCTCGAGAAGATCGTTCGTCATGCGGGAATTACTTCGGGACAAGTGACCCTTTTGCTGCGTCATACCAGCGCGAGTTTGGTGTTGATGGAAAATGCCGATCCGAGTGCGCGGCGTGATTTGGAGAGATGGTTTGATCGATTGGTACGCGAGGATGATCCCGATTTCATCCACATCCACGAAGGTCCGGATGATATGCCCAGCCATATCCGCATGGCTCTGACGCGATCCTCGGAAGTCATTCCCATTCACGATGGTCGCATGGCGCTCGGAACATGGCAGGGGATTTTCGTTTTCGAGCACCGCCGCGACCCTCACCAGCGCCGGATCGCTGTGACCTTGATGGGAGCGTGAAAGGCAAGCCCGGTGAGCCATCCCTACGGATGGTCTCCCTAATCCGGGCCGTGTCGTTGGCGAAGGGTGGTTCAAGCCGGAACTTCACACGCATGGCGTATGAGAAACTCATCGGCCAGTTTTCCGTAGGCGATCGATCCGATTCCTGCTGGATCGTGTTCGAAAATCGTTTTTCCGTGGGAAGGTGCTTCGCCAATGCGGATGGTTCGGGGGATGACTTGTTGATAGACCTCTTCCGGGAAGTATTGCGTGACCTCTTCGACCACTTGTCGGGAGAGCAGGGTGCGGCTGTCATACATGGTCATGACGATGCCTTCCAGTGACAGGTCCGGATTGGCTCCGGAACTGCGGATTTCATCGAGAATTCCCACAATTTTTGCCAGACCTTCCAGCCCGAACCACTCGCACTGGAGGGGAATGAGGACTTCATCAGCTGCTGCCAGTGCCGCAGTCATCAGGACTCCAAGGGATGGCGGGGTGTCGAGAATGCAGTATTCGAAAAGATCGTTGGGTTTCAGGCCTTGGAGAATGCCGCGAAGGCGGGTCAGGTGGTCGTCCGATCTTGCCAGCTCGATCTCGATGCCGGCCAGGTCCATTTCCGAGGGAAGGAAGGTGAGGTTTTCGCGACCGGATCGGATGAATTTGTCTCGGATATCGGCCTGTCCGAGCAGCACGGGGTAGATGGACGAGAGGTGAGGGGCTTCGATCCCGAGTCCGGAAGTGCAGTTTGCCTGGGAATCCAGATCCATGAGCAGCACCCGTTGGCCGCGCAGGGCAAGGGCATGGGAAAGGTTCATGGCGGTGGTGGTTTTACCGACTCCTCCCTTTTGGTTTCCGATGGCGATGACTTTCACGATGCCGAGGATGGCGGGAAAAATTTATTTTCAAACGCAAATCTTCGGGTTTCTGGGGTAAAATGGGGATTTTCACGATGGTTACGGGGTTTTCCGGTCCTCGGAATCCGAACTTGAACCGGCTTTTTTGACGGCCCATCCTACGTGGAAAGAATCCATGTCATGAAACCCATGATCCAAACTGCCCTGCGTTTCATCGGCTTCCAGAGTGGTTCGGTATGAAGGTTTCTTTTTCCGCTCAGATGAAAGCATTCCTACTTTTACTCATGCTGGTTGGCCTGATCGGGGGGTGCACGCAGACGCAGTTTTATTACCAATCCGGAGGCTGGAGAGCTGTATCAAATCAAAAGGATTTGGAAGAAATCCCGGATTCCGGATTTCACAATTACATCATGTCCAAGGATCGCTCTGGCTTGGTCAAAGTCACAAGGCAACTCGCGACGCCATCAGGAGATTGGTTTTATCTGATCGATTATGAGTATGGAAGGAATGGCAAACTGGAACGGATTCGGTCGGAGTTCCGGACATTCCACGGGAATGATCGTACGGCGAATGACTTTCTGCCCACGGGATGTGTTCGTGCTTATGAGGTATCTCCTGAGGGTAGGATTTCCCTGCAATTCGAGGAGATCAGGGATCTGGCCTCCGGCAAGCTCGTGCGTCGGGCATTTTGGGAGCCGGAGATTCGACATTGGATGACGACGGCGGATTTGCCAAAACCGGGTGAGTAGGGAGCAAAGCTCGGGGGACAAGGTTGCGGGCGTCCGTGTGGTTTCAGGTTTCAAGGTTGATTGTTGGAGGAGGAGGAAAGATGATTGGCCAGAGATGATTTCGATTACGGAAAACGCAGGGGGAACGGATCTGGTGGAAGAGGTGCGTGGGGTATTTTCACGGACAGGGCTGTTGTCGGCCTCGAAAGATTTCGAGTATCGGGTGGAACAGGAGGATCTGGCCTGTGCGGTGGCGGAGAGCTTTCTAACCGCCCATCCGTTGGTGGCGGAGGCGGGTACGGGGGTGGGAAAATCGCTGGCGTATCTTGTGCCGGCGGCAAAGTTTGCGCTGCGAACGGGACGCAAGGCGGTGATTTCCACCCACACGATCAATTTGCAGGAGCAACTTGTGCGCAAGGACATCCCGCTGGTGCGCAACGTCCTCGGAGAGGAATTGCCTGCGGTGCTGCTGAAAGGACGGGGAAATTATCTGTGTCCGTCGCGGTTGCGCCGGGCATGGGAGCAGGCGGGGGATTTGTTCACATCGAGCGAAAGCGAAGAACTGGCCCGAATCCGCGCGTGGGCGGATGAAACACGGGATGGAACCCTGAGTGGCATGCCGTTCTCGCCTTCACCCAAAGTGTGGTCGCAGGTTTGCAGTGAGGCGCATTCGTGCACGCAGCGGTATTGCGGGCCGAAAGGCGATTGTTGGTTTCAGGAAGCAAGGAAAGCCGCGGCGGATGCGAAACTGGTGGTGGTGAACCATACCTTGTTTTTCGCACTCTTGAACACGGGTGAGATGGCAACGGAGGCAGGAACTGAAACCATGCCGGGATTTCTTTTTCCGAACGATTTCGCCGTGATGGATGAGGCACACACGCTTGAGCAGGTGGCGGCGGTGCAGCTGGGATTGCGGATTTCCCAAGCGGGTTTGCGATTCGATCTACAACGGCTTTACAACCCGAAGACCCGCAAGGGTATCCTCAAAGCCTATCGCAAAGCGGCGCCCATGATGGCGGTGGAGCGTGGCTTGGTGGCAGTGGAGAAATTTTTCGGAGATATCGGCGAGGCTGCCAAATTCGGCGAGTGGTCCAAGGAGTTCCGTGTGAGAAAACCCGAGTTGGTCGGCAATCAGCTGGCCGGCCCGCTCCGCGAATTGTCCGAGGAGTTAGTCAATCTCGCGGAAGATACGGATCAGGAATCCTCGAAAAACGAGCTGATGGATCTCGCCAGAAAACTGCGCGAGACCCAAGCCGAGGTTGCGCAGTTTCTCGACCAGCGTGACGAGGGTTGCGTGTATTGGGTGGAGAAAAGTGGGCGGGAGGATACCCAGTTCAGTTGTCATGCGGCGCCGGTGAATGTTGCGGACCGTCTGAGGCCGTTGTTGTTCTCGGGAAAAAAATGCATGGTGATGACCAGTGCGACCCTGGGCGTGGGTGATCCTGAGCTGGGTTACTTCCGCAAGCGGGTCGGCGCGGAGACGGCAAGAGCCCTCAGCATCGGCAGTCCCTTCGACTATCGGAAACAGATGAAGGTCAGGATTTTCAAATCCATTCCGGATCCCAACACTCCCGCATACGATGAGCTGCTGGCCAAGGGGATTATGGATGCGGTGAGCGAGAGCGAGGGTAGGGCGTTTGTGTTGTTCACCAGTTATCGTGCCATGTTGGATGCGGCCAAGCGGTGTGAGGGGTATTTCAAGAAAAGAGGCTGGAGTTTGTTGAAACAGGGCGACGGTATGGCGAGGCATCGGATGTTGGAGGAATTCCGGGCGGATGTGAGCAGTGTGTTGTTCGGTACGGACAGTTTCTGGACCGGAGTCGATGTGCCGGGTGAAGCATTGTCCAATGTCGTCGTCACGCGTCTGCCCTTTGCGGTACCCGATCACCCGCTGACGGAGTCGCGCTTGGAGTCGATCCAGGAACAGGGCGGAAACTCATTCATGGATTATTCGGTTCCGGAGGCGATTTTGAAATTGCGGCAGGGTGTGGGCAGATTGATCCGGACAAAAAAAGATCGAGGATTGGTATGTATTTTGGACAATCGGATCGTGACCAAGCGCTATGGAAAGTTGTTCATGAACGCCTTGCCAGATGCTCCGGTGGAAATCGTAAGTTAGTGATTCACGATGAGACTGTTCGTTTTCATGCTCCTGATCGCCGCCTTTTTCCTGCTTGGATGGGGGTTGTGGGGAGTGGGGTTGGAAGATGCGTGGAATGTCGACAAGCTGGCGGGCAAGTTCGAGTCCGTCAAAAGCTGGGCTTGGCTGTTCGGTCTCCTGCTGTTGCTCGCCGATCTGTTGTTTCCCATCCCCGGCACGGTCGTCATGTCCGCTTTGGGCGCGGTTTACGGATTTTGGTTGGGGGGATTGATCGCCGCGGGTGGAGCGATACTCGCTGGAATGCTCGGCTATGGAGTGGGCCGGTTTTTTGATGAGCGTTTCACAAAAAAATGGCTTGGAGAAACGGATTTCGACCGGGGGCGGAGACTGTTTGAAAAAAACGGTGCCTGGGTGGTGGCGATCAGCCGCGCCCTTCCCATCCTGCCCGAAGTGCTCGCTTGCATGGCCGGCTTGCTGCGGATGCCGTTTGGAACGTACCTGCTCGCACTTGCGTGCGGTTCCATCCCCATGGGATTTTTGTTCAGTTGGATCGGTGTCATGGGGCGCTCCCAACCTTCATGGGGTCTCGCGTTTTCATTGGGTGTGCCGGCCTTGTTGTGGGGTGCGGCTGCATGGATCCGGAGGACTCGCAACAGCACGGGTCATTGAATTCGTTCAATGATCGGCCCAATCGAATGTTGTGCCATCAGGGGCAGGGGCGGGGCTTGCGGACAACGGCCGAAATCATGAATTTCTGGATTGTCCTGTCAGCATGAAATTCTGAAGATTCCGACATGTCGAAATACGCAGGTGAAGAAGTCTTGGTGGTGACCCGCTCGTTATTGGAAAATTTGGGATCGTTCCAAGGATTAAAGACGGAGGAGATCGATCAGACGATAGCGGCGTTGCTTGCTCCCGATCATCATTTTTTCATGGACCGCGAGATGGCTGAAATGGATCCGAGCCACAAGCAGCTGATTCCGTATTGCGTGTTCAAATGCGGCGATCGCGTGTTGCATTACACACGCGGTAAAGCAGGTGGTGAGAACCGGCTTCATGCGAAAATCTCCGTTGGGGTCGGTGGTCATATCAATCCGGTGGACATGGGCGAGGGCCGCAAAGGAGCAGCTGCGTATTACGCCGCGGTCCAACGAGAGATCGATGAAGAGCTCGATATCGCAGGTGATTATGAAATGCGTGTCATCGGCTTGCTGAATGATGATTCCAATCCGGTCGGCGAGGTTCATTTGGGTGTGGTGCATCTGGTGGAGTTGCAAAACGAGGCGGTTGCATCGCGTGAAGATGCGCTGACCGATCTCTCATGGGCCACCCTTTCCGAACTGAATGCTGCCCTTCACGATCGGCTCGAAACCTGGAGCCAGCTTTGCGTGAAGCATTTGGCCCGGTCCTGAGGTTTCCGGATTTACGATATCGTCAGACTGTGAAAGATTCCTCCATGCCCGATTTTGATGTCTTTGAGAAAAAAATGCGTGCCGCAGGGATGGGGGATGCGCCCGTCTCGGTATTCAGAAGAAACATGCAAGCTCTGCTGCGCAATGAAACAGGGCTGATAGCGGAGTCCGAGATCGAACCGATCGGTTCGTTGCCAAGGTCGGATGAATTCAGGGTCTCCTCGGACGGATCGACGGATCTTTCCACAATGGTGATCATCAAACTCAATGGCGGGCTAGGTACGGGAATGGGCCTGCAGGGTCCGAAAAGCCTGTTACCGGTGCGTGATGGGGTGAATTTTCTCGATCTCATGGTGCGGCAAACGCTTTCCCTCCGTGAGAAAAGCGGGCATCCCGTGCGCTTGTTGTTGATGAACAGCTTCAGCACCAGTGAGGAAACCCTGAAACACCTGGAACGCTACCGGTCACATGGGCTGGCATCGGCCGATGAGGTCGAAATGATGCAGAACATGATTCCGAAAATCGACGTGAACACTCTTCAGCCTGTCGAATGGCCCGCGGATCCCGAGCTGGAATGGTGCCCGCCGGGTCACGGCGATCTCTATCCCGCTCTCGTGGGTAGCGGGTGGCTGGATCGTTTGCTGGCTGAGGGTGTCAAATACGCCTTCGTATCCAATTCCGATAACCTCGGTGCGGTGTTTGATGCGGCATTGCTGGATTATTTCGCCGCTTCCGGCGCGCCCTTCATGATGGAAGTAACTCGTCGCACGGCGGCGGACAAAAAAGGCGGGCATTTGGCGAGAAGGAAAAGCGACGGCCGGCTGTTGCTGCGCGAGGTTGCACAGTGCCCTGATACCGATCTGGACGCATTCCAGAACATCGATCGATATCGTTATTTCAACACGAACAGCCTCTGGCTGAATTTGGAAAAACTCAAAGCCCAGCTGGTGGCGGACTCGGGTGCCTTGCCTCTGCCGATGATTAAAAACCGCAAAACAGTTGATCCGCGCGATCCGGAATCGACTCCGGTGTTCCAGCTTGAAATCGCCATGGGATCGGCGATCGAATGTTTTGAGGGTGCGTTGGCTGTGGAGGTTCCGCGCAGCCGCTTCGCACCCGTGAAAACCACCTCGGACTTGTTGGCCCTGCGCTCGGATGCATACGAAGTGTTGCTCGATGGACAAGTCAGGCTGCGGGCCGAGCGTCAGGGAATTCCTCCGGATATCACCCTATCCGCTGAATACAAGCTGGTCGATGCGTTGGATGAGCTTGGTGTGCCGAGTCTGATCCGGTGCGATTCGTTGAAAATTTCGGGGTTGATCAGCTTTGAGCCGGGTGTAACCATCGAAGGCAACGTAGTTTTTCAACATGCCAACCCAAGGCGCAAACGAATCGCTGCGGGAATCTACAGAAACGGAAGTTATTGAATTATGTGGAAAGGACGTTTTACAAAAGACACCTCATCGCTGGTGCAGAAGTTCGGGGAATCGATTTCCTATGACTGGAGGTTGTATCCGCATGATATTGCAGGATCGATCGCACATGCGCGCGCCCAAATGAAGGCAGGACTGCTGACGCGTGAGGAATTCGACCTGATCGAAAATGGTCTGCGTGGGATTGAAGCGGACATCCGAGACGGCAACTTCGAGTTCGACACATCACTTGAGGATATCCACATGAATATCGAATCGGAACTAACCAGCCGTATTGGCCCGGTTGGCGGAAAACTCCACGCCGCCAGATCCAGAAACGATCAGGTCGCGACCGATACCCGTTTGTACTGTCGGGCTCAGATCGATGCCATTACCCTTGCGATTTTCACCCTGCAACAGGTGTTGGTGGATCAGGCCGATCGGTATGCGTCGATCATCATGCCGGGCTACACCCACCTTCAGCGCGGGCAACCCGTCACGGCAGGCCATCATTTGCTCGCTTATGTGGAAATGTTGGAGCGTGACAAAGGCCGGCTGAATGATTGCCGCCGCAGATTGAACGTATCGCCCTTGGGTTCGGGTGCCCTTGCGGGATCGACGATCAACCTGGATCGGGAGGGGATCGCCGCCGAGCTTGGGTTTGACGAGGTCACAAGAAATTCGATGGATGCGATTGCGGATCGGGATTACATCGCAGAACTGTTGTTCGTGATTTCCACATGCGGAGTCCATCTATCGAGACTCAGTGAGGATCTCATCCTCTGGTGCAGCAGTGAGTTCGGATTTGTGCATCTCTCCGATGCGCACACCACCGGCTCCTCACTCATGCCTCAGAAAAAAAATCCCGATGTGTGCGAACTGACACGCGGCAAGACAGGCCGGCTGATTGGCAATCTGACGAATCTCCTGGTTACGATGAAAGGCTTGCCGATCACGTACAACCGTGACTTGCAGGAAGATAAGCCTCCCTTGTTCGATTCCGTTGATACCATCCTGCTCGTGCTTGCGGTGAATACCGAAATGATCTCGGCCATGGAAATGCGGGAGGATACCTGTCTCGCGGCCGCCAGTGACCCGATGCTGCTCGCCACCGACTTGGCTGATGCGCTGGTGAAGTCCGGAATTCCTTTCCGTGACGCGCATGAACTGGTCGGCAAGGCGGTCGCGGAATCCATCAAAAGCGGCGTTCCTCTGGATCGTCTGGATCTCAAAACGATTGACGCTGCTTACACCGATGAAATGAAGTCGGTCTTTTCACTGCAGACAGCCCTGAAAGCCCGGACGAACGTCGGTGCACCCTCAGTGGAGAATGTGAAGCGTGAGATTGCCAGATGGCGCGGGATTTTATGAGCGAACCCAACGCGTTCCAATCTATCGCGGCCGACCTTCCTGATCCCTTCAGGTTGCTTTGGCGTGAACGCGTGGGCTCGACCAATGATGAATTGCGCCAACTTGCCGAGCAGGGGGCACCCGAAGGTCTGGTTCTGGTCGCCGACGAGCAGACGGCAGGGCGTGGCAGGAGAGGTGCGGTGTGGGTTTCTCCCAAAGGTGAGAATCTTGCCTGCTCTGTGCTGCTTCGGCCCTCTGCTCCCAAGACCCTTTGGCACCGGCTTTCCCTGATCACGGGTTTGGCCGTCGCAGAGGCACTGGAATCACATGTATCTTATGCGGAAATCAAATGGCCCAATGACGTACGGGTCGACGGGAAAAAAATAGCAGGAATCCTTGTCGAAGCGGGCAGTGACTTCGTCATCATCGGGATCGGAATCAATGTGAACTCGATCGGTTTTTCTGAGGAACTTTCCGCAACCTCGCTTCGGGAAGCAACCGGGATGAAGTTGGAACGCGCTGAGGTCTTGCAAGCGGTGATCAACCGGATGGCGAATCATACCGCCGATCTTTCCAATGATTTTTCCCATCGCCTGAAATCGATTCGGGAGAGATGTGCGCTGACGGGGCAGCGCGTTTCATTTCTCGCAGCTGACCGGCGCCGTGAGGGAATCGTTCACGGAATCGGACCGACCGGAGAGCTGTTGATTGAGATCGATGGAGAAACCGAGGCGCTATTTCAAGCGGACGAGATCCGATTGATGGGAAGCGAGGGATGATGGTGTCATCTCAGGCTTGCGGTGCCAACGGTATGGCTTCTTTCACGGCAAATTTGTATCCCTCATAGATCGCGATGGCGTAGAATAGAAGATCGATGGGCGAGGACATATCGATCATCATGCCTGGGACCAGTGGGTAGTCCAATTGGAACATGACATCGGAAACTCGCATTTTTTCTTCTGAGGCGATGAAGCCGACAAGGGTGAAAAAGTTGCCGAGGATGCAACCAAGAAGCGCGAGGACTGCGCCGATCTTACGGTAGATCGGATCCACGCCTTTGCCAAGACGCACCGCCAAGCCTACAAGAATGCCGATACCCACGGCCATCCAGCCGATTTGGTATCCGGTGGAGATGGTGATTGCGGCCCAGATAGCAGCCGATACCACTGTGGCAACAAGGCCTGCGATCACGGCGATAGGCAGGTTCTGGGATGCTTTGTTTCCGTATTCCTCGATGTTGAGCTTCGGGTCGCCGGATGGGTTTTGGTAGATGTCGGACATCAATGGGTCGGATGGAAATGAATCATATAGCGGATGCTGATGATTCGAGGTGATAACAAAAATATGCGGGGAGATGTTGCTGACGATGAAATGATGACCATTCGGGACGGAGCCGAGGCGCATCACTTTTTCCCATCCCAGCTCTTCCACCATTCACGGAACAGTCTCCATTGAGAGTGAACGAACTCTTTCTGGCTCGGAGTCAGTTTGTCCGTACCATAGATCTGGTGCCGATAGGCATCATGTCCTTCCAGCACCATCAGCTCCTTGTAGTAGAGCACCAGGTCTGCACCCTCATCGAAGGTGGAGAGCACGGTGAGGGCCTCGGAAAGTTCCAAAGCGTGCCGACGTGCTCTGGCATCGCCTTTGGCGGCTGCTTTGCACAGATCGATGAAGTGCAGGATTTCCGTAGGCAGCGCGTTGCCCACACCGGTGATCGCTCCGGTTGCACCGCAATTGACAAAACCGTGATACACCTGGGTGTCCACGCCCGCCATAAGGATCAGGTCATCCCCCACGCTGGTAAGAAATTCCGCCGCGTAACTCATCGCCTTGGCCCCACCGAATTCCTTGAAGCCAACGAGACTTGGAAACTCCGCATGAAGGGCGAAGAAAAGATCCGCCTTGGTCTCAAAACCATAATACGGGCTGTTGTAGATCACGGCAGGGAGGTCGCCTCCTGCTTTCAGAATTCCGCGGAAATGTTCTTTCTGAGCGGCTGGCGAGCTTCCGCGGGAGAGCACCCGAGGAATGACCATCAAACCATGGGCACCGACTTTCCGCGCGTGGGCCGCATGTTCTGCCGCGATTTTCGAGTTTTGAGCACCTGTGCCTACCACAGTGGGGATGCCCGCTTCCACCAGACGCCGGACACCTTCCTGGCGTTCCGCGTCGGTCAGCAAGGGCCAATCTCCCATCGAGCCACAATAGACGACCGCGCGCATCCCTTTGGAGATCAAATGGGTGCCGGTTTCAACCAAGGCGTCGTAGTTGATGGTTCCGTTTTCGTCACATGGCGTCATCAACGCCGGGATGCATCCTGTAAAAATGGGCTGGCTCATGTCAGTGAATGGGATTGGTGAAACTTCCGTTTCGATCGGAAGGGACCGCGGATTCATACGGAGCGGGCCGCTGCTTGTCAAAAACTAACCTCGAATCCCCAGTTTTAACCGGGATTCAGCGATCCAGAATCCGGCGGAGCTTCGAAATCAGGCGGGAACGCAGGATCGAGGCGTGTTGTGCGAAATCCCGTTGCAGGATTTCATAGGTTTTTCTTCCTTCGGGGGTTTCGATCCGGATGGGAATGACGTTCCATGCCGAGAGGTCGTAAGGGCTGGCGCGCATGTCGAGATCCCGTAACCCGATGGCAAGGCAGAAAGTTTCTAACAAAAGATCGGAGCCGATCCATGGCATCGATTTTGCCGCCCATTTGTAAAGATCCATGTTGGCATGAACACAGCCCGGCTGTTCGTTTTCGTGTCGGGTGTCCAGACTGGGTGTGATGCGATTCAGAGGTTTGGCGGATTCCGCAAAGAATCGGAACGCGTCGAAGTGGGTACAAGTGATGGGCCGGGATTCGACCAAGGCATCGATTTGTTCCTGGGGAAGACGCAGGGCAGCGATCCTACCATGGCGGATTTCCTGAGAGCGGTAGACCATTGCCCATTCATGGAGCCCATGGCAGGCGAAATGGGGAGCTCGATCCTGCGTGGCTCGGAGCAAGCTTGAGATCCATTCCAGACGCAGCCGTTCCTTTTCATCCATCAATGAGACATCAAGAAAAACCCGGTCATCCGTCATTCGATAGCGCCGGTTGCGGAACTGAGGCGGTATGGTCTCGGGGTCGGTGATCTTCAGAACGACATCCATGCCCGGATGCCATTGTTCAAGCAGAGCAATCGGATAAGGGTAGTAGTCAAACAAGAAATCCTCAACCGGATGCGGTTTGTTATGCTCCCGACGCAGTCGCGGACCAGCTGTGTAGACCGCAGCACGGGCATAGTGCGCCTCGGCCAATGGCTGCCATTCGGCCTGATTCAGGGTTTGCATTGGATCTGTGACCAAACTCACGCGTGCTTCATTGAAGCAAATTTTTGCGAGATTGGCAAAATTTTCCCTTGCCTCGGAGGGGTTTCAGCGGTTACTTCTCCCATCCACCGATCGGTGACACCCAAACGCGGGATGGAGAAGTCAGGTATCTCGTCAGGCTCATAACCTGAAGATCGTAGGTTCAAATCCTGCTCCCGCAACCAATCTCAAAACTTTAATCCTCAACGGGTTAAAGTTTTTTTATTTCAGTGCAAAGGGTTGGCATGGAACAGAACTCAGAGGCTGGGCCGCGTTGGCAGCCGAAGGAGGGATTGTCATCGCTGCTATATTCCGTGTTGTGGCACATGGAAATGTTCGTCTCAATGCAGGATGATCCCCAACACACGGGTTTGAGCACAGGATACCCGATGCATCAGTCCTGTTTTGGGTGTAAAATGCCACGAGGCCTTTCAAAATCATGTTTGTTCTGTTCAAATTCCAATCGTTTGCAAATCTTCCTGATGATGAATGTCGTGCGTATCTTGCTCTGTTTCACCTTGTATGTCCTGCCTTGCGTTCAGGGGGGCAAGCCGATTCAGCTCTTCGTTCTCGCCGGAGATGAATGCGTGCTTGAAGAGGGTGTCGTCGCAGCCGAAGGCAAACCCGGCACCCTGGAGGAAATCATCAAGGCAGAACCGCGCTATGCCATGCTGAAGGATGCCGATGGCAGATGGATCAGCCGTAATGATGTCATGCTCTACGATGCGCATCCCATTCACAACAACACCGAGGCTCCCGCCAAACCGCTCGATGTATCCCGTTTGGTCAAGGTGGGTGGCGAAGGCGGCCCGCGCATGGGTGTGGATCTGATGCTGGGTCACGTGCTCGGTGATGCCATCGAAGAGCCGGTGCTGATCCATCGCTACGCGGTGCGCGATCCCGTCTGGTTCAAACGCGGTTCACGTGACCTTGATCACAACTACCGCCCTCCGTCGAGCGGCGGAAATCCGGATCTTGCGGGCAGTTGGGATGTCATCCATTTCAACTTCGGAGTGTGGGATGCCACTTATCGCGAACCTACCTCCAAATATTACTCAGGTCATCGCACGACTTCGGTTGAGGATTTCGAAACGAACCTGCGGACCTTGGTTGCGAAGATGAAGAAGACCGGTGCCACGCTCATCTGGGGGTCGGTCACTCCTGTATGGGAGGGAGAAGCTGGCAAACCCAATGGTGATGAGGATGCCTACAACCGGGTGGCTGCCAAAGTCATGAAGGAAAACGGTGTCATCATCAACGATCTCAATGCCTACTCCCGCAGTATGGGTTTTCCCAAGACCAACGACGTCCATAGCGTGGGCGTCTTGTCTCCGCAGGTGACCAAGACCATTTTGGAAGCTCTTGCCGGTCGCAAGCAATCCACCAAGCCTCTGCCGCGCGTGCTCCTGATCGGAGATTCGATCACCGGTAGCTATCAGGGACAGGTGTTCAAGGATCTGGATGGGAAGGCTGCCGTCTTCAAGAATCCCGGGAATGGGGAGGATACTTGGAACGGCTTGGAGCGCATGGACGAGTGGCTCGACCTTGGTAAATATCTGATGAACGGTCAGGAATACCTCGAGTTGGTCGACAGTATCCGCAAGACCTTGGGAGCGGAGTTGAGTCGCATTGATGCAGCGCATGCCGACCGTGGGGTTGAACTCGCCGGCATCTTTTGGTTCCAAGGCATTCATGACGGCATGTGGAATTCCAAGGCCGTTGCTTATGAGTCGCATCTCGCCAATTTGATTCGTGACCTGCGCAAGGAATTCAATCAGCCGAGGCTGCCTGTGGTTGTTGCAGCACTCGCCGGTGCTGACACCTTGAATCCCAATCCGAAAATGGTCTTCGACGCCCAGATGGCTGTTGGCAATCCGCTCAAGTATCCGGAGTTCAGGGATACCGTTCGCAGTATTGATACCCTTCCCATGTCCTACCCCGCAAAGGAATGTCCGGGAGGGCGTGATCCATACAAAGGTCATGCCGGATCCTATCTTCGGATCGGTGAAGCCATGGCCAAGGCCATGCTCGGTTTGCGAAAGCAATGAATCGGTAAAATCCGATTCCGCTCCGTCATGGTGCCGGTTGGTTGTTTGGTGTGTGGTTGAAGCCCGGCTGAGATGGGTGGAGAGGAGGTGCGTGTCCTTCAAACCGGAGAGGGTAATCATTGTGCTGCGAGAAACATCTGCCAATCCAGCACGGATTCGTCATGCGATCAGAGGCAACATGCAATCGTGAATGTGCGCACGATGAGGGGAACCGGAGACGATGGGTGCTCGGAATATCCATGGATATTCGCGACTTCAGGGGTTGGACATGTCCAGCACGGCGCGGTAAACGAATCCTTGTTCGCGCAATGAGCGGATCGATCTCGAATCATCGCGTTTCGCCAGGCGTTTTCCTGTTTCATCGCACACACAGGCATGATGGAGGTAGGTGGGTACGGGTAACTCAAGCACGGCCTGGAGCTGGCGATGGATGTGGGTGGATTCCAACAGATCTTCGCCGCGGCTGACATGGGTGATGGCTTGATACGCATCGTCGACGACGACTGCGAGGTGATAGGCGATGCCGATGTCCTTGCGGGCGAGAATGGCATCGCCATTGAGGTGCGGATTCACCGAAATTTCCCCAAAACGCAGATCCTCAAACGTGAGTTTCTGGTGGAGTTCATGTGCTTTGTTGGAATGAAAGCGCCACGCATGGGCTTCGCCTGCAGCGATGCGTTCGGCGGATCGGTCTTTGGGAAGATCTCTGCAGGTGCCGGGGTAGAGATGTTCCGGAGCTCCGTGTGGGGCGCTGAGACTTTGTCGGATGTCCTTACGCGTGCAGAAGCAGGGATAAACAAGATCGTTGTCTTGCAGGGTTCGGAGCGCATCGCGATAGGCGTGCTGTCGGCTGCTTTGACGCAGAGGTTCTCCATCCCAGTTGAGCCCGAGCCAGCGGAGATCTTCCTCGATCTGTTGGTAGTAGGCTTCGCGGACACGTGAGGAATCGATGTCCTCATGGCGCAGAAGGAAACGTCCGTTGTTTTGCCGTGCGAGGTCATGGGCGACTCTCGCCGCATAGGCGTGACCGAGATGGAGATAACCGGTCGGGCTGGGCGCGAAGCGGGTGGTGATCATCAACGGATTGCTTGTTACCACGAATGTCACGGATATCAGCAATTGAAAGAATGATTTGCTGATGGTTCATCAAAATGACGGCTCATCGCCCAGTATTCGTGTGATTTGGGTGATTTGTGGTCAAAAAACACAAAGTCATTGGCTCACATGGCCACTGCTGTTCCGGGCTTTTTCGTTTCAATAAAAAACGGTGAAGTAGATAACCAGAAGCACGCCGAGACCAAAGGTGAAGGCATAGGCTTGGAGGTTGCCGGATTGGAGTTTGCGGAACAGGTTCCCGAAGGTTTCGACGAGGCGGCTCAACCCTCCCACCAGAAGGCCGTTGATCAGGAATTCATCGAAGAAGTGGACTACTGCTGCAAAGCCGTCCTGGAAAAACCTGACCAGGCCTTTTTCATAGATCGCATCCAGATAGAAACGATTGCGGAAGAGCGGGATGGAAACCGGGTCTTTTTCCCTGCCTCTGTAGAGGAAGAACCCGATGGCTACGCCGAGAACAAGCGTTGTGACCGATGCGATGAGGGCAACCATGTTGGATTCGTGAGGTGGGCGAATGGCGCTCAGGGGTCCGGAGACGAAGCTGTATCCGGAGAAGATCGCAAGAACGGCCAGGATCGCGAGCGGGATCCACATCAGCGGGCCGACCTCATGGGCATGGCCGGCGTTTTCCGAACGGCTTTTACCGAGGAACGTGACGACGAACGCGCGCGTCATGTAGAAGGCCGTCAAAAAGGCTACCACGACGGCAATGGCGAACAGGTAAGGGTTGTGCTTGAGGGCGGCGATGAGGATTTCCTCTTTCGACCAAAAACCGGAAGTGACATAAGGAACTGCGATGAGGGCAGCGGTTCCGATGGCGAAGGTGGCAGCGGTGATCGGCATCTTTTTCAGGAGTCCTCCCATTTTCCAGATATCCTGCTCGTGGTGGCAGGCGTAGATGATGGCGCCTGAGCCGAGGAAGAGGAGAGCTTTGAACCAAGCGTGGGTGAAAAGATGGAACATGCCGGCTTCTCCGGCGAGCAGGCCGACGGCCATCACCATGTAGCCGAGTTGTGAAAGGGTCGAGTAGGCGAGAATGCGTTTGATGTCGTTTTGTTGGGTAGCCATCAATGCGGCAGCCAGCGAGGTGATCCCGCCGACCCATGCGATGGTGGTGCCTGTAAAGCCTGCGAACGCAGCCTCACCGAGGTGGAACTGGACGCGGAAGAGCATGTAAACGCCAGCCGCGACCATCGTCGCGGCGTGGATGAGGGCTGAGACAGGAGTCGGGCCTTCCATGGCATCCGGCAGCCAGACATGGAGGGGCAGTTGGGCGGACTTTCCGACCGCGCCGCAGAACACGCAGAGGATCGCCGCACCGAGCACTCCGACGGAAATTTCCGCAGGCGGCTTCATTTCCGAAAACGCCAGGGTTCCGGTGATGCCCCAGAGCATCAGGATGCCGATCATGAAGCCGAAATCGCCGATGCGGTTCGTGAGGAACGCTTTTTTCGCTGCGTCCGCGGCGGAGTCTTTCTGATACCAGTGACCAATGAGCAGGTAGGAGCTGAGACCGACCAGCTCCCAGAAGATGAAAGTCATGATGAAATTGGAGGCCAACACGATGCCCGTCATCGAGAACATGAAAAGCGAGAGCCCGGTGAAATAGCGGGCCTTCGCGGAATCGTCCTTCATGTAGGCAAGCGAGAAGATGTGTACCAACAATCCGACGCCGGTAACGACAATCATCATCCCGGTGGAGAGCTCGTCGAGGATGATGCCGATATCGATCTGTAGATCGCCGATGTGGATCCATGGGACGTTGATTTCAGCGGTCTTGCCGAGCAGCAGGCAGGAAATCACAAAAGTGACAAAAGCGGAGGCCGTGGAAGCGAGGTGCGCGATCCCGAGTTTACGAAGCAAGAGCTGGTTCGAGACAGCCGCGATGAGAGGAAGGATAAGGAGAAGCCAAGCCATGGTGGTGTGCGGGGAAGATGGGGCGGATGAGCCCCCGATTCCAAGCATGAAATGAGAAATCTGGGGGGTGGGTCAACGCAGGCTGTTGGCAAAGGCCGAGGCGGGCATGCGGGTGGAACCCTCGGGCTGGACCTCGTAAAGAAGCAAGGATTTCCCGCCACAGCCGATCAACAGCCTGCCGTCCAGCTGCAGCAGCTGCCCAGCGGGATGAGGCTGATCCGAAACCGTGGTCGGCGGGAACAATTTGAGGCGCTTGGGTTTCCCCTTGATGGGAATTTCCGTAAACGTTCCGGGCCATGGATCATAGGCACGGATCGTACGCTCGATCAGCTCGGCGGGTTGGGTGAAATCGAGCCTGCCGTGTTCGCGAAGGAGTTTCGGGGCATGGGTGACAAGCTGAGGATTCTGCGGGCTGCCGGCTCTGGGGTTTGTATTCAGGATCGCGAGGGCATCATCCAGTGCCGCGGGACCGAGGTTGGCCAGCTTGTCATGCAGCACACCTCCGGTGTCCTCCGACGTGATGGCAATCTTGCGGGTGGAAATGATGTTGCCCGCATCGAGTTCGCGGATCACGTGCATGATGGTGATACCTGTTTCCGTATCGCCATCGCGGATCGCGGATTGGATGCAGGAGGCACCGCGGTATTTCGGCAGGAGAGATGCGTGAAGATTGATCATCGCTTTTTTCGGAGCCTTGCGGACGGCTTTTCCTATCATCTGTCCGTATGCCATCACCACCCCGATATCGACATGCAGCATTTCGAGCTCCTTCGCGATTTCCGAAATCTTATCCGGTTGCCAGACCGGAATCCCGTGTGCGAGCGCCCGGTTCTTGATCTCGGGAGGCACCGCACTGCTCTGGCTCCGTCCCACCGGTTTGTCCGGCTGGGTGATCAATACCACCGGCTTCGGACCGTGATCGATCAGATGACGGAAAGTCGGGATGGCGATGTCACCGGTGGCGATGAAGGCGAGGCGCATGAAGAGTCAAAGATGAAGCGTGAAGAGATGAACCCAAGGTGCGGTCACTCGACAGGAGTCAAGGGGAAGGGGGGATTTTTGTAAAGGGGGTGGTTTGATTTCGGGATGGTCATTGGCTGGAGGGGGATTTCCGGGAACGCATGCGGCAGCACGATACTCAATGCGCCCGAACCCTGATCTCCTCTGCTCGGTTTCCATCGGAAATCATATTCCCTGCATTCGCCTGCTCGGAGGCGATCGAACTGTGGAGGGGAGATATCCATTGAATTTCTCGTGATCGCAAAATCGCCGGAAATCCATCCGCCGGATGCCAGTAGCTCGGACAACCGTTTGCCGGGTGGCGCATCCTTGATAAAACGGATCGAACTGGTGAAACGCACCTCTTCTAGAACCGGAAGGATTACGGTCTTGCGACCCTCATTGCGGATCCGAATTGTGAATGCAGCACCATGCCGATGAGTCGCAGTGGGTTGAAGTCCGATCAATTCACAGGACAAAGGATGATCCGAGTCATCAGACGAAGATATCCTCACGGCCGGATTTGCCATCGGGGCGGGCGCACAACCCATGCAAGCCAGGATCGCCACCAGTGACGGGAAAATTTTCATTGCGGGGATGATCATGGGGTTATCGCGATTGGCCTCAGTTTTGATCGTGCCTGATTTTGCAACCCATCGACGATGCGACCAGCCTCTGACTCCCCTATGGAAGGAAGCACATCGCGGCAATCCCATTTTCTGCTTCCAAGGCCGGTGCATCGGCCTATTCTTTGCTTCAGTTAAACATGCAAATCCCCAGTATTGAGACCTATCTGAAGGATTTGGCGGAACAAGGTCCGCTGATTTTCTGTCCGAATGCGGGGAATGCGGGTGATTCGCTCATCGCGCACGCGACGTTTCAGCTCTTTGAACGATCGAACATTCCATATCAGCCATATGATTCGCGACGTTGTGATCCGTCCGGTAAAATCATGGTGTATGGCGGTGGTGGAAATCTGGTTCCCGGGGATACCCCTGCCTGGCGGTTTTTGGAACGTTTTCACCGGACCGCAAAAAAACTGGTGGTTTTGCCGCATACGGTTTGTGGGCATGAATCGCTTCTGGCATCGCTGGGATCAAATGTGGATTTGATTGCGCGCGAGAGGGTATCGTATGATTACCTCTGCAAAACGGCAACTCGGGCGAACGTTTTTCTGACAGATGATCTTGCCTTCGGACTGGACGTTGCCGAACTGCTCGTCGCGGAGCGCAGCCCTTTTGCGCTGCTGGCAAGCCGTCATCTTGAACTGAAACGCAAGCTGCGTGGCGCGCGCATCTGGCTGCGCGCTCTCAAAGGTTCGCAAAACCCGGTGCTCAACTGCTTTCGGACCGATTGCGAGAAGACGGGTATCAGCCTTCCGGCGGACAATGCGGATCTCTCGAAAATTTTCAAATACGGAACAGCCACATCCCGGCAGGCATTTTTGTCAACGCATATGGTTTTCCGCTTCATGAACCGGTTCGATGAAGTCCGGACCAATCGGCTGCATATGGCAATCGCCGGCGCATTGCTGGGCAAACAGGTGAAATTTTATCCCAACAACTATTACAAGTGTGAAGCGGTTTACCGTTTTTCCCTTGAGAATCGTTTTCCGAACGTGCAATGGATAGGGGAATTGGAGTGAGAACGGATTCGGAGTTTTTGGAGATGCGTTATGGCAATGCGCCTGCCGGAGAGGTGCAGATGCTCTTCTGTGTGAAAGATGACATCCGGAAATTCTATTTCTCCAGTGAGGATGTGGGGTTTGGCAAACACCCGGAAGCGTTGGTTGCTGCGGGAATTTTGCCAGCGATGCGGTATGGGATGGATTTGCATGTTGATGCCGCTCTTGATCCTGTTTTCGCGAAGAATCTGTCAGCCATACAGGAGGTTTACGGAAATTGGTGGTCATCTTATCAGCCGATCCACGTGAGGAGCGGACACGGAGAATCCCCATCATCCCAAAGGGATCAGAAACGGGTGGGAATGTTCTTTTCCGGGGGTGTGGATTCGTTTTATACCTTGTTAGAACATCAGGATGAGGTGACAGATTTGATCTTTGTACATGGGTTTGATATCCGACCGGAAGATACCGAGACCTACCGGCGTGCCGAGATGAGCATTCGTCGGGTCGGAACGGCTTTTGGCAAGCGAGTCATCAAAATAAAAACGGATGTGCGTTCCCTCCTTGAGGAATGTGGCGATTGGGGTGCCCAACTGCACGGTGCTGCCATGGCAGCTGTGGCGCATCTGCTGGGTGATGAATTTTCGAGAATTTACATCGCAGCCAGCATGACAGAAGGCAAACTCATGCCATGGGGTTCACATCCGCATTTGGATCCGTTTTGGAGCTGTTCCCGGTTGGAGTTTGTTCATCATGGGTGTGAGGCGGCTCGGCCGGAAAAGTTGCGGCGGGTGGCTTCGTCCGATGTGGCACTCCAAAATCTGCGTGTTTGTTGGAAGAATCGCAAAGGTGGGTTGAATTGTGGCCGGTGCGAGAAGTGCATCCGTACCATGATCGGACTTCATCTTGTGGGAGTATCGAATGTCTCGAACCTGTTCGATCGACCGCTTCGGGCGTGGAGGGTACTGGGTGTCAAACTACCTCATCCCGACAGTGCCGCGGGACAGCTTTATCATCTGGCGGAACTTGGCAAAGAACCGAGCTTTCGGATGCTATGCTGGTCACTCCGGATCGGTTTTTGGTGCAGTCGGCTGAAATACCGGCTCAAAACGTGGAGGATTCGCAATCATGGGTGAACAACGCTACGCATTGCGTCAGATCTTCCGAAGGTTTCGCGCACGACTGAAACGCAAGAGATTGAGGGAGACGACCGTTTTGGCCGTTACCGGCAGTTGCGGAAAAACCACTACCACGTCCTTTCTCGGGAAGGTTTTATCGGATCACTGCCATGGTTTTGTGGGGATTCGCGACAACGATGAAAATTCGATCATGCGCAATCTGAAGAAAGTGAAACGGTCGGATCGGTTTTTCCTTCAGGAGGTCTCCGGAGAAGCTCCCGGTGCGATGACCCGCAAAGTGAAGGTATTGTGTCCCGACATCGGTATTGTGACCACGATCGGTCAGGACCATTATCGGAGTTTCCGAACCTTGGAAGCGACCGCGCGGGAAAAAGGAGCGTTGATCGAATCGCTGCCCGCGCATGGCTTTGCCGTGCTGAACGCGGATGATCCGCATGTCGCGAATATGGCCAAACGCGCAAAGGCAAGGGTGCTGACATACGGATTGTCCGAAGGTGCTGAGGTCCGGGCAACCGATGTCGAGTCATGTTGGCCTAAGCGACTTTCCATGACGATTACTTACCAAGGACAGAGTGTTCGGCTCGAAACCAATCTGTTTGGAGATTTGCTGATTCCATCCGTTCTGGGCGCGGTTGCCGGTGCGCTGGCGGTAGGGATGGATTTGAAGCGTTGTGTTGATTCGTTGACGGGTATTGAGAGTTTTCCGCGGCGAATGTCGATTCATCAGTCTCGCCAGGGCGCCTGGTTTGTGAATGATGCGGGCAAGGCGCCTTTCTGGGGCGTCGCAAAGGTGCTGGCATTGCTGGCGCATGTGAATGCTCCGCGGGTGACTGTGGTATTTGGTACGTTTTCCGACACCAAGGGGGCGGATTCCGATAAGTATCGTCAAACCGCCCGTGAGGCGTTGAAGATTGCTGATCGGGTATGTTTCGTCGGTCCCAAAGCCGCATACGTCAGAAAGCGCATCACTCCGGAATTGGAGGGGCGGTTATTTGTCATGGAGTCGGCTCAGGCCGCAATCCGCCATTTGCGTGAGGATGTGATCAAAGATGAACTGATTCTCATCAAGTCCGCAAACCGGGATCACTTGGAGCGGCTGATTTACGGCCAGTCTGCGGAGTTGAAATGCTGGAAGCAATCTTGCCCGAAAATGATCAGTTGTCATCATTGCGAAGAAAGCGGGTTAATGTGTGGAGATGGGCGCGATGAATCATAAGATGGTGAGATTGGCTCATCGATTGGCTCGTCGAGCACGTTTTTTTTCAAGGCATATCCGGCGGAGTTCGGGTCGGTTGTGGCGTCGCTTTTTCGGCCGGCGTATTCCATTGGCGATGATTACCGGCACCAAGGGAAAGACCACCACGGTTCGCATGCTGGCGCACATTTTAACCACAGCCGGACATCGGGTGGGCTTCACCTGTACGGACGGGGTGATCATCAATGGCCGGTATCTGCGATACGGCGATTCGTCGGGCTACAATGACGCTCGGACCGTGCTCCGGGACAAAGGAATTACCGCTGCCGTCCTCGAAGTCGCAAGAGGCGGGTTGTTGCAAACCGGTCCTTACATGGATCGGTGCGATGTGGCGGCACTGCTTAACGTGGGACGAGAGCAGATCGGCATGGACGGTGTTGAAACCGTTGAGCAAATGGCAAGAGTGAAGCAGCGAGTGATCCATGCTGCGAGAGGCGCGGTGGTTTTAAACGCGGATGATGAGCACTGCGTCCGCTTGATGAGCGACTATCCTGCGAGCCGGATCATGTTGTTTTCACTCGTAGAGAACAGTGAGGTTGTCAGGAAGCATGTCGAGACAGGCGGGATTGCGTTTCAACGCGGATTGTTTTTGGCAGAGGATTGCATTGTGCGCTGTGAGGCCGATACGGTGATGCCCCTGATTTCGATTGCCCGGTTGCCGTCATCTCGGAACGGATGTTTTCCTCAGAATATTGCGAATGCGATGGCCGCCGCTGCCCTGGCGGAGGGGATGGCAATTTCGAAGGAAGATATTCGGAAAGGTCTGGGGACATTCGAAAACTCGATTGAGCATGCTCCGGGAAGATTGAATTTCATTGACGGATATTCCCAGACCGTACTGATCGACAGCGGGATTCACGCGCCGGCATGCGAGTCATTGGCGGAAAGTCTGAAACATCTGAGCGTTCCGGGAAAACGGATTTGCATGCTTTATACGATAGGCAACCGGCCGGACTGGCATTATGAGGAAATGACAGCCGCATTGTCGCCACAGTTCGATCATTTCATTTGTTACGAAGAAGAATCTTACCTTCGGGGGCGGGCTCCCGGTGAAATCGGAAATCTCCTTGTAGCCGGTCTGTTGAAGGCAGGTGTCTCAGAAGATCGGATCGAATGTTTGCCGGACTGCGAAGAGGCCACCCGCAAACTGTCCCAAATCGCTCGCAGGGGGGATCTTCTGGTGATTTTGATGGCGGACATTCATTTGTTCCTTGATGTTTTCCGGATGCATTTTTTCTCACACAGGGAAACTGAGGAATGACCGGCATGAAATGAAACATGCGGGATGCTTTGTGCGACAGATCAGATGAAGAAGAGCGTTCGCATCGCCTCCCTCGAAGCCGTACAACATGTTCAACTTTCAAAAATCCGTCAGTTGCACGGACTTTTGAGAGTCAGTCTGTGACAAGCGCGCTGCCCGGTCTTTCGCCTCTCGAAAATAATGTTTACGGTGATATCGCCGCTGGAAGTATCTGATCCAGTGAAACAGATGAAAGGTTGTGGTTCGGAAAAAGCGGATCTTGCATGCCGGAGGAATTTGACTGTGCAAATCGTATTTGATGAGCACGGGTAGCGGAGTGATGTAGGCCGTTTTGAATCCATAACGCCATTCGACATCCAGAGCCACATCATACGGTAAAGACATGGGTAACATCTGATCACAGATGCATTGTGCGGCATGGCGGTTCACCAGATAAGCTCCGGTGTTCTTGAGGACTTTCAGGTTGTAAGCCAGAGCATGGCCGTCCGGGAGATCCGCAAAGACAAGCGGCTCTCCCGGCTTGTGTGCCGAAAGACGCAACAGATCCCAAGCGGCGCGATGCGGGATAGCAAACTCAATGAGTTTTTTTGTGTTCGCCGGCAGTTGGATATCATCTTCCAGAATCAGGCCGTATGCATCACCGGATTCGAGAAATAGGTTCAACGCCTTGATATGGCTCAGGTAGCAGCCGACTTCCCTTAGGTTGGTTCTTTTTCCGTGGGAGATGTTGTATTTGATGCGGTTGTAATCCCTCGGATTCGGCGTGAGTGTATCGCCGAGGACGGCTTCGATGCGGACATGAGGAATATCAAGGTCTTCCAGATTCGATCGGATTTCTTCCCAGCGCTGCTCGGCGCAGGGTAGGTTGATCACATATGCTTGAAACGGAAGGTCTTGTTTCGGTTTCGGGGATGAATCCGTGTGGTTCGGAAATTTTACCGTCATGGGGGGGTAGTGAGGGTGTTTGCTCGAATCGAAGCGCTGGGACATAGATATCAAGGATTGAAGCATCACATGGCCTGTGGCGCAAATGAATCGTTGGAGAGTTGGTGGAATCAACCATTCTCGAGCAGAGAAGCCGCCATGGCATGGGCTTGTTCTCCGCCTCCGCCGAGCATGCGGACAAGTTCGTTGATCCGTTTTTCGCCGTGGACAGGGTAAAGTTTGGAGCGGGTGCGACCGGACACGACTTCTTTTTCGACCACGAAATGGGCGGCTGCGGTGGCGGCGACCTGCGGGAAGTGGGTGATGGCGATCACTTGGTGGAGTTGGCCGAGCCTGGCCATCTTCTTGCCGACCGCGCGGGCGATTTCACCGCCGACGTTGGCGTCGATTTCGTCGAACACCATGAGCGGGGTCGCGTCCTGTTCAGCGAGGGAGGATTTGACCGCGAGCATCACGCGGGAGATTTCACCCGAGGAAGCGATCTGGCGCAGAGGTAGCAGGGGTTCTCCGGGGTTCGGGCCGAAGAGAAAGTTGCAGGTTTCGAGGCCGTGGAGGGACGGATCTTTGAGGGCGGAGAGTTCGATCTCGAAGGAGGATTGTTTGAAGCCGAGTTCCTTGAGTTGGGAGGCGATCTCCTGCGCGAGTTTGGGAGCGGATTTTTTGCGGGTGGCGCTCAGTTTTTTGGCGATGGCTTCCAGTTCCTTTCGGGATTCTGCCAGTGCATGGGTGAGCACTTCGATTTTCTCCGAGCGGTTGTCGATGTTGTCGAGGCGGTTGGCGATGGTTTGCTCGCGGGACAGCACGTCATCCATGCCCGGTCCGTATTTGCGCTTCAGGGACTCGACGAGATTGACGCGCTCCTCGATCGATGCCGCCTCCGAAGGGTCGATTTCCAGTTCCTCCGCATAATCGGTCAGAGCGGACTCAAGATCTTGGAGTTCGATGGACGCGGTTTCAAGTGACGAAACCCTGTCGGAGATCGAGGGATCATATTTTTCGAGATCGCGAACGAGGCGTTGGAGATCGGTGATGCGCCTGAGGATCCCGTCATCGGAACAAAGCGAGGAGACGGCTTGGGCGGCGAGTTCGACGAGGCGGGTGGAGTTGGAGGAACGGTGATAACGCTCTTGGAGTTCATCGCCATCGTGGGGAGTGAGTTTGGCGGAGCGGATCTCATCGAGTTGGTAACGCAGCAGTTCGAGTTCCTGCTCCGAAGCGTTTTCGGCATGTTGGATTTCCTCGAGTTCCTGGGATTTTTCCCGCCAGGTACGGTAGGCGGCGCGGTATTCGGTGAGCAATGGCTCGGAAGTGGCGTAGGCGTCAAGCATCGCGAGCTGGCGCTCCTGAGAGAGGAGCGATTGGTGGTCGTGAGGCCCGTGAAGATCAACGAGGTGTTCGCCGATTTTTTTGAGGAGGTTGAGGGTAACGGGAGAGTCGTTGATGAACTGGCGGTTGGCGGTGGTTCCGATGGAGCGGCGGATGATGATCTGGGTGTCGTCACACGGTGGGAGGCCGCCTTCCTCGAGGATGGCATTGATTTCAGAGGTATCGGAGAGCTCGAAAACCGATTCGATCGTGCAGGTGTCCTCGCCGGTTCGGATGAGGTTTTTCTCGGCACGTTCTCCGAGAATGAGTTTCAGGGCTCCGACAATGACGGATTTCCCGGCGCCCGTCTCACCTGTGACGGAGATCAGGCCGGAATGGAGTTCCCATTCAAGTTCGTCGACCAAGGCAAGGTTGCGGATTTTGAGTAGCGAGAGCATGCGGTTTCTGAAGCGGAGTATGCAGGGCTGTGACGGAGAATCAATGCTTTGAACCACAAACCGCGGGTTGAATTTCGGGTGGGCGTAATCATGGATCGGCCAATGGCGGGTGAAGTTCCGTGAAAAACGGGAATCGGCACCCGTGCGGAGACGACTTATTGCGGAGACGCAGCTTCTTTTTTTCCACCGACGGCGAAACGGTAGCGGATGATCGCATCGATGATCCCCGTGGAGAGTGCGGTTTGATACGCCTCGCTCGCAATCAGCCGTGAATCATAGGGATGACTCATGAAACCGCCCTCGAAGAGGATGGCCGGATGCCGGATGCCTGAAAGCACGCTGAAGCGCGCGCGTTTGATACCGCGGTCAAATGTGTTTTTGCCCAAGCGATGAAGAACCGAACCGTGCACCGCAGTGGCGAGGGCGATATTGGCCGAATCGTGCTGATTGCCCGCTCTGGCCAGCGCGTCACTGGCTTTGGGATCGCTTCCATAATGCGAAACGCCGGGCGGTGATAGCGTGAACGTTTCGATTCCGCGAGCATCCCGACCGCCGGAATTGAAATGCAAGCTGATGAAAATCGCGTTCTGTGTGATGCGGTTTGCGATATCGACACGCTCCTGGAGGCTGTAATACCGGTCCGTCTCCCGGATCATCACCACTTTAAAGCCTTTCGCTTCCAACTGTGATTTGAGTTTTCCCGCCAGCCTCAGATTGTATTGGGATTCTGTTCCGTAGGGGTTGGTTGCTCCCGGATCTTTCCCACCATGGCCCGCATCGATGATTACGGTCTGGAATGTTCCCGCACTTTTGATATAGCTGGGACGCAGGACCGGATCGATGAGTTTGGCGAGGTCGAGCCGCGAGACAAACACGCCTCCCGGCTGGGCAATGACCGGATCGGAAAAGACGAACTTGAGGTTGTTCATCAGGCATTCGTGCTCTCCGACCGTGAGTTTCATCTCAACCTTGGCGTTTCCCATGACCACCTTGTTACCGGTATGGGTGAGGCGGGTAAAATTGTAGAAACGCTGGATGTCCTGAATCGACAGGTAGTCTTTGCCCCCGATTTTGAGGACTTTCCAGCCGATATTGCCGGATTGGGAGAATCCACCGGTTGCGCCCAGCACCCCGAACGTGAGAAAGATCAGAATTCTCAGGAGGCGCATCCGGCTGGCGTGGTGGAAGCTTGGGGTCATGGACAATCGGGTAAGCCATGACAAACTACTGGTTCCGGCTTCGGGTGACAATGGGAATTTACAGGGGGCAAGCTCGGAGGGCCGACATTCAAAAAAATCCAAAGATTCACTTGCAAAGCGTCGGCGCACATCCTATCTCGTGCGCCCACCCCAACGATCATGCTCGGATGGCGGAATTGGTAGACGCGCTAGACTAAGGATCTAGTAGGGAAACCTGTGGAGGTTCGAGTCCTCTTTCGAGCACTTTCCTTTAATAATCAAAGGAATACGGCGGACAAAACCGCCTCGGTTGACATGCCCAACAACGGCATGAACGAGGCTGGCGACAAAATGGCGACAAATCGGGGGAACGTCCCCCCCAAGGGGCGGAGCAAAAAAGCAGGCCCCTTTCTCAAGGTCAAAGCGGGCTCCGCTGTGGTGCCAATCTATCGCACGGAATCCAAAGGACGGGTCCGCTTCACCCTGAGCTTCTACCGGGATGGCCGCCGAATGCGGAAAATGTTCAACGATCTGGATGCAGCCAAAAAGGAGGCGTTGTTCGTGGCGCAGCGAATTCAATCCGGCATGCAGCATGTGACGGACCTCAAACCGCACGAGCGCGACAGTTTCAAAGCAGCGGAGACCTTGTTAGAAAAACTCGGGATTCCACTCTATGCCGCAGTGGAGGATTACGTCCGCGCCCGCACCTTGGCCGGAACTGAGTCGCTGTCGGTGATGGCCACGGAATACAGCAAGATGTTCGGCAACATCGTTCGCCGCGCCACGGTCCCGGAGGTGGTGGCCGAACTGCTCAAGATCCGCGAACAGGACGGCGCGAGCACCAAGTATCTCGGCCAGCTCCGCACCACGCTGAATCGTCTCGCGGCCAAGTTCCCCGGACCGATTCTCGAAGTGACTGGCCCCGACGTGGACGCCTGGTTGCGTTCGTTGGATATTGTGGCAGTCACGCGCAATTCGATGCTGCGATGCATCAAGGTGCTCTTCACCTTCGCTAAGGCCCAGAACTACCTGCCAGACGAGAAGAACACCGCCGTCGAGCAGATCCAGCAGGTGCGTGTAAAATCCGAAGATACGACGATCTTCTCACCCGAGGAGATGACGACGCTGCTGCACAATGCTTCGCCCGATCTGGTGCCCATCCTTGCCATCGGGGCCTTTGCCGGTATTCGCATGGCCGAACTTGAACGGCTCGACTGGAAAGCTGTGGATCTGGAGCGGAAGTTCATCGAAGTGCGTGCCGGCCAAGCAAAGACTGCCTCACGCCGGGTGATTCCGATTAGCGACAACCTCGCCGCCTGGCTGACCCCTCTGGAGCGGAAAGGAAAAATCGTCCGAACCAAGGAATTGCAAACCCATGTGCCAGCGCTGGCCCGCGCCCTCAAGATGGAGTGGCCGCGCAACGTGCTTCGCGATTCATTCATCAGTTACCGCATCGCCATCGTCCAGAGTGCCGATCAGGTGGCGCTTGAGGCGGGCAACTCGGCGTCGATTATCTTCAAACACTACCGGGAGCTGACCACGCCCGAGATTGCGGAGAAGTGGTTCGCCATTCTGCCCAAGAACGGTCAGTGGGAAAATACCTTCCGCTTTGACCGCAAGAAGAGACGGGTGATCCTCAATGGAGTCAAACGCGAGTGATTCCGTTCAATCCGCGCGCCAACGATGCCTAACGGATGCGGAATGGTTTTGTGGGGGCTGGTCATATTGCCATCCCCTGTGCGTCCGTAACGTGCTCCTACGCGGCACCCAACGTAAAATTAGAGGCTGGAAATAAGGTCCCCTCATCCGTCCGTGTCAAACCTCCGCCACGAAAGAAATCTTGGCATGGCGGCTTGGAGAGATATGATCGCGGGAAATGGAAACCGCAGTGAAATCCCCAGCCCCAATTTACCTGCCCTCTCATACGATCAATGGCTTTTTCATGGGCTTCCCGTAGAAAGCAAATTCCTTGCACCAAAAATCGCCAGCGTAGAACCATGCCTGCAAAATCTAAAAAGAGGGTAATAGAATGCCCCACCTGCGGAGCGGAGCACCGCGTCGACGGCTCGTTGTTGCCGCAGATACTTGTGTGCCGCGGCTGTGAACAGAAACTCCAGATCACATTACGCGGAACGGCAACGATCATGAACGAAAGCCGGAAGCGAGTGACACGAGTATCTGGCGAATGGACCGATGAGGGAAATCCCACGCTTGAGGAAAAACCATGCACTTCTTGCCGTGGGAAGGGCAAGCACCAGAAGAAGGCAAAAGTCTCTTGCCCGACCTGCAAAGGTCATGGATGTGTTCTGGCGTCGAAAAAAATGAAAATCTGCCCCGCCTGTAATGGGAGTTGCGTGGTCTCCAAGACTAGCTCCACAAAGTGCATAGAATGCGACGGACTCGGCGCTTTGGTTTATCTAATTAAGAAAAAAATTCGCCCAGTCATATGTGAAAAATGCCACGGGTCGAGAGTGATCGATAAAACGGTACCCAAGGTGCACGCTTGTCCGAATTGCAGCGGTACTTGCAAGGGAGAACTTAAATACATGTCAATACGAATTTGGGATTTGAATAGACGAACCGCCGTAAAGAGGAAGATTGTCCATGAGAGCTCCGGAAAGGTATGCCTGTGTCCAACCTGCAAAAAATTAGTCAATCCATACTGCGGTATATGCGAAGGAAATGGCAATGTCATCGAGTATTACCTCTTTTGCAAAAATTGTAATGGTTCTGGTCGCGCTTCCTCACCCGAAGAAGTCAAAGTAGAATGCACCGCATGCCATGGATCAGGCACTCAAGTTGAACGACGGACGAACCGTGATCGAAAGAAGGCTTCCGAAATACCGAGAATCGAAGAAGGCGAATGACTCGAATACTGATTTCTAAATCAAATTGCCGCTCATCATCCGTCTATACTCATGTCCGACATCAAACTCTTATTTGGGGTTAACCTCCATTTCCCCGCTCTCCAGCCCAACCCAACGGCGCTCTCAACGGCCTCTCGTGCAAACGCCCGCTATGGCACCGTGCCGCTCAGCCCTTGAAGATCTTGTTCGGTAACCCGTCATCCACCAGGTCTCCGATGCGGTTCACCGTGTCCTTGAGGAGGGAGGCGGCGGCGAACACGATCACGCCAACCTTCGGGTCCACGAATGGGATGACGTTGAGGGCAGAGACAAGTCCGGCGATTTTCCCGGCGAGGCTGAGGTATTTGAGCGCTTTCATAGCAGTCGTGGGTCCGTGTCAACGAGGCAGGAGGATTCCGGTTGCAGACTTGCTAGTAATTTGATAGCAAAAGCGTTGTGAGAATTTCTGCCCTCGTTACCTTTTTCTGGCTATGTGCTCTTTTTGCTAAAGGACAAGAGCAACCATCCTCAGCTCATATAGCGGAACTGCGTAAGGCTGCTGATCAAGGAGACGCCAAGGCTCAATACGAAATTGGACGTTGTTACGCCAATGGGACAGGGGTCACAAAGGATGGAGTTGAGGCAGCGCGATGGTGTCGTAAAGCCGCCGAGCAGGGTGATGCAGCTGCTCAATGCAACCTCGGCCTTCACCACGCCATGGGCTTTGGCGTAACTAAGGACGACGTAGAGGCTGTGAAGTGGTATCGTATGGCAGCAGAACAGGGCAACGCGAAAGCCCAATCTCTTCTTGGGGTATGTTACCAAAATGGCGATGGCGTGATGAAGGATGATTCCGAGGCGGTAAAGTGGTGCCGTAAGGCTGCGGAGCATGGTTATGCCGCTGCTCAAAATGATCTTGGAGCTTGCTACCAGGCCGGATTTGGCGTGGTGAAGGATGATATTGAGGCTGTGAAGTGGTATCTCAAAGCAGCAGATAAGGGCAATGCTGATGCACAATATAACCTCGGGGTCTGCTATGACAACGGAGTAGGCGTGGCCAAGGACATTGCCGAAGCAGTAAAATGGTATCGTAAAGCTGCGGAGCAGGGAAATGCCTCTGCCCAATCTATGTTAGGAGCTTGCTACGCCGATGGGGATGGCGTGATGAAGGATGATACTGAGGCTGTGAAGTGGTATCTCAAGGCTGCTGAGCAGGGAGATGGATTTGCCCAATGCAACCTCGGTTTTTGCTACGCTAAGGGTAATGGTGTTGTGAAGGATGATCCCGAAGCGGTGAAGTGGTATCGTAAAGCTGCTGAACAAGGAGTTGGCCTTGCTCAGTGTAACCTAGGAGCTTGCTACGATCTTGGTAAAGGCGTGCTAAAGAATGATGTTGAAGCAGCGAAGTGGTATCGTAAAGCTGCGGAGCAAGGAGATGCTCAAGCCCAATCTAATCTTGGCGTTTGCTATGATACTGGTAAGGGTTTAATAAAGAACGATGTGGAATCTTACAGGTGGTATCTTCTTGCAGCGGCACAAGGGGATGGGACAGCAAAACGAAATATCCTGATTATCGAGCGCCGCCTAGCACCGGCCCAACGTGAAGAGGGCCAACGTTTGGCAAAGGAATGGTCGGAACAGCAGGCCAATCAATAAGCGTTCAGAAACTAGCCAGCTGGAGATGATCTCATCCTGCCTTAGCCTGCCGTAGGATCGCCGTGATTTCCATTAAAATTGACCTAATCTAACTTGTTGCGAAGGTTGCTAGAACTCATTTGAAATAATTTTGGGAAAAGTAATCCCAAAATAATAGATCATACATTTTTGCCCCGATTGTGTTTCCAGATACAAGTTCGAAAAATTCAGGATCAGTATTTGGAGGCAGTTTGATTGGGCTGCTGTTTTCGATGATTTTGGATTTTGCCTTGATAAGGTCCTTATCCGAAGAATTCAGGTCGATTTTATGCGGAGCATGTATGCAAAGGACGACCTTTGCCCCATTTTTTACGCCCTCATCGAATACTTGGGAATGCTCAAAGTTGATCAAATATACTTCTCCGAGAAGAATAGCAACTGCTGTCCGAGCAACATGATTCACATCAGATTGTGTAGTTCCAAAGAGGATAGCCAATCCTTGGCACGCTCCCAATGTAAATCCTACAACGTATGGATCGGATTTAAAATCGGCGGGACTCATCTGATTTGTGCAATAGACCGGATCAAAATAGGGCCTTAATGTGGCACTTATTTTGGATGCTGTTGTAGCTTGCTTGTGAAGCTGCCCTGCTCCGGTCAGAATCTTTGATAAAAATCCCATAATGAATGCTGATGTGTATTGGCCTATTGAAGCTATCTTAGATCTCTTTACTCTTCGCAATTCACTAATTTTCAGAAGGCTGTGTCAAGACTGAGGCAGCGAAAAACTTCGCAATGTCTTAATATTCTACTTCCGTCGCCACTTCCGGATCATGGCTACGACCGACATCACGCCCACGGTCAGGCCGACGATCAATGAGGCGACCCGAAGGTGCCATTCGATCTGCTCCTGGAATGACGTGAGGACGCCGAGCACCGGGGAAGCGATGCCGACGATGGCTTTGGAAACGTAGTCAATGTCGATTGGTGAGCTCATTTGCTGGGGCGGTTGTCAACGGCCCGGTTTGCCGTCGAGATCGGGTGGATTATCGGAGCGGAGGTATTTCTCAGCCCATGCAGAGTAGCGGGCAGTGAGCGTGTTGTAGGT
>JBEAZA010000016.1:0-25424 GCA_041170385.1 Verrucomicrobiota bacterium | reverse complement strand
GGGGGGGGGCCCCGAGTTCTCGAAGCAGAAGGCTGAAGCTCATCGCCGTGATGTTGTTGGAAAATCAGTAAGAGAATACCTCACCGTCCCTGAAGAAGCGTTTGAGCTCGGCAGCTGCAGCCTCGGGAGAATCCGAAGCATGGCAGACGTTGCGCATTTTCGAGTCACCGGATTTGTCACCGAAGTCACCACGGATCGTGCCGGCTGCGGCGGTGGTGGAATCGGTAGGGCCAAGCAGGTCGCGGACCCGGGAAATGACGTTGTCGCCTTCCAGAGCAAGCGCGATGACAGGGGTTTCCTGCATAAAGCCGCGGACGGAAGGGAAGAACGGCATGGCAGCGATATGGGAGTAATGCTCGGCAAGAATTTCATCGCTCAGTCTCATCATTTTGATCCCACGGATCACAAAGCCTTCTTTTGCGAAGCGGGCAAGGACCTCGCCCGTCAGGTTCTTGGTAACAGCATCGGGTTTGAAAAGAATCAGCGTGGTTTCGTTAGCCATGCGCCTGAGGTAGGGCGGGAAATGCGGCGGCGCAAGCCTTTTTCCCCGTCAAATCGCCTCCACCAGCACATCGACCTCCATCTGGCAATGGGCAGTGCCACGATAGGTACCGCGGATGGGAGCGACATCTTCGTAGTCACGGCCGACGGCGATTTTCACATAACGCGCATCGGCGAGCGTGTTGTTCGTGGGGTCGAATCCGATCCAGCCGACCACCGGGAGATACACCTCTGCCCATGCGTGCGATGCCTGGGCGCCGATGAGGTGATCGCGCGGGCCGTTATAAAGATAACCTGAGGCATATCGCGCGGGAATGCCGGCGGCGCGGCAGAGTCCGAGCATCACGTGCGTGAAATCCTGACAGACCCCGCGCCGTTCCGCGAAGCACTGATCCAGACGGGTGGTCACATCGGTGCTGCCCGGTTCGTACCTGAATGTCTCGTGAATCCAATTCATGATCCTCGTGGCTTTGTCGAAATAGGCATCGTGCCCGAAGGTCAGGTCCACCGCTTGCCGCCAGATTTCCGGACGGAACACCACACGAGCGCTCTCGTTCAGATATGGCCAGCTCCGTTCCCGAACGGCGGGTGCGCGGTATGCATCCTTCTTCGCGCTACGTGCCTCTTCGGGAATTTCCAAGGGTAGGTTGTGGACCCGGATGCGGCTCTCGATTTCCAATCGCGAGTGAGGCTTGGGCAATTCGAAATGATGCGTGGTGTTTTGGAAAAGATCCTGAAACTTCCCCAGGCGGGTTGCCGGCAACACCCGGATCAGCGCCGAGAGTGTTTTCTGAAACGGAAAGGTACGCGGCTCGAGATGCAGTTCGTTCACGCTGTCCGTGACAGGACTTCCGTAACGGAAGATGGTGCGGTGGACAACGGAAAGCTTCATGTGGTGAAAGGGATGACAATCAATCTCGCGGAGGCATTACAGGCAAGCCATGATGGATCACAACCTCATTGTTGCTGCTGTTCCTGCTGGGCTTTCCAAGCGGTGACGGCGTCGTAGCCGCGTTGTTGCATGCTGCGTTGGGACTCGAACATGTCCGGCATGAGGACGAAGGTCTCGAACACCAGTTCGCCGATGCGGTTGAAACGTTGCTGTAGCCCGTCGAGATAGGCATGCAGACCGGGAGCCATCGCTTCCTCCGCCGTGCCGTAACTGATGTCCGCCAGCAGCCTGCCGCTCTCGCGTTCGGCCTCGTTGACAAACCCGCCGCGCGCACTTCCTGAAATCCGGTGGATGCATTCGTCCACCCGCTCCACGCAATACCGGACCGAGCGCGGAAAGTTTCTGGAAAAGACAAGGAATCCCAGAGCTCCCTCGGCATCGATGCGGTGGTGTCCCGAGCGAAAAGCCCCGAGCGCTCCGCAGGAACCGAGGATGGCTGTCCAGTGCAGGAGTCCCGGAGCGCCGATGCTGCCTTGGCCGTCATCCGGGAGATAGGATGTGGTATCCAAGAAGCGCGTGGTCTTGTCCGCCCGCTCCAGATAGCGGCCCAGCTCCATGAACTCCCAGCCTTCATCACGCGGATGGGTGGTGGCTGATATGCCGAGAAACGTTGCGACCGAGCGGCGAATGCGTTCGTAATAGCGAGGGGGTGCGTCCATCAGAAGTTGAGCGGCTTCTCCCGAGCTTACAAAAAGATGCAGCGCGTTGATTTCCTCCCACATTTCATCGGAAAGCTGATCCCGCACCGTTCTCGCGCTCTCACGTGCTTGGGCGATGCAGGAGGTGATGCTGCTGATGTTCCGCGGATCATCCGTCAGAAACCGGATCACGTCCTCGCCATGGGTTTCCGGATAAAGCGATTGGAACAATTCCTCGTCTCCGGTGCAGAGGATGATGGGCCGCCAGAAATCCGCAATCCGGTCGCTGCCGAGCGTTTCATGATCTAACAGAAGATGCCGGTTCACATCGATCAGGCGCGAGAGGTTGTCGGCGCGTTCGACATAACGGGCCATCCAGTAGAGCGTATGGGCAACACGTGAGAGCATGATGGTTCAGGAACGTTGGCGGGATTTCATTGGCGCAGCACCCAGGTGTCCTTGCTGCCGCCTCCTTGGGAGGAATTGACCACCAGAGAACCTTTTTTCAAAGCGACGCGGGTGAGTCCACCGGGAACAATGCGCGGGGTTTCTCCATAAATGATGTAAGGCCTGAGATCGACATGGCGACCTTCCATGACACCGTCGCACCATGTCGGGCAACGGGAGAGCGAGATCACGGGTTGGGCGATGTAGTTGGTTGGGTCCGCGATGATGCGTTCACGGAAATCTGCGATTTCCGATTTGCTCGCCGCAGGCCCCATCAGCATGCCGTAGCCGCCGGACTCGTTGGTGGCTTTCACGACCAGCTCGGGCAGGTGATCGAGGATGTAGCGCAGATCGTCATCTTTCGCCGCCAGGTAGGTGTGAACGTTCGGCAAGACGGGTTCCTGCGCGAGATAGTAGCGGATGATGTCCGGCACGAACGCATAGATGGCCTTATCGTCCGCTACCCCGGTTCCAACCGCGTTCGCCAGAGAGACGTTTCCGGCGCGATACGCATTCATGATACCGGGAACGCCGAGCACGGAATCCTTCCGGAAGACCACGGGATCGATGAAATCGTCATCGATGCGACGGTAGATGACATCGACCCGCTCCAAGCCGCGCGTGGTGCGCATGTAAACGACGTTGTCGCGCACCACCAGGTCCCGTCCTTCGACAATTTCGATGCCCATTTCACGGGCGAGATAGCAATGTTCGAAATACGCGCTGTTGTGGCAGCCCGGAGTGAGAAGCACACAGACGGGATCACCGGATTTGCGCGGCGCGATGTGGCGCAGCATTTCCAACATATCATGCGGATAGGAATCGACCGAGCGGACGGATGAGGTGTCGAACAGATCCGGAAAGACCCGTTTCAATGCCTTGCGGTTTTCCAGCAGGTACGATGCGCCGGAGGGGCAACGGCCGTTGTCTTCGAGGACCAGCCATTCGCCTGTGTCGTCGCGGATGAGATCGCTGCCGCAGATATGGATGTAGATGTCTCCGGGGACATCGATGCCGCGGAACTCGGGCCGGTAATGCCGGGCTTGCTCGATGAACCGGCGCGGGATGATGCCGTCCTTGAGGATCTGTTGATCGTGGTAGATGTCGTGCAGGAACAGATTGAGCGCGGTGATGCGCTGGATCAGGCCGGATTCAAGGACATCCCATTCATCGGCGGGGATGACACGCGGGACCGGATCGAACGGGAAAATCCGCTCGCTGCCGCGCGAGTCGTGGTAGACGTTGAACGTTACCCCCTGTTGCAGGAAATACAGCTCGCAAGTCGCTTTTCGAGCCTCGAAATCCGATTGCTCCAAGCCGGCGATCCTCTCCAACAACGGCGCGCAATCGGGCCGGACTTTTCCGTCCGCCTCAAACATTTCATCAAAAAAATTCCCGGGTTCGTATCCTTCAAGCATCGGTTTCGCCTCGCTCCGTGGATTTAGCAGTTTGCGAGCCAAGCCTGGGGAGGGTGATCCGGGGATTAGGGGGATTGGGCCGGCACTCGCATCGAGGCAGCCGTTCGGAGCGAGCTTGGAAACCCCATCCGTTCATTCGCTTCCGCGTCTGGCACGGCGTTCTGCGGCGGGATCACCCCCACCTTTCCATTCCCACGTTTTACAATCTTTGTCATGGCCACGACAAAGATTGTAAAACGTGAGCGAGAGGGCGACGTGGGATTTCCCCGAAAAGGCTTCTGCCGCAGCTCAAAACATGCGCCTCAACCGCAAAACGCGCCGTTGATCCGTTGAATCACAGATATTGACGAAAAGGTTCTGCGCGGGCAAGCTCGGCGCTTATGAGTGTTGGCATCATCATGGGCAGCGCGTCGGATTGGCCGACGATGGAGCATGCGGCGCGAGTGCTGAAAGACTTCGGTGTGGCGTATCACGCGGAGGTCGTTAGCGCGCACCGGACACCTGACAAATTGGTGGAGTATGCGAAGCAGGCAAAAGGCAGAGGATTGAAATGCATCATTGCGGGTGCGGGTGGCGCAGCCCATTTGCCGGGGATGGTTGCCGCTTTGACTGAGATCCCCGTGCTCGGTGTTCCCGTTGAATCGAAAACCCTCAAAGGCGTGGATTCCCTTCTCTCCATCGTGCAGATGCCCGCGGGAATCCCGACCGCGACATTTGCCATCGGTCATGCCGGCGCGACCAATGCGGGATTGTTCGCCGTGGCCATGTTGGCGCTGGAAAACGAGGAGTTGTCCGAAAAGCTGGCGGATTTCCGCAAGAAGCAGACCGCTCATGTGGCACAGGCCGTTTTGCCCGAACTGGATTGAATTTCGTTCCCATGTCAGCATCGGTTTTTTTCCCTTTGGAGCGGCAACAGGTCGTCGGCGTGATCGGCGGAGGTCAGCTCGGGCGCATGCTTGCGCTTGCAGCACGGCGGATGGGCGTGCGTTCCGTTGTCTGGACCGGCGGGCTTGAGGCTCCGGCGGTCGAGGTCGCGGACGAGATCATCGATCTGCCCTTTGACGCCGCCGAAGCACTCGAGCGGTTTTGCAAACTGGCAACTGTGGCGACCGTTGAGTTTGAGAACATCCCGTTTGCCACGCTCGAAGGGGTGAGAAAACGCATTGCCATTTTCCCGTCTCCGGAAGCGGTGGGAATTTGCCAGAACCGCGAGCGTGAGAAAAATTTTCTCAAGAGGAACGGCATTCCTTGCGCGTGGTTCCGGGTGATCGAGACGTCGGAGGATCTCCGATCCGCCATGACCGAGCTCAATGGTCCCGGAGTTCTGAAAACCGCAGCCTTCGGATACGATGGGAAAGGCCAGTTGAAAATCCAAGGCGGCGAGGATCCTGAGACCATCTGGAAACAGTTTGGCGAGGAACGCGCGATCCTTGAAGGCTGGGTGCCCTTTGAGAAAGAGATTTCCGTGATGGTTGTCCGCTCCGCCAACGGCGAAGTCCGTACCTACGATCCTGCCGAAAACCGCCACCGCAATCACGTGCTGGATGTCTCCATCGTGCCCGCAAGAATTTCCGAAGCTACCGCCAAACACGCCCGCGAGGTTGCGGAGCGAGTTGCCGTCGCCCTCGACTATCAGGGCATCATGGGCGTGGAGTTTTTCGTAAATCACGACGGATCGTTGGTGGTCAATGAAATGGCTCCGAGGCCCCACAACTCCGGCCACCATACCCTCGATGCCTGCGCAACCTCGCAGTTCGAACAGCAGTTGCGTGTCGCTTTGAAGCTGCCGCTCGGCTCAACCAAGCTCGTTTCGCCCTGCGTCATGCTCAACCTGCTGGCCGATTTCTGGCAGGACGAAACGACCCCTCCGGATTGGACTCCGCTGTTAGAAACCGATGGTGCGGTGCTCCATCTCTATGGCAAACGCCGCGCGCCGGGCATGCGTAAGATGGGACACGCGACGCTCCTGGGAAATGATACGAATGAGATCCTTAAGCAGGTTGAGAAATTGGCGGGAGGGTGGTTGAAGCCATAAACATCCCCGGAGCGGAAATTGCCAAACGGAGGGCATCGTCAGCGCCGGTTTCCGGGATGGATGACGGGTGATTCCTGAACGAAGCAATGGTTCACGAATCAGTTTCCGTTGGCTTGCCGTTCGGATACCTCCACCAGGTCCATGCTCTTCCTAACAGATTCCGTATTTCCTCCGCCGCAAGGTAAGCGCAGGGGATGAGAAACAGGGTGATGATGGTCGCAAAGAGAATGCCGAAGGCGAGCGAGGTGGCCATGGGAATGAGCATCTGGGCCTGAAGGGACGGATCGAACAACAGGGGCAGGAGGCCCACAAACGTGGTGGCGGATGTAAGGAAGATGGGCCGGAAGCGCCGTGTGCCGGATTGGATCACGGACTCAAAGAGATCCTCGCCGGCCAATCTTTTCTGATTGATGTAGTCGACCATCACCAGGGAATCGTTCACCACCACACCTGAGAGCGCGAGGATGCCGAAGATGGAGAGATACGAGGGAGTGATGTCCATGATGAGGTGGCCGAACAACGCGCCGATGGCACCGAAGGGAACCGCCAGCATGACGAAAAAGGGCTGATAGAGCGAACGGAAAGGAATGGCGAGGAGGGCATAGAGCGCGAGAAACAGGGCGATGCCGCCGATAATCGAGCGCATCTTGGTTTTTTCATGCTCCGCGACATATCCGGAATAACGCCATGTCAGGTTGTGGTAGCGGTTCAGGATACGCTCGAGATCGCCATGCAGGGCCTTGGAAATCGCGACGACATCGACCGTTTCGTCCGCCGGCTGGGCTTGGATCTCGGTGACTTGGGAGCCGTCGATACGCTCGATGCGTGAGCGGGCTTCGACAAATTTCGCGGACGCGATGGTATGGAAGGGAGCTTCACCGCCCGCAGGCGTACGGATTCTCAAATGATCCAGTGTGGCGAGCGACTGCCGGAGTTCCAGCGGCATGCGCACCATGACACGGATGTCATCGCGGCCCCGCTGCACCCGTTGGGCCTGTTCTCCGAAAAACGCACCGCGTACCTGTCGGGAGAGCTCCTGTTGGGTCAGCCCGAGCGCCTCGCCTTCCGGGCGAATGGTGATCAGCAGCTCGTTGTTCCTTCCGCTCGATGTGCTGTAGGCGTTCTCGATGCCCGGATAGGATTCCAACAAGTTCTCCACTTCGCGCACGGCTGTCTCCTTTTCCGCCCCATCCGGGCCTCGGACTTCCACGGTGAGCGACTCCACTTCCTCATCCCCACCCATTCCCATGCCGCGGTCTCCCGAGATCCAGAAATCCTGCACTTCGGGCATTTCACCGACAAGCTCCGTCCAACGCTTGGCGATTTCCGAGTTTTTTGGTCCCGGCTCGCTACGGTAGGCCGGATCGGTGATCGAGACGATCACGTTGCCGGTGCGGGTGTCGATCAGGTTGCGGTGGGGAAACCCACCGGCAGATGTGAGAACATGGTTGATCAGAGGTTTTCCCGTGCCCGGATCGACAAATTCTTTTTTGAGTTGCTCGATCGCAGCGGCGACCTGTTGGGTGCGTATTTCGGTTTCCTCGACTTTCGCGTCGCGCGGCATGCGCAGTGAGGCGACGATGCGGTTCCGATCGATCGAGGGCATGTTCACAAAACCCATCTTGCCCGACGAGAAGTAACCGATCGATGCCGCACCGGCTGCGAAGAACAGAGCGAGAGTGGTGTAGCGATGCCGAGTTGCCAAGCGCAGCGCGGGATCGTAACAGCGCTCGACGAAGCGCTCCATGCCATTTGCGATGAACTCCTGAAATCGGGAGAAGAAATTCGTCTTCCTGCGTTTCATGTTGAGATGCTTGAGGTGGCTGGGCAGGGCGAACTTGGATTCGATCAGCGAGAAAATCAGCACAGCCGCAACAACCGGCGGAATCTGGTTGGTGAAGGATCCGTAGAAGCCGTCAAAAAACATCAGCGGAATGAACGCGACGATGGTGGTGATCGCCCCGAAGGTGACGGGAGTGGTGACCTCGATGGTGCCCTCGGTGGCTGCTGCCAACGGATCCTCTCCGTTTTTCAGACGGCAATAGACGTTTTCGGCAGTGACGATGGCATCGTCCACCACCAGCCCGACGACCATGATGAAGCCAAAGATCGACATGACGTTCGCGGTCATCCCGAAGTACGGCATCATGATGAATCCGCCTGCAAACGCCACGGGGATGCCGAGAGTGACCCAGAAGGCGAGCGCGGGGCGGAGGAACACGCCGAGCACGATCAGGACGAGTACACCGCCCTGCAGCATCGAGGTGAAAAGCGTGCCAAGCCGGCCCTCGAGTTCCTCGGAGGAATCATCCCAAGTGGTGATTTTGACTCCCTCCGGGAAACGCTCATGAGCGGTGGCCACGTAGGCTTTGGTCTTTGCCGCGATTTCGAGCGCGTTCTCATTGCCCAAGCGCAGGACTTCCACCAGCAGGCAGGGCTTGCCGTTGAACCGCATGATTTTTCTGGCTTCCTCGAATCCGTCGGAAACCTTCGCTACGGTCTTTAGTTTGACCTCGGAACCCTGTTGATTGCTGATGACGATCTCTTCGAAATCCTCACGGGTGTATGCCTGGCCTTTCGAGCGGATGGTTAATTTTCCCTCATCGGTTAGAATGCGGCCGGCGGGCAGATCGACCGATGAGCGGCGGATTGCCGTGCTCAGATCGGAAAACGTGAGGCCGAAATCCCGAAGCCGGCGCGGATCCGCCTCAATGGAAATTTCCGAAGGCGAGTTGCCCAACACGTTCGCTTGGGAGATTCCCGGCATGGCGATGAGGTCGTCACGGACCGTCCTCGCAGCCTGCAGCAGATCGTTCTCATCCATTTCTCCGGAAATGGCGACTTTGATCACATCAAACCACAAGCTGCTGTCTGGGATGGCGACCTTGGGAGGTTCGATCTCATTGGGGAAATTTCCGATCCGGTCGATCCGGGTTTTGATTTCATCACGGATTTTCTCGAGGTTGCTTTTGGGTTGGGCGTTGACAATCACCCGTGCGTAGCCGTCGTCGGCCAGGGATTCGATCGATTCGATACCTGAGAGTCCTTCGAGCGCCGATTCGATGGGTAGCACCACGGCTTTTTCCACATCTCCCGGGCTTCCTCCGCGGTAATTCACCTCGATGTAAATCCGATGGATCTCAAGCCTGGGTTGGACTTCGAGCGGAACTTTGTAAACGGCAGACCAAGTTCCCCAAGCCAGAATACCGAAGAGCAGGAAATTCGCAGCGATATCGTTTTGGGCAAACCAGCGGATCATGAAGAAAATAGGTTACGCAGCCGCGCCATGGGTTTTTCCAAACCAGGTGCTCAGATATAGAACATCGGTCCGGAATTCGGTCCGGCGAGGGATTCGAGGGTGATATCGTCGAGGGTTTTGCCGAGTTGGACGGAGACATGATCCCATGTGCGGCGGACGGCAGCGCCGGACTCCCCCTGCTCGAGAGTGGTGTTTTGGAGTTGGGAGGGTTCCACGGCCTCGACGATCTGGCGGAGGGTAATCTGGTTGGCCGGCCGGGAGAGCAGGTAGCCGCCGGAGGCACCGCGGCGGGAATCGATGACGCCTCCGCGCCTGAGATCATTGAGAATTTGAACTAAAAAGTTTGCAGAGATGGCTTCGCGTTGCGCTAATTCGTCAAGACGAGTAAGAGTTTTGCCGTCATAGACGGATGCAAGCTGCGCCAAGGCTCTGCAGGCATATTCTAATTTTTGGGAAATTTTCATGAGCAACAAGCAACAAACAGCGGTGCAGGAGAATGCAATGAAGTTGTGCGGGGGGGAAGCCGCGAATTCGGAAAACCTCTGGGATCAACTCCGTGCCGAGGCGATGCGGCTGCATGCGGAGGAGGAGGGCTTGCGCGCTCTGGTGGACGATGTCGTGCTGTCTCGCGGCAGTTTCGCCGAGGCCCTGGCGGTTCGGCTGAGCCGCAGGCTGACCCGGGAAGATATGCCGCGCGAGACGATCGAACCGCTGATCGGGGAGATCTTCAGCAAACATGACTCGATCGTTCACGCTTGCGGCCGGGATCTGTTGGCCATGTTCGAACGCGATCCCGCCTGCTTTTCCCCGCTGGAGCCCCTTTTGTTTTTCAAAGGCTTCATGGCTCTGAGTACCTACCGCGTGAGCCACCAACTTTGGAAAGACGGGCGCCGTTGGTTGGCGCTCTATCTGCAGAGCATTTCTTCGGAGGTCTTTTCCACCGACATCCATCCTGCCGCCCAGATTGGCTGCGGGATCCTGCTCGACCACGCGACTTCCTTCGTGGTGGGTGAGACTGCGATCATTGAGGACGATGTGTCGATCCTTCACGAGGTCACGCTTGGTGGAACGGGCAAGGAGACGGGCGCGCGGCACCCGATCATCCGCTCGGGCGTATTGATCGGCGCGGGGGCCAAGATTCTGGGCAGGGTCGAGATCGGCACGCATGCGAAAGTCGGTGCGGGCAGCGTGGTCTTGAACGATGTTCCTCCCCACCGGACGGTTGCGGGTGTTCCTGCGGTGATCGTCGGTGAAGCGCGCGAGTCCAATCCCGCGCTTGAAATGAACCAGAAGCTCGATTGTCTGGGCGCAAACATTTAACCGGATTTTCATGGAAAACGACACCCCGGTAGGAGAGCCGAGCAAGCGTCAGTGGTTGGGCTACTGGAGCATGATCGTTCAGCAGACGCAGAACGCGTTCAATGACAAGGCCGCGCAGTTCATTCTGGTTCCGTTGGGCGGGATTGTGGGATACTCGGTGGAATCGTGGGCGGGCATGATGATCGCGCTGCCGTTTGTGATGTTCGCCCCGCTGGCGGGATGGATGAGCGATCGCTTCTCGAAAAAACAGGTGATCCTCGGGTCGGCCGTTGCGCAGGTCGTGATCCTGGCGATGATTACCTGTGCGGTCTGGGTGAAACACATGCCGCTCGCCTTGTTTGGCTTTTTCATGCTGGCGATGCAGTCGGCATTTTTCAGTCCGGCGAAAATTGGCATCAACAAGGAACTCGTCGGTTCGCGTCACCTCGGTTTCGCATCGGGCGTGCAGCAAATGACGGCGATGCTTGCGATTCTGGTAGGTCAAATCATCGCGGGGGTTTGGTATGACAACCGATACGAGGCTCTGGGTTCGGTCCCCGACCAAGCCTGGAACGCGGCTCTTGTGCCACTGCTGATCCTCACATGTCTGGCGGTTCCGGCTGTGGGAATGTCGATGCTGATCCCACGGCTTCGCGCCCATGCGTCCAAGCCGCTCTCGGTTCATCTGCTGTTCAGTCATTTCCATGATCTCGGCGAGCTGTGGAAAGACCGTGGCTTGCGCAGGGCCTCATTCGGGGTGGCGTATTTTTGGGGCTTCGCCGCGTTCATCAATCTCTGGTCGGTAAAAATTGCCAAAGCGATGACTGAGGGAGGCGGGGGGTTCGGGACCCTGTCATCGATTTTCATGGCATCGGCCTCGCTTGGCATGGCCTTGGGCTTCGGTTTCGCTTCATGGTTGTTGAGGAAAAAGATCGAGCTTGGCTGGGTTCCGCTGGCGGGTTTCGTGATGACGCTCAGTGTGTTGGCATTGGCGTGGTTTCCCATGGGTGAGGCGGAGGCTTTTCTGTCCCTGTTGGATGGGGATGTGGCGTCCTTCTCGCGGAATCATTCCCATGAGGCGCTGTTTCTTCTCACGCTCGCCATCGTGGCCTTTTCCGCTGCCGTCTTCCTCGCTCCGCTCAACGCTTGGATGCAGGATCGTTATCCTCCGGAGCGACGCGGAGAAATGCAATCCGCTGTGAATTTGCAGGATTGTTTTGCGGGCATCATCGCGGTCGTGGTGATCGAGGGTATGTTTTTCATCACCGGTCTGCTGGGGATGTCGGAGCTTGCCGGCTTCAGAACGCAGTTGGTTGCCATCGGCATCGCCTGTGCATTGATGACCGGCTATGTGCTGAAGATTCTTCCGGCTGATTTCATCCGGCTGGTCGGAGTGTTCGTGGTGAAGACCCTGTATCGGATCCGGATCACCGGGTTGGAGCGGCTGCCGAAAACCGGCGGTGCGCTGCTGCTGCCAAATCACGTGACGTATGCGGACGCGTTTTATCTGTCCGCGGTTTCCAACAGGCCGTTGAGATTTGTGATGGATGAGACGTTCATGGCGAATCCGATCATCCGTCTTTCCGCCAGACTTTTCGGTTCCGTTCCCATCCGCCGATCCCAGCCGCGCGAGGCGATCCGCGCGATGATCGAGGCGCTTGAAAACGGGGATGCGGTGGTGCTGTTTCCCGAAGGTCAGTTGAGTCGGACGGGTGCGCTCTGCGCACTCGAACGCGGGTTCGAGCTCGTTGCGAGGCACGCCAAAGTGCCTGTCATTCCGGTTTGGGTGGATGGCCTCTGGGGCTCGATCTTTTCCTTCGAGCGTGGAAGATATTTCAGAAAGTTTCCGAATCAGGTGCCACGCACGCTCTCTGTGGCGTTCGGCGAGCCGATGGTGAGCGGGAAACCGGACCAAGCGATGCTACAGTCGGCGCTGATGAACGCATCCGCTGAGGCGATTCGGGCCCGTTTCGGGAAAAGGACGGATGCGGTGGATGTGAATGCGTATCAACTCGGCCAGCTGGCCGCCCTTCCCCTCAGGGGAACCTTCCATGTGTTGGCCGCTGATGAAACGTTCGCATCCGTGTTGCCGGTGTTGCAGCGCTTTGTGAAACGATGGGGCGGGAGATTGGTGATCTCGCCTGATTTTACGCCGTCCGCAGGAGCGATCTGGATCGGGGCAGAGGGACTCAAACAGAAGATCGCTTCTGCCGATTGCTCCGCGAGTGAAATTCGGTTTTTTGATTTCAGCAGCTCGGCCGCAGCGGAGTGGAACAAACCGGGGGTGCTGCATCTGCCTTGCCTTGCGGTGCAAGGCCTTGTGGTTTCGATGTCGATGCCGCATCCCTCCCTGCCGGGTCCTGAGAGTGTTTTTCAACCCGGATACAAACCCGGCACCTTGGGCAAACTCCTGCCGGGCTGGCACCTCTCCGCTGGAACGCTCGATCCCGGCGGTTTGGGACTGGCGCTGGGCGCGAGACTCGATGATGAGGGGTTCCTCCTGATCGGCGCGGCATCTTGCCACTTGCCAGATGCGTCTTAGATCGCGATTCTCTGTCATGCGCCTTTTCGACCGCTATATTTCCAGGCAGATCCTCGTGGGGACGGTCTATGCGGTTGTGATCCTGAGTTTGGTGTTGGTGATGGGCAATTTGTTCAAACAAGCGCGCCCGCTCCTGGTCGAGCAATCCGCACCGCTCGGCCTGCTGGTGCGCTTCGTGATCAACGTCCTGCCATTCTCACTCATGTTCACCATCCCATGGGGATTCCTGTGCGCGGTGCTGCTGGTGTTCGGACGGATGTCGGGGGATAACGAAATCAACGCGTTGCGCGGGGCGGGGATCAGTGTGTTTCGTCTGGCGTTGCCGGTTTTCATCATCGGCGCGCTGCTCTCCTTCGCGTGCATGTGGATCAACGTCAACGTCGTGCCGCTTGCGAAAGCGTCGATGCGGGATCTGATTTACGAGCAGGTCAAGCGCGATCCCCGTTCCTTGCTTGATCCGGGCGTGGTGCAGTCGAATTTCAAAAACCAGAAGGTATTTGTCGAGCAGCGCGAGGGAGACACGCTCAAGGGCTTTCATCTCTATCAGGTATCCAACGGCGAAAATGGCGCGCCGATCCGGACCGAAGCGTATGTGAATGCGGGCAGCGTCTCGCTGATTGTGGACCAGAAGAAAAAGCAACTGCGCCTGCGCCTGATCGACACCTTCATCGAAGCGAAGAAAAAGGATGGGACATCCGAGTTGGTTTTCGCCGGCCAAGCAGAGCCGTGGTTGTTTGATTTCGGCAACGAAAGGCGGAAAAAAATCCGGTCCAGCAGCATGACGGGCAAGGAAATCCTGGAATATATCAGGGAGAATCCCGGTCTCAAGGAATCCCAAAAGGTCAGTTTCCGCGCCGAGATCACGAAGCGTTACTCGTTCTCGATGGCCTGTCTCGCGTTTGCGTTTGTCGCAGTGCCGCTTGGATTAAAAAGCCGCCGCAGGGATACGTCCGGCGGTTTGATCATCAGCCTGGGAATCGGCACAGCCTATTTTCTTTTCACGGTGATGTCGGACAAATTCGACACGGATGCCGGAGCGAGCTTCGCCCTCTGGGCGCCCAATGTGTTCTGCGTGTTGTTGGGTTTATGGTTATTCAAACGCGCGAAGTATCATGGATCATGATCCAACCGTATGGGCTTCGCACATGTCATCAGGAAATCATACCGCTCCGCACGGGATTATTTTGTTGCGGAAAAAATCGCGTTGCTCCCGCGTATCGGCCCGGTCGGCACATATTCCGGAAAAACATTCGCGGCGGATCTGCGTGCCGCTGCCAATGTGACCCTGCTGGCGCTTCCCCAGGCGGTCGCTTACTCCGCGATCGCGGGACTCGATGTGGTTTACGGTGTTGTCAGTGCGGCTGTGGCCGCCATCATCGGTCCGCTTTTTGCCAGCTCGCGTTTCAATGTTCTCGGGCCGACGAATGCGACCGCGCTGATGCTGTTCAGCTTCTTTGCGGTCAATCCCGCCCTGCAGGGCAGGGTGCATGAATTGCTTCCCCTCTTGGTTTTCATTGTTGCGGTTTCATCCATCCTGGGTGCCTGCTGCAAAGTCGCTGATTTGCTGCAATACGTATCGAGGAGCGTGCTGGTCGGCTATATGGCGGGGGCGGCCGTTTTGATTATCGGGAACCAGTTGAGACCTTTGTTGGGGTTGAACGGGCATATGGATGCGGGAAGTGCCGCGTCGTTTTTCGGCCTGCTGGGTGAGCTCGGTCGTACCATCAGGCATACCGATTGGATCCCGGTTTCCATCGGCGCCACAACCCTCGCGATCTATCTGGTGCTCAGGCGATGGAAGAGAAACTGGCCTGCGTTTTCCATCGCGCTGATATCCGGCTCCGCCATGTTTGGTCCGCTGATCCATTTCGAAGTCGGTCCTTTCACGGGTCAGGAAACGTTCCGTACCTTCGGTCTGGATGAGCTGATCCCGTCACTGCCGGATTTTTTCAGACCGGGGATTTTCAACGATCTCTCCGCCCTGCTGAGCCTTGGTCTGGCCATCGCGTTTCTTGCCTCTCTGGAAAACACCCTGATGGCCAAATCGATTTCCTCACAAACGGGCGACCGCCATGATGCGAACCAGGACATGCTCTCCGTTGGGGTTGCGAATCTCGGTTCGGCGTTCGCCGGCGGCATGCCTGCATCGGGTTCCCTGACGCGCTCGATCCTGAATTTCCGCTCGGGCGCCATGACCAGGGCGGCCCCTGTCTACAGCGGTCTTATGACACTGGCCTGCGTGATCCTCATTGCCTGGGGTTGCGAGCTTGGATTCAGGGCGATCGATTATGTTCCCAAATCGGTCCTGGCAGTCCTGGTGATCATGGTGGCTCTCTCGCTATTCAATCTGCGCCAGATCCGTATCTGTCTGAAATCGACCACGGACGATGCGATTGTCATCGTGGTGACGTTCATTGCAACCATGCTGGCTTCTCTGGATGTTGCGATCTTTATCGGGGTGGCGGTTTCCATCACCCTGTTTTTACGTAAGGCGAGCAAACCGCACCTGATGGAATACGAGTTCAATGAGGTTGGCGAACTGCGGGAAAAAACCGCGGGCAACGCGCGCCCCATTCCTGCGATCTCCATCGTGCACGTCGAGGGAGACTTGTTTTTCGGGGCTTCGGAGTTGTTTCGCACACAGATTCAGCGGATCGTTCTCGATCCCGCCATCAAGGTCATCATCCTGCGTTTGAAAAATGCCCGGCATCTGGACGCGACGAGCGTGATCGCGTTGGAGGAACTTGTAGGTTTCATGAGGAAAAAAGGATTGCATCTGCTGATCTCCGGCGCGACCAAGGACGTCTACAAGGTCCTGAAACGCTCGGGTATTCTGGAGTTGTTGCAAGAAGGCGCGGACCGCACCCAAGGTGAAAGCAATATCTTCCTCACCATGCCGTCCAACCCGAATATCTCCACGCGCGACGCCCTGCGACGGGCGCAACATCTCCTCGGCACCAGGGAGGCGGATGTCAGAATTTTCTATGATCCGACCCAGCAGAAATGAAACGATATTCGCTCATCGGCATTCCTGTTCTGTTGTTGGTACTCATTCCGCTGGGTCTCTGGTGGTTTTCCGAAAAGCAGGTGATTGTGCGCCGCTCTGAACAACTCATGGCCATGCTGTCGATTGATGCCGGCACGAACACGATCCTGCGTCATGCAAAGGTCCTCGGAATGAAGAGCATGTTGGCCCCGCAAGTGGAAATTTCCAGCCCAGACATCGAGCGCGCGAACGGTGAATTCGCTAGCCATGATCTGGAGTCCGCCTATTCCTGGATTTGCCGGAATGTGGTGGCGTCGCGCTTTGTCATCTCCGACTTCCGATCGGTGACGATCCGGGGAGATCACGCGGTGGTCGTCATCACGGTGGACGGCTTCATGCAATTGCCCAGCGACAAACCCGTTGATGGCAAATCCGTGGTTACCCTCCGCTGGATCAAACGCAACGGGAATTGGAGGTTGAGGAACGTGATTTGGACAAGATATGAAAGACACATCGATGCAAACCATGGAACAGGTGAACGCTAAAGGACGGATCCGGCATTCCGCATGTCGCTGGTGTTATGATGACATCCCCTTTGAGGAATTTTGTCAGGCGGCCAGGGAGATCGGGCTGGAGTCGATCGATCTGCTTGAAACTTCGGATTTCGAAATCCTGAGAAGCTACGATCTTGATTGTCCTGTGGTGACCTTTCCAACGGCGACCACTCGCGAGGGAGTGAAAGTGGGGATGATCGAAAAAGCGTTCAACCGCATCGCGCATCACGATGCCCTCGTGGAGGTCTATGAGCGAAAACTCAGGGATTGTGCGGCGGTCGGTGCGAAACAACTGATCTGTTTTTCGGGAAACCGCGAGGGCATGGATGACGAGCAGGGCCTTGAGCATTGTGCGGCCGGCCTTGAGCGGCTGTTGCCTACCGCGGAAAAACTCGGGGTCACCCTGGTCATGGAGCTTTTGAACTCCCGCGTGGATCATCCCGATTATATGTGCGACCGCAGCGATTGGGGCGTGGCTCTCGCCGACCGGCTCAGCAGCCCGAACTTCAAACTGCTTTACGACATCTATCACATGCAGGTGATGGAGGGGGACATCATTGCCACGATCCGCTCCAAGCATCGCTATTTCTCCCACTACCATACCGGCGGCTGCCCGGGGCGAAATGAGATCGATGAAACGCAGGAGCTCAATTACCCTGCGATCATGCGCGCGATCCTTGAAACGGGATACACCGGCTACGTGGCTCAGGAGTTCATCCCCGGGAGCGCCAACAAACTCGCCAGTCTGAAGCAAGCCGTCGAGATCTGTACCGTTTGAGCGAAAAACCGCTTTTTTGCTGGTCGGATGATCGGGAATTGTGACGATTTCGTCACACCAATGTTCCTTGCTACCTTTTCCATATGGTCGACCACCGCCGCCTTGCTCACGGTTCTGGGATCTTTGGGTATTTTCCTTTATGGAATGAAAGTCCTGTCCGAGGGCGTCCAAAAAGTTGCCGGAGACAAAATGCGTTCCGCGCTTGCCGGCATGACAGGAAACCGCGTCAAGGGGGTCTTCACCGGGCTTTTCACCACCACGCTGGTCCAATCCTCATCGGCCACCACGGTCTTGGTCGTTTCTTTCGTCAACGCAGGAATGCTGACCCTCGCCCAAGCCATCGGAGTGATCATGGGCGCCAACCTGGGCACGACCACCACGGCATGGATTGTCGCGTTGATCGGGAAATTTTCCGTTTCAACCGTGGCGTTGCCGATGATCGGGATCGGTCTGCCCCTGTTCTTTGCAGGCAAGGACAAGCTCAGAAATTATGGCGAATCTGCCATCGGGTTCGGCTTGGTTTTCATGGGGCTGGGGCTGCTGAAAGACTCGGTTCCCGATCTCAAATCGATGTTGGAAACCAGCCCCGAAACGGCACGATACATCGAGGGGATCATCACCCTGATCAATGGCCATGGTTTCGGCTCGATCATTCTTTTCCTGATCGCAGGCCTGTTACTCACCCTGTTGGTGCAATCTTCCTCGGCGGCGATGGCGATCACGATGACCTGCGCGCTCAACGGCTGGTTCGGTGATATCGCGACCCATCCGCTGGGAGTTTTCCAATGCTCCGCTGCCGTTGTTCTGGGTGAAAACATCGGAACCACCGTCACCGCCTGGCTTGCCTCCTTGGGCGCCAATACCAGTGCCAAGCGCGCCGCCCGGGCCCATTTCTCCTTCAACGTGATCGGAGTGATCTGGTGCCTCATCCTCTTTTACCCCTTTACCCACATGGTCTGGGCGCTGGTCGACTACCTCCCGGACGCGCTCCGCTCCGCGAACAAGGACATGGCCAAATCGGAGATCGCCTTTGCCACCGCGATTTTCCACAGCGCATTCAACTTTTGTAACATCGTGTTGCTGATCTGGTTCGTTCCCCAGCTTGAAACATGGGTCAGTTGGTGGATCAAGGACAGCAAAGCTGCCGAGACGACCTCGCTGCGTTACCTCGGAAGCTCATGGGTCGATATCGGCGAGCTCAGCCTGGCTGAAGCGGATGGCGCGATCAAGAACATGGCCGAACTCACGTCCGACATGTTCGATGGCATGATGGAGGTGTTCGCCCGGCCGAAGGAGGACCTCTCCGCACGCGTTGCGGAAATCAAACGGATGGAAGACACCTGCGATCAGATGCTGCATGACATCACCTCCTACCTGATCCAATGCTCCACTCACGAGATCGGCTCGGGCAATGCCTCGCGCATCACCTCGATGTTGAGAATCGTCGCCGAGTTTGAAGAAGCGACGGATCGCATCTACCGCATGGTGAAAGTTGTGCAGCGCAAATATGAAAAAGGCCGTGATTTTTCGGAACAACAGCACGGGGAGTTCTCGGCATGTGGCAAGCAGGTCAGGATGTTGATGGATGTGGCCAAGAACGCCTTGCAGGGGGTTAACGGGACTGCCTACGAACATGCGCGGGAAATCGAGAGCGAGGTGGATCGCCTGCGGAAACGCAACAACAAGGCGGCGGCCAAACGCATGCAGGAGGGTGCCGTGGTTCAAACCGAAATGATTTTCATCGATCTCAACAACCACATGGAAGCGGTGGCCAACCACCTGCTCAATGTGATCCAAGCGGGACGTTGAAATTCATTTCGTCTTCCGGGTTTTCCGCAGATTCAGCAGGATTGCATAGGTGGCGAAAAACGCCATGAACAGCAGCGCGCCACCCGCCGCCTGCCATGCGTTGAGCGTTTCTTTGAGCATGCGGTTCAGTCCAAGGCCGAACAACCCGCCGTAAAGCACGATGACGTGCAGGATGTAAACGGCAAAGGTTTCACGGCCGATGCGGAGAAACCGTGGCAGCCCGATTCCGAAGCGGATTTCCACGAGGCGCAACAACCCCAGAAACATGACCACCTCGGCAGCACGTCCCGTGAACCATGCAATGGCCTCGGAGGAACTCCGGCTCATGGGGATGATCACGGCTGCAAGCCATAGAAGCTTCAGGGCAGCCGCCAGCCCGAAAAACCAGAGGCAGGAACGGGGCGTGGCGGGTTCATGGTGAATCCTGCGGACATAGGCGCCCATCGCACCGCCGAGAAACGCAAAACACAGCCATGGCGCGATCGGGAACACGGACCGCGGTCCGCTCAACGCATTTTGGATGAGTTGCGGCCAACCCGCAGGAACATGCGTTCCCTCGGGCAGGCTTTTGATCCAGAGATAAAGCACGAGGCATGCGACCAGAGCGATGGAATAGAACAGCGTGAGCGGGATTCGGTTGATCATCCGCTGGACCGCCGCAATCAGCAGCAGGAATATCAGGCCGACACCGATGCATTGCAGGACATGAAAGGCAAACACCCAGTCTTCGAATTCTCCCTGCAGATAATTCGGGACATGTCTCACGGAGAGCTGCAACACGTATCCCCAACCCAACAACTCAGCCGCTCTGCGCAATCCCTTGCGGACCCGGATACGTTGGAAAAATGCGGTTTGTTCTTCTCCCGCAAGGAGGAAAACGAAGATCATCCCCGCCACGGTGAAAAACAACGGAGCGGTGAAGCCACGGATGAAATTCCAAGCCGCATAAACCGGATGTGACGGATCGCGCGCGTCGGCCATCAGGGTGAGCCCGACAAAATGCCCTTCCAGCATCAGCAAAATGGCGATCGTCCTCGCAAGATCGATGAATTTCAGCCGCTGCGGCATGTTGATGGGCTTGGTTGGGTCCATGAATGCAAACAGCAATGCCCGCCAGACCGTCGGCTTACCAGATCATTTTATGCGGAATGGGTTCACCATCACTTGCCACCGGACCGGTCTCCGGAGTAAAATTCCGCTCCGCGAATATCATGTCCGAACATCCATCTTCCCAAGCCCACCTCGAACTCATCGCCCGCGAGTCCGGCATCAGGATTTCCTCTGTCGTTTCCACCGCCAAACTGCTCGCAGAAGGTGCATCGGTTCCTTTCATCTCCCGCTATCGCAAGGAGGCCACCGGATCACTCGATGAAGTCCAGATCCAAACCATCCGCGACCGCATGCTGCAACTCGCCGAGCTGGATGCGAGACGCGAGACGATCCTGAAATCCCTCGATGAACGCAAACTCCTGACCGATGAACTCAGGAAGAAAGTCCTTGCCGCCCTTACGATGACCGTTCTCGAAGATGTGTTCGCACCCTACCGGCCGAAACGCCAAACCCGCGCCACCAAAGCGATCGAACGCGGACTCTCTCCGCTTGCCGATTTTCTGCTGGAACATCAGAACGCCGATCCAGCGGAAGAAGCCGCGAAGCACATCGATCCCGAAAAGGAGGTCGCCACCGTGCAAGATGCCCTCGCCGGCGCCCGCGACATCATCGCCGAGCGGGTTTCCGACGACGCCTCCCTGCGCGGTCGCGCGAGAAGCATCTACGAGACCGACGCCACGGTTTCCTCCAAAATCATGTATGGCAAAGAAAACGAGGAAGGCGCGGAAAAATACCGGGATTACTTCGAGTGGTCGGAGCCGTTCAAGACGATCCCCTCCCACCGCATGCTCGCCATCCGTCGCGGCGAGAAAGAAGGATTCCTGTTCATGCGCATCGACGTGCCGCCGGAACGGATTGCATCGATCGCAACAAGCGAGTGGGTCAACGGCAAGGGCGCTGCCGCTGAGCAAGTCCGCATGGCGGTGGAGGACGGTTGCAAACGCCTGCTGATGCCTTCCATGGAAACCGAAATGCGCCTGCTCGGGAAAAAACGCGCCGATGAAACCGCCATCCAGGTCTTTGCCGACAACCTCCGCGAACTCATGCTCGCCTCGCCGCTGGGCCGACGCCGCACCATCGCGATCGATCCCGGTTTCCGCACCGGTTGCAAAACCGTGGTGCTCGATGCCCAAGGCAATCTTCTTCATCATACCGTGCTTCACTGTACGGCCGGATCGAACAGCCAGCTCTACGAGGCGGCGGTCGAACTCACCACATTGATCAAAAAACACGACATCCAGGCCATCGCGATAGGCAACGGCACCGCATCGCGGGAGACCGAGGCGTTTGTCAAAAAACTCAAACTCCCCTCCTCGATCCCTGTCATCATGGTGAATGAAAGCGGTGCTTCGATCTATTCCGCGTCGGATGCCGCACGCGAGGAATTTCCCAAGGAGGATGTCACGGTCCGCGGTGCGGTCTCGATTGGCCGCCGCCTGATGGACCCGCTGGCCGAGCTGGTCAAGATCGACCCCAAGGCCATCGGGGTCGGGCAATATCAACATGACGTCGACCAACGCGCATTGAAACTTTCGCTGGACGATACCGTGATCAGCTGTGTCAACGGGGTGGGCGTCGAGCTCAACACGGCTTCAAAGCATCTCCTTGCGTATGTTTCAGGACTCAACAATACCTTGGCGGAAAACATCATCGCCTACCGAACGGAAAAGGGAGGCTTCAATTCCCGCGCGGAACTCAAACAAGTACCGCGCCTCGGTGAAAAGGCCTTTGAGCAGGCCGCGGGATTCCTTCGGATCCGCGATGCCGAGCATCCGCTCGATGCTTCCGCCGTTCATCCGGAGCGCTATGCCTTGGTTGAGACCATGGCCAAGGACATCGGTTGCGATGTTGCCGACCTGATGCGCGATGACTCGCAGCGCAGAAAAATCCATCTGCAGAACTACATCTCGGAAGATGTCGGTTTACCCACGCTTCAGGACATTCTCGCCGAGCTATCCAAACCGGGCCGCGATCCGCGCAAGGCGTTTGAAATATTCAACTTCGCGGAAGGTGTCGAAAAACCCGCCGATCTGACGGTTGGGATGAAACTGCCCGGCATCATCACCAACGTTACCGCTTTCGGCGCCTTTGTTGATGTCGGTGTCCATCAAGACGGCCTGGTCCACGTGAGCCAGCTTTCCGATCAGTTCGTTCGCGACGCGAGCGAGGTGGTCAAAGTCGGACAGAAAGTCCAAGTCACCGTCACCGAAGTGGATCTGAAGAGAAACCGCATCGCACTCTCGATGAAATCCAAACCCGACTTTGAGGCCCGCCAACGCACGGGCTCGCCCGGAGGCAACGACCGCCAAGCGCCCCGCCGCGACAACCGTCCCCAGCAGCCCCCCGCCGGCAACGATTGGTTCAGCCAAGCGATGAAACAGGCGAGTAAGTGAACCCACGGAGCAGCGGGCTCCAAGCCCTTTCCGTCATCGCCCATCACACCCGGGTATCCTCCGGGTGTCACTTCGCGGGGTGTGCATGTTTCGGCTGAAACGTTTCGTAGTCACAACCTGCGCCGGACGTCAGTCAATCCCCGGCCCAATCCATTTGCCAAGGGTTCTTAGCCAAGCCCGCACCTCTTCTTGACGCGCGGCCTGCAATTTCAGCCATTCTAAAATCTTGCGCGTCTCCGGATCGATTACCGAATAATCTGCCTCGTCCTCACGCATCATCAGGGCTTTTTTCCCCGAGGATGAAAAAAACATGTCATGAGCCTCATTCGGGAGGAAATCACGCATCGCTGCCAGATAAAGCCGACGCCGCTCGGCTTCAGGAAGATGGCGAGAGATTTTTTCCAAGGTATCTTTGGTGATCTCCCTGGTGCCAGCACAGAGGCGTGAAACAGATGCAGCCGTCATACCCGTCACTTCGGCAAAATCGCTTTGATTCCCACCTTGGGTGCTCGCGATCACTTTTCGGAGGGCTGAGGGAAATTCCCTGTAAATAGACATAAATAAAAGGTTCCGACCTCAACCTAAACCAACCAAGGCGTGATTCCAGAATTAATTCTTGCAAGGGTATTCCGAATGGGTAATATTACCATATCGGTATGATTGAACTTCTCAAGGCCAGATTGGATTTGCTCTCTGTCGAAATGGAAACCGTGACGCTGCTTGGTAACACCGCAGCTAGCGACTCACCACACCGCTACGTCGCGTTGGAGCGAAAAATGGAACTCAAACAGGAAATTTCACGGCTTCATGAAAGTCTTGGAAAGATCCCGCCCGACAGCGTGTCGGCATGCGACTTCGAATGAATAACGGCATATGGAACTTGAATTCGAATTGATTCATTAACCTTTCTTTTTTCAGAGTGAATACCACTGAACCCGCGCATATCCGTGATGAGAAACCGAAAAATTTCGAGTATCTCCGTGAATGCATAAGCCGATATGCCATCAAACACGGAATGAGCCCGAACGACGCGGTTTGTCATGCGCTGGCCATCGGACTCAAGGAACTTGAAAACGGACAGAGCATCGACCCGTTTGAAGACCTGGAGGATATGTCCGCACGACAACGTGCTGTCTTGGAGGCGCTACGAAAAGGTCTTGCGGTCAAGGAAATCGCATACAGCCTGAACATATCGGAAGCCACGGTCAGGACGCACATCCTCAGAATCCGCGCCCGGCTGGACTGCCCGGATCTTCTGAAACTCCGAATGAAGTGAATGGAGGGGGCGGCTAAGTCCTGCACGTAGATCGGCATGAGGGATTTGCTCGCTCTCTTTTGTGATGCAGCCCACCAGGTTATTCGTATGAGGTGATCGGAAGTCGGGCTTGGCAAGAAATGCGATATCTTTCCTGTTAGGCTCAGTATCTGATAGAGCGAACTTGGCAACAAGGTCGTTCACGTCAATGAGAGAAGTCCCGCACATCCGGATCTGGAAGCGGAAACAATCCATGTCTTTTCCGTGACAGATTCACAAATCCTACATGTCCAGCCATGAAGCGTTAAAACCCATGATTGATAAAGGATTGCGTCTTCGCATCCTTCACGTTTCTCTGAATAGATTACAAATTTTGATACGGTTAGAACTTATCTTCATTTCAAATAATCAATTCAAAAGACATATAGAAAAATAACAATTTCGATTACAAAAAGAGTAACACATATGATGACATGCAGATGCTTTTCATCCAACTTCAGATGTCTAGTGTTTGCATACCTTATGAAAATAAACACATACACCCCGCTTCTAACATTATTGTTCGCATCTGGAATTCTTCAAGCTCAAACCACACTAGACGGTTCCAGTCCTGCCGCCGGCGCACCTTACACGATTCCTGGAGATACTACTGTTAATGGCACACTGACCGTTCAGCCAACCGTCCTCGTTACTCCCGGTGTTCCGACCGTTACTCCCGGGCCAGGCGGTACTACCGACTTAGGTGGCGTTGTAGCAGGTACAGGCGGAGATGTGATCATCACTCAAACCTTAATTGATACAACCAACAACTCACAAGTGGTCACAGGTGGTGGCGGTGCTACCATTCAGACCAATGGCGACACACAGCTCAGCGCCCCTACGGCAACCACGAGCACGGTCAATTATGGGCGTGCAGTCAGATTTGAGGTTGCACAAGCAGGCAACTCCAACCCCGTAGGACTCGCCATTCCTGGCACGGAAGTCTATTATCTAACAAATGCATCCGGAGTACAAATTGCCGGAGCGCCAACATTTGCTACGGAGGCTCTTCTGGATGCTTACATTGCCACACTCACACCAGCTACGATGCTGGCTCTTGACCCATCCCTCGGAACAGAGGTCACTACGGCAGGAGCGGGCGGTAACCTCACGGTAGAGGGTAACGCCGATATCGATGGGACTCTTTCAGTGGGAGGGGTTGCGGATGTTGAAGCAGCACTCGGTAGTCTTCAAGCTGCAGACACCGCTCTTCAATCAGAAATCGACGCGGAAGAAATTGCGCGCGCTGACGCGGATGTCGTGCTTGGTAGCCGTATCGATCAGGAGGTCGTCGATCGCACCGCTGCGGATAACTCAATCCGCACGGATTTTGCAGCCGCAGATACCATCGAGCGGAATGCACGCATTTCGGCAGACAACTCGATCCGTACGGATTTTGCAGCGGCGGA
>JBEAZA010000015.1:0-5731 GCA_041170385.1 Verrucomicrobiota bacterium | reverse complement strand
GCTAGGAAGCACCGCACCCCCTGTTTAGAGGAAATTTCCTTGAGATCAAGACATTCCTTGCGGACCCGTGGATGCAGGATCTCTTCCAGAACCTTCCGCTTTTCGGGATGACCGAAAACCTCCAGCCGAAGTTTCTCACGGATGACCTTTCCGGTTTCGGAGTCCAGGATCTCCGTCCCGAAGCGCACACGCAGATCCGCGATCACCTCGGGGCGTTCCAAGAGGGATCTGACCGAGGCATCGCAATCGAAGACGACGATATCCGGAACGAATTCCCGGAAAAGCCTGACCGCTGTCGATTTTCCGGAAGCGATTCCGCCGGTGAGTGCGAGGGTGAGCATGTGAATGGTGATGAATGAGATCGGGCGGCATCGCCGAGGACGCCGCATGAAATGAATCGCCGCCGATGATATCAGGAAATCCTTATCTTCTCATTGGCACGGCGCCCTCGGCGATGGCGCCCTGCCTTTCAGACATCAGCCCCCCGTGCGAGGCGGGCGTTTTTTCTTCGAGGTATCGGGGGTGACGTTGCGCATGTTGCCGGTTTTTGCGCGCTGTCGCTGGAGTTTTTGCATTTCAGCTTGTTTCTCGGCCATGCGCTGGACCCATGATTTCTTGCCACCGTCCTTGCGCAGCACCAGTTCGGGCTCAGGCATTTTGTTCATGAGGTAGGTTTGGCCGATGGAGAAGATGTTCTGAACCGTCCAATACAGAGCGAGGGCGGATGCGTAGTTGTAGCAGAAGAGGAAGAACAACAGGGGCATCAGCATCATGATGCGCTGCTGCATTTTATCCCCGGTTTTTGGCATCATGGCCATTTGGATCACGCTCGTGCCGGCCATGACGATGGGTAGCAGGTTGATCGGAATACCCATGACGACCGCCACGTTGTCCGGTTGGGTGAGGTCGTTGACCCACAGGAATGATTCGCCGCGGAGCTCGACCGCATAGTCGAGCATACGGAAGAAACCGAAGAAAATCGGGATCTGAATGAGCATGGGCAGACATCCGCCGAGAGGGTTGATGCCGTATTTGCGATACAAGCCCATCATCTCCATGTTGAGCTTGTTGGGGTCGTCTTTGTATGTTTCCTTCAGCTCCGCCATCTTCGGCTGAAGCTTGGACATGCGTTTCATCGAGCGGGTCGATTTCGCATGCAGCGGCCAGATGAGGATGCGGACGATGATGGTGAGACAGATGATGGAAAGCCCCCATGATTGGGCGGTCGAGAGTCGGTTGATGCCGGAGTGCAGGGTGTCGAGCAGCCAGCTCAGCGGGCGGGAGACAAACCCGAACCAGCCATATTGCATGAGATCTCCCCAGCCTTGACCGATGCTTTTGTGGTGATCGAGTTTGCGCAAGGTGGTGTTGTTTTTCGGTCCGATGTAGATTCGGTAATCCAGCGTGGCGGGCACGGAGGGAACGAGCGTGGTTTCCGGAAGCGTCAAAGCGGCGCGTACGGCGGCATGGGGCACGCCGTTCTTCGTGAGGCGGACTTGTTTTGGTTTGCCCCAGACAGGAGTCATCTCGGGTTTTTTCGGGCGGATGACGGTTGCGAAGTATTGGTCAGCCACGCCCGCATAGATGATCGGGGTTTCATGATCGCTGGTCATGGTGGATTTCGCCGAGGAGAACCAACCGCCTTTGAAGGAAGTCGCCGCTTCGAAATGCATCTCGTTGTTCTCATACCAGAAAAATCCGGTGTGGGTCGGGCGCTCGGCCTCATGCAGCGGTGCGGCCGCTCCCAAATAAAGTGAAAAATCGGACAGATCGATGTTGGCCCGTGTCGTGTTTTCAACGGCAACGGAGAGATTGATGAAATAAGGCTGGCCGGGAATCTGCGAGTCCTCCAGCGAGTAGGTTTTTTTAACAATCAGGCCTTGGGGGAGTTGGGCGATGTAAACGGCGGATTTACCGGAAACGGACTGATCCGCTTTATAGGTGAAAGGCGTGCTGTCGAGAATCTGATCGGAATCGACCAGCGTGCCGATCGCTCCCCCGCCATGGCGGTTGATGCGGACGTTTGTTTTTTCCCCGACGTTCTGTTGCTTCTTGAAATCGGCATATTTGATCCCCGCGCCAATATTGGTCAGGGTAAAAGCGACGTGCTCGTTCTCGAGAATGAGGGTTTCCTCCGCGGTCGGGGGGGGAGGGGTTTCGACACTCAACCCGGCAGGAGCGGAGAAGGCGTCCGACTCGGCGGTGCGGTCTTGGTTTTGGGTTACGGGATCGGGTTTTCGCGGGGTCTGGGATGCATAATGGAAATGCAAGGCGAGCAGGATGCCGCAGAGAGCGAGAATGATCCAGGTTTTACGGTCGTACATGGAGTTGGAAATCGGTTGGAGATTGGAGGATGGTGAGGCGCCCCGCGTTGCTTAGGTGGTAGAATGATGATGGTCAATCTCTAGTCCTGTTTTTGGAAAAAGTTTCAGGCGCCTGCATTGGGTCAACCAATCCGCTTCCAGCTCCGCATAGCTGGCCTCGGCGGCGCCCGGCCGTGCTATGGTCACGAGGTAACGCTTGGGATCGGTGAAATGCCCCGCATGGGCCTGGAAGCAGGTGCGTAGGCGGCGACGAATCCGGTTCCGGTCATGGGCTTTTTTCGCCGCACGCTTGCTTGTCACGAAAGCAGCCCGGATCACCGTCAGGGTGGGATCGGCCAAGGTGCTTACAATGACAAACCGGCCTGCTTTCGCGTGGCCGGTTTTTCTGATTCGGAGGAAATCCTCACTGCGGTTGATGCTCTGTTTTCTCGGGAAACGCATGGGGTGGGTGTTCCGGAGAGTTCAGGCAGGCAGGAAACAGGGCAGGAATCGCCCTGTCCTTGGATCAGCCGTGTTGCGTGATGTGGCGCTTGAAGTGAAGCTCCGCACCCTTGGGAATCAGGCGCTTGCGGCCTTTTTGGCGACGGCGCTTGATGATGTCACGCCCGGCCTTGGTGGCCATACGGGCGCGGAAACCGTGTTGCTGTTTACGGGTGCGTTTGGTGGGCTGGTAAGTACGGAAGCTCATGACGGTCTTTGGTAAAAGAGTTGCGCGCGTTGGATGTCGCGGGGGCGGGACTTTAGGGGGATGAGGACCGTTGTCAATCCGACAGTGGGATTTTTTAATAAAAATTACGCCTTGTCGGAGGAGAATCGGCTTGGTTGCCTGTGGGGATAAGATGGCTGCGCCGCAACATACGATCGCTTTGGTCTACGATTATGACCAGACCCTGAGCTCCAAATACATGCAGGATGATGTGCTTTTCCCCAGATTCGGGATCGATCCCGCACAATTTTGGAAAAAATGCAACGCACTGGTGAGCGAGCAGAAATGGGACGGCGAACTGGCCTACATGAAGTGCTTGCTGGACTATCTGGGGATGGACCGGGTGACCAACGCGATGCTGACCGAGTTGGGTGCGGGGCTGACGTTTTTTCCGGGCTTGCCGGAAATGTTCGAGGCCCTGCCGAAAGCCGCTCTGAGGCCTGAGCACGAGTCCGCCGGTATCAGATTGGAATATTACATCATTTCCTCCGGACTCAAGGCGCTGCTGGATGGCTCACGATTGAAGCCCTACGTCCGCGAAATGTTCGGCTGCGAGTTCGGCGAAGATGCGGAGGGGCGGATCAGTTTTCCCAAGCGCGTCATCTCCCACACCACCAAAACCCAGTTCCTCTTCCGCATCAACAAAGGAATGCTGCGCTACGATCAGGATGTGAACGATCACATGCCGGCGGATCAACGCCCGATCCCGTTTGAAAACATGGTCTATGTCGGGGACGGCCCGACCGATGTGCCTTGCTTCACGGTGGTGAACCGGAACGGCGGTCATGGGATCGCGGTGTACAATCCGGATGACAGGACCGGAAAATCCTTCCGCAAATGTTACGATCTCTGCACTCATGCGGGACGCGTGAAGCACATCGCTCCGGCTGACTACCGCGAGGGCTCGCATCTCTGGCTGTTGATGAAAGAGATGGTCACCGAGATGGCGGACCGCATCTTGCGCAAACGCATCGAGGAACGTGACAGCTCAACGGTCGCAGCGCCCACATTTTAAGTCATGTCGCAAATCAAACACTTTCACTTCACAGGGATATGCGGAACCGCAATGGGTGCCGTTGCCGCAGCAATGAAGCGCCGCGGGTTCATCGTCACCGGCAGCGATGCCAATGTCTATCCGCCGATGTCGGATTTCCTGCGCGGCGAGGGGATCCGGATTTCCGAAGGTTATCGAGAGGAGAATATTCCGGCCGGAGCGGATGTGGTGGTGATCGGCAACGCGATTTCGCGCGGCAATCCCGAAGCGGAAGCCGCTCTCGAACGCAAGCTGCTGTATCATTCCCTGCCGGAGGTGATGAAGGAGCATTTTCTCCGTGGAAAGCGGAATTTCGTCGTCAGCGGTACGCATGGGAAAACCACGACATCTTCCATGCTCGCATGGCTTTTCATGAGTGCCGGAAAGGATCCCGGCTTCATGATCGGCGGCCTTGCCAAAAATCTCGGCTGTGGCGCTCAATTTCCTGATACGGAAATCAACGTGTTGGAGGGCGATGAATACGATACCGCGTTTTTCGACAAACGATCCAAATTTCTCCACTATCTTCCGGAATGCGTGATCGTGAACAACATCGAGTTCGACCACGCGGATATCTACGCATCGATCGATGAAATCAAACTCACCTTCAGGCGCCTGCTCAATATCGTGCCGCGCAACGGCATGGTGTTTGTGAATGGCGATGACGGAAACTGCCTGGACATCAGCGCCAACGCTCCCTGCCCCGTCACCACAATCGGCTTCGGTGAAAACAACTCGGTCCAGATCACCGAAGTGGGATACGATGAATCTAGTAGTTCGTTTTTTCTCGGCAAGGAATCCTACAAGGTGCCCATGACCGGCGAGTTCAATGTGCGCAATGCCGCGATGGCCGCAGCCGCTGCCAGATTCGCCGGATTGACCATGGAGGAGGTCCGTGCCGGCTTGCTCGATTTCGAGGGCGTGGCGCGCAGGCAGGAGCTGAAAGGCGAGAAAAACGGCATCAAAGTCATCGATGACTTCGCCCACCACCCCACTGCGGTCCGTCTCGCGGTTCAGAGCATGCGCCAAAAATATCCGGACTCGAGATTATGGATTCTCTTCGAACCCCGTTCCAACACGACACGCCGCGCAGTGTTCCAGAAACCTCTGGCGGACGCCCTCTCGCTGGCGGATTTCGCCGTGGTCGCCGCCATTCCGGATTTGCACAAAATTCCCGAAAACGACCGGCTCGATCCCGTCAAACTCGCCGCCGATATCGTCGCACGGGGCGGGGTAAGCCATTATCTTGCGGACAATGCCTCCATCATCGCCGTCGTGAAAGCACAGGCAAGAGCCGGCGACGTCGTCGCCGTGCTGTCAAACGGAGGATTCGGCGGAATCCATCAGCAATTGCTCGATGCGCTCTAGCCGATTGTTCGCTTTACAAAGCGCCGAACCTGTTGCAAGGTCCGCGCCTCTTTCAGGAGAGGTGGCTGAGTGGTCTAAGGCACCCGATTCGAAATCGGACGTGGGGTAATACTCACCGTGGGTTCAAATCCCACCCTCTCCGCCAATTGCTTCGCTTCCGTGCCGGAAGCTACGAATGGCGGGTCTACACCAAAGTTTGGGGGATGAGGTGATTTTTTGGTTTGTGGTTATGGTTGGGTGGTTAGTTTGAGTTGAGGATTATCCGCATTGAGCGATGACACGCAGGCGGTAGTTATTGAA
>JBEAZA010000014.1:0-37516 GCA_041170385.1 Verrucomicrobiota bacterium | reverse complement strand
CATAAATTCAGACTTCGGAGTCGTTCAGATGGGTTTTGTAAAGTGGAATCAGGTTTTTCAGTGCGGTATCGAGTAGCTTGGCTTCGTGTTCGGTCAGATTTCCCGAGGTCTTGGTTTTGAGCATCTCGAGGGAGTCGATTACGGATTTCGCGGCACGAAGATTGACGGATTTCTCACCCGTGGCCGGATTGGGCAGTTGGGCGAGAAATAGGCCGGCGTTTTGCGCCTGGAGCAGGATGAATTCGTTGAAGCGCGGATCGGCCTCGGCGGGACTTGGCATGGCGCTAGATTCGGTTTTTTCGCCGTCGGAAGCAAGTTCGGAAAATCGGGTGGTTCAAACATGCAATGCTTGACGAGCTTCGGCATGAATTCCTAATCTCCGTCAGTGACGGAATCGCGATGACTCCATCCCAACTCAGATCAATCTTTAGCAAACCGAAACTGTGGACCTCCAAGAAATCCGAAATATTGTGGAATTGATGAACGAGCACGGGCTCACCGATTTCGATCTCTCCAAGAAAGATTTTCATCTCAAACTGAAAAAAGGCCCTGATATGGAGGCGCTCGGCGGACTGTTGGCAAACATGCCCCGTGTTTCGGCCCAGGCGTTGCCTGCCGTGGCACCTGCTGTCGCACCTGCTGCTGCGGCATCTCCCGCCGCTGCGGGGGGCGTACCGGTTGCCGAGGGCGCGGAAATCACTTCCCCGATGGTCGGGACCTTCTACCGCAAGCCCGCACCTGACGCACCGAACTTTGTCGAGGTCGGTTCCACGGTATCCGAGGGGCAAACCCTCTGCATCATCGAAGCGATGAAAGTGATGAACGAGATCAAAGCCGAGCGCTCAGGGACGATCTGCGCGATCGTGGCCACGGATGCAAATCCCGTGCAATACGGTGATGTGCTCTTCCGCATCAAATAATTTTCATCCTTCAATGCAATGTTCAAACGAGTCCTGGTAGCAAACCGTGGCGAGATCGCACTTCGCATCATTCGTGCTTGTCGCGAACTGGGGGTCGAGTCGGTGGCCGTCTATTCCGAAGCGGATGTCGATTCCATGCACGTCCAGCTCGCGGATGAAGCGGTGTGCATCGGTCCTGGTCCGAGCAAGGACAGTTACCTGAAGCCGGACCGCATCATTGCGGCTGCGGAAATCACCGGAGCTGATGCGATTCATCCGGGTTACGGCTTTCTATCGGAAAACGCCCGGTTTGCTGATATCTGTGAGTCTTCCGGCATTGTTTTCATCGGTCCCTCCGCGGAAGTCATCCGCATGATGGGAGACAAAGCCACCGCACGTGCCACCGCCATCGCCAACGGAGTGCCCATCACTCCGGGTTCGGAAATTCTGACGGATCCGGATGAGGCGTTTGCCAAAGCGAAGGAAATCGGTTTGCCTGTGATGATCAAGGCGACAGCCGGCGGGGGCGGCCGCGGGATGCGGCCGTGTTTCAAGGAGGAGGAATTCAAAGCCCTGTTCCAAGCGGCCTCGAACGAGGCCATGGCCTGTTTCGGAAATGGCGATTGCTACCTGGAGAAACTGGTGCTCAACCCGCATCACATCGAGTTCCAGATCATCGCCGACTCGCATGGAAATTTCATCCATCTTGGCGAGCGTGATTGCTCGATGCAGCGACGCAACCAGAAGATCATCGAGGAATGTCCCTCACCTTTGATTTCTCCGGAAATGCGTGAGCGCATGGGCAAGGCGTCGGTCGCGCTGATCAAGGCGATCAACTACCAGAATGCCGGCACGATTGAATACCTCGTCGATGAGGCGGGGGAGAATTTCTATTTCATGGAAATGAACACCCGGATCCAGGTGGAGCATCCGGTGACCGAGGAAGTCATGGGTTGCGAGCTGATCAAAGAGCAAATCCGTGTCGCAGCGGGCGAGCCTCTGTCACGCCACGTCCTGCAGGCCAGCCCGCGCGGACATTCCATCGAGTGCCGGATCAACGCCGAGGATCCTTACAACAAGTTCATGCCCAGTCCGGGCACGATTTCGCTCTGGTATGCGCCGGGTGGAAAGGGAGTGCGCGTCGATACCCACGTGTATTCCGGTTACTCGGTGCCTCCTTATTACGACTCGATGATTGCCAAGCTGATTGTCACCGGCGCCACTCGCGAGATCGCCATCGCACGGATGAAGCGCGCTCTCGGGGAGTTCATGATCAAAGGCATCAAGACCACCATTCCGTTCCAGCAGGAAATCCTCAATCATCCGGATTTTGCCAATGGAACCTATGACATCGGCTGGGTGGGTCGTTTCCTCGAAGAAAAAGGACTGTGAACCAAAGCCAGCGAAGATCCAAACTCCTTCACGCCCGGCTCTATGGGATTGTCGATTTCGGCTACGTGTCCGATGCAGATGTGTTCACGGTCACGCGTCAGCTGCTGGCAGGTGGTGCGGATGTGATCCAACTGCGTGCAAAAGCTGTGGAGATCGAGCGGATCATTCGGGCTGCGGAAAAGATCGTTCCGCTCTGCAAAGCGGCTTGGATTCCGTTCGTGTTGAACGATTTCCCGGATCTTGCGGTAGAGCTTGGCGCGGACGGGGTTCATATCGGTCAGGACGACGGGGTGATTTCCGAGGTGCGCCGGCTCGTTGGCGAGCAGATGTTGATCGGCCGCTCCACCCACAGCCTCGACCAAGCCAGACAAGCCCTCGCGGAAGGCGCGGACTACATCGGTTTCGGTCCCTTGTTCCCGACCCCGACCAAAGCGGGCCGCCCCTCGATCGGCCTCCGTGACATCGCGGAGATGGAAAAAGATGTCGGCTCGCAGATCGCCGCCTTTTGCATCGGTGGCATCAATAGGGAAAATCTTCCGCACGTTCTCTCGGCCGGAGGGAGGAGATGTGTGATCGTTTCCAAGTTATTGACTGCGAAAGACGTGGCAAAAGCCACGGCCGATGCGAGAGAAGCCATCGTCAGCGGTGGCTGTGGTGAGCGCTGAATCGGATGTGTCAAATTGCACCGACCGCGAACCAGCGGTGATCGGCAGGCCTTACGGTTCAGCCATGGGTTCCGATCCCGATGCGCTTCCACTCGGCGAGGGCCTGGCGGATTTCCTCCGCTTCCCGGGTCGGGCTGAGTTCCCAGATCAGGGGGCTGTCTTTCGGAAAACGGGAGAGCAGGGATTTGAAATCGAGAGTGCCGGTCAGGGGAGTTCGGTGATCACGGTCGGGCCATTCGACATCGTGGACATGGCCGCCGATCAGCCAGGGAGAAATGTCATCGAGCCATTGTGCGTGATCGAGCAGGCCGAGGTTGTGCTTGAGCTGCACATGCCCGAAATCGTGCCAATAGCCAATCCACGGGTTATCCTTGAAATGCTCTTGCAGCCTGAGCATTTCGCGTTCGTTTGGTATGTCCTCAAATCGTGAGCGGGATTCGATCGCGAGCTTGACTCCGTATTGCTCGGCGATCGGGGCCAGGGCTTCGAGCGTTTCAATCGCCCGCCGGTAATAGAGCGGAGCGATGTTCTCGCGCTTCCTGATGAACCGGATTTTTTGTTTGATGAATTTCGGATGGTGCTGAAGTCCTGCGGCGACCAGTGCGGTGAGAGGTTTGGTGAATTTCCGATGATTCAACGGGGTGGAACCCATGTGAAGCACCAGGTAACCTGCGTTGAACTCGGCGGCGATTTCCAACGTTTTCACTGTCATCTCGAACGCGCGTTTGCGTTCGGCGGACCGATGCGAGGTGTATGGGTAGGCGTCGGGTGCATCGATCAGCACCTCAACGGGTGAGGGGAAATAGTTATGGACTCCGGAGCAGATGAATGTTTTGTCGCGATAGGCCTTCCGGATTCCTGGCAGCTTGGCAATGGTCATGCCATGGGAGAGTTCGATGCGATCAAATCCCAGTCCGATGATTTCGTCGATCATGCTCTCGCCATCCGTATGGCGCGAACTGTTCCAACAAGTCGAAAAGGCAAGCATCGGATGCAGCCTATGCATTCATTCTCAAACATCAATCCAAGAGAGATGACTCATTTGGCTGAAGCATGGGATCCGGCGAGCGGCGAGGATCCGTGGCCATGGGGGAGGGGTGCGGCCGCTCAGATCCCCATGCTGTGACGAGCCCAGAAAGCATGGAGATCGCTCACGGAGCCTCTGAATACATTGCGCTCCATCGGATGGGCGAGATCTCCGAAGTAACGGGGGCTTCGCCATTCATGGGTGTTGTAGTGCTTCGCTTGCGACGCGCCACGCTCCCAGACGACACCCCCATATTGCCACATCACCCAATGATTCCAGATGCCGTATTGGGCTTTGAGCTTGTCGGGCGTGAGCGCTCCTCCTGCCATCACCCGTTCGGTGCCGCCGGGACTGTAAAGAGCGAGCCAATAGGGAGAGCGGCGGATGATCGCCTTCTGGGCGGCGGTGGCATTGTTGAGCCGTTGGCGCAAACCATCGCTGTTTTCGAGATACGTGACGGGGTGGATGCCGGTGCGTTGGTAGACGCGTTGGATGAAATCCACGAGGCGATCAGGTGTGGATTGGGTATCGAAATCCCCGACCATGAGGATATTTCTGCCGGCCAGTCCTCTGGCGCGCGCGATCGCGCGCACGCGGTTGACAAAATCATCCGCCTGCTTCGCCGCAGGCTGATCCATGGTCACGAAGTGGTAGGCGCCGAGCATCATGCCTTCCCGATCGGCGGCTTTGAGGAAATCGCCGAATTTTTCATCTAACAGAGGACCCTTGGCGGAGCGTGCGATGAGCGCCAGACCACCATTTCTGCGGAGTGCGGAGACGTTCTTTTCGGAAAAACGGCTGCCGCTGCGGTGGGCTTCCTTCGGATCCCATCCGGAAACATTGAGCACCGCGGGTGAGCGGTGGACACTGGTCCCGCCGAAGCCCCGTCCGCCGAGGTTGAAGGCTTGGTAAGACGCCGGTTGATGTTGCAGCCTCGGGCCGGTTTCAACGCATTGGGTCAGCAGCGGAATGAGCGGCAACAGACAAAGTGCGGGTTTCATATGGTCGGATGTTCGTGCAGGTTACATTTTGAAATCCTCGCCGAGGTAGTATTTGCGTGCGATCGGGTCGTCGACGAGTTCGTCGGAGGCTCCCTCGAGAATCACACGTCCGTCGTGGATGAGAAAGGCGCGATCGGTGATCGAGAGGGTCTCGCGTACGGAGTGATCGGTGATCAGGATGGCGAGATCGTCCTTTTCACGAAGATCGCGAACGATCCGTTGGATGTCCTCCACCGCGATGGGGTCGATGCCGGCGAAGGGCTCATCGAGCATCAGGACTCTGGGATCCGAGCAGAGCGAGCGCGCGATCGCAAGGCGGCGCTTTTCACCGCCCGAGAGGGTGATGGCGAGCGATTTGGAAAGTTTGCTGATGTTGAAGCGATCGAGCAGTTCGTGGGCGCGATCGAGCTGCTCCTTGCGTGAGAGGTTGGGACGGGTCTCAAGAATGGCGAGCAGGTTGTCGAGAACGCTGAGTTTTCTGAACACGGATTCCTCCTGTGGCAGGTAACCGAGGCCACGGCGCGCCCGCTGGTGCATGGGCAACTTGGAAATATCCTCGCCCAGCAGCTGGATGGTGCCGTGCTCGGCGGGAATGAGACCGGCGATCATGTAGAAAGAAGTGGTCTTGCCGGCACCGTTGGGCCCGAGCAAACCGACGATCTCTTTCGGTTGGACGGTAATGGAGACATCGTTCACCACGACTCTTCCGCCGTAGGATTTTTTCAAACCTTGGGCGGCGAGGACCGCGGTTTCTAGATGGGTGCAGGTGGAGCCTGGGTCGTGGGTCATAGGGTGAAATATCGAGGGCGGAAAACGTTAGCGTCCGTCGAGCTTGAGTCTGCCGCCCATTTCCCAATTGCCTTGGGTGGAGAAAGAGCCGTTGTTGAGAATACGGAGGGTGAGGTTGGGTTGTCTGGCACGGGCGTAGAACGTTCCTTGTTTGACCCAAGGATAGCGTTGGCTGATGATGATCTCGCCTTTCGGGATGTCGTAGGTGAGAAGTCCGCCGCTGGCCTCGACGGGTGGTTTTCCGGCGACGCTTTTTTGCAGGAGATGAACGGTACCGGTAGCGATGATTTTTTGGACATCTCCAAAACTCGCATTCACGCCGAGGGAACGGGATTCCGGTGCGGTTTCCTTTTTCTCAGCCGGGTCGGTTTTTTGCGGTTCTTTCTTTGCGAAGAACACCTTGAGTTCGTCCGCACCCTTGAGGGTGAAACGCGGATCATCGACAGAAACGTTTTTGAGATAGACGAGCACGCCGGCTTCCGCATCGAAATACATGCCACCATCACAACGGATGACCGTATCATTGGGGCTTTGTGCGGTTTCGAGGGGAGCCGCCTCGTTTTGTGAGTCGGAAATGCGGTGTTGTAGCCCGCTGCTTTTGGCAAATTCCCGAGCGGATTTGGAGGCTTGTTCGGAGCTGGCAAGGTCCTCACGGAGAGAGTCTTGGATGGATTCCTCGAGGCGATCGAGCGTTTCCTCCGTGGAGATGCCGGTGGCATGGATGGCAGACGGCTTGGTTTCCGCGGGAACGGTTGCTGCAGGACCGTTGGGGGTGGAGTGGGTGAGGCCGAGGGCGACAAGTGCGGCTGTTTTGGTGGGGGTGGATCGCATGGTGGTTGAGCTGTCGGGATAGGAAATCCGGGTGGATGCCGGGCCGATGAGAAAGCCCTGGCCTTGTTGAAAAGCGTAGATGAGACCTGCACCGTTCGCAACGAGCCGGTCGGTATCGATCCTCACGGGTTCGTCGGCACGGAGCCGGGATGTGGTCTGGTTGAATACCGCCTTTTGAAGCTGGATCTTTCCGCGCAGGCTGCCGTCCGGTTGGTAGAATTGAATCCTGATCGTATCGCCTTGGATGAGTTCCGGGTCGATCAGGGTCATGATTTCCGCTTTCAGGTCGCCGACCAGTTTCCGGTCTTTGTCATAGCGCGGGAGCAGAACCCCGTGAAGCACGCTGCCCGTCGGCAGCAGTGACATGGGGTTTTTCGTCGCTTCGGTGATCGGATCCTTGGCGGAGACCGCACCGATGGTCAGCAGAAGAATGGAAAGACGAAAAATCAAGGGTTGGAACAGATGGTGAGGAAAAGTTAGCGTCTTGTCTCATGGAGACAACCATGGAATTTCATGAAACACGAATAAGTGGGGGACGGCACGGATTGAGGCGTGAAAACTTGGAGTTGATTTACGGGGAAATGGGAGTGAAGCTCCGCCCATGAAACCTAAGGCAGGCGAGCAGGCTCCCGAGTTCCGCGCGATGGCGGTTGAGAGTGGAAAAGAGTATGAGGTCGCGCTGAGTGATTTGAAAGGTCAGCGTGTGGTCCTGGTGTTTTACCCGAAGGATCACACCCCGGGGTGTACCGTCCAGGCATGCGCGCTGCGCGACGAATGGTCGGAGATTGCCAACAAGGCAAAGGTGTTCAGTGTGAGTGCGGACAGTGTGGAGAGTCATCGGGATTTCATTTCCAAGCAGGGCCTGCCCTATCCGCTCATTGCGGACGTGGACAAGCGGATGGTCAATGACTACGGGGTATGGGTTGAGAAAACCGTGATGGGTCAGAAGGTCATGGGTATCGAGCGCTCGACGTTCATCATCGGTGCGGACGGGATCATCGAGGCGGTCATGGAGAATGTTTCTCCTGCCACGCACAGCGCGGAATTGATCAAACTTCTCGGTTAATGGGTGAACAGGAAGGGAAAGATCCGGCGCATGTGGTTCCTGCGGGCTTGGCGATCGTGCTGATGGCCCTCGGTCTTGCTGTGGGGTTGGATCTTTTCGGGATGATCAGACGCGTGAACGAATGGATCGGCGCCATGTTGGTGAAAGCGGGCATGTCGCCGCCCGATCGCACGCTCGATCCCGCGGTCTTATGGGTCGGCACGTGTCTGATGTGTCTTGGTCTGACCCTGGTTCTGTTCCATATCTCCGGCATGTGGCGCAGATATCTGGTTTGGCTGCTTGTCTGCATGATCACCCTGTTCTGGTTGCCGGTGCTGTGGTTGGCGGCTTACAGGCCGGACATCGGTGTGGCGTTGGTGGCGGTGCTGTGGTCCGGTTTTTGTGCAATCATTTACACCTCAAATCACAGCATGCCTGCGGATCAGGTGGAAGAGAACCCTTGAATCAAAACCCACATGTCCCGTGTAGATTTTCCCGTTCCTGTCAAAAGCCTGGTTGCCGAACTGAGACAGCTTCCGGGCGTGGGTCCGCGCAGTGCGGAACGCATGGCGGTATGGTTGCTGCAGCATAAAAAGGCCGATCCGGTGAAATTGTCCGAGACCTTGCTTCATGCGCAGGAGGTGATCATCGCGTGTCCGGTCTGCGGGTTTTTTGCCATGCGCGACCAATGCGAGATTTGTGCCGATGACAAGCGGGATGGTTCCTTGTTATGTGTCGTAGAGCAGGCAACCGATGTGTTGTCGCTCGACCGGTCGGGGGTTTTCAAAGGCAAATACCATTGTCTGGGCGGTAAGCTGTCGCCCTTGGACCGGGTATCACCTGAGGATCTGAACATTCCCCTGCTCCTGCAGCGGGTGGACCGTGGAGATGGCAATGTGGAAATCATTCTCGCCCTGGGAGCGGATGTGGAAGGGGAGGCGACTGCGAATTATCTCGCAGATTTGCTGCGCGGAAAATCGCGCAAGGTGACACGGATCGCCCAAGGGTTACCGGCCGGAGGAGGATTGGAACATGCGGATGACCTCACCCTGATTCGCGCGCTGCAAGGCCGCCGGGATTTCTGATTCTCCTGCCGGCATCAGGTCCATGTCTCCCGTGCGTCGCGTTGTTCCGTCCGAAGGATTTTTATCCGGTGGTGCTCTCGGGTCTTGATTCGCGATGGAGGGCGGGTGAGGCTTCGAAATGGTCGAGCAACTGAGAAAGGCGATTCGGGATGTCGAGGGGTTTCCCAAGCCCGGAGTCGTCTTCAAGGACATCACGCCCATCCTCGGGGATGCGCGGCTTTTTCATGCCTCCATCGATCTGCTCAGTGCGTCAGCCGGCGGGATCAAGGTGGACAAGATCGTCGGGATTGATGCGCGCGGGTTTATCCTTGCAGCGGCTGTGGCGGACCGACTCGGTGTGGGATTTGTTCCGGTCAGGAAAAAGGGCAAGCTGCCATGGAAATGCATCGAGGCCGCCTATGCGTTGGAATATGGTCAGGCGGTGGTGGAGATTCACCAGGATGCGGTGCGTCCGGGCGAGAAGGTGTTGCTGGTTGATGATGTGCTGGCAACCGGCGGAACGGCCGCCGCCGCGGTGCGGTTGCTCTCGGGGCTCGGTGCGGAAATCGTCGCGGTCTCTTTTTTAATCGAACTTTCCTTTCTCAACGGACGCGGAAAACTCGAGCCGCATCCCGTGAAGTCGATCTTGAATTTCTAACCCCCTATCCCTACGAACAACACAATGAGCTGGCAAACATACAACGACAATTTGGTGAGATATGAAGACCTCAGGTTTTCCATGGATCTGTCCCTGATGGACATCACCCTCAGCGCAAAAGATGCGCTCAAGGAAAAGATCGCCAAGGCGTTCAACGACATGTCGGAATTGGAAGGCGGAGCGATTGCCAATCCCGATGAGGGACGCATGGTCGGGCATTACTGGCTGCGCAAGCCCGGGCTTGCGCCAAACGCCCAACTGGCTGCCCGGATCACCGGGCCGATCGAAGCCTTGAAATCCTTCGCCAATCAGGTGCACACCGGCCAGGTCCGCACGGCAGCAGGCGGGCTTTTCAGGCAAATCCTGCTCATCGGAATCGGTGGCTCGGCACTGGGTCCGCAGTTGGTTTCCGACGCGATCGGCCAGAAAGCGAAACTTCCCATCGCGTTTCTCGATAATACCGATCCGCAAGGGATCGATGAAGTGCTATCCACCCTCAGGCTCGCTGAAACCCTGGTGCTGGTGATTTCCAAATCCGGAGGGACTCCGGAAACCCGAAACGGCATGCTGGAAACCAAGGCCGCTTTCGATAAGGCCGGAATCGATTTCGGAAAACATGCCGTTGCGGTCACCGGAGAAGGTTCGAAGCTCGACCGCTACGCGGTGGAGCACGGGTTCATCGCCCGGTTTCCGATGGAGGATTGGATCGGCGGACGCACTTCCGTTCTGTCCACCGTCGGGCTCGTACCCGCAGCCCTGCAAGGTCTTGATATCGATGGCATGCTCAAGGGTGCTGCTGCGATGGATGAAAAAACACGCGTGCGGGATGCGGAGAAAAACGCCGCCATGCGGCTCGCGATCGCGTGGCATTGCGCGACAAATGGCCGCGGTGAGAAGGACATGGTCGTGCTGCCTTACAAGGATTCGCTCGTTCTGTTCTCCAAATATCTTCAGCAGCTGGTCATGGAATCGCTGGGCAAGGAAAAAGATCTCGATGGCAACATGGTAAACCAAGGGATCGCGGTTTACGGCAACAAGGGCTCAACCGACCAACATGCCTATGTGCAGCAGCTCCGCGAGGGGGTGAACAATTTCTTCGCGACGTTCATTGAGGTCCGTCACGGCCGTCAGGGGAAATCCATCGAGGTTGATCCCGGAAACACCAGTCAGGATTATCTGCAGGGCTTCCTTCGCGGCACTCGCAACGCGCTTTATGAAAACGGACGCACTTCCCTGACGATTTCCATTTACGAAGTCACTCCGTTCACCCTCGGCATGTTGATCGCGTTGTTCGAACGGGCGGTTTCCTTCTATGCTTCCTTGGTCCATATCAACGCTTACCACCAGCCCGGTGTGGAAGCAGGAAAAGCCGCTGCGGCCACTTTTCTCGAACTCCTCGGTCGCGTCCGCGGCCGCTTGGTCTCGGAGGCCAAGCATGCCGAGCAGGTCGCCTTCGAAGTCGATGCCGATCCGGAATCGGTCTACCATTGCCTCGTTCACCTCGCGAATAACGGCGAGGCACAGATGTCGATGGGCAAAACCCCGGCGGAGGATCTGTTTCAGTTGTGAGGCATGAACGGCAGGGCACCGTCCTGCCGGGCTTTCGCCGGATGCATCGTTGTTCCTGCTGCTCCGCATCCCCCGCATCCTCCGTGTTGTGTTCCCATCCCGAAATTTGGAGTTTCAACTTGGCGGCAAGCGGTTAAGTTCCGGGCATGATCCGCATCACTGACACAGCAAGCACCCGGCTTGCGGCCTTGTTGAAAAGCAAGTCGGCCTCAGCAACTGCCGGCCTCCGTCTCGGTGTCAGCAAGGGCGGCTGCGCGGGATGGCAGTATGAAATGAACGTCACGGAGCCGGAGCCGGGCGACGAGGTCGTGCAGCATGGTGATGCACGTGTCATCATCGCAGCGGACAGCCTGGACAGATTGCGCGGTTGCGAGATCGATTATTCGGACGATCTGACGGATGCCGGATTCAAGATTCATAATCCCAAAGCGCGTCGTTCCTGCGGCTGCGGGACATCGTTCGAGCCGGAGGATGAAGCGGAGGGAAGCGGTGCGGAGGACGGCGAAGTCTGTAGCGGGGGAGGTGTGTCCTAGTTCATGTCGGCACACAAACGTCATCCGGATGAGGAGGAAGCCGAAAAGCCAAAACCGGCGTTCTATTGGTGGACGCTGGCGAACATTCTCGCGGCCTCCTTCGCGCTGATCAGCTGGGTTCTATGCCTGCATGTGTTCGGCAATCCTGAAATTCCGAGAAACTACGCCATTCTCAAATGGCTCGGCCGGTTGCCCGAACTCAAGCGGTATACGGTTCTGGATGTCCCCAGCGGAAACGCACTCGGTCCCACCGAACTCTACGAAAAGTATTTCGGTTGGAGTGATGAAAAACGCGAGAAGCTCAACACCCTGCTGGTGCGCAATTACATGCGGAATTTTCAAAAAAACCTGCTCCTTACGTATGTGGAAGGGGAATATCAGGTGATCGATGTGACCAAGCTGGAGAAAGGGGATTTCATCTATCCCGGTTTTGCGATCCGCACCCAAGCGATGGTGAAACAGGATGATTTTGCCCAAGCCGTCGGCTTTCCGGTGGTGATGGAATATCTTTTCCCGACCAACGACATCGAGTCGGTCTACAAATTCAACGCCGGTGATATCCTGGAGGTGAACAAAAACCCGAACAGTGCGGCGATGATCCATGTCACGAAAACGATCGTTGACGAGGAACCCGCTCTGAAGGTCACCGTGGTGCCCATTGCATACGGACCTTATCGGCTTGGTGATCAGTCAACGTTTTCCATCGAACCTCCGCAGATTCTCAATCCGGGCAAGACCCTGCCGATCTGGAAATAAAGGATTCATCGTTTCACGTTGCGCCCGTGGCGAAAGCATCCGCCCGATCGGACTCACTCAAAGACAGACTTTTTTCCCGTCGTTCCGTGCGGATTCATAGATCGCCCGGATCAGGGCCACCGCCTTGCGCGCCTCGGTGGCGTTGGTTTTGCAAATGCGGCCTTCCCGGATGGACTGAACGACTTCCTCGAAGTTTCGCTGATGCTGATCGAACTGGATCGCCTTGGGATCGTTGGCACCGAGTCCCGCGCCCTGGCCTTTCATCAGGGTGTTGCGGATTTCCGCATCTTCGGGTTTTTCCTGCATGAAATCCCAGATTTCAAACGCCTCGTCGGCAAGGAAAACCGAGCCCTCAGTTCCGGAGAGTTGGACCCGTGCCGGGTGTCCGTCTTTCGACCAAGTGCAGGTGGAGCACTCGATGACGCCGCGCGCACCGTTATGGAATTCGACAGTCGCCACGATGATGTCCTCCACCTCGATCCGCTCGTGTGCGAGGCAGGCGGCGTTGGCCTGCACGGATTTGACCGGGCCCGCCAGATAGATCAGCGCATCAACGGTGTGGATGGACTGGTTCATCAGGGCTCCACCTCCGTCCAGCGCCCATGTGCCCCGCCAACCGGCGGAATCATAATATGCCTGATCGCGATACCATTTCACATATGCCGAGGCAGAAGTCAGGATCCCGAACCTTCCTTCATCCGCCGCTTTCTTGAAGGCATCCATCCCCGGGTGAAACCGGCGGTTCAGGACGGCGGATAGGGTCTTTCCGTTTTTCGAGGCGGCAGCGATCAGTTGATCGATCCGCTCGGTAGTGATTTCCAACGGTTTTTCGCAAATCACATGCTTGCCCGCATTCAAGGCCGCAAGCGCCGGATCGAGGTGCGCTCCGGATGGTGTGCCGATGGTGACGATCTCCAGTTCGGGATCGGCCAGAAACGCATCGATGTCGGAGTATGCCTTGCAGCCATATTCCGCAGCGATTTTTTCAGCAGCCTCGGCGCGGAGATCAAAGACGGAAAGAAGTTCGCCACCTGTCATCGCGGTGATGGCTTTGGCATGGAAATGGCCGATCATGCCGGCTCCGATGATTCCGAATTTCATATAGGGGATATGGGGTTGGTTGATGTGAAGGATGTGAACGCGGGGATAGTTGAGATTTTACGGCGGGCTGGCAAGGTTGCTTTTGCGGTTTGAACCAACCCGTGTCATACCCTTGATGCATGAGTGACTCCGACCATCCTGCAAACTGCTGTGGCAATCATCGGCATGATTCCGATGCTTCACCGCCTGAGGGTGCGAAGTATTTCTGCCCGATGTGCCCCGGCGTAACATCGGACGTTCCGGGCGAATGCCCTGTCTGCGGCATGGCGCTGGAGATCAACCCTCTTCTGGCTGGCGAGGGAGATGATCCGGAAATCCATGCCCTGGCCCGTAGGTTCCGGATCTCCGCAGTCCTGACGTTGCCGGTCTTTCTCATCGCAATGTCGCAGATGATGCCCGAGTTGCATGTCGACAGGCAGGTTTCCGCATGGATCGAGCTCGTGCTGACCACAGCCGTCGTTTTCTGGCCGGGCGGCATGGTGTTTTCCAAGGCATGGCGATCCCTGAAATCATGGAACCTCAACATGTTCACGCTCATCGCCATCGGCGTCGGCGCATCTTATGCCTGCAGCGTGGTTGCGGTGCTCGCGCCGGGTTCCTTTCCGGATTCATTCAAGGAACACGGCCAAGTCAGGCTCTACTTTGAGACCGCAGCCGTGATCACGATGTTGGTCCTGTTCGGGCAATGGTTGGAGGCAAAAGCCAGATCCCGCACCGGGGTGGCGATCCGGTCCCTCATCGGTCTGTCTGCAAAAACGGCTCATCGGCTCGAGCATGGCATCGAGCGGGAGGTCGCCATCGGGCGGCTGGCCGTCGGTGACCTGTTGCGTGTGCGCCCGGGCGAAAAAATACCGACGGATGGCAGGATGATCGAAGGTGGCAGCCATGTGGATGAGTCGATGATCACGGGTGAGCCGATGCCGGTCGAAAAGCATGCGGGAGATCCGGTCATTGGCGCCACCTTGAATCAGACCGGCACCTTCGTCATGCGGGTGGAAAAAGTGGGAAAGGATACCTTGCTCTCACAAATCGTTCATATGGTTGCGGAAGCCCAGCGCAGCCGGGCTCCGATTCAGAAATTGGCGGATACGGTCTCGGCTTGGTTCGTCCCCATGGTGGTTCTGGCTGCCATCGCCACCTGGATCCTTTGGTCGGTTTTTGGCACCGGCTCCGCCATGGTCTTCGCGACGGTGCAGGCGGTTTCCGTCCTGATCGTTGCTTGTCCGTGTGCCCTCGGGCTGGCCACGCCCATGTCGATCACGGTCGGCATCGGCCGTGCCGCGGGCATGGGCATTCTGGTCAAACACGCAGCGGCCATCCAGCGCGCTGAAAACATCACCCATCTGGTGATGGACAAAACCGGCACGCTGACCGAGGGGAAACCGCGCGTCAGCCACATCATCGTCGCATCCGGGGCAGATCCCGCGCGATTGATGTCACATGCCGCTTCGGTGGAGGCAGTGAGCGAGCATCCGCTTGCGCGGGCGATTGTCAACGAGGCCGACGCATCGATGTTCAAACGACTGCCCGTTCAGGATTTCAGCGCCAGTATCGGCGGCGGTGTGAAGGGCCTTGTCATGGACACCCGGGTCTGTGTCGGGAATGCCGCGTTTCTGTCAACCTGCGGTGTGGTCGTTCCGCAAGACCTGCAATCCCAGGCCGCCACCTATCTCGATGATGGCAGGACAGTGGTATGGATCGCGCTCGACGATCATGTGGCGGGATTTGTGGTGATTGCGGATCCGGTGAAGAAAACCACTGCCGCTGCTCTCCAAGGTCTCCGCCAGCTGGGCATCCGGGTGGTCATGTGCACGGGCGATCAACGCCCCACCGCACATAGCGTTGCGCGTGAACTGGGGATCGATGAGATCCACGCGGAAATGATGCCCCGGGACAAGCTCGGAATCATTGGCAAACTCAAAGCCGGAGGGGCCGTGGTCGCCATGGCTGGTGACGGAGTCAACGACGCCCCGGCACTTGCCGCAGCCGATCTCGGAATCGCGATGGGTAGGGGATCGGATGTCGCGATCGAAAGCGCGGACATCACTCTGGTCAAAGGAGATCTGATGGGTATCGTCCACGCCATTCTGCTGAGCAAGGCGACGATGTCGAACATCCGCCAGAATCTGTTCTTCGCCTTCTTCTACAATTCCATCGGCATCCCCATTGCCGCAGGCGCGCTCTATCCGTGGTTCGGCATCCTCCTCAGCCCCATGATCGCCGGCGCCGCCATGAGCTTCTCGTCTGTTTCGATCATTCTCAATGCCCTGCGCCTGCGATCAAAACGTCTTCACATGCAGGGGATATGAGCCGCTCTTCCACGACCCCGAAGATCTTGGGATCGCGGATAGATGGGTTCTCAAAAGCCGGTGCAGCATAGGGATGTTTTTAAGGTTGGACCTGTTGTGCCGCTTCGCGGGAGGCGATCCGAACGTTCCGGCCTGCAGACGCCGGATTCTCCGTTGTAGTTGGTTTCATGACAAACGATCGTGGTGAAACGCCACAGATGATGTCTTTTGCCATGAGCCTGCTTCGCAGCTTTGATATGGGAAATTCAATGCCCTGATGTCCCTCATGCCCGCAGGTGGTCACGGACCCCCATGTCATGTTCAAGATTCTAACAAAACCGATGCATGATTACAATAAAACATACCATCACCCCGCCTATGTCCGACCCCATGGAAGAAGTCTTAAGGTCTGAAAGTCGAAAGTCTGAGTTCCAATCGCTGGTGCGATTTTTTGTTTAACCGCACCAGCGGTTCTGTTTCGGACCTTTAGACCTTTAGACCTTTAGACCTTCAGACCTTCAGACCTTCAGACCTTTAGACCTTCAGACCTTCAGACCTTCAGACCTTCAGACCTTTAGACCTTCAGACCTTCAGACCTTCAGACTTCTTCATCCGACTTCTTCGCCCGATCCCCGATCTTCAATCCACAATCCTCAATCTTCTATCTTCTATCTTCTATCTCTTCACCAGATCACCATGAACCCAAACTTCACAGAAATCGTCTACATCCTCGATCGCTCCGGCTCGATGGAACCTCTGCAGCACGCCGCCATCACCGGCTTCAATGAATTCCTCCAAAGCCAACTCGATGCCCCGGGCGAGGCGAACTTATCCCTGATGCTCTTCGATGACGAATTCAATAAAATCCATGACCGCACCCCCCTCCAACAGGTCAGGGAATTGAACCACCGAACCTACGTCCCACGGGGTAGCACCGCCCTGTTGGACGCGATCGGCTTTTCCATCGACACCCTCGTAAAGCAGCTTTCCTCAGAACCCGAGGAAAAACGCCCGGGCAAGGTCATCGTCGCGATCTACACGGACGGCTATGAAAATGCATCCGTCCATTACAGCCTCACCGAGATCCATCAACGAATCACCCGCCAGCGCAAGGAATTCGCATGGGAGTTTCTTTTCCTCGCCGCCAACCAGGACGCGATCGCCACCGCAACACAAATGGGCATCGACCGCAACATGGCCTCCTCCGTCCAACTCAACGAAAAAGGCATGCGCGACAGCTCCGCCTCCCTCAGCCGGAAAATCAAAGCCATGCGCTCCATGAACCGCTCCGCCGAAGAAGAGGCCGACTACAAGATGTCGATGGAGGAACTCGTCAAACAGGAAGAGTCGAAAGTCTGAAAGCGGCACGAATGGTAATGAGCTATTCAAATATCGGCGAAGCCGTAATGGCTTGGACGGAAGGAAATGAAGTCAAAGTCTGAAACACAACCGTTTACCCCGCCCGGTCGGGGCTGGTACGGTTCAACTAAATCGCACCAGCGATTGTAGCTCAGACCTTCAGACCTTCGACCTTTAGACTTCTTCATCCGACCTTCGACCTTACGACTTCTTCGCCCGTCTTCTTCATCCGCCCCGCCCCCCAATCGCACCAGCGATTGTAGCTCAGACCTTCGACTTTCAGACTTTCGACTTCTTCGTCCGATCCTCTATCTTCAATCTTCAATCCTCTATCCCCAATGAACACCTCGGAATTAGATCAGGCGATCGAAGTAGTAGGATCAGAAGCGACGCTTCAATTCATGCTCTTGGAGGTGGTCAAAGCCTGTAAACCTGATTTTCTCAAAGGATTCAAAACACACACAAAATCCGGAAGGTCGCTCTACGAGTTCTTTCTCGACACTGAGGAATGTCCCTATGCCCTCGAGTCACCCTATTACATGGAAGTGGAACGTCATGGCGCAGGCTACAAGATGACCATCGGCATCTGCTTTGTCGGAACCTGTGGAGAAGGAGCGGATTTTGAGTTTTCCGACAGCTTTGACCTGATTGGAAATGGACCAACTTCCGAATGGATGCACTGAATTACCCGCCAGCGCCCCGCTCCAGCCCTTCAGGCCTGCGGTATCGGGTTTTAAATATCGGTTCACACAAACTTGACCGTGCCATCGATGTTTCAAGCGGCTTCATTACGGCGTAGCCGCGGCGGTTGGACGGAGTGTAGTCGAGTCCATCAAGTGGTTTGCAGGGAGGGTGGCATCGCCGTGGCCGCCGCATGGAATGAGGAGCCAAACGCCGTTGCATAAAAACGGGATTTAAAGTGAACCTCACCCCACCTATGTCTTACCCCTTGGGCAATCATTTCGATCCATAAACCAACCACACTCATGACAAACTTCAGTCCAGGCGACCGCGTCGTCGCGATCAACACAGACATGTCAGGCCCGATCCATGCCGATCCCTCGGCACCGGATGCGTATGGCTTTCCAGACGGTCCACTGCGACCGGACACCATCTACCATGTGGCTACCGTCTTGCCTTCAAAGAAGAGTTCCCAAAGCCTCTATATTACCGGCATGAGGGTGATTCAGGGTAAATCCGAAATCCCTTGGAGCGGTTGCCGGTTCCGAAAAGTCGATCTCGCACGAGATTTCGTGAAGAAGAAAAAAACAAGAAAACAGCCGTTGCCTACCCATCTATAAGAGGACCCAGTTCGGCTCTTTTACCTTCCCAATCGATCGATTCACCTTTTTAGTCTTTTCGTGAAAATCGATGTCGCCATAGAAAGACTCTACGACCTCCATGTCGGCATCACGCCGACCGAGGAGGGGAGTCCGCATGAAAGGCCGCATAAGCCTCTTCTGCTTTTGGCAGCTTTTGATTTGATCGATAAGGGATTGGCGACGCCGGATCGGATCCCGTGGTGCCAGGAATTGCGCGACCGCTTTACCGAGCGTTTCCAAATCGTAAAAAAACACAACGATCAGAACAATCCCGATCTGCCCTTCCGCTATCTGGCAGGCGACGGATTCTGGCTCGCGACCGAGGCGGATGGAATCACGCCCATTCGGCGAGAAATTCGTGTTTCAGATCTCGGAAACGTCTTCGCCCGCTTCACCGATGGGTTTGAATTCCTCATTGCCATTCCCGCAAACCGCCAACTCATGCGCGAGGCGATCATTTCTCGCTATTTCCCTTCGCTCTTATTGATCAACAATCAACATTCGGAAATCATCCATCAGCAATCCATCTCCAACGTCGCTGAGGATGCTGCCGAATACGGCCGCTCTCCCGCATTCCGCCGTAAGATCCTCGAAATTTACGATCATCAATGCGCTGCCTGTGGTTTGCGGATTCGGCTATCCTCAGGAAATGATATCTCCTTTATCGATGCAGCCCACCTGATTCCTTTTTCACAGAGCCGGAATGACCACCCCACTAACGGTCTTGCACTCTGTAAAAACCACCATTGGGCCATGGATCGAAATATTATTGCTCCGGGACCTGATTATCACTGGCATATCTCCAAAGCGATCGATCCAAGACGATCCACGGGCGAGAGAGAAATCGCTTCTCTAGCGGGGAAAACGCTGCTTATGCCTAAAGACGAGGCTTTCAACCCAGATAAAGAAGGGTTGGAATGGAGGTGTGGTAGATTGATGGCATGAGTGCTTCTTTCTTTTAGAATTAAGTTGCTAAATTTAAGAATTCTTTAAATTTTTATGTACGAACTAAGCGCAAACCGAGAAAAGGCTCAAACAATTGCCAGATCTTATTACTCAGATCCGATTGAAAATTTTCTGAAGACGCCTCTCGATGAGGTGCTGGGAAAAATTTTACGTCACAATGAATTTGAAGTTTTACCTACACAACGCACTGCTTGGGTTGAACAAATTAAAATTCTTAAAAAATCGCTAATTGGAATTAATGGTTGGTTGCACTTTGAATTTATTGTTCCACGTATGGGGCACCGAATTGATGTCGTATTGATCATCGATCATATTATTTTTCCTCTTGAATTCAAAGTCGGTGAAACGCGTTTTCATGCACGAGATCGGGAACAAGTATGGGATTACGGTCTTGATCTTAAAAATTTTCACGAGAGTAGCCACTCTATAATGATCGCTCCAATTCTAATAGCGACGGATGCAGTTCACTTACCGCCCACTATCCAAATTCAGAGCGCCAGAGATAACTTGCTTGAGCCTTTGGCTGCTAATGCGGTGAGTTTGCGAGACACGATTGATCAAGTCATTGGATTTTCAGATGGCGAGCAAATTGATGCACAGGCTTGGGCAGCTGGAAGATATTCCCCAACTCCTACTATCTTGGAGGCTGCGAGAGCTCTCTACAATGGACATGGTGTGGAGGCGATTTCTAGAAGTGACGCTACAGCAACTAATCTCTCAACTACATCAGAATGTATTGAGAATATCATTCAATCGTGTATGCGAAATGGCCGAAAAGCCATTTGTTTTGTTACTGGTGTTCCTGGAGCAGGTAAAACTCTCGTTGGACTCAATGTTGCAACAAGACATCGGGATAAAGATTCCGCCCTCTATAGTGTTTTCCTCTCGGGAAATGGCCCATTAGTGGAAATTTTGTGTGAAGCACTCGCAAGAGATAAGGTAGCTCAAGAGCGGGCGGCTGGGCGCAGGAGCACGCTAAAAGAATCTAGAAGTGAGATGAAGGCCTTTGTTCAAAATGTCCATCATTTCCGGGATGCATGCCTTTCTGATTTGACTCCTCCAATCGAGCATGTGGCCCTATTCGATGAAGCTCAAAGAGCGTGGAATTTGGAACAAACAACTTCGTTCATGAAGAAAAAAAAAGGCGTCTCAGACTTCAATCAATCAGAACCCGAGTTTTTGATTTCATGTCTAGATCGCCACAATGATTGGGCTGTAGTCGTCTGCCTAGTTGGTGGTGGTCAAGAAATTAACACTGGTGAAGCTGGTATTTCGGAATGGATCAACGCCCGTAATCGTTCGTTTCAAGATTGGGATGTTCATGTCTCTAGCAGACTTACTGATCCTGATTACGCGGTAGCAGAACAACAAATTTATAATTCTGGCAAAGGAGAGTTTCACGAACATCCAGAACTTCACCTAAGTGTCTCTTTACGATCTTTTAGAGCTGAGCATCTTAGTCGTTTCGTTAAAGAGCTACTTGATCAGGAATCTGAAAAGGCGCGTAAAACCTACGCAGAATTCGCGCTGAAATATCCAATCATGCTAACCCGAGATCTTTCCAAGGCTAAAACATGGTTACGTTCAAAAGCCCGCGGTTCCGAACGTTATGGAATAGTAGTATCATCACAGGCAATGCGATTGAAGCCTCATGCTATTGATGTGCGGGTTAAAACAGATCCTGTTAATTGGTTTTTAAATGACCGTGACGATGTGCGTTCAAGTTTTTACCTTGAAGACATTGCCACTGAATTTGACGTCCAAGGGCTTGAGCTCGATTGGACGTGTGTTGTTTGGGATGGAGACCTTCGCTTTACTGATGAAGGTTGGCAGCATCAAAGTTTTAAAGGTGCAAAGTGGCAGAGGATTTTGAATCAAGACCGGAAACGGTATCTCTTAAATGCGTATCGCGTGCTTTTAACACGCGCGCGTCAAGGTATGGTTATTGTTGTTCCTCATGGGAACCCAGAAGATCCGACGCGAATGCCATCATATTACGACTCAACTTTCAACTACCTTGAATCACTGGGTTTGGAGAACATCTGATAAACTATTCTGCAGTATACATACAGTTTTTTGTATTGAATTCCTCATCAGCCCCGAGAGGGGTAAAGCATGGATTGAATCCTTCAAACCTTTCTCAAAAATATCCTGAATAATCCCTTTCCCGCCGCCGTCTATCCTCTCATGAAGACGATTCTGTTTCCGGTTCTGGTATCCCTGGCATGTTTGAACTCATCCATCGCACAGACCTGCCGGGAGGTGGTGCGGGATGCGAGCGGGCGGGTGGTTCAGACGTTGGAGCGGCAGAAGCAGTTTTGTGGGCAGGAGCGGACGGTGATCCGGGATGCATCCGGGCGGTTGATCGGGACGGCCACAACCCGTTCCGGTTACGGCAGCACCTCTCGCACGGATTTCCGGGATGCGTCGGGCAGGTTGACGGGAAGTGCCACAACTCAGTCCAATACCTATAGCAGCAGTTCCAGCACGACGTATCGGGATTCGAGCGGGCGGTTAACAGGCACGGCGAGCACCACTCAGAGTCCCTATACTGGGGCGCGTACGCAGTTCCGTGATGCCTCGGGTCGGCTCACGGGCACGCAAACCAGCAGCGGACACTCCTACGGAATACCCAGCGTGACCCAACGGGATGCGTCGGGGCGGGTGATTGGTACCAGCACGTTCAGTGGAACATGTGCGAATGGTCCGTCCACGCCGGTTCCTCCGATGGGAACGAGGAAGTGAGTGGGCGGGGGGAAGAGATCGGAATTTAGAGTTTGGCGAGATCATGGTCTTGGTGCTTTTTTCCCATTTGAGACCCCAGTCGCGCATGGATTCGAGGAGGGGGTGGTGACGGGCTGCTTAGGCTTGAGGATAGCAGTCGGTGTGGGTCGGTGTGGATGACACTGGATCATTTGCGCATCACGAATCATGCGATGGCACATGTGATTTCTGAGTTGGGCAATGGCAGTCAGCCGCGCTGGGAAGTGAGCACGGCGGCGGTGAAACCAAGTGTGAATGCGACGGCTTCGGTGGTGGATGAGTTCGAGGCATCGGGTGAAGCCTTGTTGGCTGCCGTGGCTGCGACACCGGATTTGAAAACCCGCCTGCGTCATGTGCATCCATGGTTCGGCGCGATGAATGCTTTTGCTCGGCACGCGCTCGCCGGCGCGCACATGGAGATCCACCGCAGGCAGTTGGAGAAGATCGGGAGGGGGTGAAAGGGGTAAAATGAATGATCAAGAGTGAAGATTCGGATTGCAGGATTTGGCATCCGCATATATGTTCAGGAATATTGAATATGTGTGCAGCAACTACACCACCCGACCATGATCAACTCTTCGTGATTGCCGAGAGTCAGGGCGGGTATTTCACGATGGCTCAAGCGCTGGAAGCTGGGTTTGCCCGTAGCACGCACAGCTACCATGTGAAGGAGGGAAACTGGCTCCGAGAGCATCGGGGGATCTATCGACTGAGACACTATCCCCGGACGGAGAATGACCATCTGGTGCTTTGGTCACTCTGGTCGCGGAACCGCCAAGGTGAGCCGCAGGGCGTGTATTCGCACGGTACGGCTCTGGCACTGCGGGATCTGTCGGATGTGAATCCCTCGAAGCTCCATATGATAGTGCCGCCGGGGTTTCGCAGAAACAGCGAAACCCCGGACGTGCTGATACTTCACAAGTCCAGGCTGGAATCTCATGAAGTGGTCCGCGGACGCGGCTACGCCGTCACGACGACCATGCGTGCGATACTCGACTGTGCCGCCTCCGGTGATGCGGATATGAACATGCTGCAAGAAGCGATGGATGAAGGACTGAGGCGTGGACTGATCACGCGGGCGGAAATCAGACAAGGAAAAGCATGTGCGGAGGTCTCTCCGGCAATCCGGCAAATCCTTGAAAAACTTTGACCCATGAAATCTTACTCAAGCGCATGTTCATTTCGTCGCGCCTTGGAAGATCGGCTGAACGCCGCATCCAAGGCCGAAGGGGTTGATCCCCAGCGCATGCGCCGGCAAGTGGCGTTCGATCGACTGCTGGTTCGTTTGTTTGCCGCAGGCAGTCCCCCTTGGCGGCTCAAAGGAGGCACGCTCTGGAGCTCAAGCTGTCTGTCGCTCGCACGACGCGCGATCTCGATCTGGGACTCGCTTCCGGTACGTTGCCCCGAGACGAACTTCTTGAGGCTCTACAGACTGCCGCAGCGAAGGATGTAGGCGACTTCTTTGGGTATGCCATTGGCGAACCTGTGACGGATCTTGCCGGAGCGCCAAGTGGTGGATCTCGTCATCCGGTGGAGTGCAGCCTGGATGGCCGTTTGTTCGCGCGCTTCCATCTGGACATCGGGATGGGAGATATCCAGCGCGAACCCTATGAGTGGACAGCACCACGCGACTGGCTTGGGTTTGCAGGAGTCGCTGCGGGCAGTTTTCCATCGATTTCACGTGAAGAACATTTTGCGCAGAAACTCCATGCCTACATGCTGCCTCGCGGGAAGCGAACCAATACACGGGTTAAGGATTTGATCGATCTGGTGCTTTTGATCGATGCGGACCGCATGGATTTGGAACGGCTGAGGAAGGATATCGCCGATACCTTTGACCGGAGGCAAACTCATCCGGTTCCGGACAAGTTGGGGCCGCCGCCAGAGTTCTGAAATGCGGTCTTCATCAAGATGGCAAACGAGTGTGGAATCGATCGTGATATCCATGCGCAGTTTGAAAAAGTTTCCCGCTATTGCAGTGGGATCCTTTCGATAGAAACGGCGTAGAGAAGTCCGAGAGAAGAGATCGTTACCACTCGCACCGCTTTGTAAGTCCGTTTTCGGTGATCCCGGATCAATCGTCTTTCCCTGCGATGAGAGAATCGGTATCTTGCGCAAGATGATTTTGAGGGTATCGGCGGCGTTTGCGAAGCGTTTCAAGTGTTATCTGAGCGATCAGAGTGCGAAAATCCCTCAGGAGCCGAGACTGGATGCTTGGAGTTGCCATTACGTGACGGTCAGGCGCAAGCCCTTGGTGATCGTCATGAACGATGCCACGCTTCATGCTTTTATGTTTTCTGTGACCGGGGTGAAGGATTTTCCCGATATGTGGCGGCGCTTGCTCGCGCGGATTGCAGAGCTTTGGTCGAGGCACGGAGCCGAGTTTGACCCCAACAACCAATCGGTGATCCTTCTCGGGAGAACCAACCGCCAACTGATCGGAACCATGAACGACGTGGTGAACTTGATCCGGTTTTACGATGATAGAGCCAAAATCAACGGCACAGAGCTCGATCTCGAGGAGATGGAGAAGCGCTCCAATGAGACTCCCTACTCCATGCTTGGATACCACTTTCCGTGTGAAAGGATCAAAATCATGCTGGGCAGGCACACCGAGGATGGGGAATGATGGACAGTGAAGCGTGAAAGCAGAGGCCTACGATGAATGCGATCTCCTGTCCCCTTTCCCTGATTACCGAAAATACTGGAATCCTTGCTTCGGCCTGTGTTGATTACCTCCATGAAATGGATGATGTCATGGATGACGTTCGCCTGGTTTGCCGTCGGATCCGCGCAGGAGGGTGCGGACTGGCGTCTTGAGCTGCTGCAGGAAAGAGGGCTTTCCGCCGAGACCGAGGTCTTGGAGGAGTTCAGCAAAGGCCTGGGTCATGTGGAGGGAGACATGGTCCAACTCATCGAACAACTTGGATCGGTAACATTCAAACAGCGGGAGCAGGCTCAGAAAGAGATATTATGGAGGGGTAAGGCGGTGTTGCCGCAGTTGCGGCAGGGCTTGAGCTCGGATGATCCCGAGGTGCGGATGCGTCTGACTCGGATCATGGCCGAGCTGGAAGGCGGCGGGCGCTGGGCCAAGGAGGATCTGCTGCGCGAAGCCGTCACCAGCCTGCTGGAGGAAAGGAAACAGCCGGCTGCGATGAAACCCGGCGGCAAGCTGTTCGTGGAATTTTTCAACACGGATCAGGCCTCGCTGGAGAATGGATACCGCCGTCTGAAGTTTCAAACCGGAGTCGGGGTTGGCGGTCGGGTTTCAAAAGGAATGGTGTCTCTTTCAGGCAGGCATGAGGGGGATGGGGATCAACAGCTTCTGCTGCATGCCAGGGATCTCACAGGCAACGCTGAGTTTCCTGATTCCTTGCGCATCGAGACGAAGATCGGCGGTAGCGGCGAGGGCGTCGGAGCCTTTCACGTTGGGATTTCGATCGGGAATGTCCGCGCGTTGTTTCACCCGGGATACTCAGGAGGGGCGTTCCGTTTCGAGGAAGTCTCGGAAAACATGAGCATTCTCGGTAACACCGACATGGGCTTCACCCCGCCGCCCGACAAGCTCCTGCTGATGAGTGTCGATGTCAAACGCCTGCCCGGCAACGAAGTCGGGATCAGTGTCAACATCACCCACGAAAAACAAACCTTCCGCAAAAGCCAAACCGTCAAATCCGAATTCATCGGCAAGCTGGATCGCATCTCCCTGGACCGCAGCGGAAGAAACGGGGGCGATGCGTGGTTTGACGATCTGATCGTGGATCTGGAGTGACCGGTCGTGGCTTTTGCCGAGGGGGTTACCAGAGCCGTCGTTTGGCGAAAGTTTTTCCGGAGCCGGATTTCAGGTATCTCTCAAAATCAGCAGCCTTCGCGTGAAGCTACGGCGGGCAGCCTTCGCCAAACCTTCCGCTGGCTTGCCAGCCGAAGCCTTTGGGCGAACTCTGAGGCTTTTTAAAATGGTGGAGACGAGGGGAGTCGAACCCCTGTCCGGAACGCCGTCTGCGATGGTATCTACACGTTTAGTGGGTCATCTGGGATGTCGGAACTGCTGGGCTGACTCACGGCGTTGCGGTTCCTAGAAACCTGTTTGATCTCGATCATGGATCCGGTTACCCGATCCTCAATCCAGCCTGTTCGGTGTCGCCTCCTCCCTTAACAGGCGTAGGGGATTCGACGTTGCCGTCAATTAAGCAGCAAGTGCGAGCTCGTTAGAGTCTGCATTTATTTGTTTTGAGCGGCTTTTAGGGAGGCCAGCCGATCAACCTCCACGTGCAACCAGCGCTTCAGACATTCCGTCGAAACCAGAACGCCCCCATTCGCTGTATGGAGTTCAGACTAATCCGGGTACGGGTTTATTCAATGAAAATCACAAGGTCGGTTCAAAACACGGTTTTTTGAATGTTGATGCGATATTGTCTCGGGGTGACCGACTCGATTTCGCGGAAACGTTTGCCGAAGTCGCTGGCGTCGTAAAATCCGGATTGGAAAGCGATTTCGGAGAGGGGAAGGTCGGTGCGTGCGAGCAGGTCTTTGGCATGTTCGACTTTGTGGTGGAGCATGTATTGGCGTGGGGATTGTCCGGTGAGGTTGCGGAACACGCGGTTGAACTGGCTCTGGGAGTAATGGCAGGCGGTGGCCAGCTCGGCGGTAGAGAGGGAGGAGTGTGGATTGGAATGGATGAGTGTGAGGGCGGGTTCGATCCTGGCAAAGGGCTCGGTCATGCCCTGTGCGTTGGAAATCTCATACATCGCACCGGTGATGCCATTGATCTTTCCCGATCTGTCATAGGTGGGGTATTTGTTGGAAACCCACCAGCGCAGCAGGCCCTTGGCATTTGGAACCAGCCAGATGCAATTCACAGCAGGTTTTCCGGATTCCATGACCTTTTGATCCTCATTGCGGTAGCGGCTCGCGATGGTGGGATGATGGAGGGAAAAATCGTTTCGTCCCACTGCCTCGCCCGGTGCCAGGTGGTGAAATTGTTCAAAGCGGGCATTACAGTGAATAAAAGTCCCTTGGATGTCTTTCACGTAAAAGATTACCCCCGCAAATGATCGAACAACCCATACAGGGATGCAATCGTGGATGGCGTGGTCTGGTATGACATGAGCGGAAATTACCATAAAATGGTCAATCTGACATGGAAAATCGTCCATTCGCTGCGTATCTTGAAACGTGAACATGCTTTGTCCCCCCTTGTCATTGTCCTTGTTGATCGCACTGCCTGCCTTTGCCGCGCCGGAAAAGATCGATTTTACCACACAGATCCAGCCGATCCTGTCGCAGAACTGTTACGCCTGCCATGGCCCCGATGAGGCGACCATTGAGGGCGGATTGCGCTTGGACAAGCAGGAGCTGGCTTTCAAGGGGGGAGATAGTGGCAAGGCGATTGTTCCCGGAAATGCCGATGCGTCATTGATCATGGAGCGTATCCTTCACACCGATCCGAAGGAGGTCATGCCGCCGCCCGACAAGAAAAAACGGCTGCCGGCCGATCAGGTGAAACTGATTCGTGACTGGATCAACCAAGGTGCCGAGTGGGGCACTCACTGGGCGTTCCAAACCCCCGAACGCCCTCCGGTTCCCGAAGTGAAAAACCGCGCATGGGTGAAGAATCCCATCGATGCCTTCGTGCTCCGCAAATTGGAGAATGAAAACTGGTCTCCCGCGCCGCCGGCGGAGAAGAACACCCTCCTGCGCCGTCTCTCCTTGGATTTGATCGGCCTGCCGCCCACGTTGGAGGAACTCGCCGCCGCCGGTGAGGTGGAAAAGGAGATCGACCGCATGATCGCCAGTCCGCACTTCGGTGAACGTTGGGGGCGCGAGTGGTTGGATGCGGCGCGGTATTCGGATTCGGCCGGCTATGAAAAAGACCTGCCGCGCTTTCATCATTTTTATCGCGACTGGGTGGTTTCCGCGATGAATCGCAACATGCCTTACAACGATTTTGTCATCAAACAAATCGCCGGGGATCTGCTGCCGAACGCCACCCAGGACGATCGTATCGCCACTGGATTCCTACGTAACTCCATGGTCAACGAAGAAGGCGGTGCCAAACCCGAGCAATTCCGGGTGGAGGGAATTTTCGACCGCATCGACGCGATCGGCAAATCGGTCCTCGGCCTGACCGCACAGTGCGCCCAATGCCATACGCACAAATACGATCCGCTCACCCATGACGAGTATTTCGGAATGTTCGCCTACCTCAACAGCATCAGTGAAACATCGATGGCTGCTTACACGCCGGATGAGAGAGAGACGACGGAGGAGCTGTTGGCAACCATCGCCGGGATCGATCGACAAGTCCGCAAATCATCCCCGCAGGTGGAAAAGGACTATCAGGCATGGCAGAAGGAGATGTTGGATCTGCCACGCACCGGGTGGGAAGCCCTCGAGCTCTATCAGTTGGGAGACTCGGGTCAGAAATACTGGCCGCTGCCCGATAAATCCGTGATCAACATGGGTTATGCCGCCACCCGCGGGGCAGAGTCCTTCACGACATCGACCGATCTGCCGGTCATCCGCTCGGCCCGCCTTGAGGTGATGAATGATCCCTACTTGCCGATGAACGGGCCCGGCCGCTCGACCTATGGCACGGGTGCGCTGACGGAATTCATTCTCAAGGCCGGCAAGGAGAGCGGAAAATTGCAAGGGCTCAAATTCAAGAATCCGGTGGCTAGCATCAATCCTCCCGTGAAGCCGCTCGATCCGAAACGGTTTCCAAAGGATGAAAAACGCACGCAGGATGATCGCAGCACCGGCCCGGCAGCGTTCGCCCTTGATGGCGACAACAAGACCGCTTGGACGCATGAAAGGGATCCCGCAAGAAACAACGATCCCGCAGTGTTGACGTTCGAACTGGCCGAACCCGTTCAGTCCGATGCGAAAACCTACCTTCAATATACCCTGAGCGCGAATCACGGCGGTTATAATTCCGACGACAACATGACCTACAATCTGGGCAGAATCCGGCTGTCGGTTTCCTCATCATTGCCGAACGCGCTCGATCAGATGCCCCCGCTCGTTCTGCTGGCGCTTGAGACTCCGGTTGGGCAACGCACGGCGGAACAGGAGGCCCGTTTGTTCGCCCACTGGCGCGAAAGCCGCGCGGAATTCGCCGAGCAGACCAAACAGATCGAGGCCCTGTATGCGCAGGTTCCCCAACCGACCTGGGCACTTGTTGCGGGTCAGTCGAAAAACCCGCCTGAAACCCGCTTGTTCGAGAGAGGGGAGCAAACCCACCCAAAACATGTCGTCAAACCCCACGTACCGGCATTTCTTCATCCGCTGCCCCCGGGTGATCCTGAATCGCGCCTGACCTTTGCGAAATGGCTGGTCGATCCCCAATCGCCCGTCGCCGCGCGGGTGTTCGTCAACCGTGTTTGGCAGGCCTATTTCGGGACCGGCCTGTTGGAAACCTCGGAGGATTTCGGTCACCAAGCGGCGCGCCCCTCACATCCCGAGTTGTTGGACTGGCTGGCTTGCGAGTTCATGGAGAGCGGTTGGGACATGAAACACCTGCACCGGCTCATCACCAACAGCGCCACCTATCAGCAGGATTCCCATGCGAGCCCGAAGCTGCGCGAGATGGATCCCAAAAACCGCCTGCTCGCCCGTGCCTCGAGATTCCGTGTTCCTGCCGAAACCGTGCGTGACATCCAATTGTCCACATCCGGCTTGATCGATCTCTCCCTCGGCGGCCGCAGCGTTTATCCGCCGGCTCCCGCTTATCTTTTCCAAAAGCCTGTTTCTTATGGCCCGAAAACCTGGAACGTTGAGACCGACTCGCAGCGCTACCGGCGCGCGCTCTACACCTTCCGGTTCCGCTCGGTGCCTTACCCGATGCTGACGACCTTTGATGCTCCGAATGGTTCCGTCTCCTGTGTCCGCCGGACCTTGTCCACCACCCCGCTGCAGGCACTGGTCACCCTGAACGAGCAGGTTTCCGTGGAAGCGGCCCTTGGCATGGCGCACCGGATCCTGAGCGATCAGGGCACCCTTGAGGAGAGGATCTCGCGTGCGTTCCGGATCTGCACCGCACGGATTCCCGATGCGGATGAGATCGCCACACTCAAGTCTTTCCATGAACAATCGCTGGCTTCCGATCCCGAACAGATGAAACTTCTGTTAGAACATTACAAGCCGGTGACTCTCGATCTCTCCTCCCATCCTCTCGATCAACTCGCTGCGGCCATGGCCGTCTCCCGCGTGTTGCTGAATCTGGACGAAACCATCACCAAACATTGACCCCCATGATCCCTCCATCCATCCTCCACGATACCCAGCGTTCCTACTCCCGCCGCTGGTTTTTGAAAGATTGCGGACTCAGCCTCGGTTCGGTGGCGCTGACTTCGCTGCTTGGCAACGGCACGGCTTCGGCAGCACAGGCCCTGGCCAATCCCCAGACACCGAAAGCCCCGCATTTTCCCGCGAAGGCGAAGAATGTCATCTTCCTGTTCATGGGCGGGGCTCCGAGTCACATCGATCTCTTCGACAACAAGCCCGTACTACGGAAAATGGACGGAACCAATCCGCCGCCGGATCTGCTGAAAGGATACCAGTCCGCGTTCATCCGGCCGGAAAACAAGCTGTTGGGTTCGAAGTTCGGATTCAGGAACTACGGCAAGTGCGGCATGGAGATGGCGGATCTGCTTCCCCATATCGGTTCCTGCGCGGATGATATCTCGCTGATCCGCTCCATGCACACGGATGCGTTCAACCACGCTCCCGCTCAGATCCTCATGTCCACGGGTTCACAACAGTTTGGCCGTCCGTCGCTCGGTTCGTGGGTTTCATATGGCTTGGGTTCGGAAAATCAGAACCTTCCCAGCTTCGTGGTCATGTCATCCGGCAGCAAGGGCCCGTCGGGCGGTAACAACAACTGGTCTTCCGGCTTTCTTCCGAGCGTGCACGACGGGGTGACGTTCAACTCCACCGGCGAGCCGGTGCTCTATCTCTCCAATCCGAAAGGCATCACCCGCCAGCAACAGCGCCATACGATCGATGCGATCAATCTGATGAATCAGAAACGTTACCAATCCGTTGGTGATCCGGAGATCGCCTCGCGGGTCGCTGCGTTCGAGATGGCCTTCCGCATGCAGGATGTCGCTCCGGAAGTGACGGATATCTCTCTGGAACCCGAAGCTGTCCGGAAGATGTACGGTGCGGAGCCGGGAAAACGTTCGTTCGCCAACAACTGCCTGCTGGCACGCCGTCTCGTCGAACGCGGCGTGCGCTTCGTCGAGCTCTTCCATGAGTCGTGGGACCAGCATTTCAATCTCAAGAAAGGCCTTGAGGACAACTGCCGCGATGTGGATCAGGCTTGCGCGGCTCTTCTGCAGGATCTCAAACAACGCGGTTTGTTGGATGAAACGCTGGTCATCTGGGGCGGTGAGTTCGGCCGCACACCGATGGTTCAGGGCGGCAACGACGGCCGGGATCACCATCCGAACGCCTTTACGATGTGGATGGCGGGCGGCGGGGTGAAGGGCGGTTGTGAAATCGGAAAAACCGATGAGCTCGGCTTCAATGCGGTGGAAGATAAGGTTCATGTCCATGATCTGAATGCGACGATTCTCCATCTGTTAGGCTTTGATCACACCCAGCTGACCTATCGCGCCCAAGGCCGTGATTTCCGCCTCACCGATGTTCACGGGCATGTGGTGAAGAAGATCCTGGTCTAGGAATGAAGAGCAGGGGGGTGGAAGATTGCCGTGCGAATATGTTGTTCATCGACGGCTCGTACGGATAGGAAAGGGGACCCAAGCTCCCTGCTCCCGATGAACGAATCCTTCAACAAGGCAAAAGCCTGTGCCGATACCCATCAACGGATCGCCGCGCTGGTCTCAGGTGAAACGGATGAGATCGCGCTGATGGCGACGATCGCCTGCGAACTGCATCACGCGTTTCCGTATTTCAACTGGACCGGATTTTACCGGGTGGCGGAGCCTGAGCTTCTGAAAGTCGGCCCATACCAAGGGGGACACGGCTGTCTGGTGATCCCGTTCGGGCGCGGTATCTGCGGCCGTTGCGCGCGGACAGGGAAAACCTTGAACATTCCCGATGTGCATGCCGAAGCGGACCACATCGCGTGCTCGGCAACGACGCAATCCGAGATCGTCGTGCCGGTGTTCGATTCGCAGGGAAATGTCCGCGCGGTGCTGGATGTGGATTCCGATGCGCCGGCTGCGTTTGATGAAACCGACCGGCAATTTCTGGAGAACGTGTGCGGTTTGTTTCGCGACGCGAAGGTCAAGTGGAATGACTGAACGTCAGGGCGACGGTATGCGAGGGCTTTCCCGAGAGTGACATGTGTTCCTTCATGTCGCTCCGTTCGATTGCGGTAACCCGGGAATCACATCAATCTGCCGCCATGTTTTCCGCCGCCGGGGCCGAGTCGGATGAGGTGGTCGGCATGCGCGATGACATCCGGATGATGCTCGATGAGAAGGATGGTGTGGCCGGCATCACGCAGTTTGAATATGGCGGTCAGAAGTTTGTCGACATCGCCGAAATGCAGGCCCGTCGTAGGTTCGTCGAGGAGGTAAAGGGTGTGAGGAGAGGGCGGCTTGGAAAGCTCCAGTGCGAGCTTCAGGCGCTGGGCTTCGCCACCGGAAAGCGTGTTGCCGGCCTGCCCGAGGGTCAGGTAGTCCAGCCCGAGTTCATCCATGGTGTGGAGGATGCGGTAGAGCTTCGGAATGGGTCGGAAGTGGGCTTTCGCTTCCGCAACCGACATCTCCAATGTCTCGGAGATGGAGGTTCCTTTGTAGGTGATTTCAAGGGTTTCGCGGTTGAAACGTTTGCCGAGGCAGGCCGGGCATTGCGTCCATGCATCGGGCAGGAAATGCATCTCGATCCTGAGTTTTCCGTTTCCCTGACAACGTTCGCAGCGCCCCCCTTTGGTGTTGAACGAGAATCGGTTTTTTCCATAGCCCCGCTGTTTCGCGAGCGGGAGCTTCGCGTAGAGATCGCGGATCAGATCGAACGCTCCCATGAAAGTGGCGGGATTGGAGCGCGGCGACCGGCCGATGGAGGATGAGTCGATCAGGATGAACTTTTCGATCTGCTCCATTCCCGTGATGCTGTCGTGTGCGCCGGGTTCATCTTTCGAGTTGTGAAAATATCTGGCGAGAGCCTTGGCAAGGATATCGTTGACCAAGGTGGATTTGCCCGACCCCGACGGACCGGAAATGACCACGACCTGATGGAGGGGAATCTCGATGGTCAGATTCTTCAGATGATGTTCCCTGGCTCCGTGAATGACGATGGCGGATGGTGGATGGTGGATGGTGGATGGAACCGGGGAGAAGCGAGGGATTTCTCCGCGCAGCCATTTTCCTGTTGGGCTTTGGATCTCGTTGGGCGGACCTTCGGCTAAAATTTCCCCACCGTGCGGTCCGGAACCGGGTCCCATGTCGATCACGTGATCGGCGGCGCGGATGATGTCCTCGTCATGTTCCACAACGACCACGGAATTTCCGAGATTGCGCAGGCGGAGGATTGCCCGGATGAGCCGTGCGGTATCGCTGGAATGCAGCCCGATCGAGGGCTCATCCAGCACGTAGATCACGCCGGAGAGGCCGGCGCCGAGTTGGGTGGCGAGTTTGATGCGCTGCACTTCGCCTCCGGAGAGGGTTCCGGAAGAGCGATCGAGTGTGAGATAATCCAAGCCGACGTCTTGAAGGAATGTCAGGCGTTTTTCCACTTCGGCAGCGAGCTCGGAGATGGGTGCGGGGCGGGATTTGAGCGAGGAAATCCACGTTCTGGCCTCGTCAACTCCCAGCCGGCAGAACTCCATGATGCCGAGGCTTTTTGTTAGAACAGCGCCGGATATCCCTTCCCCAGGATCCGCTTTGACAAACTGCAGTGACGTTTTCAGGCGTAGGTGGTTGCAGGTCTCACAGCCCATTCCCTCGCACTCGGGGCATGCCCCTTCGAGGGTGTTGTACGAAAAATGGCGCGGCGAGAGTTCGCCGAAAATTTCCCCGGTGCGCGGATTGCGGTAGGAGGTCTGAAAGGAAATTTCCCGGTAGGCTTCCTCACCGGGCGCGGCGATCATCACGCGTGCCTCGGCACCGCAGAGCCGCAGGGCGAGCTCGACGGAGTCGGCCAGGCGCGCTTCGATGCCGCTGCGGATGACAAGCCGGTCGATCACGATTTCGATGTGGTTGGAAATGGATTCGTCAAACTTCGCATCTGTGATTTCACAGATCTCTCCGTTCAGGCGGATGCGGATGAATCCCTGGCGCTGGAGGTCGGACAGGAGCCGTGCGGGATCGGCCGCTTCTTCTTCCGGAACGGCGGCGAGGAGGATGAGCTTGGTGCCTTCGGGTTTGGATGAGAGTTCGGCAATGATTTCAGATGCGCCCATGCGTGTCATCGCCTGACCGCTTTCCGGATCATGGGGAACACCGATGGCGGCCCAGATGATGCGGAGATAATCGTAGATTTCCGTGCTTGTGGCGACAGTCGAGCGGGGCGACAGACCTCCGACGCGTTGTTCGATGGCGATGGCGGGACTGAGGCCTTCGATCGAATCCACCTCGGGTTTTTCAAGCTGGGCGAGGAATTGCCGGGCATAAGCGGAGAGAGATTCGACATAGCGGCGCTGTCCTTCGGCGTAGAGCGTATCAAATGCCAAGGAGGATTTTCCGGATCCGGACGGCCCGGTAATGACCGTGAGTTTGCCTTTCGGGATCGACACCGTCAGGTTTTTCAAATGATGCTGGCGGGCACCGTGTATGCGGATGTGATCCATTCGGGCCGGATGGTAGGGCGGAAATCTCAAATCTCAAATTTCAATTTTCACGGTTCGGGCGCGATGGGTTGGTGATGACGGAACGTGAAATATCCCTCCATGGATTCTCGTATCCATGCGGTTATCCTCAGAATCCATCCACACGTCATGAACTCTTCAGATCCTTCCCGCCGTCGTTTTATCCGCAACACCGTGGCCACTGCTGCGGCGGTCTCGCCTCTGGGTTTCGGCATCGCGCACGCGGCCGATGAAAATCCCGAGGTGATGGGCCAGGGAAATTTCAAGTTTCGTCATGACAAGCAATGGGCGTTCAAGTGCGATTCCGGTCCGGTCGCGGTGGCGGATTGCCATGAGTTTGTCCGTCTGAAATCCGGAAACCAGGTGCTCTGCACCACGGAAACCGCAAACAACCTGATCGAGTTTTCACCGGATGGGAAGGTGATCCGCACGTTCGGAACGACCTATCCGGGTATCCATGGGCTGAGTCGCTCGGAAGAAAACGGCGAGGAGTTTCTCTGGCTCACGGATACCAAGCGCCGCATCGTCGTGAAGTTGGATCTGCAGGGCAGGGAGCTGTTGACGCTCGGCTGGCCGCAAGAATCGGGAAAATATGCAACGGAGAAAACATTCTGCCCGACCGAGACCGCGGTGAATCCCTTGAACGGAGAGATCTATGTTGCGGATGGCTATGGCAGTGATTACCTGCTTCACTATACCGCGAAAGGCGAATTCAAGGCGGCATACAAACATGATGGCTTCAAATGCATCCACGGGGTCGCGTTCGACCATCGTGATGCGGCCAATCCCAAGCTCCTCGTCACCTCACGTGCGGCGAACAAGCTGTTCTCACTTTCGCTGACAGGCGAAAATCTGGGACATGTGGATTTCCCGGGTGCCTGGATCTGCCGCCCGGTGATCAAGGGGGAACACGTGTTGTTTGCGGTGATCAATTCCGGCAGGTTGAAATGGGGCCAGGATTTCCGCGGCTTCGTGATGGTGCTCGACAAGGAAAACAAGCCGGTCTCATTGATCGGCGGACAAGCGCCGTTACCCAATGGCGATGCGGAAACCGTGCTGTATCGGAACATCGAGCCCAAGCCCTTCCTTAATTGCCACGACGTCAGCTTTGATCAGGAGGGAAATCTCTACGTCGCTCACTGGGCTTCCAAGAAAACCCATCCGTTCAAACTGGTTCCCGCCTGATGCGCGGCCATACCCGGCGGACAAGTTCCGCTACCGGTTCGGAAGCATCGAGTTCCATGGCATCCGCAGGAATTTCCAGCGTGGCGAGTTGCGAATCCAAAAGCGATGGCGGCATGAAATGACCGCCGGATTGATGACGTTCGGTGATGCGCTGGCGCAAGATATCGGGATCAGTTGTTAGAAACAGGAAAATGATCTCCGGATCCGCCGAAAGCAGGATTTCACGATACGATTGCTTCAATGCGGAACAGGCGATGAAAACCGGTTTGGTGCCGTCTTTCTGATGTGTGATGAACCGGGCGATCGATTCCAGCCACTCCCTGCGATCCTCATCGTCGAGCGCGGTGCCGGATTCCATCTTCCGGCGATTTGATTCGGAATGAACATCATCGCCATCGAGAAAGGTTCCATCCGTTGCTTCTGCGAGCGCTCTGCCCAAGGTGGTTTTCCCGCAACCGGAAACGCCCATCAGGATCAGGATGTTGGGTTTTGGGTGTGCATGCATCAATCTTGCGATTCTTTGTGTTTTCTTCGCTTCATCCGCGTGAACCTGCACCCAAGGTCATTGTCAGGAATGGTGCGGTTCGTGAAGTTTTGGATTTCATCACGGTTTCGGGAGTTCCCTGCGCCACGATTCGTCCGCCGTTCTCACCCGCTTCGGGGCCGATGTCGAGAATCCAGTCGGCTTCGGCGGCGATGGCCATGTGGTGCTCGATCACTACCACCGTATGGCCTTCATCCACCAGGCGATGCAGGATGTCGATCAAACGACGGATGTCCTCGTGATGAAGGCCGACGGTCGGCTCCTCGATGAGATAGAGATTCGAGATTTGAAATTGGCGGTTCGTGAGTTGTGCCCTGGCTCCCCGCCCCTTGATGAGCTCGGAAACGAGTTTGATCCGTTGGGCTTCTCCTCCCGAGAGGGTGGGTGATGGCTGGCCGAGCTGGAGGTAGCCGAGACCGGTGTCGGCCATCAGTCTGAGCGGTGCGGAGATGCGCGGTTGGGATTCGAAAAACGCGGAAGCCTCGTCGATGGTCATCGCGAGCACCTGACCGATGTCTTTTCCTTTGAAGGTGATTTCCAAGGTCGCCGGGTTATAGCGCAACCCGTTGCATTCCTCGCAATGCACCCAAGCGGATGGGAGGAAATCCATTTCCAGTTTCACCCGGCCGTTGCCCTTGCACTTCGGGCAGCGTCCGCCATCGGTGTTGAAGGAAAAACGCGAGGCATCGAAGCCACGCATGCGTGCTTCCGGCAGTTGGGCGAACAGGGCGCGGATGTGATCGAACACTTTCACATAGGTCGCCGGGCAGGAACGGGAGGTTTTTCCGATCGGGGATTGATCGACCTCATAGACGGCCTTGACGGCCTTCTCGCCGCTCACCTTGCTGAAGGGCTGCTGCTTCGCTTTCCGATGGAACGCCGCCGCCACACATTGGTGCATGATGGTGGATTTTCCCGAACCGGATATTCCTGTCAGAACCGTGAGCCTTGAAAGCGGAATGGCCACATCGATGTGCTTCAGGT
>JBEAZA010000013.1:0-44693 GCA_041170385.1 Verrucomicrobiota bacterium | reverse complement strand
AGATTGGAAAAGCCGACACCACCGTCGTCGTTCCCACGGAATGAGCGGATCCAATCGACTCCGGTTGTGGTAGAGTTTCCGAGGGATAGCTGCCCGAAGACCGTTGAGATCATGACCTGCTCGGCCTTGATGTCGATTTGGTCAAGGAGTTTGTCGATGATTTCGACTCCGGCGGGCGGGCCTTGAACAATGATCGAGTTGGTCACGTTGTTGGCGATCAGGAGGTTGCGTCCGACGATCAGCGCCTGGGGTGCGGAGTTGGTTTGAGGATCCGCGAGTGATGAAGAATTGCGGTTGTTGCTGCCGCCTGACCGGCCGGATCCGAAGTTGCCATTGTTGGATCCCAAGCCCGTGTTGCTTCCGCCAAAGCTGTTGCCGCCGGTATTGCTGGCAGTGGTTCGGCCCGTGGTGGAACGGCTGCTGGGTGTGGCGGTCGGGTTCTGGGTTCCGTTTGTCGAAGCTGCCTCACCGGTTCCTGAGAACGCACGGGTGAGAGCATCCCCTGCGATGGGAAGAAAATCAGCCACCGCGAGGAATTTGAGCTTGCGGGTATATTGATTGCGCTGATCGGTTTTGATATCGAACTCGCGGATCAAGGCTTCGACAAAAAGGATGTCGACAGGACGTCCCATGGCGATGATGCGATTGGTTCGAGCATCCGGTTTGATTTGCACGGGTGCTTCCTCTCCCGATGCGGCGTCGGTTGAATCGGGACGTGAGTTGGCTACAGGGGAGGCGTTGTCGGCGACATTCAGCTGCGGAGCACGTTGTACACCGGCAGTGCGTGTGGTATTTTGATCATTGCCGAGCAGCTCGTTGAGGGTGATGGAGAGTTCGGTGACATCGGCATATTTCACGTCGATGAAGCGGTGGATGACCTGGGATGAAGGTTTGTCGATCTGTTCCTTGATATCAATGAGCTTACGGATCAGGGACGTGTTTTCGGTAATGATCACGGATGCTGCGTTCGGGACCGCTGCGATGGAGCCATAGGCTCCGAATTGGCCGATGATTTGCGTGAACGTGCGCACGGCTTCATCAGGCTTGATGTAGCTGAGGTTCATCACATAGATGATCACCGCATCGCCATCTGGCAGGGTGTCTGTTTCCGTGTAGAGGGGAAATCCACGGCCTTTTCCGGTGGCACCTGCGCTGGCAAGCGTGAGGAAATCGAGATTCGGATCGGTTGCATCGGGGACAAAAATAAAGTTCTCAATCGTGGCGGCTTTTTTCAGAAGAGCGGCCGCTTGGGCGTAAGTCAGAGGGTTTTGCGGGGAAGCGGGTTGAATGAACTCGAATTCGGCTTTGGAAGCGGCCGATGAGACGATGACGCGACGGCCCGTGTATTTCCGATAGAGAGCCGCGAGGTCGTTTCCGGACATGGCCAGGTATTCGATATCTTCGGCAATCACTTCCTGTTTGTTCTCTGCCGGTTTTGGTATGGCCTCCACAGGATTGATCGCAGGGATGTCAGGATTGACCGCCGGGATGTCAGGATTGACCGCCGGGATGGCAGGAAGCTGCTCATTCTGGGCGAATACGGATAGTTCAGCAACCAGGAGGAGGCTGGCGATCATGATGGAATGAGGATTCATACGTTGATGAGTAGAAAGAATGAGTAAGTCTGCGGAAGGAGCCGAGTGATCAGCGGTTGCGGCCGCTTCGATCTCTGGAATAGTTCGGTCTGACAGTAGGATTGCTTGGCGGAGTGATGCGTGGAGATGGGTTTTGCTGAGGGTTGGTTTGAGCACGTGAGGGTTGGTCGGTTATCGCCGGAGGGACAGCGCTTTGGAGTGGTGGTTTCTGAACCGTTTGGACCGGGCTTTTCGGGGTGATGAGAGCGGGTTCGAAACGGACATCGCCTTGGATATTTCCATCAGAAAGGGTGACGGTGGTTCCCAGGGTTGCCGAGGGGTTGCGGTTGACTCGGATGACTTTCAGTGCCGATTCGACGCCCGGCTCGAGGATGATACGTTTGTTGAGATCTTTTTTGTCTGTCATCGTGATTCGGTGTCCGCCCGGGACCGGGGCTACACCGATGAGGATATAACGATCGAGAGGGCTTGCCTGAGTGATGGTATTTTCTGCCGGAGGCTTTGAAGTGAAGGGACTGTTGGTCCACAGGGTGGTGTGGAGGGGGGTCTTCTGAGGGATTTCAGCAGAAACCATGAAGCAGGGCAAGATGCAGGCCAGGGGGAGAAGTTTCATGATTCGGCTTTGTTTGGGATAAACCATTGGGAGACGACTGCTTCACAGTCGATCAGGGTATCGTCCGTATTGGGGCTAAGAAGGATTTGGCTGGCGGCACGGAGTGCGGTCGGTTCGTTGATGGCGTGGAGCCAGCGGTAGAGGGATTCCTCGCGGCCACTCACATTGAAGATGATCTGCACGCGATGAAAATGCGTACCTGATGTGTCGGTGGTGTTGAAGTTTTGTTTCTTTACGGTGAGGCCCACTTTGCCAGCCTCCCCAACCACAAACTTCTGGAGCTCTTCCTGGATGGTTTGGTAGTCTGCCGGCTGGGGTTCGTGTTCCGCAAGCCAATCCATTTCCGAAGAAATTTGAACCGAATTTTCCTGAAGGGTGATCGCCAGTTGGAGTTCGTTTTTTGCGTTGTCGAGTCCGATCTCAAGCATGGATTTTTTCTCCCGATATTGAGAATACAGGAAAAAATTCAGCATCAGGAACCCTGCCATGCAGAGAACGACGAGCAGATTTTTTTCGCGGGCGGACATATGGGAAAACAGGGAGAAACTGGTGGTTTGGATGGGGATTGTCAGTGAAAAAGGTCTGGCAGGGTATGAACCCCTGAGGATCGGGATCGTTACGGCGCCAGATTGGGGAGTGCTGCGGTGAATTGGAATTCCCAACCTCGAGCGGATTGACGGGGATTGCTGGTTTCCCATTCGTAGGCAGCGAGATCGTTGCTGCGGTTGAGATTGCGGGAAAACTGAGTAATGGCCTCGGGCTGAGGGGCCTCACCGATCAGGAGGATTTCATCGGGAGAGATTTTGGCGGTTTTGAGACGTAATCCGGAATGGATCGGGATGCATTTGGCAACGCGATTGAGGATGTCGACTGTGTTGTATTCGCGACTGATGCCGTATTCGATTTCGTCCCATTTTTCTGTGTGGATGCGGAAGCTGTCCGCGAGAGGAGCGATGGTGTTGGCGCGTTGTTTGAGTTTTTGGGTGGTGGAGTGAATTTTCCACAAGCCATAGCCTGAATAGGCGATCACACCCAGGTAGATGATCGCGATGGCCGCGATGCTGACGATCATGTTTTGGCGCTTGCGTGCAGCCGTGCGAGCGGCGCGGACATCGGCCGGGAGAAGGTGACTGAGAGATTGGGGCAGCGAGGGTGCGGGGCGGATACTGCAGAGCACAGGGATGGTAAACGCGTTGGAGAGAACCGAGGTTTGGAGCGAGCTGTTGTTGGACCAAACGGTGATGCGTTCGGGCTCGACCCGGATCCCTTGGAGAGAGAGTTGGGCGATCGTGATGCGGATTTCCCGGACAAGATTCGCGTCTGGCCCGGGGCCGGTGGAACTCGTGGTTTGGGTGTAGACCAGCTCCCCGCCTTGATGGATGGCGAACACCCAGTGCTGCAGTTCTTTCCAGATCGAGATCGAGTCATCTGTCACCGGGAACGCTCTCGCTGAGAAATCAAAGGCTTTGGGAGATTTGGAGGGAAGATGATCCGATTCCGGGTTTTTCAGAACCACGTGCAGCAGCGTGGAATGCTCCGGAGTGATGGAGATGGGAAAGAGATCCGTGAGTTGACCGGCGAGGGGGTCCGGGCGGAGCCCCATGCGTTCGGCATGAGTGGAGGCGAGGTCGGCAAAGAGAGATTCGTCGTTGGTTGGAACGTGCAGCGGAATCGAGGTGAGGGCCTGAACAGGAAAGAAGAAAAACAGGTCTCCGGAGGGGAATTGCTTGATTTCAGATGGTTGTGATACGCTGTAGGTTGAGTGGAGCGTAGCGGGTTGATGCGGGAGAACGGACCAAATCTCCCATTCGGTTTCACCGGGGATCAGAAGGTAGCAAGCGTTGGTCTTGGGCATGATGGGGAATGGAGCGAAATGGCTGGGAAATTATGGAACGATCTCGGAAGTTCGGCTCAGTAGGATGGGTTTGCCAGTACGGTTTCTGAGGATCACAGTGATTTTTCGTTTTGCATCTCCCGAGCGGGCAAGCGAGGTGATGCGGGTGGTGGTGTCTCCTAGGGTGAAGCGCTGGGCAATGTCTTGGCGTGTTTCGGCATCAATGCCAAGCAAGGAAAGTGCGGAGGGAATATCTTTGAACGGCATATCGTCATCCGTGTTGCGGATTCCATCGATGCCGCGTACGGTTTCAGGGATGATGGAGGCTTGGGATTCCGTGACTTCTGCGGCCGCGGCGATCAGGGCGGCATCGGCTTCATTGATGTCGAGGGTGCCGTTAGACCAGACAGTGAACCATTCCCTCCAGTCGGGTTTGAGAGCTTCGATTTCATCCATGCCGCGGACGAGGGCGACTTCATCGATGTCATGGAACGGCCTGTTGAAAGGCTGGTTGAGCCGGCCCATATCATGGTAATCCTCCACTTCGGCTCCGTTGAGAGATTCCTCGTCATCCGGATCGATCCAATCCGTGAGAGCGTCGGTAAGTGCTTGGGCGGCATCGAGTTCCATGCCCCACTCCATGAAAATCGAGCGAATCAGGGACTTATCCTTGGAGAAGACGAGTGAATTGATATTGAAGCGGGAGCTTTCCGAAGTGAGGGTGACGTGGAATTCCTCGTTGTTTGCCTCGTCGATGCGGTGCAGGAGCGGATCGCTACGATCGACAGACGGGTTCGAGCCAATGGCAATTCCCATTTCTGCCAGATGGAACGCACGCGAGCCATGAACTTTGGAAGTGGTGATTTCCATATCGAAAGAAATCACGCGCATGGTGGTCATTGCCGCAAGCGACAGGATGGCGATCAGCCATAGCACCGCGATGAGGGCTGCGCCCTTCGGGTCCTGCTTGAAACAATGACGGCGGTGTGACTTCATTCCTGTGGGTTCGCTGGAGCGGGAGTGACCGGATTTGGTATGGATGGGCCGCCGGGCGTGCTTGGATTTCCACTTCCCCCGCGTGTTTGATTTCCTTGCTGAAGCTGGCGCATGAATACCTCGGGGTTCTGCTTGGTGGGGAGCCAGAAGACATGGCGGATCATCTCGCCCTCCCGGCCGAAAGCGCATGTCAGTTCCATCTGGATGGGCAGTCTGCCGGAAATATTCCATTCGTAAACGTATTCCATATCGTTGCTGTCGAGGAGTTGCCATTCGAACAAGCGGACGTCGCTGAGCAGGATGATTTCAGCAAAGGGAATTTCATCCAATGCTGCGGATCCGAAACCGGTGCCAGACATCGAGGTGCTTTCGGGTTCGATGATGGGGTTTTCGTAATAGCGCAGAACGATATCCAGATACCCGGAGCGTCGCTGCACCGTGGAGAGCTGGATCGCTTTTGCGGTTCGTTCGGAGCCACCCCAGGTGAAGGTCAGAGGAACGTTTTCGAGCGTGAGGTCGCTCAGGTAATGGGTGGGGGAATCGGTGACTTTCAGATCGAGACGGGTATTTCCCGGCAGGACGGAGAGACGTTTCTCGAGGAAATCGAAAAAAGCCTGGTGGAGCATTTCCTCGTTTTGGGTTTTGACGATTTGGTTGCCTGCTTCGAGACAGGCGGTGGATGTCGAAAAAATCATGCCGGTGAGCAGGGCAAGGAGAAAAATCGCAAGGACAAGCTCAACCAGAGTGAACCCTTTGGAGGGTTGATGGATCAGTTGGGGAGCGGATTTCATGGCTGATACATGAGGTTGTAGCGCCATGTTTCGGCAAACCGGCTCTGCCATTCCGTTCCATTGAACCATTTGGCGGTAATTCCGATGTGATACATTTCCTTGAGAAGCTCGCCTTTTTGGTTCTCGAGATCTTCAATCGGTGTGACGACCACATCCAGCTCGATCTCCGTGCCATCGACAGGGATTTGTGTTGTGCCCTCCTCAAGTGTGGGAAAAGAGAGTTGTTCGGCGATCGCGGAGTCGAGGATGCGGGTGATCCTGAGCTCGCTCTGGGAAAGGGTTGCCGCTTCGGTCATGCGATGGAACGCGATGGTCAGACCGGTGCAGGCGATGGCGAAAATCGCCAACGCAATCACGACTTCAAGCAGCATGAAGCCCTTCGCGGGTTGGTAGTTTTTCGAGAAAATTTTCACAATCAAATCGGGTTCAGTAGGATTGGAGTTCCGAATCGGTGATCGTGGCTGTCAGCGGATGATAGGTGTCCTGGGCGTAGCTTTCATCCAAGCTCAGGCGGACCGTGATGGGTTCGCAGAGGCCATCGGGGTCAAATCTCCATACGGGGATGATCGATTGCTTGGGAGTCATGAATTCGGTGGTGTTCCAGCGGCGGATGGAAATGAGGAGGTTGGGTTCCAAAGAGAGAGTTTGGCTTGTTCTCGCTGAAGTTGATGTGTGCCCGGAGCCCCCGATTTCTCTGCCGAGCGCCGTAGTTTTCCGGCTTTCAATGGATTCTGACAAGGGGAGCAAGGTGATGGAGTCGGGATGAAACTCGATTGCATAGGGAATTTGGTGCAAAATGGCCGAGGTGCGGGCTTTTTTTGCAAGCAATTCGATTTCACCGGATTGGTTGCGCAGGATTCGTTCGGAATCCTGAAGCATGAGGCTGGTGATCGATCCGCCGATCACCAGCGCGGCAATGACCAGAACGATGACGATTTCCAGGAGCGTGAAGCCCAAGGGTGGTTTGGAATCGATTGGGGGATGTGACCCGGACTCAATCCTGTGACGATAAATCATCATCGGTGTTTTCTGCCTGATCTTTACCGTAGGTATAGATTTCGAAGTCCGAAGCATCCTTTTTCCCGGGGTTGCGGTAGCGGTAAGGGACACCCCAAGGGTCTTTGGGAACTCCCTTGTTGCCGGCAGAGCTCCAGCGTCTCGGGATGGGATGGGTCGTTGGTTTGGTGAACAGAGCTTCGAGGCCTTGTTGGGTGGTGGGGAGGTTACCGGCAAGCGTTCTGTAGCTCAGAACCGCCGCACGGAGGGTGTTGAAATCACTTTCCACGCGTTGAATTTCGGCACCGCCTTGAAGTTTGTCCAGGGCGACGATGGATCCGCCGATGATCACGGCAATGATGCCAAGAACAATCACGATCTCAAGGAGGGTGAAGCCGTTGGATGAGGAAGGGTGTGTGGAACGGATAGGTGTCGGAATGTTCATAAATTCAAGGGTGTGGATCAACGCATCGCTGATTTCCATGGTAGGTGCAGTCGAGCCGGTGTCAACTTTCCTGAGCGCAGGTTGCTAACTCCCAAAAGAGCAAAAAGTTGCGTTTGAATGGTTGGAAATCAGCTTCCGGAGGTGCCGGATGAGCTGTCATCAGGAATTGCAACCGGTTCGAAGGTCTCCGGTTTGCTTACCGAAAGGGTGCTGAAAACGGCATCACCCACCTCGAGGCTGCCAGACTGGATGTCAGCAGCGGCAAATTGACCGGTTTTTTCTCCGGTGACCCGGAGATTTGCCGTGCGGCCTTTCTCGCCGACCGATGCCAGAATTGTCCCGGATTCGATATTCCATGGTCCATAGGACTGGATGAGAGCGAAATTTCCCCTTGAGTGAACCGAAGCGATCCTGCCGATGAGTTTGGATTCGGATCTTGCTGCATGAGCGGGTGCCACAGGCTTCTCCGCGCAGGATAACACGAGCATGGAAGAGAGCAGAAAAGCAGGAATTGGGGACGAGCGCATCGAATGGGGAGAGAGATATGGAAGAGGAATCCTCGGGCGAATTACGGGGAGAGGCGATCGATCTGCCATGAATGATTGGTTTTTTTGGAAAAAAGGAAGCGGTCGTGAATGCGGCCCGGTCCACCTTGCCAGAATTCGATGCTGTGGGGGATCACGCGGTAGCCTCCCCAAAACGAGGGAAGCGGGATGTCACCGTCTTTGAACTTGTTTTTGATTTCCTCGAACTTCTGAAGAAGGATTTTTTTTGAGGTAATGACCTCGGATTGGTTGGAAACCCAAGCGCCGATTTGCGATTCGCGAGGCCGGGTGATGAAATATCCGAGTGACTCCGCAGTTGAGATTTTTTCGGCGGTGCCCTGAACGATGACTTGGCGTTCGAGTGAAATCCAGGGGAAGAGCAGGCAGACTTTGGGGTTTTCAGAGATATGACAGGCCTTGCGTGATTGGTAGTTGGTGAAAAACGTGAAGCCCTTCTGGTCGAACGCTTTGAGCAGGACTGTGCGTTGGGAGGGGAATCCATCGGGGCCGAGGGTCGACAAGGTCATCGCATTCGGTTCGGTGATCTTGAGCTCGACGGCCTGTTGGAACCAGCGGTCGAACTGCAGGATGGGATCCGCATCAAGGTCTTCACGATGCAGGCCTCGGGAGGAATATTCTTTTCTGAAATCCGATAAATTCATCTGTGTTCAACCATAGGCGAAAAAACAAAATGATCAATTTTCAAAAAAAAGGGTGATTGAAGTGCTGACAAGGATGGGAAATTTAACAATTTAAGGTTTGATGTTGTTTGGGGCGATAGCTTTTATCTTTCCGCAATGAAACACATGACGTTAGGTAGTTTGGCATTTTTCGGAGTGCTTTTGATGGGTTGTAAGGAAAAGTCCAAACCGGCAAGTCAACGAGGTGAGGTAGGGTCGGAGGATATGCCGACCCTCGTGGATCAGGTTCAAAAGCAACCCCAGGAGCCTAAGAAAGAAAAACTCGTCCTGAGTTTGGAACAGCGTGCTCAGAAGCTCGGATTTGCCAAGCATCTGCCTGCAGATACGGAAATGTTGCTTTCGGTGTATGACGCGAAGGGTTCATACGAGCGTATGAAAGGGCTGGAGCTGATCAGCATGATCATGGAGGAAAACGCAAAGATGCGTGCCGAATTCGATCTGGATTCCGATGAAATCACGGAGGAGAAGATGGAATCGGAACAAGGAGCAGAAGTGCCGAATGAAAATGCGCCGCCTGCCGGGGAAAAGATCGGGGAGGAACTGGCGGATGAGCAGCAAGCAGAAGAGGCTGGTGCATGGTCCTTGCTCGGTCAGGAAGTAACGATGGCATTCGGCGGCTCATCCGGTACGCAATTCGGTCATCTGCTCAAAATGAACGAGCGTTCCACATTCCTCCAATTCCAGATGATGGGCAAGGCGATCCAGACGCTCTCCAAAAACAAGAATCTGGATGAATTTTCCGAAATGATGTACGATGTATCTAACTCATCGTTTCAAAAGATCATGGAAGATCCCGAGTCCGGTGTAGGGTTGATCGATCAGGCGAATTTTCCACCGATGTATTTCGCATTTCGCGCAGAGAAAGGTCAGTTGGAACAGACGGCACAGATGGTTTCCTCCAGTATGGCATTTTTCGGCATGGCTGGGGAAATGGCCGCCCCGGTTGAGATCGAGACGGGTGGCTCGAAGTTTTTGGGTTACAAGCTGATCGGGGCCAAGATTGCGGAGATGATGGCTGAGGGTCGCGAGAGCATGGAAGAGGATTTGAAGCCCGAAACCGTGGATGCCTTGTTGGCGGCCATCTCCAAGAAGAACATGATTTTTGTTACCGGAACGATCGATGACTACGTGGTCGTGATGATCGGAGGAGATGAAAAGCAGATGAAATTGGTTTCGGACGCAAAGGATTCGCTCGCTGCCAATGACAGGATCAGATTTGTGGATGAGTTTGGTGACAAACAGATTCTGACGGTTTCCTATGGTGAAAAGGAAGCGCTGAAAACCATGATGGATCAGGCTGGCGGACTGGCCAGCATCGCACTTGGTTTCCGGGACGGAATCAGCAGTGGAGACGGAATTGGCGAAATGCGCGATATTGCGGAGTTGCTGCAGCTGTTTGCCGAGCGTGAGAAATCGCTCATTTCGATGGCATCGACCCAGGACTTCGGACTTGTAGCATATCTTGAAGAAGGTCTGAAGATTGATAGTTTCGGTGGTCATGACAATGGTGGGACCGATTGGGCTGCACCGACCCGTCTTGCGCATTTGGCCAACGACGCCGACAATTTCGTTTTCATCAACTATTCGAACAAGGCTGTCTACAATCAGGAAATGCGTGAATACTTGGAGCTGATGGCGGAGGCCGCGTATGCGCTCGCCATGAAATTCTCATCCGTTGATTTGGAGGATCCGAAATACATGCAGATGAAACAGTATCTGAACCTGTTCGATACCAAGTTCCGTGACGACATGCTGGGATTGTATCAGGCGGTTTCCGAGGACTTGGCTTCCGGACTCGATCATGAGAGTGCCATTTTGATCGACATGAAGGGCGCCATGCCCGCCATTCCCGGTATTCCGCAGGTCATTGTGGATCGGTCGAAGGCGCCGCGCATCTCTTACATTTCGCCTGTCAAAGACCGTGCCAAACTGGCCAGTTCGTGGGAGAAAATGGACAAGCACAGCGCCTCGTTGTTGGCAAAAATCAGTGAGATGAGCGACAAGAAGATTCCCATGCAGAAACCCATCAGTTCAAAAGAGATCGGCATGGTGACCTGGTTTATCTCGATGCCGTTTTTCCAGGACAACTTCGTGCCTTCCGTGACGATCCATGACGATTGGTTTGTGGCGTCAACCTCGAAACTACAAGCCGTTGATCTGGTGAACAAGGCTACGTCCGGAGGCGAGACGGGTGATGGAATCCGTTTCCGCGTGAACTTCAAGGTTTTGAGCGACTATGCCGACGAGATGTCCAAGCTGTGTTACAGCCATGCCGATGTGCTTTTTACCGATGAGTTGGAAAGACAGGACTTCAAGGCGAATGAATCGGATGTGAAGCGCATGATCGAATCCGCCCGCCAGTTTGATTCGATGGATTGGCAGGTTCGCAAGGAGGATGGTGTGGTTCGTAGCCGTATTCATTTCAAAATGAACTGATCGTCCGGATCATTCGCTAACATCTCATCCACGCATGGAGATCGAGCCCGTTGGGATTTTACGAACCTGCTTCGGTGACAAGTTTGGTACGCCGCGCCAGCCCGGTTTGTGTCCCTCCGCGTGGGGTGAATTGGAATTTTCCGATCGTTGCCGCTCACCCGATGCGGTGCGCGGTCTTGAGGGGTTTTCCCACATCTGGCTGATTTTCGGTTTTCACAAAACCATCGAAGAAGGCTGGAGTCCTACGGTAAGACCGCCGCGTCTCGGGGGAAATGCGAGGGTCGGGGTGTTCGCGAGCCGTTCTACTTTTCGTCCCAACGGCTTGGGATTGTCTTTGGTGAAACTGGACAAGGTAGATCTTGAGGGTGGTCGTGGGTTACAACCCCCTATCCTGCATGTTTCAGGGGTGGATCTGGTGGATGGGACGCCCATCTATGATGTGAAACCCTACCTGCCTTATGCGGAGAGCGTTGCTGGTGCGGAATCGGGTTATGCGGGCTCTGAAATTCCCCGTATGGAAGTCGAGATAGAGGCCGGAGCAAGGAAACAGTTCGATATGCTGGATCAAAGGTCGCAGCGTGTGATTCGGGAAGTACTTGGGTTGGACGCGAGGCCAGCGGCATCGCGGAAATCTGCCCATCAAATCTACGGAGCGAACCTTTGCGGCAGGAATGTGAGGTTCCGAGTGGAAGGAAACACCTGTTGGCTTGTGGGGGTTTAGGTATAAGGGTCCGGGGTTGCGTCGATGACCTTTCCATTCATGAACATCGATGCATGTGGGCAACACGGCTGGCTCGAATTCATGACTTTGGCCCTTCTGGCAAGAAATGGAGGACATCCGAATCATTTACCCATGAATACGAAACTGCCAATCCTGAAGGATTCCCTCTTGCGTGTTTCGAAGGGCTTGGCTACGGGAAAGCGTGTCCGCAAGCCTCGGGTGAAGCGGATTCTGAAAACATCACATCATTATGGCTATTACTCGCGCGTTGCTCTCGGTTTCCGACAAAACTGGTTTGGTAGAATTTGCCAAAGGTCTCGCTGACATGGGAGTTGAGTTGCTCTCGACCGGTGGGACGGCCAAATCGCTGCGAGAGGCTGGTCTCAAAGTGACGGATGTGTCTGAGTATACAGGTGCCCCCGAGTTATTCGAAGGCCGGCTCAAGACCCTCCACCCGAAAGTTCATGGCGGACTCCTGCACCGTCGCGATGATCCGGAGCATGTTGCAGATGCGAAGAAACATGACATTCCGCCGATCGATCTCGTGGTGGTCAATCTCTATCCTTTCGAGGAAACCGTTGCCAAACCCGGCGTGACTTTGGAAGAGGCGATTGAGAACATTGACATCGGTGGACCTTCCATGCTGCGCAGTGCGGCAAAAAATCACTCCCATGTGACAGTGGTGGTTTCTCCGGCTGATTACCCTGTGGTTCTGGAGGAAATGAAACACAACCAGGGAGACACCACCAAAGGCCTGCGTGAACAGCTGGCGGTAAAGGTCTTCTTGCGCACCTCGCAGTATGACGGGGCCATCACGAATTTCCTGGGGCAATGCAGGCAGGGAACCGGCTGCTCCTTTACCTTGAGCTTGCCGCTTGAACAAGAGCTTCGTTATGGAGACAATCCGCACCAAAAGTGCTCCCTTTACGGCAATTTCGCCTCCTGTTTCAGTCAGGTTCAGGGCAAGGAACTCAGCTATACGAACATTCTGGATATCGAGGCCGCTGCCGACCTGATCCTGGATTTCGTTCGTCCCACCGTGGCGATCCTCAAGCATACCAATCCATGCGGAGTCGGTCAGGACGATACCGACCTGCGTCTGGCATGGCAGAAAGCGTTCGAGACCGACCGCCAGGCTCCCTTCGGCGGAGTGATCGTAACCAATCGTCCTCTCACCCTTGAGTTAGCCCGTGTCATTTCCGAAATTTTCACCGACGTGATTATCGCCCCGGACTTCGAGCCGGATGCACGTGCCCTGTTGCAGAAGAAGAAAAATCTGCGGCTCATGAAAATCAACGATGCATATTTGACGGCGAAAAAAGCACCGGTCATCCGTTCCAGTCCGGGAGGGCTGATGGTCATGGACCGCGATCACACGGCGCTTGGCCTGGATCATCTTGAGAGCAAGGTGGTTACCAAACGTCCTCCGACCCAGGAAGAGATTCGCGCGATGCGCTTTGGCTGGAGAATTGTCAAACACGTCAAATCGAATGCGATTGTTTATGCGAACGCCGATCGCACCCTCGGAATCGGTGCCGGACAGATGAGCCGGGTAGACTCCTCTCGGATTGCGATTTGGAAGGCAAAAGAAGCCGGGCTTTCCCTGGTGGGATCCATCGTCGCCTCGGATGCGATGTTCCCGTTTGCGGATGGGTTGCAGTCGGCCATTGATGCGGGTGCGACAGCATGCATCCAACCCGGTGGTTCGATGCGTGACGAGGAGGTTATCGCTGCAGCGGATGCGGCTGGAATGGCGATGGTGTTCACCGGATACCGGCACTTCAGGCACTGAGGACCCGGATCAAGCGGTTTTCATCGGTGGTTTGGTGGTTACAGCCAATTCACCTCCGGCGGCATCGTGACGAATTGTCCATCGATGCAAAAGGGTTTGGTATCGAGGGTGACGCTCGAACCGGTCGTGAGGGATGCGATGAGATCCCAGTGCAAAGCGCTTTTGTTGCAATTGCCGGTTTCCGGATACCCGGAACCGAAGGCAAGGTGGAAAGATCCGCCCATTTTCTCGTCATAGAGAATCTGGCCAGTGGGTTGGGTGATTGCCCGATTGGTTCCGAACGCAACCTCGCCAATACGGCATGCGCCCTCGTCTTGCGTCAGCATCGCGATAAGGAAATCCTGCCCTTCATCGGCGGTGATGTCAGTGGCGCGACCCTGTTTCATGACGATGCGCGCATTTCGCACCGCATGGCCCTGATAAACACAACGTTTGTCGAAGACCACCACGCCATCGACCCCGCCGTTATCTGCATGAAGGTTTGGCCCCGAATACACCTCGCCGTCGGGGAAATTTTTTCTGCCCGGGCTGGAAAGCCAGCGCGCGCCGGAAATGTTGACTGTAAGATCCGTACCAACCGGGGTGTGGAAATGGAGTTCGTTTCCGGTCATGAGTTGTGCCGCGAGCCGGGTTTGCCAAGCATCGAGCTGTTGCCAAAAAGCAACGGGGTCTGGTTGGTTGAGCTGGCAAGCACGGATCACGAAACGGGAGTAATCGTTGAGGCTCATTCCCGCGTCTTGGGCATAGGCATTTGTCGGAAAGAGTGTAGTGGTCCAGAGCAGAGGCTTGAGAGAGGAGTCGATGGATGGATCATCGGCGACGGCGGCACGTTGAAAAAAAAGTTCGCGGGTAGGTCCTTCAGCACGTGCTGCCCGTTGGGTGATGGAGGGGTCGAACCGGTCCAGTGAGCGCAGATTGTTTGAAGCACCGATGTTGATGGAGGCGTCGATCCGTTCCGTTTCGAACCTGCTGAATGGACTTGCCCAGTCGAGCTGATGATCCTTGGCAAGTTCGTAGAAAGCTTCACCAAGAAATTCCGGGCGGCAATTGACGATCGGATGACCGCCGGCCTCAAGGACTTTGCGGTAAACCGCTTCAAGCAAACGTTCCGCACTTGGTTGGGCATTGATCCGGACGATGCTGCCGGGAACCACATGGGTAGCGTGGCGAACCAGAACATCGGCCCAGCGATCGAGGTGAATGGGATGAAGCATGAGAAAAGAGGGATGTGGGATGAAGGTGCGGAGGGTGGATTGTTCGATTGGTTCTCTCGATGCAATCCAACATGCTGCGAGGACATCCAAACCGAAGAATCGGGCGGAGTCAATTGAACTGACTGAAAACAGGAGGTGACGAGCAAGGAGAGATGGGTTAGGTTTCTTGGCGTAAGCTCGTATGCCATGATAGTCAGTATTTTCAACGATGTGATCGGTCCCGTGATGCGCGGGCCTTCCAGCTCGCACTGTGCGGCGGCACTGCGGATCGGGCGTTTGGCGAGGGAGCTGATGGGTAATGATTTCACCGACGTGCTGGTAGAGTTTGATCGGAACGGCTCCCTGCCCACCACCCACGACACCCAAGGCTCCGACATGGGGTTGTTCGGCGGATTGATGGGATGGGATGCGGCGGACGAACGTCTGCCAGGATCGATGCAGGCCCTCAAGCGCATGGGAGTGAGGATCGCGATTGAAACGGTTGATGCGGGAGATCCGCACCCGAACACCTACCGCCTCACGTTGCGAAGCGATCGAGAAACCCACACGCTGCGTGCGATCTCCACGGGTGGTGGAATCATGGAAGTGATCGATATCGACGGGTTTGCCGTCTCAATCTTCGGTGATTGTCATGAAACCCTGCTCTGGATCGATGGTGATGCGGCAGCGGTGTCCGCCGAACTGGCGAAACACTTCGATGCCTATGAAATCCATGTGTTGGAGGCGGATCAACGCCGTATGTTGCAAGTCAAAGGTGCCGAATTTGTGAGCGAGGAGATTGTGCTCAAACTTGCTGGCGTTGCCTCGGCCAGACGTCTGACTCCCGTTTTACCGATTTTGTCCGGCAGGAACGTTGCAGTTCCTTTCACTACTTGTGCGGAAATGTTGGAATTCGATGCGGGGAAGGGGACTCCGTTGTGGAAGCTTGCGGTGGCTTATGAGATGTCGCGCGGTGGCATCACAGAGGAGGAGGTTATTGCCAAGATGGTCGATATTGTAAGGATTTTGCGCAAATCCGTTGCCGAAGGCATTGCCGGCACGGAATATGAGGATCGGGTGCTTGGTTATCAAAGCGGACGATTTGACCAAATGATGCGTGCGGGACAGCTGTTGGATGGTGGTGCGTTGAATCGGATCATTTTGTACGTTACGGCGCTGATGGAGGTCAAAAGTTCCATGGGAGTGATCGTTGCGGCGCCGACCGCTGGTGCCTGCGCGGCCTTGCCGGGAGCGGTCATTGCGATCGCGGAGTCCATGGATTTGGGAGAGGTGGAGATGGCCAAAGCCTTGTTGGCAAGCGGTTTGATCGGTGTGTTCATTGCCACGCGTTGGACTTTTGCCGCTGAGGTCGGTGGCTGTCAGGCCGAAGGGGGATCGGCTGCGAGCATGGCGGCCGCCGCTCTTGTAACTCTGGCAAACGGCACTCTTCAGCAAGCCGTTGCCGCATCATCCATGGCTTTCCAGAGCATGATCGGTCTGATTTGCGATCCGATCGCCAATCGGGTAGAGGCTCCTTGTCTGGGTAAAAACGTCATGGCCGCAGCCAACGCCTTGTGCAACGCGAATATGGCACTCGCTGGTTATGATCCCCTGATTCCGCTGGACGAGGTGATTGAAACCGCCAAACAAGTCGCCAAACAAATGCCGCGCGAAGTCCGTTGCACGAATCTCGGAGGTCTTTCCATCACTCCCGCTGCGAAAGCAATCGAGGAAAGGTTGGCTGCAAAACGGGCGGGTGGTTGTGGTGGCGGTTGTGGTTGTTAGAATCCAACCCATGAATCCCCTCAGGCCTGTCTCTGCCAAATCAACCCATGTCGTTCGGGTGAACGCGCGGCAAAAGGTACTGCGCCGAAACCCCCGCTGAAAACGGACAATGGTGCGTGATGGTGACTGATCAGGATCAGGCGCCGAGGACATGATCCAGAATGAGGGATTGGAGGGTGCAATAAATGCGACTGCGAAGGAGAGCATCTTTGGCACTTCGGTTCAGATTCGAGTGTGCGAGCTCGGGATCGTCCCCAAAATGATGGATTTCCTCAAGCGTCAGTCTTGCCTGATTGAGAGCACTGTACCATCTGCTCGCATCAGCAGGAGTGATCCAAATGGCTGATCCTGATCCGTCAGGACCGGCGGCTGCCGATTCGATGCATGCGTAAACATGATGGAGATCGTCAGCGAAGGATTCTCTCAGATCCGGGACGATGTAGTCCTTCCAGTCTTTGGCAACGGTTTTGTCACTCATCATGTTGCCGAGACGGGTTGCCAGATCGGAGGGATGAGCGTTCGCGTCAACCATGATGGCCCGCAGAATGAGCCAGTCCGTATCGCTTTCCGGGTCGATTCTGAGTCCGCCTTCGATCGTGGGTGAGATCTTCATTCGGCGATTTCAAGGGATGTTTTGAGTTGATGTAGCTGGAGTTGTTGGGCGTAGAACTCCGCTTTTTCGAGTCCGCCGGACCAGACGACAGAGCATCCTTGATGATGGACCTCCAACATCAGCTTGGAGGCGTGCGCATGGTCATATCCGAAAACTTTCATGAAAACCATGGTGACGTATCCCATCAGATTCACGGGATCATCATGCACCATCACATTCCATGACGGGTGCAAGGAGGAACAGGCTTTTGTTTGATGGATGGCAATCGTGTCGGACATCGTTCAAGAGTCAGTTTCGGGAGATTGTGGTGCGGCGATCCATTTGTCATGTTCCTTGATGAGGTCAATGAGGCGGTCCACCGCTTCATTTTCCGGAATGTTGAATTTCACCGCGGTTTTTCCGACATAAAGGTTGATTTTGCCGGGTGCGCCCCCGACGTAGCCGAAGTCCGCATCCGCCATCTCACCCGGTCCGTTTACGATGCAGCCCATTACCGCAATACGCACTCCTTTGAGGTGGCCGGTTGCGGCGCGGATTTTCTGAGTGGTGGATTGCAGGTTGAAAAGGGTTCGTCCGCACGAGGGGCAGGCAACGTAATCGGTTTTGAAAATCCTCGTACCTGCCGCCTGGAGAATGTTGTAGGCGATGCGGAGCGATTGGCCAGGTGAGGTTTCGCCACGGACGAGTATGGCATCGCCAATGCCATCGCACAGCAGAGAACCGATGTTTTTCGAGGCATGGAGCAATGCTTCGGTGAAATCGGTTTGACCCTCAGGCGGGTTGAGCGTGTCCTTGAGCAGGATGGGGTGGCGTGGGTCGGCCCGGAACGCCAACATGCGGAAGGCGTGGATGGGTGACAGCTGGATATGATCTGCCACGGTGATCAGTTTTGGCTCAGCCAGCCCATTGATGGATGCGATGGCAGCGGAGTCGCGGGGGTCGATCTCGATGACCCCGGATGTTTCATAAACGATCTCCGGTTTGAAATCCCCAAGCTTGGAAATTTTATGCGCCAGAGCATTCCAGTTCTCCCGGATTGTGAAAACGCGAACCGTTTTTTCAGCGCCAAGTTCGTGACCCTGAATGGCGAGAGGGGAGGATTTTCTTCGCTCATACGAAAAAGGGTCGAACGATGAGGGGATCGGATGATCAAGAGGAGCGGATGAAGGATTGGAAAGATTCACCAAAGCCCTTGCCACGGGAATTTCATGGATGGCGTCTTCGGTGAGAGAGACACGGATCGTGTCACCAATACCATCGGCCAGCAGGGAGCCGATACCGATGGCGGATTTGATACGTCCGTCCTCTCCATCACCCGCTTCGGTAACCCCGAGATGGATGGGATAGTTCCAATCAGGACCCTCTGCATCCAGTCTTGCCACCAGCAGACGGTAGGCTTCGATCATGACTTTCGGATTCGATGCTTTCATGGAGAAAACAAAGTTATGGTAGTCATGATCACGAGCAATGCGTGCGAACTCGAGAGCGCTCTCGCACATGCCTGATGGCGTATCGCCGAAGCGGTTCATGATTCGGTCGGATAGCGAGCCGTGATTGGTTCCGATGCGCATTGCCCGACCCAACTCCTTGCATCGCTTCACCAACGGAGTGAATTGCTCGCGGATTCGCTCGATTTCATTCTCATACTCGGCATCGCTGTATTCGCGCACTTCAAACTTCTTTTTGTCAGCATAGTTGCCCGGATTAATACGGATTTTCTCCACCCATTTGGCCGCCTCAAGCGCGGCGTCGGGTTTGAAATGGATATCCGCGACCAGTGGCACCGTGCAGCCGGCTGCACGAACATGCCGGGCGATGTTTTCCAGGTTCGCGGCGTAAATTTTGGTTTGAGCGGTGATGCGCACGATTTCGCAACCCGCCTCGGAGAGCGCCAAAACCTCGGCAACACATGCCGCGGTATCGCGTGTGTCCGAGGTAATCATCGATTGGATACGGATCGGGTGGTCGCTGCCTATCCCGATACGACCGACCATGACCTCCCGTGTCTTGCGGCGTGAGTAGGATAGCAGATCCTTGCAGTGGATAAGGGTAGCGGGTTCGCTCATGTCCATTCAGTCTAAGCTGGAAAATTTGCATGAGCAATGCCGGGATTGCATGGTCCATGCCAGAATGTGTGCGTGATGGATATATCCGGGAGCATTACACATTTCACAGGGATGTCGATCCGGGGATGGGCATACTGATGTGGTTTTTTTCCAAAATCACAGGCATGAGGTTCTGGTTGCCGATGCATCACGTGCGAGCATCACGGCATGGTTCCGAGTAAGGGGCACCTGATCGCCCATTACGGCGGTTGATCCGGTATGATGCCAGCTTCAATGCTGACTCAGCTGCCTTGCTGCCTGAAGCGTGTTTTTCATGAGCATTGCGATGGTCATCGGCCCCACCCCGCCGGGGACGGGTGTTATGGCCGAGCAGCGTTTCGAAACCTCATGGTAGTCAACATCACCGGTGAGCCGATGGCCTGATTTCCGGGAAGGATCTGAAATACGGTTGATCCCGACATCAATCACGACCGCTCCGGGTTTGACCCAATCAGCCTTGACCATTTCCGGCCTACCCACCGCGGCGATGATGATGTCGGCGCGGCGGCATATGGCGGGAAGATCTTTTGAGCGCGAGTGGGCGATGGTGACAGTTGCGTTGGAGTTTTTCGCCACCAACAACATCGCCATCGGTTTCCCGACAATCATGGATCTGCCGATGACGACGGCTTCCGCACCGTTCGTATCGATTCCGGAAATTTCCAACAATTTCATACATCCTGCCGGAGTGCATGGAACAAAACCTGTGGGATCTTCGAGCACGAGCTTCGCGACGTTTTCAGGATGAAATCCATCAACGTCCTTCCGAGGATCGATGGCACGGATGATGGTTTCCTCATGAATGTGCTTCGGTGGAGGTGATTGAACGAGGATTCCATGAACCGCAGGGTCCGCATTCAGACTGGCGACGACATTCAGGAGTTCTTCCTGAGTGGTTTGTTCGGGAAGTTCGATCTTGACCGAGTGGAACCCGAGTTCTCCGCAGGTTCGAACCTTGGAACCCACGTAAACCGCGGATGCGGGATCGTTACCAACCAGCACGACCGCCAAGCCAGGGGTAATGCCGGCGGATTTGAGATCTGCGGTTTCCATACGGCATTCCTCAAGGACCGCTGCTGCGACGGCTTTGCCGTCAATGATGCGAGGTAGGTTCATGTGGTGAGTATGGATAAAGTCTGAAGCTCGAAAAGTCGAAAGTCCGATTCTTGAGAGGTCGCATGAAAAGAGCATTCCGTTCATCCCGGCGCCGGTCTTCATCTCGCAGTTGACGTCAGTCGGGATGTGAAAACCTATCCTGCTGAAGTTTGGCACATTTCAGGCTTGGAGATACAGTCTTGAACAGATAGCGTGGACGGGTCGTTGCCCCAATCGGAACGACACTCCCTTGGAAGTCCGTTGCACGGACAGTCAATTGATGGGGAATCCGGTGAGAATCCGGAACGGTGCCGCCACTGTGTGGTTTTCTGTGAAAACGGAAAACTGAGTCAGATCGCCAGCCTTGGGAGTTTCTGAACGAACCTGCGGTCCACAGGTTCACGGAGAAAGAAACAACATGATAGACAAACATCCGTCTGCATTCAGGCAGACCATCACGAAGGGCTGTATCCGGATCGGATTGACAGCATGGCTAACTTGCGCACACGCGCAAGCGGAAGTGGAGCATCAACTTGACGAACTGATCGTCTCGGCATGGAGAATTCCGATGGATCATACAAGGATGACCTCGGCAGTGAATTCGCTGAACCTCAAGGAAATGGAATCCATGGGATTGCTCGATGTAAAAGATGCGTTGGATCGTATCCCCGGTGTGGTATCGACCTCTCTGGGGGGGCAGACCGGGGCACTGGGATCTGTCTACATCCGTGGTACGACCTCATCGTATTCCCAACTCGTGGTTGACGGAATCCGTGTCAGTGATTCCACGTCGCCGATGGGCAATTTCCTCTCCGGGGCACGAGTCAACGATTTCAGTAAAATCGAGGTGATCCGCGGTCCTCAGGCTGCGATCCATGGTGGAGAAGCGGTGGGCGGGGTATTGTGGATGGAAACCGCGCGTGGCACAGACACACCTCGCACCAGTCTCCGCACCGAGGTCGGCTCTTTCGATACCCAAAACGGATTTATTTCCCACTCAGGCAGTCAAAACCGCTTCTCATGGTTTTTGGGCGGGGGATATGAAAACACCGACAACGATTCACCAAACGAATCCTATGATCTGATCCGCAGTTCCATGCGTCTGGAGTGGGCTCAGTCGGAGGATCTGACGCTTGGCATGACCTATCGGGGTCAGGACTCCCGGTTCCAGTATGACTTCTTCGGGAACAATCTGGATTATGTCGATTCCCGCTTGTTCACCACCTATGCGAACGTCCGTTTCGCTCCGGGTTGGATCTCGAATGTGGTGATGGGTTTGTATGACGAGAGTTTCGACAACGATACGGTTGGAGGAAACTATGGTGCGGATTTGCAACGGATCCAGATATCAAACGATCAAAGTTATGAGATCACGGATCAGTATACCCTGTTGTTCGGTGGCTACTTGGAGCAGAGCGATTACGCCAACACGCTCGATACCGCCGCCGATGAGTATCGTTATGGCGGGCATTTGGGCATGTTGTGGGAACTGTCGGATCGATTCAGCAGCGATGCGGTGATCCGATGGGAAGACTATGTCAGCTATCAGGATCAGGTGACTTGGCGTCTGGGCGGAAGTTGGCGGATCATGGAAAAAACCCGAATTCGATCCGGTTTGGGCAAGGCGTTCCGGACTCCAACCTTACTGGATCTCTATGGTACGAGTTTCGGCCTGGGTGATCGCAACCTGAGGGCGGAGCAGAGCCTCGGATGGGACTTCGGGGCAGAGCAGGAATGGATGACAGATCACCGTCTCCATGCAACCTATTTCGAGAACTCCATCGAGAACCAGATCCAAACCACTTTCGCCTTTCCCGTTTCCCCCCCACCGGTCAATCTCGAGGGGAAAACCCGCACACGTGGAGTGGAGGTCGCCGCGGATGGATTGCTTGCAGATGGGGTGAAGTATGACCTGTCCTTGACGCGCTTGTACGATTCGCTCCAGGAGCAACCGGAACATACGGCTACGGCTTCCATTCATTGCCAGATCACGGAAAGAATCTCACTCGGCTTCGGCGCCGGCTATGTCGATTCCAGGTCTTATGGTGGAGCGGCGTTGGATGATTACCTGTTGCTCAGGATGTATGCCAATTATGAGATGCATGAGGATCTGATCATTCATGCCCGAGTGGAAAACATCACGGACCAGGACTATGAATTGGCAAACTTTGCGACTCCGGTGAAGGGTTCGGGATTGGGATTTTATATCGGAACCACAGTGTCGTTCTGATAGAAATTGCAGCCATCATTCGGATGAGGTTGAGAAACCGTATGCGGACCTTTTCGATGAAAACGTCCGCATACATGATCTCCTGAACCTCGATTTAGCGAATGCGCTTTAGACGCATACCTCGGTTCTTGCCAGGCTTGCGCCCTACTTCTGAAAGATCACAAAGCAGCCTTTCTTGTTCGCCGATACGATATCGGTTCGATTGTCACCGTTGATGTCTTTGGCCATGACCTGACAACCCACCCCGCTTTCCGCATCGATGATCTCCGCGGTATAGTTGGCTTTTCCTTCGGTGCGTTTGAGGAGAAACGCATAAATGACGGGAGATTGGTCGGGTTCCACATCACCCGTGGGTCCGTGTGCCCAAAAGCGTTTTCCGGTAATGATATCGAGTGTGCCATCGTTGTTGATGTCGGCCAGATCGAGGGCGTGTGGTTGGGTGAAAGCGACACCCGTTGAGCCTTTCTGATCGGGTGTATCGGTAAGCAAATGGGTTTTCCAAGTGCCATCAGCGTGCTGTTCAAACCAGCAGACCCCGAAACCATGGGCATCAAGTGAGGAGATGACATCGGTGCGACCATCGCCATTCACATCGTATCCGAACATCTGAGCTCCGCCTTTCTCCCCAAAATTTACGGGATGGAATTTCCATGGAAGCGTTTCGTTGGGTGTTTTCGGATGTTCCCACCAACCGCGTTTCTCAAGGATGTCTGTCAGTCCGTCCGAATTGATATCGCCGTGGCCGATGCCATGCGTGAATCGTTGGAAGGATTTCCTGTCCACATCGGTGATCGAATTCCACTTCCACAACGCGGTGGGATCGGCGGGATCATAGCTGGCATAGCCGATTTGTCCACCCGACATGCAGAGAAGGTCAGGTTGTTTGTCACCATTGATATCGACAAGCATCGGGGATTCATTGTCGGTGGATTGGATGGCGATATGACGCTTCCAGAATCCACCCGTTTTGCCGGGATTTTCATACCAGAACGTCTCTTTGCTGGGAAAACCGATCACCAGATAGTCCGGTTTGCCATCGTTGTTGAAATCATGGGTGTAGGATATGAAATTGTCAGAATAGCCGTTTTTGCTGCTGAGTTCTCCCATGAAACCGGGGATGGTTTCTTTTTCCGCCGTCACAAACTGTTTGTCATCGGGATAAATGTCATGCTGAGCCTTGAAGTCCGGACCTTGATACCAGTAAGGACCGCTGAGGACATCCATGTTTCCATCACCGTTCACATCAGCGGCGCATGCGCCTTCTGCCCAGAAATAACGGCTGATCTTCCGCTGCTCCCATTTTCCGGTCGGGGCGGGGGGCTTGGTTGAAACAACAATGGTGATCGCGCTCATGGCGAGAAGGGGAAGCAAAAGTGTTTTCATGGAGGATCAGAAGGAATACTTGAAAAGACGGAAGGACTTTTCCATGAACTGAGAAAAGATGCGATAAATTTCACAAAATTCGCATGATGTGTAAACTTGCTTTTAACACGGCGCCGCTCATGATGTAGTTCAACATCCCTAAAACCATGGCACTCGATAAATTGACTCAGAAACTTCAGGAGGCCTTACAATCTGCACAAGGTTTGGCGGCGAAATCCTCCCATCCGGAATTAAGGAGCACACACGTGCTGTTGGCATTGCTGCAACAGGAGGGCGGTATCGCCGTTCCGATCCTCCAAAAAGCGGGGATTGATATCCCAAAGCTCAAGGCGTCTGTGGCTACCGCCCTGGCCAAAGAAGTCAGCGTTCAGGGCGCATCCACCCAGCCTCAGATCAGTGCCGGTCTGCGCGCGACTCTTGAGGATGGCGATCAAGTCCGTGAAGCCATGGGTGATGACTATCTGTCAGTGGAACATTTCATCCTAGGGGCGATCAAGGGTGAATCGCCCGCGGGCAAATTGCTCAAAGAAGCCGGGCTTGATGCAAGGAAAGCCGAGGTGGCGATCAAGGAAATCCGCGGATCGCAAAAAGTCAGCGATGCCGATCCTGAGGGAAAATATCAAACGTTGGAAAAATACGGCACGGATCTGACCGCACGTGCCAGGGCTGGGAAAATCGATCCGGTCATCGGGCGGGACCACGAAATCCGGAGGGTTTTGCAAGTCCTGTCACGCCGCACCAAAAATAATCCGGTCCTGATCGGCGAGCCCGGAGTGGGTAAGACCGCCATCGTGGAGGGGCTTGCTCGGCGTATTGTATCTGGTGACGTGCCCGACACGATGAAAGGCAAGCGCGTCGTCTCGATGGACATCGGTTCAATGTTGGCCGGAGCCAAATTCCGCGGGGAATTCGAAGAGCGGTTGAAAGCCTTTTTGAAAGAGGTCACCGAGGCGGAAGGACAGATCATTTTGTTCATCGATGAATTGCACACCATTGTCGGCGCAGGTGCGGCTGAGGGTGCGGCGGACGCATCGAACATGTTGAAACCTCAGCTTGCCCGAGGCGAACTCCATGCGATCGGTGCGACCACTCTCGATGAATACCGAAAACACATCGAAAAGGATGCCGCTCTGGAGCGTCGCTTTCAACCCGTGATGGTGGGCGAACCATCGGTTGAAGACACGATCGCTATCCTGCGTGGATTGAAAGAACGCTACGAGCTTCATCACGGAGTCAGGATTCAGGATGGTGCGATCGTAGCGGCCGCCATGCTCTCCGACCGTTACATTTCGGATCGCTTTCTTCCCGATAAGGCCGTGGACCTGATTGACGAAGCTTCATCCCGCCTGAAAATCGAGCTCGATTCCATGCCCACCGAAATCGATGTGCTGGAGCGGCAGATCATGCAGCTGGAGATGGAGAAAAAAGCGTTGGAAAAGGAAACCGACAAAGCTTCCGTCTCCCGCTTGGAAAAAGTCCGGGAAGAACAGGCCAACCTGAGAGAGAAGTCGTCCGGGTTGATGGCACAATGGAGAAATGAAAAGGAGGTGATCGATCAAGTGCGCGTGGTTCAGGAAAAAATGGACTCCCTGAAAACCGAGGTCGAGCGGGCCCAGCGGATCGGTGATCTGACGCGTGCCTCGCAAATTACCTATGGTGCCTTGCCGGAGGCACAGAAAGAACTGGAAAAGGCACAGGTAGCGCTCGCATCCCTGCAGAAGAACGGGGCGATGCTGAAAGAGGAAGTCACCGAAGAGGATATCTCTCGCGTGGTTTCTTCATGGACCGGTATTCCGGTCAATCGACTTCAGGAAGGGGAGAAGGAAAAGCTGGTCACCATGGAGAAACGGCTGGGCGATCGTGTGGTGGGGCAGAGAAAAGCGATAGCCGCCGTGGCCAACGCGGTGCGTCGCGCGCGTGCCGGCTTGCAGGACGAGAACCGGCCCATCGGGTCGTTCCTGTTTCTGGGTCCTACCGGTGTCGGTAAAACCGAGCTTTCCAAAGCCCTCGCGGAGTTTCTTTTCGATGACGAAGGGGCGATGGTTCGGATCGACATGTCGGAATACATGGAGAAACACAGTGTATCACGTCTGATCGGTGCTCCTCCCGGTTATGTGGGTTATGATGAGGGAGGACAGCTTTCCGAACATGTCAGACGCAAACCTTATTCCGTGGTCTTATTTGATGAGATCGAAAAGGCGCATCCGGATGTGTTCAACGTTCTGTTGCAGGTGTTGGATGATGGACGTATCACGGACGGACAGGGCAGAACCGTTGATTTTCGCAATACCGTTCTGATCATGACCTCGAATATCGGCTCTCAACACATTCTGGGAGAAAGCAATGCCGAGCAACGCGAGGCCGCTGTGATGGAGGCCTTGCGCGGTCATTTCCGCCCGGAGTTTCTCAACCGCATCGATGAGACCGTGATCTTCGATCGCTTGGGTCGTGAAGAACTGACAACCATTGTCGATCTTCAACTGGAGCGGGTGAGGAAACGTCTCGCAAAGCAGGGATTGGGACTGGCCTTGGCCGAGGATGTGAAGGAGTTTGTTGGAAATCAGGGGTATGATCCAATCTACGGCGCACGTCCCCTGAAACGTGCCATTCAGCATCATCTCCTGGATCCGCTGAGTCTGGAAATGCTCGAGGGTAAATTTTCCGAAGGCGATGTGATTCGTGCCAATCTGGAAGGTGGTAAAGTCGTATTTGTGAAATGATGCATCTGAGGTTCGTACCGAATCGAGGGTTTTTGTTTCCCAAACCTACGGTCTCCCATCGTGGCATTCGTCACGTCCTGCGTCTCATTGGCGTATGCGTGGTTCGTGCGGAGGACTGACCGGCATGCAACGCAGGCGGAGGATCTAAGCCAAAGCCGTCTCGAATGCATCAATGATCGTCTCGATCGGTTCGGAGCCAACCGAAATACGAATGAGATTGGCAGGAACTCCGCAATCTTCAGCCCAATCGAGTTCATCGTAATGGGCAAGCAAGGTATAGGGACAGATCAACGTGAAGGGTGTTCCGAAAGACGGGCCTTTGCATAGTTTCAGCGCATCGTATACCTTGGGTGCTTTTTTCGGATTGGCGAGTGCGATCGAAAGCAGGCCGCCATAGCCTCCGCCTTTCCGTTTAAAGCGGTCGAAATTTTCCGTATTTACCACGGAAGGATGCCAGACACTCTCGACTTCCGGATGATTTTTAAGGTATTTCACAAGCTTCAATGCGTTGTCATTGACGAGCTTGTTGCGCTTCGAATACCCTTTGATGTTCGAAATGAGCACTTCGGCATCAGCGATGTAGAGAGGAGCGCATTCGAGGGCGTCACTGGCAATCGAGTCACGCAGTTCCGCGGTCAGGGGTGAATCGGAGCGAAGGGTCAACGCACCCGCCATGACATCCCCCTTGCCTGAAATCCACTTTGTCAGGGAGGATGTCAGCATATCGCAATGCGGAAGGATATCGACGTTCAGAGGGCCGGTCGAGGAGTCATCGAGAATCAGTGGCGTTCTGGACAGGAAACATGCGTCGGAAATTTGTTTGAGATCGATCGTGCGGAGCAAGGGATTGGATGGAATTTCAGCAAAAACGCCTGCAAATTCCCCTGCAAGAATGCGTTGGATGGCCTCGTCAAAGGATTCGCCAACGGCTTCATTCAGATAGACCACACCGTTCGCGAAACGCTCCTGGATTTTGAGCGTATCCACATAGGGGAATTCGATTTGCAGCGTCTTTTTACCCTCTCTCACCCCAGGGAGGGAACGGAGTGCGGACATGGCTGCTGAAATCCCGCTCGCGAAAATGAAGGTGTTTTCGGCTTCACCCCCATTGAGTTTGGCCACGGCACGTGAAAGAATGTGGGACTTGGATCCGGTGCGCAGATTCCCATCCAGATAATCCTGGGCCTCCCTTGACGAAATTCCCTCACCAGAAAATCTCCAATACAGGTTGGCAAATCCTCTGGCTTTTTCAGGAAAAATGAGGGCCTGGAAGCCGAAGTAAGAGGTGAGACGAAGGGCGGTTTCCGACTGGCGCTCGATCCAGCGTTGAGCCCGTTGGGCTGATATCCTGTTTGGCAGAACGATGACATCCTCGCCGTCCATCGCCAACTCCTTGCGCGCGAGATCGAAGAGACGTTCTACCGTGGGATGCTTGAAAAAACGGGGGTAACCGGTGCGCATGCGACGCAGGACTTTTTTACGACCCTTTTCATAGCCGATCACGGAGTCCCACGTAGGGAGGCAGACAGAACAGGCATGAGTGGAATCCGGTAACGGCATACCAAGATCCTCCTCCTGCCATGCTGGATTGACTAAAAGATCGCGCACGCGCGTTTCATGGCTTTTTGGGCATCGATGAGCAAGCATGATTTCCACATGATCCATACCTTGTAATGGAAATGTGCTTTGTCCTTGCCTGAAACCGATCCGCGGTGAGAATTCCCGCCCAAGCCTGCGCTGGGATTTGCAACACACATGGACGATACGGAATTGAAAGCTACTGTTGGCAGGATCGGAGAGATCATCTCGAATCATCGAAGTTTTCTCCTGATCAGTCATGTTAGACCGGATGGCGACGCCATCGGATCGCAGCTTGCCTTGGGTTTTTCACTCATCGCCATGGGCAAACACGTCTGGATGATGAACGAGGACGGAGTTCCCGAGAGCCTTCGGTTTCTGAAAGGATCCGAAAAAGTGACCTTGCCTCCGGAGGAACCCGTTGACGCCGAGGTTGTCATCGCTCTCGATACAGCTGCAAAACCCCGTCTGGGGGAAAGATCGCTCAACGCCGCGGCTAAGGCGAAGGTATGGGTGAACATCGATCATCATCTTTCCAATCCCTCATACGGCGATCTGAATCTGATCGATGCGAGAAAGCCAGCGACCGGTCAGATCGTTTACGAACTCATCATGGCCCTCGATTATCCGTTGCCTGACGAAACACGCGATGCGATTTATGTGGCGGTCTCGACCGATACGGGTTCGTTCCAATACGGCTCCACCACAGCCCAAACCTATGAGCTTGGGGCAGACCTGATCAGACGTGGTCTGGATGTCGGGAAAATCAATGCGGATACCTATGACAACCATCCGTTTCGCCGCTTGCAGTTGATGAGGGCCTTGCTCAATACCTTGGAAATTTCCGATGACGGACAACTCGCTTGCTGGGAACTGTTGGACGAGGTCCGTATCGGCCTCGCCCTCGAACCCGATGACAGTGAGGGCCTGATCGACATGATCCGCGCGGTCAAAGGGGTGCGTGTTGCCGTGTTTTTCGAGGAATTGCATAACGGTCAAATCCGGGTATCGATGCGTTCGAAGGACAAAGGTGTGAACGTGTGTGAAGTGGCAACCCAGTTCGGTGGAGGCGGACATGCACAGGCGGCCGGAATCCGCATGCCCGGCCCCTTGAGAGAGGCAAAACAAGCAGTCCTGAGCGTCCTCAGCCAAGCGCTTGCCACACGATGAATTTTTTTTCAAGAGAACCGATGAGAAACAAAGAAGAAGTATATAACGGACCCAGCGGAGTCCTGTTGGTTGACAAAGCGCCGGAGATGACCTCCCACGATGTCGTTGCGATCGGGAGACGTGCTCTGAATACCAAAAAAATCGGTCACTGCGGGACATTAGATCCGATGGCGACCGGACTGTTGATGCTGGTCATCGGAAAGGCCACGAAAATCCAGGATTTGCTCATGAGTGAAGACAAGGTCTACGAAGGAACCCTTACACTCGGTCAGCGAACCAGCACCCAGGATAAGGAGGGTGAGATCCTTGAGACCCGCGAAGTCGGCTCTTTCTCCGAATCGCAGGTCCGCGCCGCTTTCGATCAATACATGGGGGAATTCGAACAAATCCCGCCGATGGTTTCAGCGATCAAAATGGATGGGGTGCCCCTCTACAAACTGGCTCGCAAAGGTCTGGAAGTGGAAAGAAAAGCCCGTCCGGTTCATGTGACGGCATACGACATCAAACGTCTGGATCTGCCGGAGATCGATTTCGAGGTACATTGTTCCAAAGGATTCTATGTCCGCACCTACGCCAATGATATCGGCGAGAAACTGGGTTGCGGTGCACACCTCAGTGCCCTGAGGCGCACGAAGTCAGGAAAATTCAACTTGGATCGGTCTGTTACGATTTCACAACTCAAAGAGGGTGATCCCGAGGTTCTTCTCAAAGCCATGATTTCCCTTGCCGAGATCTCACTGATGCGGGGAGCCTAGCGCAACGTTGACGATCATGATCTGTCTCGATGACCTTGATGATTTGCCAACCCTGGAAGACAGATTGCATCTGGCGCTTGGGGTTTTTGATGGGCTCCACGAAGGACATCAGGCCGTGATCCGCGAAGCGGTGAGTTTAGCCCGAACTACGGGTGGTCTGTCGCTTGTCGTCACGTTTTTTCCACATCCTGCCGAAGTTTTATCCTCCTCACCAAAACCCTGTCCTTTGATTGGGACGCTGAATGAAAAGCTCATGATGTTGGAAGCGATGGGTGTGGACGCCGTGTTGGTGATCGAGTTTGATGAGCTGTTTGCTGCCATCACCGCGCAGGATTTCATCCTCCGCCTCTGCCGCGCCAATGTGGGATCCATCTCGATCGGGGAGGATTGGAGATTCGGATTCAAACGGGAGGGCAACGTCCATTTGCTGCGCTCACTTGGTCAGGCATACGGATTTACCGTCAAGGCTTTACCCCATACCCACTGGAACGGTGTGAGGATCAGCAGCACCCGGATTCGACAAGCGGTCCAAATGGGCGATTTCGATGCCGCAGAAGCCATGCTTGGCCGCCATTACACGCTTTCTGGAATTGTCGTTGAGGGTCAGCAATTGGGTAGAACTCTCGGGTTTCCCACGGCCAATCTGCGTCTGCCGGACATCCAACTTCCTCCTGACGGGGTCTGGGTTGTGGAGGTAAATGGTTGTCATCGCGGTGTGGCAAATCTGGGTGGTCGTCCCACTGTTGATGGCTCTGGAGAGCGTCATTTTGAGGTCCATTTGATCGATTTCTCGGAGAATCTCTATGGCAAAACCCTGCAGATTCGCTTTTTGCGCTACCTCAGGAGCATCAGGGCATTCGATTCTCTGGAGGCTCTCAAAGCTCAGATTTGCAAGGATGTTCAGGCTGCGAGAGATTTTTCTTGATTTGTACTGTTTATTTGAACAGTATTTAGGAATGAAGCTCAGGGAATACAGTAGACTGCGTTGGAAATTCATGCGTTTGGAGATCCGCCGTAAAATCATCACGAAGGTCCGTCGATGGAGACACGTCAGTCGACCGAGGTCCATCCAGCTGGAGTTCAGGCTTTAGAGGACTGAGGAGTATAACGATGACGGTTCGGTCAGACCGGCATTCCGAAATTCGATGGGTGACGTCATCCCTTTGGCGCGGAATCTCCAGGATGGCTCGGAGTCAAATAGGACCATTTCCATTTCGCGACTGCCCCTTGCACTACCCACATGTGTCCCAATCCGCTTTGGCGTTGGATAAGGTCCGCCGTTTGAGCCGGGCCTCCCATGGATCTCCTCGCTGTTTGAAGCAGCCAAAAAGAGCGGATTTTGCGGATTTTACGCTTACGCTTTCGGTTTCAGCAGTTTATGCTCCACGGGAAGTCATCGCATGCCAGTACATATTGGAAAAAACAACGTCGTTTTCGGGCTGTTTGTCGCAGCCTTGTTGGTTTTTCCTGATGGTGGTTATGCCGAGTCTGAAAATCCCCAGAAGCCGAAAAACTCGATCGCGGAGCGTGAGTTGCGAAAGCGCTTGGTTGCTGTTGATGAAGGGCAAACGCTGCTGATCAAGGGAGATGAGGCCTACAAGTCGGGGAATTTCAAAGACGCGGTCGACGCATACGCAGGGGCCAGTGCGTTGTTTCCAGAAACTCCTACCACATCGCCACTGAGAAAAGCGGCTCTGCAGCGTTATGCTCAGGCATCAGTCGAGCTTTCGAGAGAGTTGATCCGAAAAGGCCAGTTGAAAGAAGCACGCGCGGTGCTTGAGACGGTCTTGTCCAAAGAAGTGGCTCCCCATGACCCTCAGGCATTGTCCGCGCTGGAACAACTGAACGATCCCATTCGGACGAATCCTGCACTGAGCGGTGAACACGCGAGGGATGTCGATCAGGTCAGACGCCTCTTCTACCTGGCACAGGGTGCCTACGATCTTGGAAAATGGGATGATTCCAAACGTTACTACACGGAGATCCTGAAGATCGATCCTTACAACCAAGCCGCCCGCCGTGGCATGGAGAAAGTCATTGAACAACAGTTGAGATATTATAATTCCGCCTACGATCAAGGACGCAAGCAGCTGTTGTCGGAAGTCGATCGTGAATGGGAAATCCCCCCAAAGCCAGATGTGACTGCTCCGATGTTGCTGCCACAGCAGGGTGGTATTTCCGGCGTTCAAGTTGTCTCCCTGAAAAACAAACTGAACCGTATTGTCGTTCCACAATTCGCCATCGAAGAGGGGAATCTTGCCGAAGCCATTGATCTGCTCAGGTTGCGGGCGTCGGAGCATGACAATTTCGAGCTGGTTCCGGAAAAGAAAGGAATCAATATCAATATCAATCTGGGAGATCCCGAAAGCGCCGAGGCAAAGCGGATCGCGGAACATCGGTTCAGTATCCGCGTCTCGAACGTGCCGCTCGAACATCTTTTGAAATACATCACCGAAGCGAGCGAAACCAGCTACCGATACGATGATTTCGCGGTCACGATCAGCAGGAGAGGGGCGGCTGGAAACAGTTTGGTCTCTCGTACCTACCGCGTTCCACCTGATTTCCTAAGCGTCCTCAGTGTGGGTGCAACCGCGGGGAAAGACGAGCAAGGTGATATTTTCAACAGCGCTCCCGACCGTAACGAGCAATTGGCGAAACGGATGGGAGCTCAGGAGGTCCTTGAACAACAGGGAGTATCGTTTCAAGCCGGCGCATCAGCCAGTTTCAATCCATCCACCAACACACTTCTGGTGAATAACACGGTCAATAATCATGATATTGTAGAACAAATCATCGATTCCATCGTCAAAAGCGAGCCGGTCATCGTCACGATCAAGATGAAGATGGTCAAGGTTCAGAAAAACACGCTCGAAGAACTCGGTTATGACTGGATGCTTAACGATTTCAACCTGAGCGGAAACAGCTCATATCTCTCGGGCGGCACTGTCGGAAACGCCGGTGCGATCAACGATTTTCCGGATTTCGACGGAAATCCGGCCGCAAGAAATCCAATCACAGCCGGAAATCGCACCGGTGATTTCGCCTTTTCAAACAACAATCTGGATCAACTGCTTGAGTCCGGAATCAGCCGCAACACGCAGCAACTCGAACGTGCTCCGGGTGTGATCGGCTTCAGCGGCATCGTCAATGACACGACCATACAGATGATGATGCGGGCCTTGAACCAAAAGAAAGCAGCGGACATGATGGCAACTCCAGCCGTCAGCACGCGCAGCGGGCAGGCAGCATCGATTTCAGTCATCAGGGAGTTCATTTATCCGGTGTCCTATGATCCGCCGGAGGTTCCGCAAAGCATCGGAGCGTTCAATCTGGATATCTTTGATGACGACGGAAATTTTGTTGAGACCCAATCCGTCCCCGCACGTGGCACGGTCGTGCCAGCGTTCCCATCGGATTATGAAGTGAAGGACACCGGTATTTTCCTTGAGGTATTGCCAACCGTTGATGAAAAGCGGCAGTTTGTGGAAGTGTCGTTGAAGCCTTCCATCACGGATCTGGAGGGTTTTGTGAATTATGGAAGTCCCATCAATCTCGTTCAGGATGGACAGACCATCGTCCTCTCGGAAAACCCGATCCTCATGCCGGTTTTCAGTGCCAAGAAAGTGGACACCAGCGTAGTGGTGGCAGATGGATCGACCATCGTGATCGGCGGGCTTCTCAAGGATCAGGTCACCACGGTAAAAGACAAGACGCCGATTTTGGGAGATATCCCTCTGGTCGGACGTCTTTTCCAAAGCGAAGGAATCAAGCATGACTCCACTGCCATCCTGTTCTTCCTGACCGTGGAATTGGTTGATCCTACCGGTAAGCCTTATCGTAATCGCTGATTGTTTCCCATTTATGTCCGATTCCAACAGCGACCAGGAAAAGTATTCGATCCATGAGATTTTGGATCGTCTCAAACAGAGAAGTCCGGAGCAGGCTGGTGCGCAGTTGGTGACACGCGCGGATGGCACGCACATCCTCAAGGTCCGCAGGAGAAAGCGCCGGACAGAGCAACCGCGGGATCGTCTCAAGGCTCACAATCAACGGATTCAGCTGCTCCAGATCGGCGGCCTGATCGTTTTCGTGGTTCTGGCCTTGCTGGTCGCTGGCGGCCTGATTCTTTATGCGAACAGTTCCGCATATCGGGAAAAACTTGTTGGTAAAATCGAGCGTATCTCCGGAAGCAAAGTCAAGCTCCAGAAATTCCGTATGAATCCGGCTACGGCATCCGCATCCGCGCTGGAAATGCAGTGGCCTGAAAGCCATTTGCTGCGCCGACTGGAAGTGACCGGTCTGACCGCAAAAATCGCCCCGATGAATTTTCTGGGTCATGTGTTTCACGGCGAGGAGCTGGTAGCATCCAAGGCAAAGTTGTTTTTGTCAGGTCAGTCGATCGTTTCTAGGAATATCGATGGCGGATCGCAACACCCTGATGAATCGATCAAATTCAACCGATACTACATCCCGAGCGTCGACATTTTCTTTTCAGAGCAGCCAGGGAAGGACCGAATGCTGGAACAATCCGAGATTTCGTGTTTTCAGGGTGCTTCAAAAAGTGATGGCGAGATTCGCCTGAACCAAGGCATGTTGAAAATGAAGGGTTGGCCCGAACTTGCATTGGATCGTTCTTACATTCGGGTTCGTGATGGCGAAATGGACGTCCAGACGATGAGGCTGCACTCTCCCGGGAATCGGGCAGACTCCAACAATGTAAGGGGCTATATCGATTTTTCAGGCAAAATTCGATTTGCCGATCCGGGCGAGGTTCATACCCTGAACGCACAGTTGGAGGATTTTCAGTTTGCTTGCCTGTTGGGGAGGGATTTAGGCAGGTTTTTCCGCGGTAACGTGACGAATCTCGAGAAAGAGGATAGTTTGAATCGAATCGAGTTCAGAACCGACACCGGAGACGCGGTATTGAATTTGCACCTGACCCAAGCGGTCGGTTCCAGAATCCAGATGGTTCAGTGCAAATTTCTGGTTCAGTTGGCCATGGTGCTGGATGATCCGTGGTATGAGATGCCGGTGTTCGATCATGATATCCAGCTGCGTTTGAAACGGAGCGGCGAGAAGGTTGAAGTTGAAACGTTTCAATTCAAACAGCGTGGTAAAATGGTGATCACGGGATCACTATCGACGCATGGAGATGAAGGAGGGATTCATGGCAACATGCGTGTCGGAATCCCGAACAGCAGCATACAAGCGGCAGACAATCGCCGTCTTGAAGCCCTGTTCAGTCCGGAGTCCAACGGTTACCGCTGGCTCAATGTCGAGCTAAAAGGGACCAGCGCGATGCCGTTGGATGATTTCAAGGAGCGGTATCAGGCGGTTGATCTGACAACGGATCAGCGCAATGAATCCCCGAAGGCGGCTGAACAGCCAGAATCAGAAAATATCGATACGTTTGATGATCTGATCAAAGGGGAGTGACCCAGTCATGCAATGAATCCGGACTCGACTTGGCATGATTCGGCCGATCATGCTCGCCAGTGTTCAACACGGATGGATCAATCGCTCGGCTAAAGAGCCTGTCTGATCTCCAATCCCAACAGGCAGACATCGTCGTCAAAATGATGGTTGTCGGAAAAATCGAGAACGGTTTCGATGATGGTCTCCAGCCACTCATCGAGACTGGCCTGCGGATTGCAAGAGGAGATCTCGATCAGGCGTTGGTGCATGAATGGCTCACCTTCTGGATTTTCTGCTTCGAGAATTCCGTCGGTGAACAGCAGCATTCGCCGGATATCCGCGAGGTCGATCGTTTGGATGGCATAAGCGGAGGTAGCGATGAGGCCAAGAGCCGGGCCTTTTTGCGAGCGTTGGATACAGAGTTGCCGGCTGCTTCGGGATCCGATCATGATCGGTCCGGGATGTCCAGCACAGGAGTAGGTCATCGACAATTCGTTGAGATCGATGATGCCATAAAAGGCGGTGGCGAACATGGTGACATTCGCGCGTTTCAGAATGGAGGTAAGGCCGCTGTTGAGTTTTCCCAAAAACTGCGATGTATCGTGCTTTGCGTTGGCCTGGGTTGCAAGTAAACCCCTCAGCATTGCCACCACCAATGCGGCACGGACTCCGTGTCCCATCACATCACAGATAAAAATCCCATAACGGTTGTTGCTCAGCTTGATGATCTCATGGAAATCTCCGGCGAGACCAGAGATCGGGAGATAGCGCGAGCTAAAGGTGATCTGATTTCCGTGTTGCGAGATCGCAGGAGGATATCCAGAAGTGGCAAGTGCCTGTTGGATCTCATGTGCGAGTTTCACTTCCTCCTCGTAGGCGATGTTTTTTTGCTGAAGTTCGTTGGCCAGTTCCGTTGCTTGGCGTTGGGCAAGCACGAGAGATGTCACATCACTGGAAACACCGAACGTACCCTTAATCACCCCGCTTTTGTCCCTCCATGGAAATTTTGAGGTAACTACAAAGGTTTCAGAACCTTCTCTCCATGTTTCACACTCGAGCTGTCCGGTCATCGGAATTCCCGTTTTGATGATCCGTTGCTCATCCGCCTCCGCTTTTTCCCAATGGGTGTTGGAGAATAAATCACGATCGTGTTTCCCGACAAGACTTACACCGGAATCGAATCCGTGATATTCGGTCATGCCCCGATTCACCATGACAAACCTCGATTCCAGATCCTTGAAATAGATTTGCAGGGGGACGTGATCAATCAGGGTCCGTAGCAGGTGACGATCCTCTTCAATCTGTGCCTCGGCTTTCTTACGAAGGCTGATATCAATCATCGAACCGGCAATGCGGATGGCTTCGCCTTTGCGGTTTCTAACGACCGTTCCGCGGATACGTAGCCACCTCCAATCATTGCCACCGGTTTGGATCCGAGCATCAATCGCAAGCGTCTCCGGTCCGCCGTTTTCAAGTGCAGATCCGACAGCATGGGTGAAGGATGGCCGGTCCGACTCATGAACATGTTGATAAGGAGGGAGAAACAGATTCGGCGCACCGGATGCCGTGCACTCGAGAAATTCGATGATGCGGCGGGAATAGTAGATGCTTGATGCTCCGACCATCCAGTCCCAGATTCCCTCGTTTGAGGCTCTCAGAGCCAATTCCAATCTGTCGTTAATCCGGGTCTCCTCTGTCAATGAATCAGACATATCTTGAACGCTACATGCCTTTCTAATCCGCACGAGCTCGGCATTCAACCCATAAACCCGGAATTCAGCCATCATCATGAAGTTCTTAACCTTCGGGGGGCATTGCCGCGAAATTCCGAAGGTCTGGGGTTGCTTTTACAGAGTTTCGATTTAAAAAACGTTCCGATGAAACGTCTCGCACTTCTTCTACTACTACTCGTCGGTTTCGGTATCACCGCTTGTGAACGGCATGATTTTGATGAAACGCGCCGTTTACATGAGGCTCATGACAAGCATTGAGGCGGTTCAGAGCCGGTTTCATCCTTTTTGAGATATTTTTGCTGTCAAGGGACTTGCCAAAAGGCAGGTGCTGGTACAGAGAAGCCGCGCCCGCACAGCCATGAACCAAGATATCGCTCTTACCCTGATTGTTATCCTGCTTACGCTGATCGCGTTCATTCGCGAATGGGCTGCGCCCGATGTGATTTCTCTCACCATCCTGTGTCTCGTTGTGGCTCTTGGCCTGGTGGGAATGGAGAGCATGGCAAAGGTGTTCAGCAATGAAGCACCTCTCACCATAGCGGCTCTGTTCGTGATCGGCGGCGCTCTGGAGAAATCCGGTGCAGTAAACCAAATTGGACGTCTTCTCGAACGAAAAATCAATGGCGGGGTCAGAACCTCGATTCTGGCTTTCAGCCTTGTTGCTGCGTTTTTCAGCGCATGGATGAACAATACCGCCATCGTCGCGATCCTGATGCCGGTGGTTCTCGGATTTGCCAGATCGAAACATATCGCCGCTTCCAAATTGCTGATACCGCTTTCTTATTCGTCCATTATCGGAGGTTGCTGCACGTTGATCGGGACGTCTACGAACCTGCTGGTAAACGGCACGCTTCGCGAAATGGGAAAACCAACGATGAGCATGTTCGAACTGGCACCGGTGGGAATCCCGCTGGCGATTGCCGGCATCGCCTACATGGTGATATTCGGTCCGAAACTGTTACCCAACCGTTCCTCGATCACGGGTAGCTTGGAAATCGATTACCGGGTAGTCCCTCTGCATCATTTGCTGATCCCCGAAGGTTCTCCTCTCATCGGAAAAAAACTGCTGGATACGCCGCTGGGCAGCAGGGAGATCGGGATTCACGTTCTGGAAATTCGTCGTCGCGGCACGCGCCTGATGATTCCTCTGCGTGAAGTCCAGGTGGAAAAAAACGACCGTTTTCTTGTTGCCCTGCACCGTAGAAAGGGAGGAGCTGCCAAGGCCGAAGAGCTTTTCGGTAACATTGGTGCACAGGAACTCTCTACAGTTGACGGAATTGTCTCGGAACTCGTGGTTCCCAATGAATCATCCCTGGTCGGAAAAACCCTTGCCGCATCCGACTTCCGGCAACGCTACAATTGCGTGGTGCTCGCCGTTCACCGCAACGGCCTGAACATTACCAGCAGCATGGCGGATATCCCGCTGGATCGGGGTGATACCCTTCTGGTCATCACTGCGGTGAACAATCTTTCCAGCCTGAAAGAAACTCGTGACTTCGTTCTGACCGACACCCCCGAGACCAAATCAGATCAGGAAACAGGTTCGCGCGAATGCCCGAAGTCCATCAACCTCTCATGGGCTGTGCTGATCGGTGTAATTCTCACCGTATCGGTCAGCGATTTCCTCAGCCGGATGTATCCCGGCTTTATCTCCATTCCCATACACTACGCCTCGGTGGTCGGTGCGCTTAGCTTGCTATGGTTGAGAATTCTGACTCCGCGTGAAGCCTACGCGAGTATCGACTGGCAGATCTTGCTGATGCTTTACGGCTTGCTCGGAATCGGAATGGCCATGCAGGGAACCGGAACAGCAGAGTGGTTGGCCAAGGGGCTTGTCGACCTTGCAAGAAATCATGTTTCTCCGGCGATTCTCCCTTATATCATGCTCTGGATGATGTTTCTGTTGACCTCGTTGTTGACGGAAGTTCTATCCAACAATGCCACCGCGGTGATGCTTGTGCCGATTGTGGTGAATCTGGCACAGGAGTTGGGCGTGGATTTCCGTCCGTTCATCATTGTGATCACGATCGCTGCCTCATGTGCCTTCGCTCTGCCGATGGGTTATCAAACCCACATGATGGTCTACGGGCCGGGCGGATACAAGTTTGTCGACTATTTGCGCATCGGAATTCCTCTCAACATCATCGTTTGGGTGATCACTTGTATCCTGGTGCCGATGATCTGGTCTTTCTGACACTCAAATTTTCCCTCGCTCATTCCTGAAATTCCCTCTTAGTTGGGGGTGATGGACTTCGATTTTCCGGAAAGTTTTCTCCTGCTGCCCTTGTTGGCGCTGATCGGTTGGTTTTGGCCCCGGCTCGGATTGCTTCGTCCTCTGCGCGTTGTCATCATTCTGCTTTTGACCGTTCTGCTCTCCGGACCGAAAATCACCAGGCAACAGAATGCGCTCGAGCTGATTGTTTTGTTGGATCGCTCCGAATCCACGGAAGATCTCATCGACAAGGGATTGCCCGAATGGACTCGCCTCCTCGAAAAATCAAAACCCACAAAAAACGACCGCTTGCGCTTCGTCAATTATGCTGCGGAAGTGGCGGAAGCGGGGATTGATGGCTCTTCGTTCACCGGATCCCGCAAGCTCACAAGAACCGGATTGGCATTGTCGAATCTGATGGCGACGGTGGAACAGAAGATGCCAACCCGTGTGCTGCTGTTTACCGATGGATATTCCACCGAACCTCTGACCGAAGCTGCGGAACAACTGAGGAAGCGCGGCGTTCCTTTGGATTACCGACTGGTGCGCGAGGAAACCCGTCAGGATGCCCGGTTGGCCAGACTTGAATTTCCCGAACGGGTGCAGGTGAGCGAGCCTTTTCTGATATCCGTATCGGTGCGTTCGAATCGGGATGAGGAGATTCCACTGGTGATCAAACGGAACGGCCAGACACTGGTCGAGACGCATTTGGTTGTGAAGGAAGGGGTCGGCACAGCCGAATTCACCGATCGTCTGGGGCGGGTCGGCGCTTTCGAATACGAAGCGGAGATTCGTCCTTCGGTTGATGCTCATATCGGCAACAACCGGATGAAAAAATGGATCGAGATCACAGGTGGTCCGAGACTTTTGCTCGTCAGTCGTTACGCGGAAGATCCGCTCGCGATTGCCATGGCAGATATGGATTTTGACGTTCAAATCATCCAGGATGTATCCCAACTCAGGCCAGGAATGTTAGGTGGCACCAAAGCTGTCATTTTTAACAATATTCCGGCCCACGAAGTCCCCAACGATTTCATGAAGGCCCTGGATTTCTTTGTAAGGGAACAAGGAGGCGGGTTCATGATGGCGGGAGGCAAGCGCTCGTTCGGTGCCGGGGGCTATTTTCAATCTGCCATCGACGAGCTTTTGCCTGTATCCATGGAATTGAAATCCGAGCACCGGAAACTATCAGTCGCACTCGCGGTGGTGATGGATCGATCGGGCTCGATGGCGGTGAATGTGGCCGGAGGAAAAACCAAGATGGATCTCGCAAATTCCGGCGCGATTGCCGCAGTGAATCTCTTGGGAGGGATGGATCAGGTTACGGTGTTCGCCGTGGACAGTGAACCGACCAAAGTCGTGCCGCTTACGACGGTTGGCGGCAACCAGGCGAAGATCAATCAACGCATCTCACGCATCGCATCAAGTGGTGGAGGGATTTACGTCCATACCGGACTCAAGGCCGGTTGGGAGGAACTGCGGAAATCGAAATCCGGTACAAGGCACATGATCCTCTTTACTGACGCACAGGATACTGAAGAACCCGGTGACTACAAAAAACTTTTAGCCGAGATGACGAGGGACGGGGCAACCGTCTCGGTGATCGGTCTGGGAACCAAGGCGGATATCGATGCGGCATTGTGTGAGGATATTGCAAAGTTGGGGAACGGGAGGATCTTTTTTTCCGATCAACCGATGGATATCCCGCAAATCTTCGCTCAGGAAACGGTGACCATCGCCCGTTCGGCTTTTCTTGAAGAGCCTGTCGCAGTGCTGCCATCCGGTCGCTGGAGTGAAATCTCTCCCAAAGCCATCGAGTGGATGCCTCGAGTCGGCGGTTACAATCTTTCCTACGCCCGCAAGGACAGCACGGTTTCACTGGTTTCCAAAGATGAGTATCTCGCGCCCTTGGTGGCTCATGCACGTCGTGGTCTGGGAAGAACCGTTGCGGTATCTTTTCCGCTAGGTGGTGAGTTTTCCGATGAAGTCAGAAATTGGTCCGGATACGGCGATTTTGTTCAAACCACGGGCCGATTTCTCATGGGACAGCCACTACCTCCCGGAATCGCACTCAAGCAACGGCTTCAGGGGACTCGGCTTGACCTCAGTCTTCTTTATGACACCGCCACCTGGGGAGAACGTCTGAGTCAGACGCCCCCCGTGGTCAAATTCCAAGATGCAGGGGGAGGGGCCGTCTACGAGGTCCCGTGGCGCAGAATCGAGCCCGGACATTTTGCCATGAGCACGGATTTGGAAGAGGGCAGTGTGGTCAAAGGCGCCATTCGCGTCGGAGAGCATGCGCTCGCGTTCGGTCCGGTCAGTGTCGGAGCCAGTATCGAATGGGCCTTTGAAACCGAGCGCCTCGAGGAACTCCGTCAGGTTTCGCATCTTACGAACGGCCGAAGGCTCTTGAAACTCGAAGATGCCTGGCTCAGGCCGCCCTATGTGGCAGCCCATTCAATCAGTCTGCCGCTGGGCATCACTCTGCTCATGCTCATCGTCCTTGAGGCTTTTATGACCAGAACGGGGTGGAAAATGCCCGAATTTTCGAGATTCAGGAAACAAACCATGAAAGTGGCAAAACCCAAGCGAATCAAGATCGCCCCGAAGGTCTTGTCTGAGCCCGAAAAACCGCTTGTTGAGGGCCCGGAGCGCGCACCACAGGGAGACTCGGATCGGCGCTCACGCTTTCAGAAGGCCAAGGAGCGGAAATAACTGCCACGGAAATCTCATTTTTGCAGAGATAGGCTCTTGCAAACTTTCGCCCTGCCCATTACTCCCTCCGCGTCATGTCTAAAACCGGTGCGATTGATTTCCCGATAAACGGATACGAAGCGGTCATTTTCGATTGCGATGGCACGTTGGTCGATTCCATGCCTGCACACTTTGATGCCTGGTGTGAGGCTCTTGCTTTCTACGGCGCTGGCGGCATTTTCAAAGAAGACGTCTTTTATGCCATGGGTGGCAGACCGACCCGTGACATCGTGGTGGAAATCAATGAGGAATATGATCTCAAGTTGGACCCGGATGCCGTTGCCCTCGCCAAACGCGATGCATATTTGAAAAAACTGCATACCGTGGAATTCATTGATGAAGTGGCTGATTTCGCGCGCTACCTGAGGGGTAAATTGCCGATGGCCGTTGCATCGGGCGGCTCACGTTACGTGGTAGAAAAAACCCTCAGTTTGCTCGATTGCTCGGATTGGTTCGACGAGGTGGTAACCGCCGACGACGTTGAAAACGGAAAACCGGCTCCGGATATTTTTCTCAAAGCATCGGAACTGCTGGGCGTTGCTCCTGAGAAATGTTTGGTCATTGAAGATGCGGCTCCGGGTGTGATTGCCGCGCAAGCCGCCGGGATGCAGGTGATCACCGTGCCCATGCCGATCCTGGTGAAACCCTGATCTGAGGACCGGTTTTCCATCATTCCGGGGCGGTTGTGCGATAGGGATATTTGATGCCGGTCAGGGTTTCCGGCAACCTTTATCATGTCGGTTCAAGCTGGCACCTGAGGCACATCGATCCAGCTGCCTGTCTGATCTGAGAGCAAAGAGAGCTCCGCAAGTTGAACCCCTTTCGCCCCTTCGCGCAGGGTCCATTTGAACGGAGTGCCTGCTGCGACGTGCATGAGGAACATCTCCCACTGGATTTTGAAAGCATTGTCGTAGTGAAGCTGATCCGGAATTTCAGTCCAGTTTTCATAGTGGTTGATCGTTGAATCCACGTCAGGATTCCAGACTGGCCGCGGAGTGACGGATTGATGCTGTACCCAGCATTTTCGCAAGCCGACCATGGCGGATCCCTCGGTTCCATCGACCTGCATGGTGAACAAATCATCGCGTCGCACACGTACGCTCCACGATGAATTGAACTGGCAGATGACTCCCGTATCAGTCTCAAAAAGAGCATATGCGGAATCATCGGTGGTGCATTTGAATGCGTTTCCGGATTCGTCAAAACGCTTGGGGATATGCGTTGCCGCTTTGCAGAACACCCGTGTAACGTTGCCGAAAAGGTTGTCGATGACATATCGCCAGTGGCAGTGCATGTCGACAATCATGCCGCCACCATCCTCGGCACGGTAGTTCCACGAGGGACGTTGGATGGGTTGTCCTTGGTGCTCACCGGTGAATACCCAATAACCGAATTCACCACGCACCGACAGGATTCTTCCGAAAAATCCCTGCTCTTTGAGAAGTTGGAATTTGCGAATTCCCGGTAGCCAGAGCTTGTCCTGCACAGTACCGTTTTTGACTCCGGCTTTCTCGGCGATTTCAGCGATGCGTATCGCCTCCGAATGGACACCTGCTGTGGGTTTCTCGCAATAAACATGCTTTCCGGCAGCAATCGCCCGTTCGAGAAAGGGAATTCGATATGGGGTACCGGAGGCATCGAAAAAAACCTCGTTATAGGGATCGGCAAGGACACGATCCAGATCGGTGGATACGCGCTGGATTCCGTAAGTGGCCGCGAGCTTGGAAAGTTTGTCCGGATCACGTCCGGTCAAGATGGGATCGGGCATGAGGGGCGAGCCATCCGGCAGGGTAACTCCGCCCTGCGCGCGAATGGCGAGAATGGAGCGGATCAGGTGTTGATTGGTGCCCATGCGTCCGGTGACGCCATTGAGGATAATGCCGATATGTTTCATGAGTTTCAAACGATCAGTGTTTCGAATTTGAGCCAGGGAAAGGAAAGGTTCCGGATTCATTCCAGAAGCAGATGAAGAGAGGAAGATGAACCGCTAGAGATTTTCGGTTGCGTTGAGTATGTTTCTCAGAAAATCGTGTTGGTTCATCGCCCAGTACCTGCGCGAAAAAATTTCAACTTCGGTGAGCCCTTTGAATCCGGTGGCACGGATCAGGTTGAGAATGCGCGGTGTGGCGTTGACACCTTCTCCCGGCAGACCGCGATCCAGCAGGGGATGGTCGAAATCGGGTTTGAACTCACAGATGTGAAAGGCGAAGAGATGACCGTTCTCAGCACAAGTCCGGATCTCCTGTTCCAGATTGCTTTCCCACCAGACATGAAAGGTATCGACCGCAATGCCGACCAGTGGATGGTTGATGCGTTGGGCGAGACGATTGGCGTCGCGCAGGGATGCCACGGCCGAGCGATCCGCGGCATACATCGGGTGCAGCGGTTCGATGGCAAGTTTCGTACCTGTGGCTTCTGCACGCGGAAGAAGTGCCCGAATCCCCGCCTCGATTTGTTCAAGATTTTCATCAGGCGATTGCCCGACGG
>JBEAZA010000012.1:0-2859 GCA_041170385.1 Verrucomicrobiota bacterium | reverse complement strand
GGCGAACGAAACCCCGCTTGGAGATGATCGACTGCGAACCAACGGACGAACGCGGTTCCGTGCGAGTGCGCCGCATCATTCCGTATCGCTTCGAAAAGGAGAAGCGGGTAGCCCTTCCTTGTTGTAGAGATTCACGTCAGGCACGTTGGCCCAGCCGTAGCGTGCGGCAACCGGATGGGTGATCCCGTCGGCCGAAACCACGATCGTATCACCTTGGATCTCCGCGTTGGCGGGGACGAATTTCTTGTCAGCTCCTGCGATGGTGAACCCTCTGAGCGGGCCGTCCTTGGCGATGAGTCCGCCGCCGGTGTGTTTGAATTGAAGCATGATTTTCCCGTTATCCACCTTCATTGAGTCATAAAGCGGACCCGAGTATTCGATGGCTTCGCCATACGCGAGAGCGCGCGCGGCAATGGCGAGACGCTGGCCGACGGGTTCTTTTTTTCTCGGATGGATGTCTTTGGCATCACCGACATCGGTCGTGACTGTCATGGCGCAGTTTTTGACTTTCCCGATGGTTAGAAACTGTGCCTCGCGGATTTCCGGTGTCATATCCGCATATGGCGCGACTTGGACGTAGAGGAAAGGAAAGTCGCCTTGTTTCCAGCGACTGCGCCAGTCGGTGATCATCGATGAAAACAGGGTGCTATACTGTGCGGACTTATCCCTGTTCGACTCACCCTGATACCAAATCACTCCCTTGATGCCGTAAGGGATCAGCGGCGCGATCATGCCGTTGAACAGAACAGCCGGATCCGTGGAGACTCCTTCCGGCGGTTTCGGAGCTTTGGGCGGACGAGAGGCAGGGCTAGGCCGGCGCGGCAAGGGTTGGTTGTTTTGTTCGGCTAAGGCGGATGTGGCTTCCCATATCGCAAGTTTTTCCTTGTGAGCTTTGCCAATGGTTTCCTCCCAGGTTTTCAAATCCGCTTCGTGTTTCGCAAGTGCCGCCGGGTAAGCAGCCGTTGCGGCAGCAAAATTCTCCGTCCGCTCTCTGATGTTTTGAACATATTCATCGAGCATGGGATCGGATTTCAATCCTGCCTCACTGGTCCACGCCTGTGCGGGCGTTGCGCCGAGCGCGGAATGGATCAAGCCCACCGGAACACCGAGCTTGCGATGGATATCGCGGGCGAAATAATAGCCCACAGCGGAGAAATCCTTCACGGTTTCCGGAGAACAGGCAACCCAGTTGCCAATGGCTTCCTCGGCCGGAGCTGCCGAAACGACCACCTTGACTTTGAACGTGCGAATCTCCGGATAGTTGGCTTTCGGGGCTTCATCCGGATGGTTGTGTGCGCTGGAGAACACGAGGTTCATGTTCGATTGACCGGAAGCGATCCAAACCTCACCCACGAGGAGATTCTGGATGGTGACCGTATTCTCTCCTGTAACATTCATCGAGAACGGGCCGCCTGCCTTGAGCGGATCGAGCAACACGCTCCACTTGCCATCGGCGGCGATCGTGGTGGCTTTCTGGCCCTGAAACTCCACGGTGATGGTTTCCCCGTCACGAGCGGTCCCCCAGACGGGAAGCTTCTGATCCCGCTGGAGCACGGCGCCATCGGAGAACAAGGGGTTGGGTTTTACCTCGGCGTGAAGTGCGGTGGTAAAAAGCGCCGTGGATGTGAACAGGAAGAGGAGTCGGTTTCTCATGTCTAAAAATTCTTTCTATGGATATGCATCACTCGCCACCTTTTTCAGTCGCACTGCCATAATTGCCGTCGTCCGCCTGGCTGCGCGGCTCGGTCCAGGCCTGTTCCATGAATGCGCTGAGCTTGGTTACAATTTCGGGATGCTGTGTGGAAAGATCGTTTTGCTCGCCCACATCCTTCGCGAGATCGTAAAGTTTGATCTTGCCGGGTGAGCCGATTCCTTTCCAATGGCCCATTCGAATCGCTCCTTTCCAGTAAAGATACTCGTGTTTCTTTTGTTCGCCGGATTCAAGCAGAGTTGGAACAACCGATATGCCGTTGATGTCTTTTGGAACGTGTGTGGAAACGCCCGCAAGCTCAGCAAGGGTCGGCATCATGTCGGGAAAATAGCAGGGCAAATCGCTTTGTGATCCTGTTCGGATTTTTCCCGGCCAGCGCACAATCATGGGTACGCGGATGCCGCCTTCGTTCATCGAACGTTTGGCGCCTTTGAGTTCGCCGGAGGAATCAAGAACGCCCTCCCAATTTCTCGAGGACCCGTTGTCCGAGGTGAAAAACACGATGGTGTTGTCATCGATGTTCAGCTCTTTGAGCAGATTCAGAATGTCGCCCACATGCCGATCAATCATCGAGATCATGGCAGCCACGGTCTTCGCGCGACCATGCCAGGGCTTGTTTTTGTAGATGGCCCATGCGGGATCGCTCTCGGGAATTTCCAGAAGGGAGTGGGGTGGTGTCCATGGGGCATAACAGAAAAACGGCTTGCCGCCCTTGGCGTTGTCTTTGATGAATTTGAGGGTTTCCTCGTGGATGGCGTAATGGGTGTATTTGCCATTCCGCTCGGATGGTTCTCCATTGAAAATCACGGAATGTGCCGGCCCTTCCAGCTCCACCCGTTCGCTGTTTCGGAAAAGATGGGACGTGTAGTAATCGTGCGCGTGTACCTGGTTGTAGTAGCCGAAAAACGTATCGAACCCATGTTTCTCTGCCGCACCCTGTTTGCCCTGATTGCCGAGTCCCCATTTGCCGAAACCTCCGGTGACATAACCGGCTTTCTTCAGCAACGAGGCCACCGTGACATCCTCAGGAAAAAGCGGGACGCCACCGCTGTTGCTTCTCACCGGAGTCCTGCCCATGTGGTAGCCTGTCATCAGGGTGCTGCGTGCGGGACCGCAGACCGAATCGCCGGAATAGCAATCGGTGAACT
>JBEAZA010000011.1:0-53493 GCA_041170385.1 Verrucomicrobiota bacterium | reverse complement strand
ATAAGCCCGAATCCGACGACCGAAATTATGATTCCGGCAATCAATGCGGCTGGGGGTTTCTTCTTTCGGGCTATACTCATCTGGGACTATGTATTTTGCTGAAGGTTATAAGGTAGAGGTTGGGCGTGAGGCCATTCATCCTTCGACTTGTTCAGCTACTGCGGTCGTAGGCTACCTCCTGTCATTTTGGTCTGCTGTCTGGTTCGTTTGATTTTGATATCCTTTTATTCCATTGAGCATCCGTTTCTCAGTGCCCGCTTTCACTAATTCCACCGCTTTTTTGCAATCTTTAACTTGCGGGTCAATATAGTTCCACATCACCAACCTGATTCAAAGTTTCATTCATTTTGGTATACTCGTAATAATCAATCTCTCCACGATCCAACTTTTTCCGATTTTCATCCTTAAGCGTCGCTTCCAGATAGTGACTACAGCCTGATAGAAGAGTTGTTCCAAAAACAATAAAGATGACGAATGGTTTCATTTTTTAGCAAAACGTCGAGGCCTGCCGCCCGCTGCTGGGAGCGCCCCTCCGCTTCAGGTTAAGGTTTGTCGCTACCCTCCGACTTTGACTGGGAATGGGTAGCGGGTTGTCCAGTGCCGGCTTGTCCTGCTTTTGTGAGTCTGCTCGCATAGACCCAGAAAGCACCGAAATCGTTTCGATCTTCTACAATCATTCCCTCCAGTAAGTATTCTTCACCATCCTTAAGGCCACTAGAAAATTGCGGCTCGAAGCCTACCAAGTTGGCTCCGGAACAATACTTTTCAACACCATCGGGAATCAATATCTCACAACAAACGGTTTTATCCTGTCGAATGTGAACCTTGACCTTCACTCTCACCTCAGTTCCCTTGATGCTGAAGGGCACTTCACCAATACCGCCAAGTTTCTTACAAAGCTGATGCAATTCCCGATTGTCCAATGGTTTCTGATCCTTCACTTTTGCGGGAACCTCATCCGCTGTGGCGCCACCGGATAACAAACAAATGGAGAAGAGTATGGTGAGGAGTTTTTTCATGGATTTGTGGGGTCTTTTGACATCGGAGATAATATCATCTCATGCCATCTTGCGTTGTAAATTCATCGTAAAATACGCGTCTGGTTAAGACGTGTACTTTTTTTAGCAGAACTTCGATGTGATGTCACCGCGTAATTGCGGTGAGAATGAAATGAATTTGAAGAGCTTTTGAGCGATTGATGTCATCACCTGTTCTGCGGTTTTGGCCTGTCGGGACGCTCGATGGGACGCATATCCTATCCTTATTCAATCTGGGTTACCTTTTTTGTGGCCAAGTTGAAGACGAACACTCTGGATTTCTCGTCAGACATGATCAGCAAGTTGTGAACCTTATCCAAGGTGAGATCCTTGATGAACACATCCTGAACATCTTTTTCCAATGCTTTGTCATACTCTGTCTTATAGATCTGGACTTGCCACAGAAGCTTGTTCGTTTTGGGGTCGCGAGCATCGACCACTCCACCGTTCTGCTTGAGACCACCCTCCGGGAAGTGAGGCACGGAGAATACGGCCTTGTCCGTTGCAATTGGCGTGACTTCCTCGGGCGCTGCTCTTTTGGCCATGACGTTGGCGGCAAGAAGAACCATGAGGGTGGTTGCGTAGATTACGGTTTTCATCGTATATGAGACACTGAACGCAAGGGTTCTTTAGATTTTTTCGCCGAACGTTTGAGGCCTGGCAACTGCTAGCGGGAGCGCCCCTCCGACTCGGTTTTGGATTTGTGAATATCGTCCGACTTCGACTCCGGAACGGTAGTGGGGTGGCCAGCTCCTTGTTCGCTGTCGCGGTCATAAGACAAACGCCTTTGGTAAATTGACTTGAGACCCGAACCACTGTCCGCTTTGAACTCAATATGAATCTCTCCGTGGTGATCCGGCCTGATCGGAACCACCATGCCCGGGATCAAGTATGTGTCGCCGGGCCTGTTGAGATCGGAGGACTTGTTCCACCGGGCGGGGTCCTGAAGATTTCGGCCATGGTTGTCGTGCACGGCGAATGAATGGACATTGGAGACTTCAGGATTCTTCCGATGATAGCAAAATGCGATCTCGCCCAAGCCGGTGTCATAAACGCAAACGTAATATCCCGGAAGATCCGCCCGATCGAACAGGGTGAACCCGGGAAGCCGGCTTCTTTTCTCCCATTCCTCGATGCTGGAAACCCGGCTCTCCTCAGGAGTGTCCTGTGTCCGCGTGTAGATGACTACCGCCGCAATGGACAAAATTCCAATCACGACGGCGGGCAGAAGGTAGGCCGAAACCGAGGTCCCCATCTTCCCATTTCCCATATCGCCACGATCCGCCGTTTGCGAGCTTCCGCCACTCTTCCTTATAAAGTAGATGCACCATGCCGCCATCGTCGGGATGTTGATTAGAGCGGACAGAAAGAGCAGGCCCAGTCCGATGTTGGCGCTGCCGGGCGGCAGGTCGCGCTCCAGGTAGGAACAAATCAAGTAGGAACCGAGGGCGATGACGAAAAGTATCCCTGGAAAAATCGACAGGATGATGGCCAGCTTTTTCATGGGGTGGAGTTTAAACCGTATTCGGGGAATGGCGTCATTGATAAGATTGATGACAACATTGACTGTGCCAATGAACTTCGGCGTGACTACCATTCGTTCAATTGCCGGAGCTCCCTTCGAAGAATCCGGGTTTTTCGATCTACGCATCCGTCGCGCCGGAATCGGCGGCTTTTCTCAGGGGTTCATGCGTTGGCCCCCGGCGCAGTCCGGCGATTACCTTCTCCGCTTCCTCGATGAAAACGTCCGCCATCCGAGACCGGTTCCCGAAGGTGAGGGCCTGAAAGCTGATCAAGGGGAACCCCTCGAGAGGCAACGCGCGGACGCCCGGTGGAAGCACGCTCCCGGGAATATCCAACCCGAGTCCCGCCCCGTGGCCTGCGGCGACAAATCTCGACACCAGATCCAGGCTGGCGAGTTCCAGCATCGGGAACCACTCGATTTTCCGCCGCTGGAGTTCCTGTTGGAAAGCGATGACCGCTGGTTCGCCGCGGGGAAGGGTCAGGAGCGGCAGGTCAATGCGATCGAGTCCGAGAATTTCCCCGGCCGTCTTCGGTCCGCCCTTTTTGGGGACAAGCAGAACGAGGGGCATCCTGAGAAGTTCGTGCTTCTGGATGCCATCGCATTTTGAATCCCCGCTCGTGGCCAATCCGAGGTCGATCTTGCCCGAACGGAGACGGTCCTCGATCTCGTCGATCCGGGCGGACCTCAGGGTGAAATGGAAATCCGGAACTCTCTTGCGGACCGCCCCGATGAGGGTGGGCAGGTAATCACGCTGGACGATTTCCGGACATGAGATGCGCAGGCCCTTGTCCTCGCCCCCTCTCAACCGCTCGGACATTGCGGGTAACTGAGAGAAGAAGGGTTCCACAAAAGAAAACAAGGCCTCCCCCTCGGCGGTCAGTTTGAACGGACGGCGATGGAAGAGGATCTTGCCCAGTGAATCCTCCAACTGCAGGATTTGCGCGCTGATGGCCGGCTGCTGGATCCCGTAAGGCATCTGCCTCGCCGCGGCGCTTACGCCCTTGCAGCGGGCCACGTGGTAAAATAGCTCCAAATGATGGATGTTCATGAGATCGGATTTGGATGCCTCTATAGTGGTATTCGATGGCCATGATGCCAATGACCAACGCGATCGCCGGATGACTGGGAATACAATCCCAAGCATGGCCTCTCCTTGCTTCCCGGTCGGATAGGTGTGCCATTCCCCAAGTGAAATTCAGTCATTCTTTCTCTCCAGAATCAGCTCGTCTTCGGAATAGTCGGTCCAGAACAGGCCCTTTTCTTTGAAAAATCCCACGACAACAAGGTTCCCGTCCTCATTCCGGAATAGCCTCGTTCCGCGAAAATGTTTGCCCGGAAGGGGAAGGATAATGGGCCCCTCAACCGGCACGCGCTTGGTTGTGACCAGTTCACGGTTATCCCAGGAGATGCCTTTTTGTTTCTGGTTGAGGTCGAGGGTCTTGCTGACGGGGGAGCCGGATTTGTCCTTGTAATGGGTTTGGAATCCACGGCCCTCATGGATTATCCGGATATCACACGGTACGGCGATGTTCTCGAATTCAACCAGGGGGTTCGGAAATTGTGCCGGTGTGAAAGTTTCCAGCCCAACATACCGGTAGGTGCCGGACAGATCATTGGATGCCGGCATGAACTGCGACCGGATGCTGAGGCCACATCCTGAGACCAAGGCGGTAAAAATACAGATGAGGATTGGTTTCATGAGCTGGTTCTGTTTCTTTGGCGACGTCAAGCACGAGGCAGGGTAAAGTATGTTTTGATCTTAGGTATGACAACGGTTTGGCGAATCTATTAGCCTTTTGTAGAATCCTTCAAAAGAACACAACAAGCGGATAATCGCGGAAATATGAAAGATCTGTCGCGGTCGGAGGACTCAGCACCAAACCAGCCGCTTTACAGCATCCATGGAACCGCCCCTGCTATAAGGAGTGACGGGTGGGGTTCAAACCCGTCCAATCTGCGGCAGAAATTTGTCCAATTCCACACGGATTTCACGCAAAACGGTATTCAATCGTACGAGAACCTGCATCTCTGACCAATTCAGCAACCGCACAATAACCCCATGAATAGGCACAAAGGCGCAGAATCGGTCCCGAAGGACCAGATGGTCGGGCTTGCGGGATTGACTGCGCAATGCTCCGTCCCTGCGGGGAGCGCTACGCGTTTCTTATCAGGGTTTTGCCGTTTGCAAAACGCGGCAGTCAAACCCCTTGCCTGCGGCAAACCCTCACTTACCAGAAAGACCAAAGGCCGCCACCCAACAAGTTGGATGGCGGCCTTTGGTCGGGCTAGCGGGATTCGAACCCACGACCTCTACACCCCCAGTGTAGCGCGCTACCAGGCTGCGCTATAGCCCGTTTCCGGAAAGGCGCTTAAAAAAGCAGTGGATTACCCAGTTGGCAAGCACGTAAAATCATGTGAAGAATGAACCCATGAAAAAGATCAGGACGGCGATCATTGGTGCCAGCGGCTACACAGGGATGGAATTGTTGAGCATTCTGCTCACTCATCCCGCCGTGGAATTGACCGCTGTGACGTCCCGAACCGAAGCAGGCAAAAGAATCGACGAGGTCTTTCCGCGATTCGGCAAGTCACAGTCCGCGACTCTTGTCTTTACCATGCCGGATCCGGATCTGATCGCTTCCAGTGGAGCGGAGGTCGCGTTCCTTGCCCTTCCGCACGGAGTTGCGGCGGAGATCGCGCGCGCGCTATTGGATAGAAACATCAAGGTGATCGATCTGAGTGCGGACTTCAGATTGAGATCTTCCTCGACATATCAGGAATTCTACAACCACGCCCACCCTGCCCCGGATCTGCTGGAAGAAGCGGTTTACGGTCTTCCGGAAATTCACGAAGAGGCGATCCGGAAAGCCCGCCTGATCGCCTCCCCGGGTTGTTACCCCACAAGCATCATTTTACCCTTGGTTCCCCTGCTTAAAGAACAACTCATCGATCCATCAACCATCATCGCCAACTCCATGAGCGGGGTCAGCGGAGCGGGCAGAAAGGCTGATGTATCGCTCCTATTTTGCGAATGCAATGAATCGGCACGTGCCTACGGTGTTCCCAAACACCGGCACCTATCGGAAATCGAGCAGGAACTCAGCCTCGCAGCGGGGGAGCAGGTAACGATTTCCTTCATCCCGCATCTCATCCCGGTGCAATCCGGAATCGTGTCCACCATCACGGCGAAACTTCAGCAGAACGCCTGTGCCGAGACAATATCCGCCGCGCTCCGGCTGGCATATGGAAGCCAGACGTTCGTGAGGCTGTTGGGACAAGGCAAGGCTGCCGATACCAAACACGTCACCGGCACCAATTTCATCGATATCGGATTCGAAATCGATCCGAGGACGAATCGTGTCATCTTCATGTCTGCCGAAGACAATCTCCTCAAAGGCGCGGGTGGCCAAGCGATTCAATCTTTCAACCTGATGCATGGTCTGGAGGCGATCACCGGCTTGGACCGTTGGTAAAATGGCCGACATGGAAAAATGGGCTTGCCCAGCTGTTCCGGCACCCCTAGCTTCCCGCCCTCCAAGGACAGATGTCAGAGTGGTCGAATGAGCACGCTTGGAAAGCGTGTGTAGCAGCAATGTTACCGAGGGTTCGAATCCCTCTCTGTCCGCCATCACCCCAGCCCAACTTGTTTGGGTTGGGGTGATGGCGTTTCAGGGCGGGCCGAGATCCCCTTGAGCGCAGCGAAACGGGTTCGACTGCAACATTCGCCATCGCGAATTTTTTCCAAACCGCGCAGCGCATTCGGCAGGGACGGAGCGAAGCGGAGTCAATCCCTCTCTGTCCGCCATCACCCCAGCCCAGCTTGTTTGGGTTGGGCTGATGGCGTTTCAGGGCGGGCCGAGAACTCGGTAGCAAAGGACATGGGGATCGATCCTGCGCCTCGCCGTTGCGATCAGCCGCTCCCTGCCACGCTGATCCCTATTTCGCTTTCACGACCTGCCACACTTCATTCCTTCGAAAGGCCTCCGGAATCCATGGAGGATCATAAAACGCGAAGAATGGCTGACCGATCGCGCTCAGATTCTGACGTTTGATCCACTCGCCCAATTTTTCCACAGCCAATTCGCGTGCCGGTTCATCTTTCCAACCGGCAAATGTCATGACGGCCACCCGTTGCGACGGAATCATACGGGTTTCAACCGCCTCGGACTTGGGTTTGGGCGAGCCAACTTTGGCAATGGCAGCAGGAATCAGGAAGCTCATCCTGCCCGGTGAATCGGCCGATTCCTTGTCGGGTTTGCTTTCCATTAGGACTGGGGCAGTCATCGCAATCTTTCTGGCATCCTCATTTTCTCCACTGATGTATTTGAACAAGCGGCGGAAACTTTCATTTCTCCGGTCCATTCCATCCATCTTGGTACTCACCAGAGGCAACTCCGGATATTGACGCAATTCAAACTCGCCGTCCTTGCTGATGGATTCGTATTTCGGCTCCTCAATTCCTGTCGCACAGGAGATCAGGAGAAACGGTGAGAACAGGAGTGAGCACAATCGAAACGATTTCATAAGTTGAAATTTCAACCATCTTTCAGCGAACACAAGCGTTATTCCGGGTTCCAAATTACAGATTGAACCCCTTGTCCAAACCCGCTGTATTGCCCGGTGTGAACTTCAAATCTTCTTTCCTGGCCATCCTCGCTTTCCCCTTTTGTCTTCATGCCGGGGAAAAAATCATCCCCGGAGCCACCGAGGACACCCCGTCCCGGTCCCATTATTTCACCTGGATCAACAATACGAACGAAGGGCCCACCGCTCACCAAACCAAGGTGAATCTCGAGTTTTTCCAATGGTTGAAAGACGAATATGGGATGATCCTCGACATCTACGCCTTTGACGCGGGTGCGATCGATGCGCCAAGTTATTACGGAAAACCCGACACCCGGAAATTCAAGGGACAGTTTCCCCAGGGCTTCGGTCCGTTTGCAGAGCAAGCCAAAGTCTTCGGTGGCCGTCTTGGTGTGTGGCTCGGTCCGGATGGATTTGGAAACACGGCTGAAGAGGAAAAGGCACGGATCGATTTTCTCACCTCCTTGGGAAAGGACCACCATTTCCAACTCTTCAAAATGGATGCGGTCTGCGGCCAACTCCGTGACGAGAAACAGGAAGCGTTCATCCGGCTCATGACCGAAGTCCGCAAGCACACGCCCGATCTGATTCTGCTCAACCATCGCCTCAATCTTGGCGAGGGAGTTACTCATGCCACAACCTTTCTGTGGGAAGGCGCGGAAACCTATATTGACGTGCACATGGCCAACAACAGGACTGCGACCCACAACCGCGCCGCCGCTCTCTCGCGGGGGCTTCCCCCGGAGCTCAAACGCCTCGCCGAAGATCACGGCGTGTGCTTGTCCTCATCCCTCGATTTCTGGGAAGACGATCTCATCCTCCAGGGCTTTAACCGCTCCATGATCCTGGCTCCTCAGCTCTATGGTAGTCCCTGGTTTTTACGCGATGACGAATATCCGAAACTCGCACGCATTTTCAACATCCACCGGAAGTATCGCGACATCCTGACCAAAGGGATCATCCTTCCCAAAGAAACCTATGGTGAGAACGCCGTATCCCGTGGAAATGAGAAAACCCGCCTGATCACCCTGCGCAACCTGACATGGGAGCCTGTAACCCACCGCATTGCGCTCGACTCCTCGATCGGTCTGACGAGCGATGGGAAACGTGAAGTCAGGCTCCTGCACCCGTATGAGGAAGTCATCGGCAAGAACCTCAGCTCCAAGCAAACTGTCGAAGTCATCGTCCATCCTTTCCGCGCCGTATTGGTCATCGCCAGCACCCAACCCATTTCCGAACCCTCTCTGGAAAAAGGCGCCTATCAGGTGGTGAAACACATCGAGGGCAAGCCCGTCGAAATCGACAAGCTGACCCCGATCGCCCTCAAGCAGCCATGGCATCGCAAGCTCGCAGATCTGACCCCCTCCGACCTTCCATCCGACTGGGAAGGCCTCTACGAAACCACCATGTTCGCCGCAGACAACAACGCTCTCGAGCTGCGCAGTCTCAAACGCTCCGGTCCAACCAACATCCCCGCCGTCGAAAACGGCCGCAACGCTTTTCTTGATCAACCCCTGATGAAATCCCGCGCGCTTTCCGATCAGTTCATGTTCGATGGCGATCTCTCCACCGTGATGGACGCGGTGGTCCGTAACAAAGACATGCGCATCGCCAAAGGCTGCCTCCGGGTGGATTTTTCCAAACCCGAAGCCTTCGATCGCATCGCCATTCACACCCAAGCCCTCGACAGCACCCTGATCGAGAACGAACTGCTCGGCGCACAATTCAGCCGCGATCTCATCACTTGGACCCAATCCGATGAGGCCATCATCGAAGGCAACACCCTCAACATCTACCCACCATCCGGCGAATGGCGCTACTTCCGCATGCAAACCGCCCCCGAACGCATCGCGGAAATCGAAGCATGGAACGGCAACAACCCAGTTTCCCGCAAAAACTGGAGAGCCAACAACTTCTTCGCCCACCCGACCGCCGTTCCGGTCGAGAAAACCTGGTCCGCCAACATCAAGATCGACGAAATCACACCCACCTCCTATCTCTGTGTGGCAGTCGAAGGCAAACATGGCATCGAAGGTTGCTACGCCACCCTCCGTGTAGGCGAGCGCCTGATCGGCTCAGCGGACCGCGCTTCTTCCTATCCCTCAAACACATGGGAATACCCCGTCCGCAACCGCGAAACCGGCTACACCTACTTCTTCCCTGTCGACAGTTCCATGCTAGGAAAAGATATCGAACTCGTCCTTCTCGGCATGAAAGGCGGCGGCCAGGACCTCAAACCCACCGTCTGGCTCACCGCCCGCGACCTCCCTTTCACCAAGGAACGCGTGACGATCAAAAAGTGAATCCTCACTCCGGGCAGGGCTTCATCGCCGCCACCAAATCAAATCCTTGACCCCGCCCTGTGCGCGCTCTAAACCCAGCGCCTCATGGGATTTGATACACTAGGCCTCTCCGCCCCCGTTCTCGAAGCTGTTTTGGAAACAGGCTATACCGAACCAACACCGATTCAGGCGCAAGCCATTCCGGTGATCTTGGAGGGCAAGGACGTGATCGGAGCGTCGCAAACCGGCACCGGCAAGACCGCGGCGTTTGCCCTTCCATCCCTCTCCAACATCACCAAACTGGGCAAGCCCCAGATTCTGGTGCTCGAGCCCACCCGCGAGCTCGCCCATCAGGTCGCCGAACAATTCGAAAAATACGGGGCCAAAACCGGCATGAAAGTTGCCCTCCTTTACGGCGGGGTCGGACTGGGAAGCCAAATCGAGCAACTCCTCTCAGGCGTGGACATCGTTGTGGCAACCCCCGGACGATTGGTCGATTGCTTCTATCGGGCGGCGATGCGGTTTGGTGAAGTGAAAATTCTGATCCTCGATGAAGTGGACCGCATGCTCGACATGGGTTTCCTCCCACAGGTTCGAAAGATCGTCAATCTCTGCCCGTGGGAAGGCCGCCAGACCTTATTCTTTTCGGCCACGATGCCGCCGGCTATCCAAACCTTTGCCCAATGGTGCCTTGTCGAGCCTGTGAAAATCGAAATCGCGCGCCGCGAAGTTGCATCCACCGTATCCCATGCATTTTACCCGGTCTCCATCGATCAGCGCGATGAGCTGCTGCTCGCCCTGCTGAAGGAAACGGATTATCATTCGGTGATGATCTTCACCCGCACCCGTCGCGAGGCAGACGAGGTCACCGGGATGATCAAAGCCACCGGTCAGACCAAGGTGGCGGCGATGCACTCGGATATCAACCAGACAGACCGCATGAAAGCCCTTGCAGGCTTCAAAAGCGGCGAATTCCAAATTCTTGTTGCCACCGATGTGGCCGCACGCGGGATCGATGTCTCGGGCGTGACCCACGTCATCAATTACCGGGTTCCTGAAAACGCCGAGGATTATGTCCACCGCATCGGCCGCACCGGCCGCGCGCAAGCGGAAGGCGATGCCTTCACCATTCTCACCGCTGACGAACTCGATTTCGCCCAATCCGTCGAAATCTTCGTGAATCAGAAAATCCAGCGTCGCAAGCTGGAGAACTTCAACTACACGTATACCGCCCTGTTGGACGACGAGCCTTCGAGACCGATCCGTAAGAAAAAATCCACGGGTGGCGGCAAGAAACGACGCTGATCCGCATCGGTGTCTCACATGACTGGCTTCGAATCAGAAGATCCCTTGGCTCCCCGGCTTTTGATCGAATTCATCCCATAGAACGCAATGGCAAGCCAGATCAGCACAAAAGAGATCAGCCGGATGGTTGACATCGGTTCTCCATACATGTTCCAACCGATGAAGAATTGTATCGTTGGCCCGATGAACTGAAGCATGCCGAGCGTGCTGAGGCGGATATTCCGGCTCGCATAACCGAACGCGAGCAACGGAATGGCGGTCACCACACCGGATCCGATCAACAACAGCACATGCCACGCGTTCCCCCAAAACGCCTCCAACATGCTGCCGTGTTGAAAAGTCAACCACCCCAGCGCAAAAGGCAGCAACAGGCTGGTCTCAACCGTCAGTCCGTCGAGAGCGCCGAGAGTCGAACGTTTTCGCACCACCCCATAGAGCGAGAAACTCAGCCCCAGCGCCAAGGCCACCCAGGGGAAATGTCCCACTCCCGGGATTTGCAACATCATTCCCGCAAACGCGGTGGCGATCGCGACCTTCTGCAATGCACTGTGCTTTTCACCAAACCACAGGAAACCGAACAGCATGTTGAAAAACGGATTGATGTAGTAGCCCAGTGCCCCCTCGATCATGCGCTCGTTCACCGTCGACCACACATAAAGCAACCAATTGCCACCGATCAGCAAACCCGAGACCGCATGCCACATCAGCACACGGCGATCCAGCTTCATCCGGGTTTTCCTCCACCACAACAATGGCCACAACACCACACAGGTCCAAAGCGTTCGTTGCGCGACTATGCTCATCTCCGGAACCGCTTCCAACATCTTCCAGTAAATCGGCAATACCCCCCAAAGACCGAAGGCCAGAATCCCCGCAAATACCCCTCGTGTGTTTCCCGTCACGCAGGCTTCATATGCTGGGTTAACCTCCTAAGCAAGCCGGCAGGGACATCTATCCCCAGAGGTCCATATCTTGCGGCGTTTCAGAAACCACAGACCCGAGACAGTTTCCGGCATTTTTCCATAAGGAGAAAAGAGATGGGGGAGAAGAGGAGAACCCATATGGAGAAGGGGTTTGCAACCCCTTGAGACAAAGAAGTAGCCCAAACTCAGCCATTTCTCGCCATTCAAAAATCACATATCAACAACTTGTCCGTCGTAGCCTTGGCGAAGTCGGATCATCAACGCTCAGTGAGCGCTAGCGAACTTTCATGACTTGACGATGTCCACACTGCTTGGACGGAACGCAGTGGAGTCAATCGGAAATCCCGCCAGAAGACCCATCACAGCGCAACCCTCCTCAGTCGCAGACGCCTTAGGATACGCGTCCCGACCTGTTCACCACTTCCTCTCCATCTCATCCACTTCAACGACTCAGATTAAAGACTTGGCAGTGATTCTTCCTGTGGATAGAAAATTTCGAATGAAATCGGCGGAAGAAATGTACCCTTCTGGGTCGACTTTGCAGGTGAACAACGACCGGTCGGTGTTAACCCCCCAAACCCGACCGGTCGTTCAATAACACTGTTCTGCAAAAAAATATGCGTGCACTTCTCATTCTCATCATTTTATCAACAGTTGTTCGTGCTGATAGCTTCTTCTTCACGGTTTCACAAGAACCAGATCTTCAAAGCGCAAAGTTTGAAGGAGACCAGATAGTTATTTCTACCAAATTTGAGCGAGTTCCGACACCGAAAGTCAAAAGAATTGAAGTAGTCAATGAAGGAAATCGCCAGAACTTACTTAGGGCTCATTTGACTGCCGAGCCCCCACCGAACTGGTTTCCCATGATTAAGCTCGAAGAGAAAATCATCGAAATCTACCTTTTCAGCTTAAACGCCGGACCTGATTCCTATTTTGAGATTGAATTTTCTAGTTGGGAGGAAGCTGTAGCGGTATCAAAACAGTTGGCCAAGCTCGTGAATGTTCCTGATGACCAACTCAAAATCGAAAAAAATACTGTCGAACAAGGCGGCACTGGGCAACCCACTACCCGCCCCGAGTCGGAGTCGAAGGGTAGTGACAAACCTCAACCTGATGCAGAGGGGTGTTCTCGGTAGTGGGTGCTAGGCCTCGACGTTAACCTCAGAAAGAAAATAGCCGAATGAAAAAGACTATGCTGTTTGCCATAGCGGGTTTGTTGCTTTCTGGCTGTGAATATGAATCGCCTTTCACAACAGAACACAGGATCGCTATCGATCCCTCCGTTCTCGGAGTGTGGGCACCGAAGCCGAAGGAGGGTGATGAACCTAAAGACGATGTTCGGATGATGATTTTGAAGTATTCGGATACCGAGTACCTGATTCATTATCCTGCCGGAGATGACGGGATATACTATCGGGGTTACCCGATCAAGATCGGAGGCATATCGTGCGTCCAACTCCAGATTGTCGGGACCAAAAATGGTCCTCCCAAGAAAGACGAGAAGGAGCTGTTTCATGCAGTATCGTATCAGTTGACGAATGGGGATCTGGAAATCAAGACCCTGAACACCGATTTGGTGGCTGATAAACTGAAGACCACCTCGGAACTGCGAGAGGCCTTTGAAAAGCAAAAGGACAACAACGACCTGTTCAAAGACCTTGGACTCTTCGAGAAAAGGAAGTAAGCGAACAAGGCACATGGAGGATGTTTTCGCGTAGCCGCTCTGGCCTACCCCCCCATTGAACTCGACGGCAAATCTCCAAGAATCTGCGTGATCTCTGCATGTTCTTCGGTGGAAATCCGAATCCTCATTTCCCCTCTTTGGAGTTTGAAATTTGAAATTTAAAATTTACCCTCACTCCCGTGTCCCAAAACCGTCTCAGCATTCCTCAATACGCCGTGGCTCTGGCGCATGTCGCCAGCCTTCGTTCCGAGGATCCCTACCGCAAGGTCGGGGCAGCGGCCTTGGATCACGACAACCGGGTGATTGCGACCGCATACAACGGCTTGGCACCCGGTTTCAATGCTCCCGAGGGGTTTTGGACCGACCGCGACGGCCGCCAGAAATTCATGCTTCACGCGGAAATCAACCTGTGTTCCCTCTTCAAGCGTGGTGAGGCCAAAATCGTCGCCACAACCACGATGCCATGCACCGCCTGCATGCAGACCCTCTGTGCTTATGGGATCAGGGAAATCTACTACCGAGAAGTTTACCACGCCTCAGACGCCCCCGAAATCGCCAAGCTCTACGGCATCAAGCTCGAGCAGATCACCGATTTTCCGCTTTCATCGAGAGATTGAAGAGTGGGTAGCAAACCTGAAGGGTGAAACCCATATCCCAGAACCCAGCCCCTGAAGCTGCCAATTCCCGTCTTCTGTCTCACCGTCTTCTGTCTTCACTCTTCCGCCTTGCCCTCGGCCCGATCTCCCGTTACAGCCATCCTCATGGCCAAAAAACCAGTAGTTCTGATCATTCGCGACGGTTGGGGAACCAACCCGGGCGGCAAAAAGACCGCAGTCAAGGACGGCAATGCCGTGATCCTTGCGAACACCCCTTTCACCAACGAAGTCCTCTCCCAGTATCCGCACAGCTTCCTATCCGCCTCCGGCATGGATGTAGGTCTGCCGGAAGGGCAAATGGGCAACTCCGAGGTCGGCCACCTCAACCTGGGTGCGGGTCGCATCGTTTACCAGGATTTCACCCGGATCAACAAGGCCATCGCCGATGGTTCCATGGCCCGGAACGAGGTATTCAAAAAAGCCTTGGAGAAAGCCAAAACGAGCCGGCTTCATTTCATCGGTTTGGTATCCGATGGAGGTGTTCATTCCCATCAGGATCAACTCATCGCCATGACCAAGCTCGCTTCCGAAGCGGGCGTGAAAGATATCTTCATTCATGCGATCACGGATGGCCGTGACACCTCGCCGACCGGCGGTGCGGATTTCGTTTCCAAGGTCGAGGATGAAACCGCGAAGTTTGGCGCAAAAATCGCCACGGTGGTGGGTCGGTATTTTGCGATGGATCGCGACAAACGCTGGGACCGCGTCAAACTCGCCTGGGATGCCATCGTTCACGGCATCGGTGCCAAAAAAGAAATCCTCGCCTCCGAGGCCATCGCGGAGGTTTACGCCATGCAGAACAAGACCGATGAATTCATGCCCGCAATGATTTTCACGGAACCCGATACCCAACGCGTCCGAGACGGCGACGTGGTGCTGTGGTTCAACTTCCGCGCGGATCGCGCGCGTGAGTTATCCGAAGCGTTTCTCAAGCCGGAGTTCGACGGATTTGATCGCAGTGCGGTTCCCAACGTTCACTTCGTCACTCTCACCGTTTACGATGAAACCTTCCCTTGTGACGCGATCTTCGCACCGCAATCCCTCGACATGACGCTCGGTGAAACCGTGGCGAAAGTCGGGATGAAGCAGATGCGCATCGCCGAAACCGAGAAATATCCGCACGTCACGTATTTCTTCAATGGCGGAGTGGAAACCGAAAACCCCGGGGAGCAGCGTTTCATCATTCCCTCACCCAAAGACGTTCCCACCTACGATCACAAACCCGAGATGTCCGCCGAACAAGTCACCCGTACGGTCGTGGACAACCTGAAAGATTTCGATCTCGTGATCCTGAATTTCGCCAATCCCGACATGGTCGGACATACGGGCGTGGTCGAGGCGGCGATCAAAGCCTGCGAGACCATCGACTCATCGGTCAAGGCCATTGTCGAGCAGACCCTGAGACTCGGCGGCAAGCTGTTGATCACCGCCGATCACGGCAACTGCGAATACATGCGCAATCCCGATGGCTCGCCAAACACCGCCCACACCACGAATCCCGTGGAAATCATCTACGTCGCCGACGATGCTGCGAACAAGAAAATGCGTAATGGCATCCTTGCAGATGTCGCACCAACGCTCCTCGAAATGCTCAACGTCGAGAAACCCGTGCAGATGACAGGCACATCCCTTTTCTGTTAGAAAAACCGACTGCCTGCGGTCAGGCGATTCCGTCTTCAAACCCATCCCGCAATGCAACGGACCTTCAAAACCCTGTTGGTTCTCTTCCTGACGTCACTCACGATCGGTTCCGCCGCGGCGTTGTTTCTCTGGTCGCTCGATGCGGTCACCCTTGCGAGATTCGACCACCCATGGCTGATCTGGCTGTTGCCTCTTGCCGGCTGTGCGATGGGGTTTTATTACCGCCATCATGGCAAGGATGTGAGCTCGGCCAACGTCCTGATCGTCAGCGAGTCTCGGAAACCTTTACCGAACATTCCCTTTCGACTCGCGCCCGGTATCCTGATTTCAACGCTGGTCACGCACCTGTTCGGTGGATCGGCCGGTCGCGAAGGAACCGCCGTGCAGATGGGTGCCGGAATCGCGGCGGGGTTTTCCACGTATCTGAAAACGGAATCCGAGCAGACGCGCCTGATCCTGCTGTGCGGCATTGCCGGAGGATTCGGAGCGGTTTTCGGCACGCCGTTTGCCGCAGCCGTATTTGCCCTCGAGTTCACGCGACTCCCCATCCTCAGCCGCAGGATCATTCCCTGCTTGTTGACCGCCATGCTCGCCAACCGGGTCTGCCACGCATGGGGGATCGTGCACACTCCCTATCCGGAAATCCGGATCGACTTGGGTTTTTGGCAAGGCGTTTTGCTCGCCTGCAAATGCCTGGTCTTGGCGATCATCATCGCTATCGTCGCGCGCAGTTTCATTCATCTCTCCACCCAGGTCTCGGAAAAATTCCGCCAATGGTTTCCCCATGAGGCCGTCCGCGGCACGGCCGGAGGACTGATCCTCATCGGTTTGTTTTTATGGGTTGGTCACTCGGATTATCTCGGGCTAGGGATCCTTGCCGATCACCCGAACGCTTTGACCCTGAGCAAAACATTCTCTCCGGACATCCGCGCATCCGGCGATGCGTGGTTGTGGAAACTCGCCTTCACTGTCATCACGATCAGCGCGGGCTTCAAAGGTGGCGAAGTCACTCCGCTGTTTTTCATCGGCGCAGCCCTCGGCAACAGCATCGCCTGGTTCATCAACGCCCCCGTCAGCCTCTTCGCCGGAATCTCGATGATCTCCCTTTTCGCCACCTGTAGCAAAACTCCCTATGCCTCACTCATCATGGGTATCGAACTCCTCGGCTGGCCCGTTGCCATCCCCTTGGCTTTCTGCCTATGGATCGCAGCAAAACTCAGCGGCAAAGATTCGATTTATCCACGGTAGGACGGCATCGCCGAGACCACCGCCGCGAAGCATGCAATCATTGGATGAATCCGTTGAAGAATCATTGCCGCCACGTTTCACGCGGTGCCCTCGGCGAGGGTAATCTGCCAACACTATTCCTTCGTCAGCTTCCACAACCTCGGCACGAGCAAAACACAAGCAACACACAACCCGGCGGCAAGCCCGCACCAGACACCCACCGCCCCCATCGCGAAGTGAACCGAAAGCAACATCCCGACAGGAATACCGATCACCCAATATGCCAGGACTCCCATAAATGCGGGGATACGCGAGTCGTGCAACGATCTCAGCATCGCCACTGAGCCGATCTGCAAGCTATCGAACAACTGAAACACCCCGACCACCATCATGATCGCCGCGGCCATCTCAATCACCGGCCACTCATCAATGTAAAGCGAGGCCAGCCACCCTCCGAGGCTGAAAAAGATGCATGCGCCCACCAAAGCCCACCCGGCGCCCAACCACCATCCCGATACGGCGATTTTCCTTAATCTCCATCTCTCACCCGCACCATTTGCCGATCCCATGCGAACACTCAGCGCCATCGACAAGCCCAAGGGCACCATGAATGCGGTTGCCGCGCACATCAGCGCCACCTGATGCGCCGCCATCGCAGTAGCCCCGAATTTTCCCATCAACAAGCCCGCCGCAGAAAACGCACTGACCTCACAAATCATCTGCAAGCTTGCAGGAATCCCGATCCCGAGGAACCGACGGACCTCCGCCCGGGATGGAACACGCAACCAGTGAAATGGCACCCATTCCCTCAAGCCCTTTGCTCGATACAACCATACAAACATCACCACCAAAATGGCCGTCCGGGAAATCAATGTCGCCACCGCAGCACCCTCCAAACCCCACTCGGGAAAGCCAAGGTTTCCATAGATCATGACCCAGTTCAAAAACACATTGAGCAAGACTCCCCCTAAAAAAATCCAAAACGGCGGCCACGGCCGATCCAGCGCATCCGCATGGTTTTTCAAGGCAAACGACATCAGGGCCGGAACCAAGGAGGCCATGATGAGGTTCAAAAAGAGCCCCGACCTCTCCTCCACGTCCTCCGGCTGACCGAAGACGCCGAGCCAGGTCGACACCCACCCCATCAGCCCGAACAACAAAAAACCCAGAACCGTGGCGACATAGACCCCCAAGCGGCAACTGGCCCGACCCGACTCCGGGTTGTCCGCTCCTCTGGCATTGGATGTCATTACCGAAACTGCTGTCAACACCCCGATCCCAAAGACAAACGGCACGTAAAACAGGGAGTTCACAAATGTCAGCACTGCCAATTCCGTCACTCCGAGCTTCCCAATCATCACCGTATCCGCGACCCCCAACAACATCTGGCTGACCTGCCCGATCACGAGGGGAAATGCCAGTTTGAGGGTCAGACGAGATTCGGCGAACAGAGACATGAGAAAGAAGTCGGGAAACAAAGACCAGAACCACCTCCTCGACAAGCTCGGTGTTTCAACAAGATTTCGAGGTTTTGGTATGTATTCCCGGCTCCTCGTTCGAATATAAACCGGACCGAAACACAACCAAGAACCAAGAACCACAGCGCCAAGCGAGCGCTAGCAAACCTCTAAAACATGACAACGTCCTGACGGTTTCGACGAAGCGCAGCGTAGTCAAACCAGGAAATGGCGTGAATTTTTCGAACAATGCTTTGCAAATCCGTAGTATTTGCTGCATCCTTGCACCGATGATTTTCAACGCTCGGAATCTTTTCGTTCTCATCACCACCCCGCTGCTCACCCAGTGTGCGCTACGGAGCGCTCCTCCGTCACAAATGGTCACGGGTCCGTTCGATAGCAGAGGAAACTACGTGGAAGACTGGGTGGACAGGCCGGAGAAATGGTATCGACCTCCCGGCGCAGGATCTCCGTCAGAATCATCTGCAAGCCCTTCAATTGCCTCAAACCCGGAGCCTGAACCTCACATTCCCCTGATCCATACCGATTCGCCTCCTGAAATTCGCGATCCCCAATCCACGGTTTCCTACAAACCAACTTCCAGGCCCAAAACACCCACCATCGTCCGCCATACGGTGAAACGTGGCGATACGCTCTCCGGGCTCGCCAAACGCTACGGCTCAAGCATCTCAAAGATCCAACGTGCCAACGGAATTTCAGGCTCCATGATCCGTCTGGGGCAAACGTTGAAAATCCCGAAATAATATCCGCCATCGGGTCGGACCCGCAGCGGTTCAATCCGCCATCCCATGGCGGCTCCCATCCGACGGGCAGGATTCGATTTTCTCCCTTTCCCTCGTCCCCAAATTGGATTGGAATCCTGCTGTCATGGCTTATATCGACGAAAATTTCCTCCTCTACAATCCCACGGCCCGCCGCCTCTTCCACGAGGTTGCCGCACACCAACCCATCATCGATTACCACAACCATCTCTGCCCTGCAGAGATCGCCAACGACCAGCGATGGGAAAACATCGCCGACATGTGGCTGGGGCACGACCATTACAAGTGGCGCTTGCTGAGAGCCAACGGGATTGACGAAGACCGCATTACCGGAAGCGCGAGCCCGCGCGACAAGTTCAATGCATTTGCAGAGACCGTCCCCTACACCCTGCGCAACCCCATGCACCATTGGGTCCACATGGAGCTCCAGCGTTACTTCGGGATCGACCAACTCCTCAGCCCGGAAACCGCCGATGAGATCTGGGAGAAAACCCATGCCAGACTCTCCGAACCGGAATTCTCCGCCCGTGGTCTGTTGAAAAAGTTCGATGTCCGTGTCGTCGGCACGACCGATGATCCGGCCGATCCGATCGATCATCACCTGAAAATCGCCGCCTCGGGCTTCAGCACCAAAGTCGTACCGACCTTTCGTCCGGACCATGCGTTCAAAGTGGATCGCCCCGATCTGCTGAACCCATGGATCAACAAGCTCGAAGAGACTTCGGGTATCTCGATTCATCACCTGTCCGATCTGCTCGCCGCCTTGAAAAAACGCCATGACGATTTCCATGCCGCAGGCGCGCGCCTGTCGGACCACGGTCTCGACCGGTGCCCGGCTCTTGAGTGCTCGGATGCACAAGCCGCGAACATCTTTGACCAAGCGCGGGCCGGCAAAGCGGTATCCGCCGAAGACAAGGAACGTTTCTCGTTTTACCTTCTGGTATTTTCAGGCGAGCTGGATGCCGCACGTGGCTGGACCAAACAGCTCCACCTGAATCCCGTAAGAAACACGAACTTCCGTCGCTCCGCCATCATCGGCGCCGATGCGGGATTCGACACCATGGGCGATGTCCCGCAGGGCGAAGCACTCATCGTGTTCCTGAACGCTCTGGAATCCCGCGAGGCCCTTCCCAAAACGATTCTTTATAATCTCAATCCGCGTGACAACTATCTCTTCGCCTCCATGACCGGCGTGTTTCAGGACAGCTCCACTCCCGGAAAAATCCAGTTCGGCTCCGGCTGGTGGTTCCTCGATCAGAAGGAAGGCATGGAAATGCAGCTCAACGCCCTTTCCGCCACCGGTCTGCTGTCTCGTTTCGTAGGGATGCTGACCGACTCCCGTTCTTTCCTCTCTTTCCCCCGCCACGAGTATTTCCGGCGCATCCTCTGCAACCTCATCGGCGATGAAGCGGAGAAAGGCGAGATTCCGGACGATTTCGACACCCTGTCAAAACTTGCCGCGGATGTCTCCTTCCATAACGCCAACCGCTACTTCGGCTTCAACGTCTGAACCCACCTCATGAAAACCATTCTGCTTGTCCTCGCACTCATCCCTCTGGCGGCTCTCGCCGAAACCCGCCCGGTCTTCATCGGCACCATGGGAGACGGAATCTATCTCGCGGAATTCGATGCCTCGAGCGGAACCCTATCCAAACCCACACTCAACGCCCCATACGACAAGCCGGGCTTCCTCGCTTTCCACCCGCAGAAACCCATGGTCTATGCCATTGGCGGCGGGAACAAAATCGCGTCCTTCGCGATCGGTGACGCCCATTCACTGACCCTCATCAACGATGCCGATTGCGGCGGCCGAGGCCCATGCCATCTCGCTGTCGACCGAACAGGCCGCACGCTCGCCATCGCCAACTACGGAGACGGCTCCGTGGTCACCTTCCGACTTGATACCGAGGGAAAAATCGGCGCCATGGTTTCCAACTTCAAGATCCGGGGCTCCGGACCCAACCGCGCGCGCCAGGAGGCCGCACACACCCATGGCGTGTATTTCAACCAAGCAAACAACCGCCTTTTCGCTCCGGACCTCGGAACCGATGAAACCCTGATCTACACATTCAATCCGGAAACATCCGAGATCATTCCAAACGATCCCGCAGCCATCAAAGCTCCTCCCGGCTCCGGCCCGCGTCACATGGCTTTTTCACCAGATGAAACCCACGCCTACATCCTCAACGAACTGACCAACACCATCACCGTCGCAGCACATGACACGAAAACCGGTGGCCTTAGCGATATACAAACCATCCCCACCCTTCCGGAAGAGTTCAAACAACCCAACACGACAGCGGAAATCGAGGTGCATCCAAACGGCTTGTTTGTCTATGCATCGAACAGGGGACACAACAGCATCGCTGTCTTCCGACGCGATCCTGTTTCCGGCAAACTCACGTTCTTGCAACACGCCCCGTGCGGTGGTGAAACCCCGCGTCATTTCATCATCGACCCCTCGGGCACGTGGCTGATCTGTGGCCACCAAAAATCCAATACCCTCTCGGTCATGAAGCTCAATCCGGTATCCGGCTTACTCGGCAAACCCCAGTCAACCGTCGAGGCCCCGACACCGGTGTGCATCCTGTTTCGGTAAAACGGGGAACCAAGCCTCGGGCATACGCTGAGTTTCAGAAAGCCCCGGAGGTTCTTCATGCTTCATTTTGAACAGGAAAAAAGCGAAGCGCCAACCAAGAACCAAGAACCAAGAACCAAGAACTCCAAAAATCACTCCACCCGATAGCGCATCACCATCGGATCCACTTCCTGACTCCACGCATCAATTCCGCCTTTGAGGCCGAACGTGTTCGGCATGCCGTGACCTCGAAACCAAGCGACCTGATCCAGCACGTAGGTTCCCCTGTGATCGTAAAGCACCACCAGACCGGCGGGCTTTTCCCTGAAGAGTTTTTCCTGCAGATCTTGGGTGAAAAATTCCGCCTCACGGATTTTGACCGCCTCGAATTCCTCGCGCGTCCGGACATCGACAAACCTGACCTCGGATTGGCGGGCCGCCACTTCCTTGGGTTCGATCAACATGGCGGAATCGTGTTCATGGCTGGCGAGCAGATGATCCAGCACTTCTCTCGCATCGAGCTCGGCCCGCTTGCACAACTCAGCCAAGGTTTCCCCATCGTCGAACGCGCAACTCTGGCAACCGCCCAGATGATAACGGGCGAACAAGGCCCGTCTCGCTCCGGGCATCTGCGCCATCAGTTCTCCCATGGTGATATCTGAGTTCATGATGCCATGGAATCTATCATCTCCTCCCCGCCTTTGCCACCACTTCCCAGCGCTCCCCGACGGTGACCATGAAAGGTGCGTGATGGCGGACCTCCACGCCAATCGCATTCGCCCCGTCGCGCTGACAACGCAGGGTGACATCGAGGTATCCTCCGCCGAACGAAACCCGCTCCACAATACCGATCAAACCGCCTTCGCGGGGTTTGACCAATTCCAAATCCTCGGGTCGGACCCACAAGCCCGCATCCTCTCCTCCGCTCTCCCTTGGTGGTCCGATGTGACAGGTCACTCTCGCACCGCCTGCTTGGCCAAGGCTGTGAAACGGCAGGAAATTGCAGCTCCCGAAAAACGATGCCACGTAGGCATTTGCGGGAGCATGATAGACTTCGGGTGGAGCACCGATTTGTTGAACCTCCCCTTTGCGCAAGACCACAATTCCATCCGCCACAGCCAGAGCATCACCGGTATCATGGGTCACGAACACCACCGTGGTTCCTCGCCTTTTCAACATCTCCCGCGTCTCGTCCCTGACGGCGTATCGCAGCCGCGCATCCAGACTGCTGAACGGCTCATCCATCAGCAACAATCTCGGATTCGGGGCCAAGGCTCTGGCCAGCGCAACCCGTTGGCGCTCGCCGCCCGACAGCTCATGGGGGAAACGTTTCTCAAATCCTGACAAACCGACCAAATCGATCATCTCCACTAGAATGTTTTCCTTTTCCGACTTCGGAAGTTTCCTCACGCCGAACAACACGTTCTTCTCCACGTTGAGGTGCGGAAACAAGGCATGATGTTGAAACACCATGCCGATACCTCTTTTTTCCGGTGGCACACCACCGCCCGCGGTTGCGATCACCTCTCCATCCAACCGAACCTCACCGGAATCCACGCTTTCGAGACCCGCAAGCATCCTCAGCAAGGTTGTCTTTCCGCTGCCACTCTCTCCTACCAACGCCAGGATTTTTCCCTCACTGAGGTCAAAGCTCACCCCCTTGACCGCAGGGATATCGCCTCGCCGATAGTTCTTGGTGACGGCTTTGACTTCTAACAAATTCATGCTTCGGATCCTTTCATCCATCGGGTCAGGGGAATCAAAACCACCAGACTCGAAATCACCAAGCACAATCCGGGCAATGCAGCCTCTGCCATCCGGCCTTCATCGGTCAGACGATACGTCCGTGTTGCCAGGGTCTCGAAATCAAACGGGCGAAGCACGAGGGTCAGCGTCAGTTCCTTGAACACATCGATGAAGCACAAGATCGCCCCCGCTAGCATGGCGGGACGGATCAGGGGGAAATCAACACGCAAGAGGGCACCCATCGGCCTCTCACCCAGTGTTCTCGCGGCCTCCCGCATGCTGTTCGGCAGCTTTTCAAAACCCGCGCAAAGCGGTTGTATCCCGACCGCGAGGAAACGCACCCAGTAGGCGATCATCAATCCGCTCACCGACATGCTCAAAGCAAGCCAACCCGCTCCGGGCACATGTTGGGATACCCACAAGACCACGGCACCGACTCCCACCGCTACCAACGCGCTCGGAAACCCATAACCCATCAACCCGATTTTTTGGGCAACCAAGATACGTTTCGACCCCGTCACGCGCTGGCCAGCGACCAGAAAAAACGCGGAGATCATCACGAGGCAAACCGCCCCGCACGCGAGCCGCAGAGCATTCCATCCCGCACGCAGATGCTCACCCCACTCAGCCGTCTCGCGTGATGCCCATGCCCAACTCGCCAATCTCCAACCGGGAATCATAAAGCCAACCGCGATCGGCACCATACAAACCAGTAGCACCCCCCATCCCAACCACCATGGCAGTTTTTTTCTAACCAAACACCCTTCGCTCATATCGATCCCGAACCTCCTACTCCCCCGTTGCCATCTCTCGAAGGCCAGACCCAGTCCGAGCATCAGCAACAAGATCATCGAAAGCCGCATCGCCACCACGGTTTCACCCTCACCCCAAGCCCGGAAAATTCCCGGTGTGAGGGGAGTCAATCCGAACGCACTCGCCACCCCGTAGTCATTCATGGCTTCCATCGCTACCAGGCTCGCACCCGCCACCCACGCCGGCCTCGCCATCGGTATTCCAACCGTAAGAAACCTTCTGCAACCGCCCGCGCCGAGCAGGCGCGCCGCCTCCAACGCACCCGATGCCTGACGGGAAAAAACCGCCCGACAACTCAGATACACGTATGGGAAAAGGGTCGATCCCAACACCCCGACCGCAAACAGCCATGGCACCCACTGCTGGACGTTCAGAAACATCTCGATGCCCCAGGTTTGTCTAACCCAGACATAAAAGGGAATCAACCCCGCCAGCACATCCACATAAGCCACTGCAGCCACGAAGCCCGGCATCGTCATCGGCAACAACATCATCCAACGCAACATTCCCCGGCCCGGAAAATCGTAAACCGATACCAACCAGGCCGTCGGCACACCGAACAACAGAGCCACTCCTGTCACGGCACCGACCAGCAACAAGGTATGCCATACATGCCCCCAAAGTCGATTTTCAACGACCGCATTCCACGCATCACCCGCCTCACCGCATGCGCGCCAGGCAACCACCGCAACCGGCAACAAGACCAAGAGCGCCAGCACCATCGCGACGCGTTTTGTCAGCCATCCATCTGGGGTCTTTTCAGCCATCGTCTTCACTTCCAGCCGGACCGATCGAAGATCCGTGTCGCGATGGTGGAAAACTCACCGAGCTTGCCGAACGTCGTTTTGTCAGCTTTGAATGGCCCCCAAGCCCCCAACTGGGCGGCCTTGCCGAGTTCCATCATGACCGGGTGCTCGTAGGTTGCGTTCGCAATCTTCTGCTGAACCTCATCACCCACAAGAAATTCCAGATAGGTTTTCGCAGCCTCCACCCGTTTGGAAGTGTTGATCACCCCCGCCGCACTCACGTTGCAATGTGCGCCACGTCCGTCCTGATTGGGAAACACCATCCTGACTTTTTCCGCGGCCTTGCGCTCTGCGGGATCGGTCGAATTCAACAACACTCCCAAATAATAACTGTTGCTCAGACACGCATCCGCCAACCCCTCCGCCACGGCTTTGATCTGGTCCCTATCTCCTCCTTGCGGCGGCCTTGCGAAATTTTTTGCCATGCCCTTCGCCCATGCCTCTGCCTCCTTTTCTCCATTCGCAGCAACCATGGATGCCAGCAATGCCTGGTTGTAAGCGTTCGCCGATGACCTGGCCAAAACCCTCCCTCGCCATTCCGGTTTGGCCAGATCCTCATAGGTCTTCAACTCACCCTCTTTGACCCGATCCTTCGAGACCACAATCACTCGCGCCCTGAGGGTGAACGGATACCAATACCCCTCCGGATCCCGAAACGCCTGCGGGGTGGATTTCTCGAGAATCTCGGACTTCACCGTTTGCAGCAATCCTTCCTTTGCAGCGCGCTGCATCCGGCCCGCATCCACGGTAATCAGCACATCCGCTGGGCTGTCCGCACCCTCGGATTTCAGCCTTTCCAGGAGTTGATCCACCTCCGCATTCACCACTTTCACGGTAATCCCGGTTTTCTCCGTAAACCTTTGGTTCAACTCCTGATCCACCTCATAATGCCGGTGCGAATAAACATGCAGCACCTCGGCGCCAACCATGGTGACTGCCATCAAAAACAAACTGGGCCAAAGGCATCTATTGCGAATCGATCTCATTAGCGGTGAACCTATTCTACATCGTGTGGGTCGCAAGCGAAATCATGACGATGGCGCCATCAGAAGCCCGTAGACCTTGATGGCAGGATCCACAGCTCTCAGCCATTCCGCGGGCGCTGCATCATGCATTGCCAGGAGCAGATGAACAACCACCAGGAATCCATTGAACGCACCGCACAGCCCCAGCGCTAGCTCACAAGCATCGGACGGAACCCGGACTTGCCACTGCCACCGAAGAAATTAGGATATGCAAAATGCGTTGTTTTTACTCCCAGGCATTCGAACTTGAATTACCCAGCGGACATCCTTTTCCCATGGATAAATTCCGAGTTTCCAGAGAAATGCTCTTGTCCGATCGCATTCTCGCGCCGGAGGAAATCATCGAGGTGAAAGCGGCGGCACTGCACCAAATCCTGCGGGTTCACGACCGCGGCTACGTCGAAAAAATCCAATCAGCGGCACTGGATCGGAAAGAGCAGCTGTTGCTTGGTCTGCCTGCCTCGCGCGATCTCTTTTCCCGATCCGCCACCGAGGTCGAGGCAACACGCCTCGCCTGTGAAGCGGCGCTCGTGGAAGGGGTGGGAGTATGCCTGGCCGGCGGCACCCATCATGCCTTCCGCGAACATGGCGAGGCGCATTGTGTGTTCAACGATATCGCGATCGCGATCCGCGCGATCCAGGACAGACAACCTCTCATCAAGATCATGGTGATCGATACCGCCGCTCACCAAGGCAATGGCACCGCATCCCTGCTGGAAGACGATCCGAGGGTTTTCACGTATTCCATCCACGTCGGCAAAACCCATCCATCACGGCAAGCCAACTCCTCCATGGATGTCGAAACCGTACGGTATGTGGAGGGTGAAATGTATTTAGAGCTGCTTTTCCAGACCTTGGCACGCGCATTGGACCATTTTTCGCCTGATCTGGTGATCTGGATATCGGGTGCGGACAACCATCGCCATGATCGTCTCGGACACATGCAACTCTCACTGGTGGAAATCCAGCGCCGGGACGAGGTTCTGCTCCGGGCCTTGATCAAAAACCGCATTCCTGTCGCGATCCTGTATGGCGCCGGCTATAATCGCCAGCCCGAGCTCACCGCCAAGCTCCATCGCAACACCATCGCCATTGCCAAACGTCTCGCAGCGGAATATCGTGGCCTCTGAAGCACACCCGAACAAAGCCGAATTTCACCACAACCATGATGGATTACCCGGAAAACATGCATCGGATCATCATTTGATCTTCATCGCAAATTTCGGATTTCCAGCATATGCTTTCCCCATAAAAAACCCCGTACCAGCAACCCATCAGCCATGACATCTTCCCGCAAGGACTCTTTCGCCATTCAGATCTTCCTTTTTACCGACGCCATTCTGGTCTGGCTGTCCTTCTGGCTGGCCAGCGCGCTCAGGGACCCGATCCGCGAACTCCTCAAGCAGCCGCCCATCGGTCAAAATGATCTGAATGAAATCAGCTGGGTGCTTTATATTGCCGTTCCATTCACTCCTCTGGTTCTGGAGCGCTTCCGGTTCTACGAAAAATCACGTTACAAGCAGCCTCATGTGGCCGCTTGGCAACTGATTCAGGGCATTTTCATCATCGGACTGACGATCGCACTCGGAACCGTTTTTGCGAAAATGCAGGAGGCGCCGCGTTTGATCCTCGTCGCGGCAGCCCTGATGATTTTCATCTCGCTCTTCATTCGTGAACGCATCACCTCCGCGTGGCTGAGACGGCGCAGAAAACGCGGACTGGGAAAAGAACAGGTGGTCATGGTTGGGTCGGAATCCGAAATCTCCGAGTTTCTCTCCCAGATCGATCAGGATTCAACCGATGATTGGAACATCACAACACATTTCGACCTTGCCAATGACATACCTGAAAATCTCTTTCCGATTCTCAAGGAGAATCCCATTAGCCGGGTGATTTTCACCACAGGCTCCACGGAATTTGAAAAAGTCGCCCGAGCGATTGAAATCTGTGAGCTGCAAGGTGTGGAAGCATGGATTGCCGCATTGTTCATCCGCACCCGGATCGCACGGCCCACCTTCGACTCCGTGGGCCAGAAACCGATGTTGGTCTTGCGCTCAACGCCGGACTTGTCTTGGGAACTGCTTGCAAAAGCCATCATCGACCGCGTCCTGTCGCTCGTGATCATCCTGTGCACGCTGCCGCTGTGGTTGATTGCAGCCGTGGGAATCAAAATCGCCAGTCCGGGCGCACCCGTCATTTTCAGTCAATGGCGTGCCGGAAGATATGGCAAACCCTTCAAGATGTACAAATTCAGAACCATGGTCGCGAATGCCGAGGAATTGCTCAAGACCGTCAAGGAAGAGCATGGCAATGAAATGGCCGGTCCGGTATTCAAGCTTCAGAGCGATCCGAGGATTTTCCGATTCGGTGCGCTGCTGAGGAAATTCAGCATCGATGAGCTGCCACAGCTGCTCAATGTTCTGCTGGGTCAGATCAGCATGGTGGGACCCAGGCCGCTGCCGCTTTATGAAGTCGAGGCATTCAGTGAAATCTCCCACCGCAGACGGCTCAGTATCAAACCCGGCATCACATGTGAATGGCAGATTGGCGGACGCAATCAGATCACCAGCTTCGACGACTGGGTCGCGATGGATCTCCGTTACATTGATAACTGGTCGCTTTGGCTGGATTTCCAGATCATGCTCAAAACCATTCCCGCGGTCTTCCTGGGAAAGGGAGCGAAATAACCCACTTGTCCAACCATGGCCTTTGTATCTGCATTGCTCTGGATCACAGGCTTCGCCCTGAGTGCCATCCTCGGACCCACTCTGAAAATCTGGACATGGGGTCCTACGATGCTTTGTTTCGCAGCGGCTGCCGCAATCGCGCTGCCCGACATCCTGCGCGATGGCCTCGGACGGCTGAATCTCTACGTGCTGCTCTCCGGAATCGCATCTGCATCATGGTTCGCAGGACGCGCATGGTTTTCTCCGGCTCACGAGCTCGCCCTGACCGATCTTGCATTGGTCACCATGAGCGTTTCCACATTCCTGATCGTCCAGCACACCTTCCGCAGCCGGGCAGCTCAGGCGGCAATGGTCATCGGCATCGCACTGCTCCTGTGCGCCAACCTCGCGGTGATGATCAGGCAGATGGGAAATATCGAATACCATGTTCTCATCTCCCATACCAACCGGATCTGGCCGGCAGGGTTTTTCCGCCACTACAGCCATTGTGCCACATTTCTGATCGGCAGTTCTCTCTTGCTCGCGGGCTTCGCCCTCAAAAGCACATGGCCGCCGTTTTCCAGAGCGCTGCTACTCATGATCGCAATCGCCGGCTTGGCGGCGGTTTACATCACCAAATCCCGCAGCGGCATGCTCGGCGCCGGCATAGGTGTGACCGCACTGATTTTCTACTGGGCAATGTCGGCCAAACGGGATGAAAAACCATGGAGCGGATTGCTCTTGCTGATCGCCCCGCTAATGCTTTTCGGTGTCATCGTCACCGCCTTTTCATTGCTGGAACAGGTTCAACAAGTCCGCAATGAGGGCAGCGATCTGATCGACATGCTGGACAACGACCTCCGGCTTCATCTTTACGGAATCGCGGTCGCCTGCATTCAGCTGCATCCTCTGATCGGCGGAGGAAGTCGCAGCTTCAGCTGGGAATCCTATGCGTTCTGGAACACGAACGAAATGGGGCTCTTCTCTGCCGATCCGGAACATGTTCACAACGAATCGATCCAAGTGCTCACCGACTACGGAATCATCGGCGGGGTCCTTCTGCTGTCATTCGTCATCGGCCTGTTGATTCTCTGTACGTTCCGCACGGCATCCAAGGGCATCTGGTCGAAACAAGACCTCGCAGACGCATGGAGGATCGGCGGTGCCGCCGCATTTCTCGGGATCTTCGCCCAGTCGAACTTCGAGGGAACCCTACGCATCGCTCCCGGCGCGATCCTGCTCGGGATGTGTCTGGCCGCCATCGGCCACGGCTTCCATTCGGGTCATCATCCTTTCCGCATGCGCAATGGCCTGCTCGCTGCCTGCTGTCTGGCCGGGGTTGTGATCAACTCGTTTTACGGATGGAAGGGCAGCAGCGTTTTGGGAGATTACGGGTGGGAGCACTATTCAAAAATCAAAGAATCCCCGCATGAAAGAATCGCTTCTTTATCACGAGGTTTGAAAACATGGCCATTGGAATCCATCTACGCCGAGCGGGGCATGTTTCGCACCCATCTTGCAGAATCCATCGGAGATCAGACATCATCCATGCGATTGCTTGAAGATGCCGTTGAGGATTTCAAAGCCGCAGGACGCCTGCACCCCCATGCTCCCCTCTACGCACGCAACACGGCCGTCGCCTTGAGTCGGTTCAAAAACGATGCGGCCGCTCATCCTTATTTCGAACGAGCCATCAGGCTCCAGGGAGGGATGGAGGCGGTCTACAAAACGCATTTCTACTACGCATCCCATCTGTTCAGATATGCCAATTCCCTCCATGCCAGAGAACTCCATGACAAAAGCGCCGAACTCTACCGGCAGTCGATCGCTCACTTGGAAATGACTCCCGGCTACATCCATGGCGCCGAGTTTTACGAACTCCAGCTCCATGCCCACCTCAATCTGGCCATCGCTCTCCGGCACATGAAGGACTATGCGAGCGCACTCCAATCCTTCGATACGGCCAGCCAGCTCCGCGGCGGCAACCACGCCTATCACCTCGCCGCTGCAATGCTGGCGAAACGCGGCGTGGATCTGCTATCGAAAAAGCGACCGGCCGAGGCGCTACGTCTGTTCATCGAAGCGCAACAACGCGCCAACCGCTGCCAGTCCACCCCCCCGGACCTCCAAGAAAAGGATCGGCTTTTCCTGAAAAATTACCTCAAGACTCGAATCCGCATCCTCCATGAGGCGGGTCACAAGCCCTCGGAAACCCTCGTGTTTGAATGAGGGCCGCCCCTCGAAACCGACCCACCCGACTCCGGATCCGAACTAATTGTGATTTCAAAGCGGCAAAGTATTGCCGACAGCCCCTCTGCTGTGAACAATGGCGCCGCGCATGAAAATCATCAGTGGAACCGCCCATCGAACCCTTGCCGGAAATATTGCCAACACACTCGGACAAGCCCTTGCCGATGTTCAGGTCGATGCCTTTCCTGACGGTGAAACATCGGTCAAAATCAATGAAAACGTCCGCGGTGAGGATGTCTTCATCATCCAGCCATCCTGTCCACCAACCAATCACAACATCATGGAGCTGCTCATCCTGGTGGATGCCGCACGGCGCGCGAGTGCGGAGCGCATCACGGCTGTCATGCCCTTTTTCGGTTACGCCAGGCAGGACAGAAAAGATCAACCTCGTGTTCCGATCACCGCAAAACTGGTCGCCAATTTGCTGACATCGGCCGGGGTGAACCGGGTCCTGACCATGGATCTCCACGCCCCTCAGATCCAGGGATTTTTCGATATCCCTGTCGATCATCTTTACGCCAAACCCGTGCTCATCAACTACCTGCGCGAGCGCCATCCCGATACCTCGAATCTCACCGTTGTATCTCCCGATGTCGGAGGGGTGAAAATGGCCCGCTCCTACGCTGACGCCCTTGGAGCCGAACTCGCCATCGTTGCGAAACACCGGATCTCCGCCACCCGGGTCGAGGCCATGAACGTGATCGGCGAGGTGGCCGGACGCGATGTGCTGCTTGTCGATGACATGACTGAAACCGCAGGCACGCTCACCGCCGCAGCAGATATCCTTCACAAGCACGGTGCCAAACGCATTTTCGCCGGTGTCTCGCATGCGGTCATTAGCGAGCTGGCCAATGAACGGCTCGCCAACTCCCATATCGAGGAAATCATCACGACCGATTCCGTTCCCCAAGCCAACGGGGACAAAGTCCGGATCGTCAGCATTGCTCCTCTGTTGGGAGAAGCCATCCGGCGCATCCACGGAGGGCAATCCGTCACTTCCCTGTTCAGCGTCTGATGCGGCACTGAAATTGCTTCATGCTCGCCGAATCCATGCCAAATTCCACCCGCGAAGAACTACGCATCGCAGGCTTCGATCTCATTGATGAGCGCCTCAGTTACCTGCTGGACTGCCTGAAAGATGCTCTCGCCAGCGCTGGCGAAACCGAATTGCTCGCCCATATGCCTTGGTCCGGACAGACCATGAAATGCGGCACCGAACTTCCGGAATCCCTTCCAAAGCTCTATTCGATCGGATTCCAACTCCTCAACATGATCGAGGAACGGGTCGCTGCGGAAATCCGCCGTGAGCGGGAAAAAGCCTTGGGAGCGGAATCCATCCGCGGTCTCTGGCCCCAGGCACTGCGTGACCTGATCCGGCTGGGGCTTGATGCGGAAAAAATTCTGGACGTCCTCAGACAAGTACATGTGGAACCCGTCCTGACCGCACACCCCACCGAGGCCAAGCGCGATTCGGTACGATCACGGCTGCGTGCCCTCTACGAGGAAATGGTGCGGAACGAATATCCGAAACATACCGCCCGTGAGAAGCGAAGGATCCGTGAACGCGTTGTCACAACGCTGGAAACCCTCTGGCTGACGGCGGAGATTCATCACGTCCGCCCTGACATCACTTCCGAACTACGCAACGCCATTCATTACTTGCGCGATCTGTTTCCCGCCGCGATCAACCGCCTTGATCTCCACTTCACGGAAGCATGGCGCGAAGCCGGACTTCCCCTGGAACTCCTGCGCTCATCAGGAAACATCCCGCGCCTCACCTTCGGCTCATGGATCGGCGGGGATCGGGATGGGCATCCTCTGGTCACTCCTGCCGTCACCGAACTGAGCCTGAGGGAGCTACGCACAGCCGCCTTGCAACTCCTCGAGAAGGAACTGCAGCACCTCGCCTCCCAGCTCACCATCTCGCGACAACTTGTCGATGTTCCAGATGAAGTCCTGAACCGAGTGGATGAATTGGGTCCTGCGATTCAAAACGAGCGTGCGGTAAGGGAAATCCTCGATCATCAATCGGAGGAACCTTGGCGCCAGCTGGCCAATCTGATGGCCCTCAGACTCGGAGAGCAAATCAAGGGCTCGGCCGGATATCTCTCTCCGGAGGATCTCAAAGCGGACCTCGATCTCATCTCAAGAACTCTCTCTTCCGCAGGTTGCCGCTTGCTGGAGGAACAGGCGATCCGTCCGGTCAGACACAAAATCGAAATGTTCGGCTTCCATCTCGCCAGGCTCGACATCAGACAGAATTCCGAATTTCACGATCAAGCCATCTCGGAAATTCTCAATGCGGCGGGCGTGAAAGACGGCAAACATTTCGCAACTTGGCCGGAATCCGACCGGCTGGAATTTCTGAATGCGGAATTGCAATCCACCCGCCCGTTTCTCCATGACGGTTCACGCGTTGGCGAATTTGCCGATAATCTGCTCGATACCTATCGCGTCCTGGTCCGTCACATCCGTTCGCACGGCAAGGCAGGCGTGAACTCGCTCATCGTCTCAATGACCCGCAGGCTCTCGGACCTGCTTTCGGTTTATCTTCTCGCCCGCGAGGCCGGCTTGATGAACCACAGTGCGGCGGGAATCTTCTGCCCGCTCGAAGTCGTCCCCCTCTTCGAGACCATGGATGATCTTGCCAACTCGGGTAAGATTCTCTCCTCTTTCCTCGAGCACCCGGTCACCAGGCGTTCACTTCAATCCATGACAAGGCCACAGCAGCAGGTCATGCTCGGCTATTCGGATTCCAACAAGGATTGTGGCATCCTCGCCGCCCAAGTCGCGCTCCATCACGCCCAATCCGAACTGACAAAGGTCGGGCAGAAGCATGGAGTCGAGCTTTGTTTCTTTCACGGCAGAGGCGGCACGATTTCCCGCGGTGCGGGTCCGACTCACTGGTTCATGGCAGCATTACCCCACGGAGCCATGTCCGGTAGCTTTCGCATGACCGAGCAGGGCGAGACCATTGCCCAAAAGTATGCCAATCTGGCGAATGCGACCTATCATCTCGAGTTGCTACTTGCCGGAGCCTCGGTCAATACGGCGAAGCACAAATACCTTACGCAAACTCCCGATCCCGCGGAACCGTTTCTCGCATCCCTGTCCGCATCATCCCAAAAAGCCTATCAATCACTGCTTCACGCCGATGGATTCATTGAGTTCTATCGTCAGGCCACGCCGATTGACGCGCTGGAGAACGCCCGCATCGGATCCAGACCCGCGAGAAGAACCGGCAAGCAATCACATTCCATCGCTGACTTGCGGGCGATCCCTTGGGTGTTTTCTTGGACGCAGGCACGCTACTATCTTCCCGGTTGGTTTGGCGTCGGGACCGCTCTCTCGCGGCTGAGAAGCCAATCGGAAAAAGACTTTGCCGATCTCAAGGAGGCGCTGAGGCATTCCACATTCCTCTCCTATGTATTGACCAATGTTGAGACCAATCTCGCCTCAGCAAATCTGGAACTCATGCGGGCCTACGCGGAGTTGGTTCAGGATGGCAACATACGTACCCGCTTCCTGGATATCATCACCGATGAGTTCCGGCTGACCCAAGCACTGCTTGCCGAGTTGTTCGACGGCTCCATGGACGAGCGTCGCCCCCGCATGGCAAAAACCCTGGAAATCCGGGAAGCACCATTGAAAGTCCTGCATCACCAGCAAATCGACCTGCTCCATCGCTGGCGCAACTTGATCGGTGCGGAAAACATGACCGAGGCCAACGCCCTGTTACCCAAGCTCCTCCTCTCGATCAATGCGATCGCTTCAGGACTCCGGACCACCGGATGAGTCATTGCTTTTCCACTTCCTGCTTTTTGATCCACTCCTCAAAGTGCTTCTCACGGGCTTGCTGATCGAGCTCCTGCACCGCTTCGGAACTCATGATCCTCAGGTCAGGCACGGGACGCTTCCCCAGAACCAGCGGAATGTCCAACACATGCTTCTGCCCTTCCCGTTGGATTTTCAAGCTCACCTTACGCAGGGGTTTGTATGAAGCGATTTTCCTGATGACGCCATCCATCATGCCGGCTTCATGCCATGTTTCATCATCCATCGATACAATCAGATCCCCGACTTTGAGTTCTGCGACATCGGCTGGCCCCTTCGGCACCACGCTCACGATTCTCAGACAGGCACGCAGACGATCATCCCCATCGATTCGGCTCATCTCCTCGCGCATTTGCAGACCCATATAACCCTGCCCATCACTCAGATAGTCCCGATCACTCCACGTTCTGAGGATTTCATGGCAACGCTTGCGAATTTCCGGATCATCCGAATGCAGATATCTCTCATAAATGGGTCGGATTCCGTTCTTTTCCGCCCACTTGATCAAATCCAGTTGGGCAGCCTCACGTTCCTTGAATGCATCGGCTCCCAGAGCCTCAAGCAGTCTTTCCGGTGTGGTGTCATTCCCGTATGCGGGAACCGCAAGCGAGATGAGGCCGGAAATGACAATCGGGCAGAAGTTCATGGCGATATGGGGGAGACCAAGCATCGAAACCAACCAGAACTCTCAGCGGCCAAAGATATCCTTGGCAGGAACCTCGATCGTATCTTCCGGACGAAGAACGATGGATTTGTTTTGAGACTCGCGCAGATCAAGCGTCTGGGCTTTTCCTGAACGGTAGAGGATCACACGCCGAATGCTTCCGAACTCGGACTCACCCCCCGCGGCTTGAATCGCCTGATACAAGGTAAGATTGTTGTTGAACTTCACCGGGCCCGGACGCCTCACCTCGCCACCCACATGGACCAGCTGCTCCCTCACGCCAGCTCCTTCCGTGGTCGATATCACCTGAACCGTCGGGTTGGTATAGATCTCCGCGTTTTTGTAAGCGGTTTGGATCGCTGCTGCCAGATTCTCCGGCATCATTCCCGCCGCGCGAACGATTCCGATGTATGGCAGATTGATCGTTCCATTGTTAAACACGGGATACAACGCATCGATTTTTCCTTTTTCCTCAAGAGGCACTCCCATGATGGTGATCTGCACCGATGTGCCTGCCTCGATTTGCGATTGGCATGGCAGAACCGCTGCGAACAGCGCGGACAGGATGATCAGTGATGGTTGGATCAGGCTCATGAAATTGTAGGGTTCAAACCATATTCAATCGAACTTACCCCGTTTTAGATCTCAATACAAGTCGGAATCTTGCTGGGCGGATGCGGTAGCCGGAGATTGGGGCGCATTGGGCTTCTTAGGCTCCATCGGAGCCAGTTCGCTAGATGTCGGAGCATAATACGAGTAGTAGCTCGTGTAATATTGATACTGGCTGTCACTTCGGATGTCGACATTGTTGAGGACGACCCCGATCACGTGCCCGCCCACGTTTTCAACCGACTGCTTCACACGGACAAGCATCTTGCTCGGAAGCTTGCGATGTTGGACCACAATCATCGTGAGATCGACCTCGCTCGCAAGCACCGACGCATCACTCACGCCGAGGATCGGAGGGCTATCGATCAGGACCAAATCGAAGCGCTGTTTGACATCCTGAATCAGCTCGGACATGCGTCTCGAATTCAGAATCCCCGCCGCATCTGCTGGCAGGATACCCGATGGCATGAAGTAAAGATTGTCCACCGGGCACTGCAGGATCACGTCCTCCAGCATCAGCTCGGTCGTGAGGTAGTTGGTCAGACCGACCGAATTGTTGATATCGAAAAACGTGTGCAATTTGGGCCGCCGCAGGTCGGCGTCGATCATCAACGTGGTGTAGCCCCCTTGCGCACAAATATAGGCCAAATTGACAAGGGTGGTGGATTTCCCTTCGCCTGCGGCGCCAGAAACGATGGTAATCGCGTTGTCCTCCGGATTCTTGCGATTGAACTCGATGTTGGTTCTGAGAATCCGATAGGCTTCCGCATCCGGGCTGGCCCCGCTCTGCTTGTAAAGAATACCGACATTTTTGGGAATGACAGCGAGAACGGGAACCTGAAGGTAGCGCTCGACATCGTCCAAGGTTTTCACGGAGGTATCGATGTATTCCAGGAAGAACGCGATGCCTACGCCGAACACGATTCCCACGACCAGCCCCAGCGCCAGGTTCAGTGTGACATTCGGACTCACCGGAGACTCCGCGAGTGTCGGATAATCATGAACAACGATCGTCTGCTCGGTGATATTGTTGTCGATCTCAGCGCTCATCAGCTGGATTTTCATTCGGTCAAGGATCTCCTGCTGGTGCTCGTAATCGCGTTTCGCGGTTTCGTAATCCTGGGTATCAATGCTCCGCTCCAAGGCCTCTTTCTTGGTCTCATCCTTTTTGAGCTCCACTTTACTCAGGCGCTCCTTGATGATATCCAACTGTCCCTGCAGACGGGTCCGGAGATTGACAACCCCTTCATCCAGCTGGACCTTCATCGACTCCAAAACCTGCTGGTTGGCCATGATGGTGGGGTGCTTGTTGCCATAGCCGCTGGCTTTCAACCCGTCGATCTCACGCTTGAGCTGCAGATACTGGGGATAGAGCATTTTGATGATGTTGTCCGGCAGGTCCAACCCTGCCGCGAACAACAGAAGCTCTTCGGCATCGTACTTGAGCAAATTCTCAATCTGGGTCTCGAGCTGCATTTTCTCGCTCTCGAGCTCCGTGAATTTCTGCTGAGCGTAATCCGCAACCCGATCTTCGTTGAAGCCGCTCGGAAACTGCATGCTACGATATCCGTAGTAAATCAGATCCTTGGTCCGACTGATCGTCGTCAGGTTCTGCCGCGCTTCCTCGGTTTTATCCTCTTGGATCTGAACCGCCCTCTTGAGCTCGGTAATGCCCTTGGTGAGGGTTTCGCCCTCCAGCTCCGTGCGGTAATCCTTGTAGGCCTTGGCGACCTCTGCCGCAATATCACGTGCGTCATCCTTTCTCTCGTGCCTGACGGTGATCGAGATGAGATCCGTTCCCCGGAGGTTGTCCGTCTTGACGATTCCGCGCAGGATTTGCAGGACTTGATCCTTGTTGATCTCCCACTTGTTCACCAGATCAAGCTTGTCAATGACGCGCCCGAGGGAGTTCGTGCTCTTGATGATCTCGAACTCGGTGCCGAAAAACTGCGGTGTCATCATCTGCATCCTGGAGCTGATGGAGCCGTCCAGCGTTTCGATGGTTTTGCCACGCGGTTTGATCTGGATGCGGGCCGTGCTCTCGTACTTTTTCGGCATCACATAGGTGATCACCGATGCCGTCATGAAAACGAGAGCGAGAGTCAACAGGATGATGCCGTAGCGGTTTTTGACCACTTGCCAATAATCAATGGCGTGAAGCGAGCTCTCGTTCTGTTGTTGCGGGAAATTCATGAAGTGAAAAGAAGGCGATCCGGACGCAGTAGGGATTTAGTTTAGTCCGATAAAAAACTCCCGCAATGCAAAACATTGCGGGAGCTTAAAAACTTGACGGGGAGATGGCGTGAGGATTGGAATCAGAATTCAGCCATCAGACCCACACTGATGCGGTTGCGATCGTAACTGCGCCCCGCAAAATCGGAATTCGTATCGGTAAAGTTGTAAGTAATCGTGCCGAAGAGGTTCTCTGCAAGTTGCAGGCTGGTTCCGACATACATGTTGTAGAGAGTCTCGCCTTGGTCGGCCACCGGGGCCGAGGTGGCGATCACGCGTCCTTCCTCAAAGGAGGAACGGATCATATCGATTCCGCTGAAGATCTTGAGTTTTTCAGACAACTGGTAATCTCCTTTCACGCCCACACGCAGCGTCATGCGGCTGTCATATTCATTCGCGCCTTGCACCGTATCATAAGGCTCCGCGCCGTAACGGGTGAATGCGCTGATCGTGAATTGGCGGTTCAGCTGCGAGCGCAGCGTGGCCTCGATGTAAGGATTCGTACTGTCACTTCCGCCAGCTGCATCGACGCTCCTGAATTGAAGACCGGCGCTGGTCACCAAGATGGTCGTGGGGCTCAGGCGATGTTCAATTCCACCGAGAAGATATTGGTCGGTGGAATCCGTTGCCGCATCCGCCGCAGTGGTCTGAGCGTAACGAATCGATGCGGTAGCCGTGGTTTGCTGGGTGAGGGAGTAGCGGAACTGGTGATAGGCCATCCATGTGAAGCGGTCCGAGTTTTCCACACTGTCATAATCCAACAGGGTCAATTTCAAACCGGTGTACGTGGCAAACCGTGTGCTCCAGCGATAACCGATGGAATGATCCGTATCGAGATACAAGTATTCGCTGGATTGGCGGTTGGTCGCGAACCCATATGAGTAATCCGGCTCCAGTTCGTAAGAGACGAAGTTACGGGTGGTATACACCAATCTCGGATCGAAGCGGTGGGTCAGGTTGGCACCGACCCTGGCTTGCCCATACATGTCATCCGAACCAGCGGCCGTCGGCTGGTCGAGGTAATAGAGCATGCCCAATCTGGCATAGACATCCCAGGTGGTTTGAGGCGTTTTGCTCGCAAACTCGACACCGAGATACGTATTGAGGGACACGGTTTGGTCCTTGGATCCGGGAGCGGTAGGCGTGGTGTTGTCATCCCAGACCATAGCCATCCCGACACTCCACTTGATGGGAGAGGCTTCTTCATTTTCATTTGGAACATGATACAAACCCTTGGCACCGGCCAGTGAAACGATCATGGAAAAGGATGAAGCAAGGAAGAGGTGGAATTTCATAAAAGGTTCGAATGTTGAATGCTGACAGATCCGGTGAGGGGTTAAAAACAGACCCCCGTATCAGCTGGCAGGCGGTGGAGGATTGACGGTGACCTGTTGATCGCCCGTGTTGATGATGGCACCATCAGGAATCAGTGAATTCAGGGGGTTGCCGGAGAATCCGCCTTGAGAGGCTTCAATGCTGGCAACGAGGTTTGGAGCGATGTTGATCACAGCAAGCACGATGGATTCGGCAATTACCGGGTTACCCTCGAACGCGCTTACCACCTCGGTCATCAATTCGGTGACAATCGCCGCATTGGCGTTTTCACCTCCCAAGCCCGCCACCACGGCAGCGACAATCGCGCCAGCCTCCTCTTCACTCTCCAAGCAGAGGGATTTGATCGCTGCGATCGCCGCACTCTTCTGATCCGGAGTGGCGGTGGTCGAATTCAAGGTCGAGACTGCAGAGTTCACGGCCGCTTGGGTCGCATCCGGCAATGCGGCGAATGCTTGCGAAACGCTGAGCATGACAGTGGTGAGCAGGACTCTCAAAATCGTTTTCATGGCAAGGGGCACAGTTTGGATGGGATTGAGACGTTGGAGCGGGCAGCGGGAATCGAACCCGCATGTCTAACTTGGAAGGATAGCGCTTTACCACTAAGCTATGCCCGCATGGATGTGTAAAAAACTTTCCACACGAAACCTCCATCTTGCAAGTGTTTTTTGAGGTTTTCCGGGGAGAAAGCCAACCGATCCCCGGAAATCCTTACTTGAATCGCCGGAAACCATCGAGGCTAAGGCCAAACGCACGCCATGAACCTGAGGCGCGTTGGGGGTCGTCCGATCGTCTGCAAGGCTTCAGATCCTCCTGCGACGCAGTAGGGCGAGCAAACCGAGAGCGGAAAGAAGCAGTGCGGAGGGTTCGGGGATGACCGCGTAATTCAGGTAAACCCCATCATTCGTCTCAAAGAGCGAAAAGGTCGCACCTTCGTGAACGTCGGACAAAAGGACCCCCTGGGCATCCAGCCAGTCACTGGCAAGAACGACCTTCTCCAAACCGCTGATCGAGCCGGTCACATCGTAAATTTTCCATCCGTCAACTCCCAAGTAATTTTGACTCCAAAAGGGATTCGACCAATCCACTTGGCTGCCAAAAATGGCGAAGCGGAGATTGATCGTGGTCGGATCCCCAAACGAGAGATCTCCAGCCACATCAATCCCGTCATAATTCGTACCGCGGCCATCGGTCGTGTCATCCGCAAGCTCCCAGAGAAGATTGGAATTCGCGGCGTAGCTCAGGTCGTCGAATTCCTGAAGTCCCGGGCTATTGCCTGGGCTATGGGTGCCGTAGATGGTCGTGATCCCCGTGATCGAACCACTGCCCATCAGTGTGGACTGCGAGTCGACTGTCAGGCCTGATGAATCCAGGCTGCCGTTCACGACAAGCGTACTGCCTTCTTCAACTAATGTTGAACCGGTATACGTGTTGTCGGCACTAAGTACCAGCTTACCGTTACCTTGGACAGTAAGACCGTGAGCACCACTGATCGACCCCGATAGGGTTGTCAACGTATTCAAAGCACCGCTGAATGTGAGCCGATTACCAAGCTGAATGGCGGAGCTTATGGTGTGTTGGCCGCCATGATTTTGCATACTTCCCGCATTCGTTGCATTCCCCAGAGCAATCACACCGCCAGTGCCAGTGGCAATCGTGTAACTCGCGGCAGAATTGTTGAATTCAATCGTGCGGAGATTGGGTGAGTTGCCGTTGAGAGAAATCGTTCGATTCGACGTAATGGCGTTACCGAAAGTCGCCGTATCATCGACACTTGCGGAACCATCCAGTCCGGGAGTCCCACCGGTGTCATCCCATCTTGCGTAATCATTCTTGTTCCAGGAACCGTTTGCATCGCTATTCCATTCCGACTTTCCTGTGTATCCTGTTCCGGTCACGGTGATGGTGCTCGAACCGCGACTGACCGCATCGTTGGATGCACGACTTGAATTACTGCCATCTTTGACGGAGGAGAAATTCAATTGAACGGACGCGCTCTGAACTCCGGCGATTGCGCTCAGAGCAATACCGACCTGATCGGAATTACCTTGAACAATGTGAGATCCGGGAAGGGAGGATACCGAGGCGCCCGTAGCCGTTCCTTGGGAGATGATCAGAGATTCGGTAACGTTACCGGTCGATGCAGGAGCCGCGTTCATCACCGACACAGAGGTGCTTGGGTTGCTATTCGTATGAAATCGACCAAGCTGGATGGTGGTGGTATTGACGGTTGCGTCCGCAAGGATGTAGCCGTCCTGTGGCGTTAGAGTGCTGCCTGCGGTTCCAGTGGTGTTGCTATCCTGCAACCAGAAGCTGGTATCGAGCGTCGTACCGGCATTGTCTCCCAAAGTAGCGACAGCAGGCCGGAAATTGTAGGTTTGATTGTTCGCGCTGGCCGTCGTGCTGATCTTAACCGAGTAGGCGCCCTGCGTGAGAAAAAGCGGATCACCGACCGATACGGCGATGTATCCCATGGAGCCGGTAGAAATTAAGGAAGCTGGGATGGAAACCGTCCTCAAAAGGGTACCTGTTGCTCCCAATCCGCTGTAAATTTCGACAATTACCGGCAGGGTAGCGCTATTGTCCTTGCTAAGTGCCAGCTTGATATTCGACATTTTCATCTCATCTCCCGTGGAGGTGACGCCAAAATTGAAGACATATGCGCTGGAGCTGTTGAGTGCGGATGAACCACCTCCCGAAACCTTGCCAATTTCAAGGTTTACCTCATTGGGTAACGTTTGGCTCCAGCCCAAAGATCCGCAAAAACACAGAATGAACAGGAGTAACCCGTTCATCCGGATATGGGGTTTAGCGTCATGCCGAATTGGGGCAAAAACGAGTTGATCTGCTGACTTCATGAGTAAGTTCAATGGATACGTGTGGCGAAATAAACTACAAGCCATCGACAGACAACAAGGTCAAAGGGGTGAAGTTCGACGAATCGTCGATTTTCTCGACGAAACGGCCGGACGGACGGGGGATGGAGACCGGTTTAGGCATGATGGCCCAGAAACCGTTTTGCGGCAGCGCGTCCCAACTCAAGCTCCATGGGAGAATGGTGAAACTTCAGCTTGAGCCCGGCACCGTAGGGTTGCCAGCTATGAACGAGATCGCGACGCACCAGCGTGGACCTGTCCAGTTGGGTAAAGGATTGCTCATGGGTCAATCTGACCCACTCGCTAAAACGCCGATGATCCGGATAGCTTCGACGACCACAATAGAGGACCGTGTGGTCACGATCCGCCACCACCGCGGCAACCGCTGCCAGGGGAATGGAAAACCGCTGGCTTCCGCCGCGATATACCTGCACCACCGTGTCGGAGGGATCAACGGAGGGATCCATCTTTGCCATGGCCCGCAGCAGACGCACCTCGGTGACGGGTTTGACCATGTAATCGGTGGCATTTGCCTCAAAGGCCTGAGGACCGTAGCCGGTATGGACGGTGGTAAGGATGACGCGGCAGGAGGGAGGAAGGCTTGGCAGCAGATCCAATCCGTTCTGAAGACCCAACTCAACATCGAGAAACACAACATCCGGGCGAATCTCATCCAACGCATCGCGAGCTTCTTCCAACGAACCGGCTTGGGCAACGGATTCCACCAAGGGCATGGAATCAAGCAGCAAGCGCAAATTGAGCGCATCTTCGCGGCTGTCTTCGACAATCAGGGCATGCATGGTGAGTGTTGATCGGGTGAGGATTGCAGATTCAGGGGGTCGATCCTTCGGCGGCGGGGATTTCCACGGCGAACCGCATTCCTCCCCCCGGCCTTGGCTCGACCGACAGCGAACCGTTGAGCAACGAGATATTGAGCTTCACGACAGAGAGTCCCAAACCCACACCGCTGACCAGAGGTAACGAGACGGCATCGGCCTGCTCGAACTCGGCAAAAACCGAATCCAGCCGCTCGCGGGGAATACCGGGTCCGCGGTCCTCCACGCTCAATCCGAGCATGTCATGGCGTTTTTCCAATCGGATCACGACCGGCTCATCGGCTCCTTGTGAAAACTTCAGCGCGTTTTCGGCAAGGTTCAGAAAGATTTGGGTCAGGCGCATTTCGTCGGTATGGAGACGTATCTCGTCATCTTCCGGCAGGATCCACTCAAGCCGGCCGCGGTGGTAATCTGCGATCGGCTCAACGATATTGCGCACCTCGTCCGTCCAATCCGCGAGATAAAATGATGTCCGCCGCACGGGAACCCGTCCCGATTCGGCGGCGGATGCATCGAGCATATTTCTCAGCAGCAGATTGAGATACTGTCCGCCGGAGCGCACGCGGTTGAGAAATCGGGTGATTTCCGGATCTGTGACAGATGACTCACAGCGCAACCACATCACCTGCGACAAGGCCACCAAGGCACTGAGGGGTGTGCGGATTTCATGACTGACATTTGCCAGAAACAAACTCTTTTTTTCGTAGGCCTTCACGGCATCGGCTCTCAGCTGTCGTTCGACTTCGAGAGCCTCGGATAGACGGCGTTCCGCATCGACGCGCGGCGTGATGTCGCTGACCACACCTTCCCATACGGTGACTCCGTCTGCAGCCACCCGCGGATTTGAGCTGATATTGTACCATTTCGTGATGCCATCCACCCGCAGGCGACCCTCCCATCGAAACGGTTGTGCCGTGGCAAGCGCACGCGAGTTCGCCTCATTCATGCTATCGAGATCATCGGGATGGATCGCTGTGAGAACGGCATTGGGATCGTGCAAAACGATTTCTCGCGCGAGACCGAAAATTTCAAGAAAGCGCTTGCTGACAAACCGGAAGGCCAGATCGGCGTTTCCGTCATCGCGCGGGGTGAGGGTCAGCACATAGGTGCCAGCCGGCATGTTTTCCGTTAATTCATAAACTGACCGAGCCAAGGTCTGTGGTTCTCCGCCCGAAACACTTGAGACCTGAGACTCGGACGAGGGATTTGTTTTCATTTGAATCAGGCGAACTCCAAAAGAAGCCGGCGTTGACGAGCCAAGGGGCGTGGGTTGCAAGTCGTGAGGGTTTCGGCAGAAACATGTCAGGAATCAAGCGGACTGGTTTCCGATCGTTCCAACTGCGATCGATGTGTGAACGAGGCTGAAAACCCTGTAAAGATAAATTCCCCTGCGTCACATCACTCCGGAATCCCTGTCCGCTCACAAGCCTCCCGACCGCTCCAAAAACACAGATGGGAGGTCGAATCTTCGGGCAACGAGCTCTCCGAGAGACCTGACACCAAAGGTTTCAGTGGCGTAATGCCCTGCATAGAACACGTTCATCTGCCGCTCCTCCGCCTCGATGAAGCTCCAATGCGGCCCCTCCCCGGTCACGAAAGTATCGATCCCGAGTTCGTCAATTTTCGCCACTTCCGAGCCTGCCCCACCCGTCATGACTGCGACGTTGCGCGGTGATTCGCTGCCGCACCCGCAGATCCCGATCGGCCGTCCCACCGCATGTTCGATGGCGCGTTGCAATTCATTCCGGTTCCCGCTCCATTTCCCGGCCACGGCGTGAGGGAAGCCGTCCTTGGGCAAAATCGGCCGAATTGATGTCAGGCCGATCGCACGACCCAACAGGATGTTGTTACCGATTTCCGGATGAAAGTCTAACGGCAGGTGGGAAGCATAAACCGCGAGGTTGCCATCGATCGCCGCCCGGAGTTTTCGATAATAAGGCCCGGTGATGTTGCGGGCTCCCTGCCAAAACAAGCCATGATGCACCAACAGCAGTCCTCCGGTCTTGGCGGCCTCCTGAATCACACCCAGCGAGGCATCGACTGCGGAAATCACCCGGTTCACCCTTCCGTTGTTTTCCAGCTGCAAGCCGTTCAACGCTCCGGGATAATCCCGGATTTCCGCCGTTCTTAATTCATCATCCAGAAACTTCACGATCGCATGCAGCTCAGCCATCAGGCATTCCTAGCCTTTCCGGCTCCACATGACAACGCCGGACATGAAGTCCACTTCGCGACCCTCGATAAAATCCACAAGATCCCCCGCCAGCGGTGCTTCCCATGAAATTTCCTCTCCTCCCCAGGGGATCGTGAGCTTCGCGGCATGCAATGCGTGACGCGGCAGCAGCAAGCGTTTCGCCAGGGGTTCATTCCAGTTGGAATCCATCCATTCGAGATATTCGCGTCCGTCACCCGAGTAGATTTTATCGCCAACGATGGGAAACCCGCCATGGGCAAGATGAACCCGGATCTGATGCATCCGACCCGTTTTGGGGAAACAGCGCACCAACGCGAATTTCATGTCGTCACGCCCGAAGCGCCGCACCACCGAACATTTCGTCATGCAATCCTTGCCTGAGGGATCGACCACTTGCCTGACCCAAATATCGCTGGGACCGAGCTCGCCGGCACGGCGGATCGGAGCATCACAGGTCCAATCATCCTGATCCGGCCAACCATGGACCACGGCAAGATACTCCTTGCTGGCCTCGCGACGCTCGAAAATCATCCCGAGTTCGCGCGCGGCAGCGGGGTGTTTCGCACACAGGACAATCCCGCTGGTTTCACGATCCAGACGCGTGATGATTCCCAAGCATGCGCCGTTCTCCATTTCGTAAGCATAGAGATGTTCCAACCCACCCAGCAATGTCGGCTCCGGTTTTTGATTTGCCGGATGCACAATGAGGGGCGCGGGCTTGTCCACGACGACCCAATCGTCGCTTTCATCGATCACTCGGAAATCTGGAATCACATGAAGGGACATCGCTCTATCTGCCTGATGAACCGGAATCGGAAATGAACATGGAAACCCACGGTTGTCTCGCATCCGCGTCATCACCTGTTGACCGGAGCCATGCATGACGGGAAGTCCGTGAACATCCGCCTTGATTTGACTCCGAACACTCGCGCGATGCTGTGCTGGCGATCAACCATTGGTACGAAACGGACCGAACCCGGAGAGTTGCGGATCAATCCTGCCATGGGGAAACCCGTCGTTACAAACAGGTTTCCGGCGATGATCGGAAAGACGTGCGCGTTGCAAACCCGAGGAATGCTAGGACTTGTAGCGGAGGCGCTTTTTATGGCGGTTCTGCTTCATGCGCTTCTTGCGCTTGTGCTTGTTGATCTTTGTCTTACGGCGTTTCTTAATGGAGCCCATGGTATGATAAGCGTTTGGTGTTCAATGAAAATTAAAGGACGAGCTTGTTGAGCGGATATTCGATAATCCCCTCCGCCCCGAGGCGCTTGAGGTCCGGGATCATGTCCCGAACCAGAATCTCGTCAATCACGGTTTCTACCGCAACCCAACCTTCTTCCGACAGCGGAGAAATGGTTGGACGACGAAGAGACGGAAGTTTGGCAAGCAGATCCGCAAGACGGTCTGCGGGAAGGTTCATTTTGAGCCCCACTTTGTCACGTGCGAAAAGGGCGGATTTGAGCAGCATCGAAATCCGCTCCATTTTCTCGCGCTTCCAAGGATCCGCAGCTGCGGCCTGGCTGGAGTAAAAATGCGGGAAAGAGGTCAGCAGCGTATCTACGATGCGGAGGCGGTTCGCCTTGAGTGAGGAGCCGGTTTCGGTCACATCGACAATGGCATCGACCAAGTCCGGCACCTTGACTTCGGTAGCTCCCCAGGAAAACTCGACCTCGGCCTTGATTCCGAGCTTGTCAAGGTAGCGTTGTGTGATTCCCACCCCTTCGGTGGCGATCCGCTTGCCCTCAAGGTCCTGAGGCTTCCGGATCGGAGAGTCTTCCGGTACAACCAAGACCCATCGCGTCGGGCGCGCCGTGGCACGGGAGTAGGGAAGCTCGGCAAAATCAACCAGATCCGCACCACCCTCGGAGGCCCAGTCCAGACCGGTGATCCCGCAATCAATAAACCCCTGGCCCAAATATCGGCCGATCTCCTGAGCCCGGATCAGGTAAATGTCCAATTCCGAATCGTTCGATGCCGGACGGTAGCCGCGGGAGGAAACATAGATTTCATATCCCGCCTTCGCAAAAAGCTCAACGGTCGGCTCTTGCAGGCTGCCCTTCGGGATCGCGATTTTCAGGCTTTGGGACATGTTCGGTGGACTCGCGATCGCGCGAGGGGCGGTGTTTTTAGCCGCGAAATCCTGGGAATCAAGCCAAGTTTCAGGAAAAATGCATGCTTGGGGGATGCGGATCGATTGTGGGATCACCTCATCGCACCCCGGCACGCAAGGTTAAGGCTCGGGATTCCGCACCGGAAAGGTGATGTGATTGCACTTCACCCGGACGTTTTTCTGATCCACACCAAAGACCACAATTTCGCGCCGGGTCGGACTCATGATCGTAACCGAGGCACTCAACACCCTCCACTTCTCCTGAGCCGGATCATGATAAGAATAACGGAATGGCACATCGGCAGCGGCTGCCGCCCGATCATGGCGAATCCTCATGTTTCCCGGCTTCAGGGGGATCTTGTCTTCCCCGATCTCGACCATCAGGTTCAAATGGGTCAGATTCAGATACAGGCTGTCTCCCCCTTTGAAATCGGACAGCCCGATTGCCTTGGTATGAAACATCCGGCTCGAGGGCGGATCCGCGGCTGCCGGGACCAGAAGAATGAGCGCCTGATTCATCGTTTCGGGAATGGTTGCCTCCGCGAGATTGAGATAGCTTGTTTTTACCGGATCCGTCGGATCCGGTATCTCGCGAACCAAGCGGATCACTCCATCCGGCGGAATGTTCACAGGCCCGCTGGCCAGACGGTTGGAGAGAGTGATGAGCTCGATTTTTCTTCCCGTCATCACCTTGACCGGATTTTCCATTCCATCCGGGATAGCCGTCTGGACAAACCATGCGATGCGATTGCCGACCGGCGGTGACACCTCCGCAACGGTTTGCGCACAGAGCGGAAGCAGGCTGATCAGCATCATCGCGATGGAGCAGGACAGGCGGTTCATGGGGATTCGGTTCATGGGATCAGACTTCCGACACGTTCATCCAGCGAAAGCTGTGGATTTCAAATTTGCGACCGAATCGCCGGTTGAAACCTGTTAGTTCGGGATTGTCGATCAAACGGCCATCGGCAGCGATGAGGCGGGCAGGAACGGTGGCGTCGTTCGTGCGGTCGGAATATTCGGGCAAGCGTTGGACCACAGCCTCGCACCAGGCGCGCGCCGCGACCTTGCCGCTTGGGTCGCGCGCCTCTCCATAGGCGCGAACGAGAAACGTATCGTCACGCACCGAAAGGGTGTTTGCGATGGGTTTCAGAAGATCGGACTGAATGACATATCCGGGGATTCCGGCGAATCGTGAACCGTCAAGCGCAGCAGGGGTTCCATAGGCATGCGAACCGATCCCTGCGGAGCGCATCATGAAGCCCGGTTCGCTTTTGTAACGGTAATTGATCGAACGCGGATCAGGAACGGCATCATCATAATCGATGGCGCTTTGCAAAGCGCCCATCAGACCGAGGCGATCATCAGAGAGGCGGCGGTTGATGAATTCGGAAAGATTCAGGAACGGTCCCCGAAGTTTCACCTGCTTCACACACTCAGCGGCGAGGGTTTGCAACTGATCATCGTCAAGGAAGCGCACACCGGACCAACCGGGCCATTGATCAGGCATCACGGCACCTCTCTCCGGATCTTCGGATTCCTGATCCGAGACTTCGGTATCGAAACGAGAAAGCGCGATGCGTTTTCCGGGCGCAACCCCGACGGTTTGCAGCTCACCGTTCTGATTACGGAACACCACACTCCGCTCGCGAATGCCCGCGAACAGCGCCTGCCATGCCGGCACCGAAGTGCTGTTGACATTGAACATGCCGTCCACCATCAAATGCCTTGCAGCTTTCAGATAACCATCCGCCGCGGCCAGATCGGACCTCACCTGCGTGTCGCTGAGATCGCCCGAATGGTAGCGGTATCGCGAATTGGGAAGCGGCTCTCCCGCGATCAGGCGGTCGAGATGTTGCTGCAGGCTGACGGCATGATCCGCTCCGGGACGCACCTGATCGGAGAGCGAGGAGACGAAATAATCGTCCCACAACGCATCATTGAGCAGAAACGTATGATCCCAGTAATCATTGAAAACCCGGTTGTCGTTTTCTTGGAATTGATGAGCCGGATTCCTCGCATCCATCTGGTTTCTCCAGAACGGATCCTGGCTTTTCGAGTTATCCAGATAACGATAAACGTCTGTTCTTGGCAGCATCGGGTGAACAAAGGAATTTCCAATACCCGGGCCTGTAACGCCGCTCTGGTAGGCGATGGCCTTGATCTCCGCACGGTAGGTGGAGGCCTCGCGAGTGGAAGTCGACTGGCCGGACAGCCCGCCCATGCGCAACCATGTCATCTGGCGTGCATCATGCCAACCGGGATTGGTTCTCATTCCGGCATAGGAGGCCAGGCTGCCAGGTGGTGCGCTGGGAAGCTCGAGGATGGCAACGCGGTTCACAATCTCGGATGGGTTCGGTCCGGATCCGAGCGCCGCTTTGGATCGGTCCCTGAAAGGATCCACCAAGGCGACAGCCTCGCCGAGATTGCCCAGCGGACCGAAATTCATGAGGTAGGGATTATCGAGGCGTTGGGTACGGGCAATGCTTTCGTTTTCAGATAGATACATGGCTCCGCCGAAATAATTGGGCGGGGAGTGCAGCCAATTGCGTGCGCGCCAATCCTCCCGCCAGGCAATGCTTTCGTGATTCGAGACTGAAGCTCCCTTGATCACCAGCTGGGCAAATGCGATCGGATGAGGAACTCCGTCGAAGATCCAACGGTCAATGTTCTGCGGCAGAGTCGCGATGCCGCCGACCGCATCGGGATTGGGGCGCGCGTCCAGCGTGATCGGCGAAAACTGCTGGGCTTTTTGAAACCAATCGTGCTGATACATGATGGGCATCCGGTAGCTGTTGCTGTTCCAGTCCTGAATCGCCATGAAAGAACCCGGCGTGGCGCCATCATTGATGTTGAACGAGGAGCCGGGGTGTCCGAAACTCAGGCTCAGGCCCGGATTCTGCAGCGGGGTGAACAGCGCGTTTCCCCCCAGCCGCAGCCTGTCGCCGGCATTGATCCCCAGCGGATTGAACCCCGCTTGCAGATGTTCGGTGAATGTGGCTCCATACTTGGTCGGGCTGAACACCTTGAATTCGCCCGGTTTGAACATGATGGTGGAACCATCCGCCATATGGAGCTTTCCGGCCGGATTGTAACTACCAAAGCCGCCATTGGATGCGGACTGCACCGTGTTCCCGACATAAAAACGATGACCGAGAGGAAGACATTGAAAGGCACCGGAGAGAAGCTGCAGGGTGTAGGAAGGAATCCTCATCTCCACGCTATAGGGGTTCCAGAAGGTGAAAACCGGAGTGTAGACCAGATACAGCTGATGATTGCTTCCGCTGACCCATTGTGTCTGGAGGCTGTAGATGTAGGTGGCTTTCGCCAGAATGGGAAACCGCATGTATTGGTTCTGACCCGGCCACGTGGTGTAGGCATTATGATTTGAGCGGCACATCACATCGGTCCATGGGGTGTTGCCATCCCAGTTCAGCGATCCTGACCCTCCAGTGCCGGCTGTGCCGCCTGTTGTCGCATCACTTGGCCGGCGATACATGCGGTGATAGTGACGCATGTTGGTCCATGACTGCAGGTGACGGAACGGGACGGTCGGTCGGTTCGCAACCAGTTCCGGACTCATCGGACGTATGGAGGGTTCCTGGACGGCTCCGGTCATCCATCGGTATCGCTGCGGCAACTGACTCTCAGGCAGCTCGAAAAGCAGACTGAGGTCTTTTTTCAATCCGCCACTCCGCGTGCTCGCCAAAACGCCACGGCTGTGAGCGGTGAGATCGAAAAAATGCTGGCGCCGCCGGGCTTCCTCGATGCCCGCGAGGCGCAGGGTGTTGCGTGTGATCATCCGGCACCCAAGAGCGGGATTCTGATCGAGGGCACCGAATCCCGGCAACCCTCCGACGCCAACTTCAGCCGTGTCTCCCTGAGCTAACTGCCACTCGGCCGCTGACACCCCATCACGGACGTCTTCCTTGGATTTATCGATCCGTGCTTTGTGATTTTCCGGACTGACCCACCATGCATATCTCCCCCGATCGCCCACCGGCATGAGCCATGCACGGGTCAGCTGATCGATCGGAGCGGCACCCCCCACGCTGCCTTTTCCCACCATGGAGACCGAATTGGAGTCGGTCCATTCCGCAGCGGTTTCCGGCGCGTTGATATCGTGCACTTGCTCCTCAGGCAATGAAACCAGCCAACGGCGAAACATGGGGACACGTTTTTTGATGTAAGTGTCGGAAATCCTCAGCATGTTCCCGTCAGGACGGACATAGCCGGCATTGAGCCAGTCGCCCCAGGCATCGTAACTCGCAAGCCAACGTGACTGACCGACGCCCTCGATCGTCTCGGTTTCCACATCCGAATCAAAGATGGCAGACTCGGCACTGACCCGCATGTCAGGACCCATTTCTTCCTGCAGCTCGCCAATCGCGATCATGAGCGCCATGCGAGCATTTGCTTGCGCCTCGGCAAGGGCGGCAAGGTGCCCGGAAGTCCGCTGGGTGACACTCGACAGACTCAGCAGACTGATGGCGATCATCATCAACAGCACCATCATCAGCAGCGTGGCGACCAACGAAAACCCATGGGACAGGTGCCCCGGGTCCGGATGGTCATGATGATGGGTTTTCATGATGGCAACGGTAAAGTTGTAATCGTCACTCTCACGACACGGATCCCGGCGTCAACTTCCATTTTGAACGGCACCCGATCCGTCGAGGGCATGGAGCGGCACCATCCTGCAATCGGAAGGCGAAACGACTCCGGCAAGCGATAGCCAACCATCATGGTTTTTCATGTCCGATATCCATCCTTGCAAAAACCCAGGATTCGATCGTCATTCGGCCATGACCTCTACAGGGAACCCGCCCACTGGCTTGTCATTCGAGGAGCTTGAAGCAATGGCTCAACTGGCTTGGCGCAACAACCACCGGTGCATCGGCAGATTGTTTTGGCAAAGCCTCGAATGCCTGGATGAAAGAGCTGCAGCTTGCGCCGATGAGGTGTTCGAGGCGTGTGTCAGGCATTTGCGCCATTCCACCAACGGCGGACGAATCAGGAACACGGTCACGGTGTTTCATCCTGCGGAGCGGGGTGACAGAGGTATTCGGATCTGGAACCGACAGCTCATTCGCTATGCCGGATACCGACTTGAAAACGGAAGTGTCCTCGGAGATCCTGAGCAGGTCGGGATGACCGCGAAGGTCATGGAAATGGGCTGGCGCTCACCGGAACAAAAATCTCCGTTTGATGTGCTGCCGCTCGTGATCGAATACCCCGGCGAGAAACCCAGATGGTACGAACTGCCGGAGGACGCCGTCCTGCAGATTGAAATCACGCATCCGGACTACCCATGGTTCGCGGATATGAATCTGAAATGGCACGCTCTTCCCGCCGTATCCGATATGGCATTGGTCGGAAACGGACTCCGCTTTACCGCCGCACCATTCAGCGGTTACTACATGGCAACGGAAATCGCATGTCGCAATTTTGGAGATGAAAAACGATATGATCTTCTCCCGCGGATCGCCCGCCAGATGGGCCTGGATGTGAACAGCAAACGCTCACTCTGGAAAGATCGGGCCATGATCGAACTGAATGCTGCCGTCTTGCATTCGTACCGCCGGGCCGGGGTCAGCATGGTGGATCATCACACCGCCTCCGAACAATTCATGCGCCATGTCGCGAACGAGGAAATATGCGGTCGGGATGTGCCCGGAGATTGGTCCTGGCTGGTACCTCCTCTTTCCGGATCGGCGTGTCCTGTATTTCATCGCTACTACTCGTCCAAAAGACCGGAGCCCGCATTCGTGGATCAGCCGCGCGCATGGTGACCCCGGATGCTGTCGGTGCGGAACGCC
>JBEAZA010000010.1:0-92147 GCA_041170385.1 Verrucomicrobiota bacterium | reverse complement strand
GGGGGAGTGGGAGCCTCCGTGGGTGCGGGTGGCATGGGGGCTTGGAGTGGAGGGATGGATTTTGTGGCGGGAGGCCTGAGTTCTTTTGGAGCAGATGCGGTTTTCGTATGAGCCGCTGGTTTTGGAGGCTCGATGATTTCAGGAGGTGCTCCGGGGATCAGAAGCTTGGGGCGTCTGGGTTCTGGGCTTGGAGTGGTTGGAGCGGCCTGGCCCGTGCTGAGCTCCGGAGTTTGGTAGGCGCGGTCATTGGCGATAAACACCTCCAGGGCTTCCGCGGCCGAAGCGGGGCGATCCGCCGGGTGGCGGTTGATGAGCCACATGATCCAGTTGCAGGCCCAGAGGGGAATGCCTTCACGGACTTCCTGGATGGGAGTGACATCATGTTGAAGATGGGAGGCCATGACTTCTGCGGCGGTCTCTCCACCGAAGGGGTAGATCCCGGTGAGGGCGTAGTAATAGACGCAGCCGATCGCATAGAGATCGACGCGTTGGTCGATGGGGATGCGCTCGAATTGTTCGGGCCCCATGAAATGGATCGATCCGAACACGCCGTCCGATTGGTCGATCGTTTGGAGGGAGGGCTTGGAAGAAAGCTTGGCGAGTCCGAAATCGACCACCTTGACCTGGAACTTTCCGGAGGGAAGCCAGCAGATCATGATGTTTCCCGGTTTGATGTCGCGGTGGACCAGGTGAAGCTCCTGAGCGGCGATCAGGGCCTCGAGGGATTGCATGGCGAGCGGGTGAAAATCCTGCCACGTCATTGATCCGTTGGAGACGATTTCCTCGAGAGTTTGGCCTGTGAGGAGTTCCATGACCACAAAGGGGCCGTCCGAGTCTTTTTCGACATCGTAAACCGTGACGATGTTGGGGTGTTGGAGCGAGGCGAGGGCGCCGGCCTCCTTGATGAGTTGGCGGGTTGCCTCTTCGGTGGCGGCAGCGTCCTGCGGATTGATCAGGATGCGTTTGATTGCAACATCGCGGCTCATGCGCAGGTCACGGGCCCTGTAGACAGAGCCGAGGCCGCCTTGTGCGATTTTCCCCAGGATTTCGTAACGATCTTCCATGGTGTGGCAGAGGGGGTGGGAAAACGGCTAGAGCTTGGACTCGATCATCGCGCGTTTGCGGCGTGACTCGATCCAGCGCTCGTATTGGGCGGAAGTTTTGTTCCGGGTGACGCGCTCCTCGATCATCGGGCGGACGGCCGCGAGGGAGGGAGGAGGGCCGAGTTCCCGCTTGAGGACCTTCACGATCGTGAAGCCGCGGGGGTCGAGCAGAGGGCCGGTGACCTGATCGAGAGGAGCCTCGAAAATGATCGCGGCGAATTCTGCGGCGAAGTCGGTTCTGGGGACGTTTTCCTGAAGGCCGCCGCTTGCGGCGAACGCGTCCTTGGAGTTGGTTTTGGCGATCTCTGCAAAGTCTGCGCCTTCGTTGATTTTTTTCACGAGATCCTCGGCGAGCGCCAGCTGGGTTTCCGGGGTTGCGGTTGGGTTTTCAGGATCCGATGAGGGGATGAAAATCTTGAGGAAGGTGATTTTGTCCTTGGAGAGATCCCGCAGGGATTCCCTGATCTTGTTGTATTCGTTCTGAATTTCGTTGGGCAGTGGAGGGGGCGCGTCGGAGAATTGTTGGGCGCGCATCGCTTGGACGACCATTTTCTCGCGGGTCATTTCGCGGTATGCGGCCATCGTCAGGCGGGATTTTTTGAGTTCCTCGCGGAATTTTTTTTCGTCACCATTGTAGAGCTGATAGATCTGGCGTTTGACTTCCTCGTCGATGACGGCCGCGTTGATTTTCGCTCCCAACAGATCGAATTCATCGAGGATGATTTGGCGGTCGATGAGTTCTTTGAGGACGTTTTGCTGGGCTTCGTTGAATTGTTTGACGAATTCCGGGCCGCGGCGGGGGTATTGGGTGGAGAGTTGGGCGAAGATGGGGGCGAGCAGGAAAGAAACCTGGTTTTTGGTGATGACCTTGCCATTGACTTTGGCAGCGATGCCGTTGACTTCGACCGGTTGGGAGAACCCGGGTTTGGAGAGGGTCAGCAGGCCGAGGGCGGTGGTGAGGAAAAGGCGGATGATCATGGATCTTTGGGTGAAAGGGGTGAAATGGAAACGCGAGTCGTAGGGAAGTTTCCCTTGGCTTGCGCAAGATTGCAAGCCGGGAAACGGCTCGGAAATCCCTCAAATGCCGCACTGGCGTGTGGAAGCTTAAGCATCGAGTCTCAAGGCTGCTTTTTGAGCGGCGGACTGAGGATCGTTTTTTGTCTCCGAGGACGAGGTCAGGCGCATGCCGACCGGTTTCGAGATGCCGAACTCCTCCATCGTCACACCGTACATCACATCGGCACGGGCCATGGTGCGTTTGGAATGGGTGACAATGATGAACTGCGAGCGATCGATGAAGCGGTCCAGCACCTTGACGAAGCGGTTGATATTGGATTCGTCGAGAGGGGCATCGAGCTCGTCGAGGACACAGAAGGGGGAAGGTTTGATCATGTAGATCGAGAACAGCAGTGCGACAGCGGTCATTGAGCGCTCGCCGCCGGAGAGCAGCGTGATCGACTGGAGTTTTTTGCCCGGGGGCTTGGCGATCACCTCGATTCCCGATTCGAGCGGATCATTTTCATCCAGCAGGGTGAGATCTGCCTGGCCTTTTTCCCCGAAGAGTTCCTTGAACATGTCGCGGAAATTGATGCGGACCTGGGCGAACGTTTCGGCGAAGCGGCGTTGGGTTTCCTCGTTGATGCGCTCGATGACCGCGAGCAGTTCGGCTTTGGAGGCGACAAGGTCGTCGTGTTGGCTTCTGAGGAAATGGTGACGTTCCTCGAGTTCGTCATATTCCTCGATGGCATCGACATTGACCGGGCCCATGGACTCGATCTTGCGTTTGAGATCCTGGACGAGCAGTTCGATCTGGTTCCAGTTTGGCTCGCCGGGCATGTCCGGGATTTCATCTTCCGAACCGGCAGCGGGGCTTTGGATTTCCGCCTCGGGATCCGTCTCGTCCGCACCGGAGGCGTTGCGGGCGTTTCTTGACTGGAGAGTCGTGAGCAGCAGGTGCGCATCCGGCTCGAAGGATTCGAGGGTGATCTGGTGCCGATCCTCCGTGGTGGCGATGAGATTTTCGAGGCGCAGGTCGAGTTTGGTTGCGGCGATTTCCTCGCGGCCTTTTTGTTCGTTGATCGAAGCGAGTTGTTTGCGGATTTCCGACAGGCCCGCCTCGGCGATCTCGATGTTTTTGATCAATTCGTTGCGGCCTTGGGAGCGGGAAGCCAGTTCTTGCTGCAGTGCTTCCGCATCGGCTTTGTGAGCATCGACCTGGGAGGCCAACGAGGAATTTTCATCCATCGAGAACTGGATGCGTTGTTGGAAATTTTCGATTTCCGCCTCGCGCCGGATGGCGAGATCGCGGAGTTCCGAGAGGCGTGCCTCCATGGGGCGTTGTTGTTCCTCGGCTGCTTGTTTCGCCCGTTTTTCAACGGCAAGTTGAGTGCGTAGTTCGTTGAGGGCTGAGGTGAGTTCCTGTTCGGTGGTGAGAGCCGAATCCGATTGGGATTGAAGCGCGCGCGTCTGGGCTTCGATGGCCTCCAGGCGATCGCGGGTTGAAGCCAGCTCGGCCTCGAGTGATTGGCGTGAATCGGCGGCGAGATGCTCGCGTTTTTCCAGTTCCGTGCGCTCCCAGCGGACGTTTTGGATCCGCGTGTTGAAATTTTCGACTTCACGGGTTGCGAGGGTCAACTGGCCTTGGAGGGTGGACAGTTCAACCTTCTGGCGTTGGAGGCGCTCGCGTGCTGTTTCAACCGCCTCACGTTCGGTTTCCAGAGCGGCCTCGAGAGAGGTGACGCGGTGGCGGGCATCGGCGTCGGCCTTGCGCAGATCGGCGACTTCGGATTCAAGCGCGCGGACCTCGTTATGGCGTTCCAGCATGGAGCCTGAATTGCCGGAGGAGACGCCGCCTTGGATGGTTCCCTCCGGGGAGAGCAATTCGCCTGCGAGCGTGACGAGCGTAAGGCCCGGGTAATCCGGGCGGAGCTTGAGAGCGGTGCTGAGATCGGGTACGATCAGGGTTTTTTCGAGAAGTTGCTCGATGATGGCCGCGACTTGTGGTTCGGATTTCACTTTGTCTAGGGCCCATGCGAGGGCTCCGGTTGGGAGCGCCTCCATTTGCGTTCCCGATGAGACAGGGATCAGGGTTTTGGGCAGGAGGGTTGCCTTGCCGAGTTGTTTTTCCGTCAGGCGGCCGATGAGCGTTTCAGCGATGCGGGTATCCGTGACGACAACCGTTTGGAGTTTGGTTCCGAGCGCTGCCTCGATCGCGCGGGTGGAGCTTTCATCGGCGCGGATCAAATTGGCAAGCACCCCGATGATCGACGGCTTGAATTCTTCCGGGGCGTCGAGGCCGTTGAGCAGGTTTTGGGTTCCCTTGGCGAAACCCTCGCCGGAAGCCACGAGTTGTTTCACTGCCTCGAGGCGAGCGGAGCGTTGGGCGAGAATTTCGGTGGATTCGGTGGCGGCCTTGCGGGAGGCATCGAGATCGCCGCGGGTGTGTTGGTAGGTGCGTTCGGCGGATTGGAATGTTTCCTCGAGTTCGGTGAGTTTTTGACCGGTTTCGGTCACCGATGATGTGATCTCGAGTTGTTGGGCGAGATATTCCTCGATTCCGATATTCAGGCGTTGTTCCTCCTCGGCGAGTTGGCGCGCGCGTTCGCGGTTGCCTTCCAGTTGGGACATCGAGGCTTCGATTTTCGCCTGCATGGCGGCAATGAGCGTCTGGGTCTGGTTGGCCTCGCTGCGGCAGGCGCGGAGTGATGTCTCAAGATTGGCGCGGCTTTCGCGTGCGGCGAGGGTTTGTTCCTCGTGTCGGGTGAGCTGGAGCTCCTGTTCGGTGATGCGATGATTGAGTTGACCGAGCTGATCGTTGGCGGCGGTGAAATCGAATTCCTGTTGGGCGAGTTTTTCGCGAATTGAGGCGATGTCCGCGTGGTTTTGGGAGATGCGTGTTTCGAGTTCGGATTTGCGTTCGTTATTGAACGTGATGCGGGTTTGCGCGGAAGTCAGGGCGTTGTGATGCTCGTTGAGCTGTTGGCGCAGATCCGCGAGTTCGGCTTCGAATTGCCGGGCAGCGGTACGTGCCGCAGCGACCAACTCCTCTTTCTCCGGGAGCTGCCGCTCCAGCTGTGAATCCTGCGCGTCGAGCGAGCGGATGGAGTTGGTGAGTTCCGCACGGGCCGCGGTGATTTCAACGTAACGCTTGTGAGCGAGATGGGTGTCGAAGATGCGGTAGTCGGTCGCGAGCGTTTGGAAGCGGCGGGCTTTGGCGACCTGCCGTTTGAGCGCATTCATCCGGCGTTCCTGTTCTGCCAAGACATCGGAGACGCGGAGCAGGTTCGCCTCCGTGTATTCCAGTTTCCGCAGAGCGTCTTTTTTCTCACGTTTGAATTTGGTGATCCCGGCGGCCTCCTCGAAGACTGCGCGGCGTTCCTCCGGTTTGGACGAGAGGATCTGGTCGATCTGGCCTTGGGCCATGATCGAGTAGGCGGTGCGACCGATCCCGGTATCCATGAGCAGATCGTGGATGTCCTTGAGGCGGCAGAGCGTTCCGTTGAGGCGGTATTCCGACCGGCCGTCCCGGAAGACGCGGCGCGTAATGGAGACCTCGTTGAAATCGACTTTCAGCGACTCCTCACAATCCGCCATGGTAAGGGTGACTTCCGCCATGCCGAGGGCCTTGCGTTTTTCCGTCCCGTTGAAAATCACGTCGGCCATTTCACCACCGCGCAGGGCTTTGGCAGAAGTTTCCCCGAGCACCCAGCGGATGGCGTCAACGACATTCGATTTGCCGCAACCGTTGGGCCCGACAATACCCGTGACGCCCTCTGCGAATTCGAACACGGTTTTGTCAGCAAAGGATTTGAAGCCTTGGATTTCGAGAGTTTTGAGATACATGCGGAGGAACGGGTTGAGAATTGAGAGGTTGTGGAAACGGATTAATGTAGGAAACGACCTTAGGAGATCCTTGTTGCGAATCAAGATAGGACTGGGCTCATGCACAAGATAAAGTATGAAAATGCATGTTAACAACCTATATGTAGTGGTTTCAGGTATTTAGCAGAACTTAAATAAAATGCGAACTCGGGGGTGTGGAATTCGTCCGTAAGGGGTGGGTTTTGGGTGTTTTTGCATGGGGAGATTGGGCTTGCGAAAAGGGGGCTGGGTGATAGTCCTAGCCGTCATGTTCACAGCTGTTTCCAAAACTCTTTTCCGCAAGGGAAACGATGCCAGCTGTGGAAGTGAGCTGCGGGTGAGGAAGTCTTCCATTGCGCAAGTTTTCCGGAGTCCCGGTAGCCATGCGGCGCGTGGCCAAGGGATGAGGAGCCGGAGGGGTCTTGGGCCATCGGTTCCGAGCCGGGACGATCGGCAGCGTTCGTTTTGTGCGTATCTTGCCGCCAAGGGTGCCGGTGTGAAATTCCGGTTACCGGCCGCATGCGGATGGGTGCTGCTGATCTGCATGGCATGGAGCCTTCAGGGCAGGGCATTGGCGCAGGTGCCGACCGGTGAGAATTTCGATCCGTCCGACGTGTATTTCCAAGGTTACCTCGCGATTCGGGCTGCGGAGCAATTCGAGAAAGATGGCGATGATGTGGGTGCGTTGAACAAGTATCAGCAGGCAATGGATCTGTTAGGTTCTGTTGGAAAATTTTATCCGGATTGGAAATCCGACATGGTCCGCAATCGTTTGGATCTGACCGGAAAGGCGCTTGCGGGCGTGAGGGAGAGAGCCAGTGAGAAGATCAAAAAAGACCGTGGAGTGATCGCCGAGCTGGAAGGCGGTGAGCGTCAGGCCGGGAAGCCGATCGATTCCGTTCCCGATGACAAGACCGGGGGCAAGGGAGTATTGGAAGTGGATCCTCTCAAAGCCAGGAGATTGAAAGACATGGAGGCGGAGCTGGCGCGTCTGAAGCGTGAGATTTCCAAAGCGGAGGCGGCGGGCGGTCAATCCACCAAGAACCTGGCAGCGGATGATTTGCAGCGGCAGAACACCGCGTTGAAAGGGCAGTTGCAATCGGTCCAGAAAGAAGTGGGGGCATTGCGTGCGCAGTTGGCCGCTGCTCCGGTTGAAGGGGTGCTCAAGGAGCTGACCGACCGGATCGAGAGATTGAATCAGGAAAAGGAAGTCATGAGTCTGGCACTCAAGACCAGTCGCGGGGGGCATGCGGAGGCGTTGTCCAGGATTGAAATTCTAACAGCTGACATGGAGTTGTTGAAGCGCAGTCAGGCGGACATAAAGCGGGATCTCGAGCTCGAGCGCGAAGTGGCGAACGAAGTGGTGGCAGGTCAGCTGAGGCAATTGGCGAATATGGAGAAATCGCTGGCGGAGAAGGATAAGCAGTTGAGTGCGGCCAACGAGCAGATTGCGATCATGAGGAGAGAGCTTGACGAGAGCCGAAGCGCGTATGCCGAGCTGCAGGAGGAGCGCGATGGATTGTTGCGCGAACGCGAGCACATGAAGGCGTTGCTGAAACTGAGCGAGTCCGGAAGGATCGAGGAACTGATCGAGCAGAACATGGGCTTGGCAAAGGATCTGAGGGAGGCCAAGGAGCGAATGGAGCGTATGAATCTGGATCATCATGCAGCCAAGGACGAAGTGGTTGAAGCCCAGCGGAATCTGGCGATTGCGAAATCCCAGATCAACCGGCTGCATCGCGAAAAGAGAGAGCAGGACCAGCGGATCGCGGAGTTGACCGAGAAGTTGCAGAACGAGGAAGTCCTCCTGACCCGCGGCGAGGCGGGCGCGAGTCCCGAAGAGGTTGAGATTCTGAAAGAAGTGATCAAGCGGCAGCTCAGGGTGCAGGAGCGCAGGAGGCAAGCGAAGGATCTGTTGGTGGAGGCGGTGAAAAGCCTGGGCAAGGAGGACCAACGGATCCATGAAGCCATCGCCTTGTTCGAGGGATCCGAGTTGGTGCTCAGTCCGGGCGAGCAGCGGCTGGTGGCCGAGCGCGAAGTCGACGGTGAATTCGTTTCACCCTCGTATGCGAGGGATCCCGAGGTGGTGGGCCGTGAGACGGCACGGTTGAATGTGGAGTTGGAAAGTTACAACCGCGCTGCCGCAAAGGCCTACCTTGCAGGACGTTTGCTATCGACCCGCGAATTGTTCGAGATGATGATCGAGCAGCATCCCGGTCATGTTCCTGCGATCTGCCGCCTCGGTGTCGTGCATTTGAAGCTCAACGAGCCGATGGAGGCTCTGGCGAGTTTCCAGAAGGCGATCGAACTGGACAAGAGCAACCCGTATGCGAACCGGATGTTGGGATTCACTTACATGCAGATGGACGATCTCGCGATGGCGAGCCAATATTTGCAGAAAGCGATCCAACTGGCTCCTGATGATGCGAAGACGTATGTGTTGAAAGGATTGGTGAGTTATCGCCTCGGTGATGAAAAGGATGCGGAGTCGCAGTTCAAGGCGGCGATCGTCGCTGATCCGTTGCCGAGTGAGCCGTATTTCAATATCGCCATGATCTGTGCGAATCAGGGAAGAATGGATGATGCCAAAGAGTATTATGCGAAGGCCCTGGAACGCGGAGCGATTCCCGATCTGAGTCTGGAGGCGAAAATTACCAAAAGCTGATGCGGACGCAGCCGATATCCCCCATCCTGCTCATTTCCGCAGTCTTCGTCTGCGGTCTGGCGGGTTGTGCCGATCCGTCCGGAGAGACGGCGGAGCAGTCATTGCCGTCGTTGTCGCAGCGTCTTGCGGAGAGCGGCGGCTTCAAGCAGGATGAAAACGGAAACTGGGTTCCCACGAATCACAAGCGCAGTTCCTTTGAGCGGCAGGGCGAGTCCACCTATTTCAAAGGAAGCGTGGAGAAACCTGTCTATAAAACCGGTGACTACAAGACCCAGAGCTGGTGGGGCAGAACGTCCTACGAGGCGGGTCGGTATGAGGGCGAGACCGACGGCTCGCGCTTTCATCGGGCGGCGGATCTCCGCGCCAAAGACACGTCGTATGGGCAGCAGCGCTATGCCACGGGAAATCCGTATCCGACCGATCAGCTCGCCTACGATCCGGCCAGCGAGGCGAGTGCCGTCAGGATCGACAAGCCTGGCAACGATTACACGGAGCTCCAGCAACGGAATTTCACCCAACCCGCCGTGATCGATTGGAGAGAGCAGCGGAAGCGGAGCGTAGAGCAATCCGGGGGAATCCCCGAACGGTGATCATCCGGATCGATGATTGGACAAATTTCATAAACGGGTCATCATTGAAGTCTTGAGAGCAACCGTGTTCATGTTGAGTTTGGGTCTTCTGGCCCCCGTGTCGGCCAAAGGGCCGGCGGAGGTAGCGGTTGATTTTCTTGAGAAAGCGCGCGATGGCAAGTTGGTGCTGGAATCCGCGGATGTGATGGTGGTGTCGCCGCACATCACGGCAGAGAAACGCGAGTGGATTGCGAAATCCATCGAGCGCTTGTCAGGACAGATCGGCAGTGGAACGCTGGCCGTGAGCGAAGTGAAGCTGGACGGAGATTTCGCTGCGGTGATGGTGAGGCAGGCAGGAGGTGATGATCCGTTCCATGTGCAAGTGTTTCCGGTGGCGTTGCTGAAGGGTGAAACCGGTTGGAGAGCCGCGCCGGTCCCGGCTTCGTTTGAAAACGCGGTGGTTGCGTACACCGTGCCGATCCGTGAGCGCTTGTCGAAACTGGAGGAATGGATGATGCGGCAGAGGGTGGTGGAAATGGAAAGCCTGATGCAGCAGGTGGTCGAGCGACTGAGGGCTGACATCAGGAGTTTTTTCCTGCGGAAGCCTGTATCGGGGCTCGGTGTGGCGGAGGTGTTTGATCAATTCCAGAAAGCCTATCAGCAGGGAAATCAGTTAGAGTTGCTCGGTTACATGGGTGGTTACAGCGAGCCGTGGCCGGAGGATTGGGAGTCCCGGTTCAAGGCCATCCAGATGGCATTCCAACCGAAAACCAGAGAGCGTTATCCATGGCGGTTGTTGGGTTCCAAGGATGTCCTTCGCATCGTGGTCAACGAGGAAACGGATGGGGATCGCGGCCTGTTGTCTGTTGTTTGTTTGGATCCCTCCTGGGAAAGGGCGCAGGGAGAAGACAGCGGGCTGCAAGTGCTACACTTCGAGTTCCAAAAAGACGCCGGCGGAACATGGGTGATCGAATTGCCCGGGAGTATGACGAATCCGGACGAGAATCCGTATGATGAGACGCAGGGAATGGACGGGGATCTGCTCGATCGTTTCCCGAAATATCTGCGCAAAGCCTGTCCGGCCGAGTATGCCGGAACCGTTGAGGAGGCGGAGCGCCGCCTGATTCAGGTGCTGCAAAGCGGAGGCCTGGAGGATGTCTTGCGGCGGATCGATCTGAGTGAGGATCCGGTCGTGGCAAGAAAGATGTGCGAGATCGCCACGAGGAATTGGTGGTCGGTTCATGCTCCGGGGGTATTTCGCATCCCGGTCGTCCTTGGGAACAAGGTCAAGGATGGCTGGGCGGTATCCGTCTATCAGTGGGTGTCTCTGGGGCAGGGAGAGCGGTTTGAACCGACCGCGTTTTATTTCAAGCGAACCGCGAACGGTTGGATGTGGGTTCCCGGTCCGGGTTCGGAAATCGACCCTGCGATCCGTGAGGAGTTTTCGATCTGGATGGCGGTTGAGGAAAGGCAATGGAGGGAGAACTCGGGCAAGAGATTGATGGAGGGAATTTTTGAGGTCGATCGTGTGGCGATGGATCCACAGGTCGATGCCATGGAACTGAAGGCCTTGCTTGAGCGCTGGATTGGGGCGCTGGAGAAAAAGGATATTCGCGAGCTTTTCACCATGAGTGCGAGGCTCGGCGGGCAGGGCCACGGATCGCACAAAATCCTGCGGAATCTCGCTTATCTGTTGGGCATGGCACAGCGATCCGATACCGAGTTGGCAGGGATCTATCGGGCAGGCGGTTGGGTGGCGGCGGGTCTGGCGCATGGCAAGGGAAAAGATCGTCTGGTCTCCCTGATGCTGGTGGTTCGGACCGACGCGGGTTTGAAAGTCTTGTCGGAAATCGATCTGATTTCCGAAGACAACCGGACGAGGAAATTTCTGAACAAGGTTTCCTTTGACCGGTTGCGTCCCTATGTTCGGGAAAAGGACATGGAGGAACTCGGGGTTTTGTTTGAGAAATTTGACAGGGAGATGAGGAAATGACGCCGGCGTGCGTTTGTTTTCTGGATCGACAATCGGACGAAGCGTGCCAAATTCTCCGAAAGAAACCTCTTTTTCAGACGCTATTACTCCTATGATCAGATCCTGCTTACGTCACGCGACGCTTGCGTTCGGTTTTGCCACCCTCACCCAGACGGTGGGGGCCCAGCAGGCCGATTTCAACGAGGTGGGCAGCAAGATGGCGATCATGCTGCAGAACAATCATTTCGCTCCGTTGAATTATGATGCCCAACTGAGCCGCAAGTTTCTGAACGATTATCTGACGTCCCTCGATTTCCAAAAATTGTATTTCACCCAAAAGGATGTGGACGAGTTTCAGCTGAAGTATGGCGATCGTCTTCACACGTTGTTGATGCAGGGCAAGAGCATGGCTCCGGCGACGGAGATTTATGACTTGTTCCGCAAGAGGGCCCTCGAGCGGATCGGTCAGGCGCAAGATCTGCTTGCCGGAGACTTCGATTTTTCCGGTGATGAGACGGTGATGATGACCCGTAAGGAGGCGAAGTGGCCGGCGGATGACAAGGAGGCGAGACAGGTTTGGAAGTTGCAGATCAAGGAGGCCGTCCTGGCTGAGACCTTGCGTCAGGAAACGTTGGCCAAACTGGCGAGGGAACAGGGAAAGGACAACCCGGAAAAGGATAGCACGAATCCGAAAAAGAGAATTGCGTTGCGTTACAAGAGACTGCTCTCGAGCATTCAGGATGTGGATCAGGAAGATATTGCCAACTATTTCCTGAGTTCCGTAGCAGCTTCGTTCGATCCGCACACGGATTACATGAGTTTCCGGGAGACCAACCGCTTCAAGGACGGAATGAAGAACGAGTTGGTGGGGATCGGCGCGCTGTTGCAGGCCGAAGAGGACGGGGCAACAATCATCAAGGGAATCGTTGTGGGGGGGCCTGCCGACAAGGAGGGAACCCTGAAGTTGAATGATCGGGTCGTGGGGGTGGATGCGCTCAATTCCGGCAAGCCGGAAAACATGACCGACATCATGTTCATATCGATCGACAAGGTGGTGGATCTGATCCGTGGTTCCGAAGGCACATCTGTTGCCTTGAAAGTCGAGCCGGCCGGAGGTCCGGCGGGTGAAACCAAACTCATTGTGATCAAGCGTGGCAAAGTGGAGCTCAAGGATGAGCAGGCGAGCGGAGAGCTGATCGAGATGAAAACCCATGAGGGTGTGACAAAGCGGATCGGAATCATCACGTTGCCATCCTTTTATGCGGATTTTGACGAAGGTCTCACCAGTTCATCCGCGGATGTGGAACGCATTCTGACCCGCCTGATGAAGGAGAGGATGGACGGTTTGATCTTCGACCTGAGAAACAACGGCGGAGGTTCGCTGGACGAGGTCCGCCGCATGACCGGTTTTTTCATGGAGCCGGGTCCTGTGGTTCAGGTGAAGAACAACATCGAGCAGGTTCAGGTCAAGGATTCGGATTATGCCAAGCCGATTTATACCGGACCGATGGTGGTGCTTACGGACAAGAGCAGTGCGTCGGCCAGTGAAATCCTGGCAGGGGCGTTGCAAGACTACAACCGCGCGGTTGTGGTCGGAGAGTCCTCGACCTTCGGCAAGGGTACCGTCCAGCATCTGATGGATATCGGTCGCGAGCTGCCGTTGTTTTCCGTTCGGGACAAGGCCGGATATCTGAAGCTGACGATTCAGAAATTCTATCGTCCTTCGGGGTCTTCGACACAGACCGAGGGGGTCGTGCCGCATATTGTTTTTCCAAGTATGATGGATGCGCTGGATATCGGTGAAGCGCATTTGGACAATGCGCTCCCGCATGACCGGATCCGCCCGGCGGCCGGCTTCCGTCCCGCCGACAAACGGGTATTGTTTTTGCCAAGGCTCAAGGAGCTCAGCCAAGAGCGGGTGCAGAAGTGCGATGACTTCAAGTATGCGATTCAGGATATCCTGAAGATGAAAGACCGGATCAAGAAGAACGAGATTTCCCTCAATCTGGAGCAGCGCAAACGTGAGATCGCCGAATCCGAAGAGCAACGCAAAGAGCGCAACCAGGAGAGACGCGTGAGATTTGCCGGCATAGCGGATCAGGACGCGAAGAAATTCAAATTTTACCGGGTCACCTTGGACATGATTGATACGGTCGCTCCGCTGAAAGCCTATGATCCGTCTGCTGAGGACCGAGAATTCATGCGTCGTGCAGAGGATGAGACGGCCAAGCTGGATGATACGCCCAAATGGCCCAGTGGGTTGAATCCCGAAAAGCGTGAGGCGATCCATATCCTTGCCGATCTCATTCACCTGACGGACAATGCGAAGATGGCCGGCATTTTGAAAACCGATGGTGATGTCCGCTGATGTCAGGGATTGCTGAGAATCTGGAGAGGGTCTGTGCCAACATCGCGGCGGCTTGTGCGCGGTCTTGCAGCGAGGTGAGTTCGGTCCGGCTCATCGCCATTTCAAAAACCGTTCAGGTTCATGACATCGCAACGGCGGTCGGTGCCGGACAACGGGTGTTTGGCGAAAGCCGGCAGCAGGAGGCAGTGCTTAAAATTGCGGAACTGCCTGCGGGATTGGAATGGCATTTCATCGGTAGGGTCCAACGCAACAAGGTGAGGAAAATCCTTCCATGGTTTGAGTTTGTGCACGCGGTGGATTCGTTGGATCTGGCGGAATCCATCGACCGGATCGCGGGGGAGTTGGGACTCAGTCCGAAGATCTTCCTGCAAGTCAACCAAGCGGGGGAGGAGAGCAAGGGTGGCTTCCGTGAATCCGTTCTGCGAGATGCGATGCCCGGGTTGCTTCGGTTGAACCACGCCCGCATCGTGGGTCTGATGGCGATTCCGCCCGCCACCGAGGAGCCGGAAGAGTCACGGCATTGGTTTGCGGAGCTCAGGCGTTTGCGTGACGAGGTGGTGGAGGATCATGGCATGTCCCTGCCGTTTCTGAGCATGGGCATGAGCGGGGATTATGGGATCGCGATCGAGGAGGGGGCGACGCATGTGCGTGTTGGCTCGGCGATCTTTGGCAAGCGGGCATCCAAGATTGAAGGGGAATTGTGATGCGGGTAGGGTTCGAGCAAGTGTGTGCCATGGGAGAAGAATTGGCCGTGCGTCTGAGCGACGGGCGTGAGATGTATCTTCCCCTGCCCATGCTCAGGCGGGCATGTCCTTGCGCAAATTGTCAGGGAGAACCCGACGCGCTGGGGCGGGTGTTACGGCCAAGGGTTGAGTATGCCGATCGTGCGTTTGAGTTGCTGGGCTTTGAGCATGTCGGAAGTTATGGCTTGCGCTTGTTTTGGGCGGATGGCCATGGGACCGGGATCTATAGCATCGCCTATCTCGAACAGCTGGGTGCCTTGGGTTAGACAGGTTCTCAACCGTCCAGTTCGCACTCGACAAAATCGCCATGGGAGATGGAGGCGGTCGCATATGACGCCGAGCGGTTGATCGGCTCCATCAAAAAACCCGACGAATCCGTGAGGATCAGCCGGGTTCTGGGTTAGCGAAGGATTTGGCTTATTGCGCTGGAGCTTCGGTAGCGGGGGCTTCGGTAGCTGGAGCTTCGGTAGCCGGAGCTTCGGTAGCTGGAGCTACAGCGGCGGGCTCATCCACAGATGGTTCGGTGGGTGCGGGTTCGGTAGGTGCGGGTTCGGCAGCGGCCTCGATGACCTGGCTGACGCCTTCTTTGACTTGATCCGCTTCGCCAGAGACCTCTTCGGTTTTTTGTTTGCAGGACACAAGGGCGATCGCCGCGAGTGCGAGAGTAAGGATGGTTGCTTTCATAATTAGGTATTAGGTTATTTGGATAGCGGAGTATGAATGTCCCGCATATGTTGCGAAATGTAACGATTTGGGTTTGCGAGTCAAAGAAAACCCGCAATGGACCTATTTCCGCTTTTTCCACCGGATTTGATCCGGCAAATCGCAGTCTTCCCTTGCGGAGTGGAGGTTGTGAGCGTTGAATTCGCGTGCATCGCATGTATCTGCTGAAAAAAGTTTTTGAGCTCAGGGAAAAAGCCCACACGGACCACGAGAAGCCATTTTTGGAGCATCTCGAGGATTTGCGCATCATGGTCACACGGGTGGTGATCACCTTGCTTGTTTCGATGATCTTATGTTTTGCCCTGCAGGAGCAACTGATGAGCCTGCTGCGTGCGCCGGCGGAAAGCGTTCTCCGGATCAAGGAGCAGGAGACCATGCCGGATGGCAAGGAGCATCAGGGAATCCGTGTGCCATCCATCGAGTTGTGGGATCAGGCGAAACAAGCGGAGCAGATCGCCATGGGGCTGAACGACCGCCAGCGGGAGGAGTTCTATCGGACCCTGAACCAGCCGGACCTGGAGTTTCATGCCCGCAGCGTCGGGTTGTTACGGGCGGTGAAGGCTGTCCCCGAGGAAAAGCGATTGGATTTTGTGAATCATCTCGGTGTGGATGAGGCGATGGTGAGGCAGTTGAAAGCCTTGCTCGAATCGAATCCGGATGTGGATGTGAATGCGGGCTCCAACATCAAAATGATGTCGGCGCTCAAACCGACGGAGACGTTCACCCTGTCGATGAAGCTGGCGTTTTTCGCCGGGATTGTGTTGGCCTTTCCGCTGTTGCTTGTATTCGTCCTGCAATTCGTCCTGCCCGGCCTCCATCAAAAGGAGAAAAAGATGCTGTGGCCTGCGATGTTGATCGGGTGCGGTCTGTTTCTCGGAGGTGTGTTGTTTGCGTATTTCTTTGTGCTGCCGCGTGCCTTGCTGTTTTTCCACGACTGGAGTGTCAGTCTTGGGGTTTCCAATGATTGGCGGATCGGTGAATACATCACGTTTGTGACGCAGTTCACGCTGTTGTTTGGTCTATCGTTCGAGCTGCCGGTGGTGGTGATGGTTCTGGTGAAACTCGGTTTGTTGAGTTATGAAACCATGTCGAAATCCCGCACCTATGCGACCCTCGCGATTTTTGTGATGGCGGCGATCATTACGCCGACACCCGATATCCTGACGCTGAACCTGATGGCTTTGCCGATGTTATTGCTCTATGAGATCTGTATCTGGTTGGCGTGGTTTGACCGCAAGAAGCAACGTGAGCAAGCCTTGCGTGAGGAAGAGGAGCTGCGGCAACGGAGATTGGAATGGATGATCCGGGATGAACCTCATGACGAGGAAAAGACATCTGCGGACGGAGAGATGGAGGATCCGGAAAGCATCGACGAGTCCGGGGATGACGGTTGGCATGATCGGTATCATCATGATCCCGAGTTGTATCATGATCCTTACCAACACGGTTTGCCCGATGACGAGGAATGGCGGCAACCCGGGGATGCGGTTGTCGGCGATGGTGAAACGGACCAAGCCGGGGAAGATCATCCCAAAACCTAACGGAAGGAAATCATGAGTGAAGCGATCAAAGAACCCGGTGAGGTTAGTGGAAAATCACCCTTCGCAGGGTGCGCGATCATGCTTACGGCCGTGGCCGTGGTAGGGTTTCTGATTGTTTTTTCGGTTGTGGTTCTGTTCAGGCAGTTTAACGAGATCGCCAGATTCACGGGTGAGAAGCCTGTGAAGGTCGGGGTGGAAAGCATGGAGGATCGGGAGGCGGAGTTGAATCGGCTTGCCGAAAAAATCGAGCGGTTCCGCATCGCGGTGGTTGAAGATCGGTCTGCGGTGATGGAGTTGAACGTCAGCGAGGTGAATCTGGCGATTGCGGCTTATCCGGCATTCAAGGATTTGCGTGGCAACCTCCGGCTCCGTGAAATCCATGAGGACCGCATGATCTTTGACATTTCCTTCAAACTAAACGGCAAGCCGCGCTTGGCGAAAGGCGGCGAGACGGGAATCATGGCCACCGATCCGCGTTATCTCAACGGGACGCTGTCGGGAGTCCCTGCTTTGGTCAACAGCGAGCTGGTGTTGCGGGTGAAGGATATTGAGGTGAGCGGTGCCGAAGTGCCGCGGGGATTCATCGAACAGATGTCGCCTTATCGGATTGCGGAGCGTTATGTCGGACAAGGCGAGTTGGGAAGGGTGATGGCGGGATTGACCGGTGTTTCATTGGGAGCGGATGTGATTCGGTTTGAAAACGTGGCCGGAAACATTCCCGAGGATGCCGTTACAGATCAGGAGGTGGATCAGGCAGGTCATCGCCTGTTCAGGTTTTTGGGCATCGCGGCAACGGTCTTTTTGGTATTCACGGCGTTGATATTGGCAGTTGGCTTCAGGGCCAGGAAGCGGAGGAAAGCAACGGATACAACGTCATGAGCCTGCTGGAGGACGGAATTGCCGATGTGCTGGGAAAGGCCATGCGTGGTCTTGGTAAAACGGCGGTTCGGGTTTGCGTAGAAGCGGGAATCAGTCAGCAGATGTTGCAGCAACTTCTGGATGGAGGGCGTGATGAAACGGCTCTGCTCCGGGTGGCAACCGTTCTGGGTTTGGATGCTGAAGCCCTGATCCGCCTGCCCGATCATTTCCCTGAGCTAGCGCAGATCGAGGGCGTCACGCGGCTGAGTTTGCCCTTCCGGTCATGGAAGGTGAATGCATGGTTGTTAGAAACGGACGGCGTACGCCTGTTGTTTGATACCGGATGGAATGCCCATGACATCATCGAGGCGTTGGATGGAGCCTTGCCCGATGCGGTGATGATTACCCACGGCCATGAAGATCATGTCGGGGGTAACGCATCCATCGAGTCCATGGGGATACGGATCCTTTCGGAAACCGAGGCGCTGGAGAGAGGTCGGTTGGATTTCGGCAAGATCCGCATCGAGGTCGCTGATCTTTCGGGACATTGCGTGCCGGCAGCTTCCTACCTGGTTTCCGGGTTTTCCAAGCCCCTCTGGGTGGTGGGAGATGCGATCTTTGCAGGTTCCATGGGGGGATGCAAAACCCCGGAACAGTTCATCTTGGCGAAGCGGACCCTCCGCGATGGATTCGATCGCATGAGTGCTGAAACCCTGATCCTGCCGGGACACGGACCGATGACCTCGGTAGCCGATGAGCGGGTATCAAACCCATTCCACCCTCATTTTACTAGTGCAAAACACTTGCATTAGAAGAATCCTGTGGCATCTTTTTTCCGATGCGATCTTTGGCAGTCATCAGCTTGTGGTTGGGTTTGACGGGAATCGTTCCCGGTGCGGAATTGAAAGTGGTATCGATGCATCCGTTGGTGGGTGACTTGTTGAAGCGGGTGGGTGGCGACAACGTGCAGGTGGTCGATCTGATCGGAGAGAAGGGGGATCCGCATACGTTCGAGCCGAGGGCGGATGACATTGCCAAGCTTTCGGATGCGAAGGTATATTTCGTTTCCGGGATGGGGCTCGAAGGCTATTTGCCCAAACTGCGTTCGATTTTGCCGAGAGAAATCCGGATTGTGGAAATAGGCGCGACGTTGCCTGCATTGCATGGCGCGTGTGATCACGAGGGGCATCATCATGATCTTGAGCATGAGTTGGATCCGCATTGGTGGCATTCCGTCGATTTGTTCCGGCGTGCGGCATCCGTTGTGGCAGCGGAATTGACCAGGGAGTTGCCTGACAAGCGCGAGTGTTTCGAAAAACATGCAACCACCTTTCGCAAGCAACTGGATGAACTGGAAAAGTGGGTGAAACGGGAGATTGTGAAAATCCCCAGACAACGAAGGAAATTGGCCACGGCCCACTCGGCGTTTCAGTATTTTTGCCACGCCTATGGATTTGAGTCATTTGCGGTTCAGGGAGTGAATCGTGAGCAGATGCCGGACGCCGCGCGGTTCGCGGAATTGATCGAGACCTTGAAAAAGGAACGCGTCATTGCGATTTTTCCCGAACGGGAGTCGAACCCGAAAATCTTGCAGAGCCTGACCCGCGATACCGGCATCAAACTGGGTGGCGAGTTGATCGCAGATGGTCGTGGCGTGAGCAGCTACGAGGAGATGATTCGCGCCAATGTGACCACCATCGTTACCGCACTCAGCGGAGACGGATCGCAACCGGGCAGTGATCCGAGCCGGTGATATGTGAAAGGATGGAGGCATCGTTCATGCGGTCCGCGATGCATGGAGTGAGTCCGAAGTAATCGATTCTCCATCCGACGTTTCGCTCGCGGGCTCCTCCGCGATAAGACCACCACGAGTAGGCCTCCGACTTGTCCGGATAAAACTGACGGAAGGAATCGATGAAACCGCTCCCGAGCAGCTCTGAAAAACTGGCGCGTTCCTCGTCCGAAAACCCCGGGGTATTGCGGTTTGATGCCGGGCGGGCGAGATCGATTTCCTGATGGGCGACATTGAGGTCTCCGCAGAAGATCACCGGTTTTGTGGTTTTGAGCCGGAGCAGGTGCTGGCGGAAAGCTGCGTCCCATTCAAGGCGATAGGGTAGACGGCGCAAACCGTCTTGGGCGTTCACGGTATACACATTCACCAGGAAGAAATCGTGATATTCCAAGGTAATGACACGTCCCTCGGTATCGTGTTCGGGAATACCGAGGCCGAGCGTGCATGCGAGCGGACTCTCTTTCGTGAAAATGGCGGTTCCGGAATACCCGGGTTTTTCAGCGGAATTCCAAAACGCCTTGTAAGCCGCGAACTCCGGAGGGAGATCCACCTGCTCCTCGCGGGCTTTGGTTTCCTGCAGGCACAGAATGTCGGGTTGTTCGGTAGCGACAAATTCGCCGAGTCCTTTGTTCAGCACAGCGCGGATGCCATTGACGTTCCAGGAGATAAGTTTCATGTGAAGGAGTTGGGAAATGCGGTCTCAATACACGGGACATTTCCACGACGTTCAAGAAAAGTATTTCGGTCGCGATGTCTGGCCGCCATGGAGAGAGGTGCCACCACGCGGGCAGGCTCAATCATCCTGCGGTTCCGGCCCCGCATGCGCCATGAGGCAGGATCGGTTCCGCACCCTTTTCCGCTTTTCATGCTGATACCGTCCTGTATCATCCACTTGGATGAACATCAAATTTCCCATCTTGGCATGCCTGTCTCTCATCGTGATTTCGCCCGCCGCCGTTCGGGCGGAGGGCAAGCCCAACATGGTCTTCATCATCACCGATGATCAGGGTTATGGTGATCTTTCCGCGCACGGCAATCCGGTTTTGAAAACTCCGCACCTTGACCGGCTGCGAAGCGAAAGCGTCCGTTTTGAGGATTTCCATGTCAGTCCCACTTGTTCACCCACCCGCAGCGCCTTGTTCAGCGGCCGGCATGAATTCAAGAATGGTGTGACCCATACGATCCTTGAGCGTGAGCGCCTTGCGCCCGGTTCCATCACCCTCGCCCAAGTTCTGCGGGACAATGGTTATTCAACCGGCATTTTTGGCAAATGGCATCTCGGAGATGAACGCGAGTATCTGCCTTCTGCCCGCGGCTTCACCGAAATGTTCATCCACGGCGGCGGTGGCATCGGTCAATCGTATCCGGGTTCCTGTGGCGACGCACCGGGTAACACCTATTTCAATCCCGCCATTCTGCACAACGGCAGGTTCGTCAAGACCGAGGGCTATTGTACCGATGTGTTTTTCAAACAGGCGAGGACCTGGATGAAATCGCAGAAGGAATCCGGCAAGCCCTTTTTCGCCTACATTCCCACCAATGCTCCGCATTCCCCTTATAACGCGAAGCCCGCGGACGCGGCGCGATACGAAGGCAAGGTTGGGAACAAGCAGCTCGCTCATTTCTATGGCATGATTCACAACATCGATGAGAATATCGGAGAGCTGCTAGAAGATCTGAGAACATGGGGGATCGAGCGGGAAACCTTGGTAATTTTCATGAACGACAATGGCACCGCGGCCGGAGCATCCGTGTTCAACGCGGGGATGAGGGGGGCGAAGGGCAGCGTGTGGCTCGGCGGCACACGCGCCTCATCGTTCTGGCGCTGGCCGGGCACATGGAAACCGGCAGAAACCAAAGCTCTCGCCGCCCACATCGATGTGTTTCCCACCCTTGCGGAAATTAGCGGAGCCGCCCTCAGCGACGAAGCGAAGCGCCAGATCGAGGGACGCAGCCTCAAGCCCCTTCTCGATCATCCCCGCGCCGAATGGCCTGATCGTCATCTCTTCACCCACCAGGGCCGCTGGCCGAAGGGAGCCGATCCGAACGCTTCGAAATTCTCGATGGCGGCCGTCCGCAACACCCGCTGGGCGATGGTCAGCGAAAAAGGCGGCAGCGAGGCGAACTGGCAGTTGTTCGACCTGAAGGAAGACTACTCGCAGAAACACGATGTCGCTGCGCAGCATCCCGAAGTGGTGAAAGAGCTGGCCGCAGCCTTCGACAAGTGGTGGGGGGAATGCCTGCCGCTGATGGTCAATGAAAAGAGCATCGGTCCGAAACTCAATCCCTTTGCCGTTAGTTACTGGGAGCAGTTCGGCGGCGCACCCACGCAAGCGGACTTTGACCGCATGAATCCTCAAAAAGCCTTCGAATTCGGGGGCAAGCCGAACCGACAGAAGCATTGAAGCCGTAGCAAACTTTCCATGAAACTCCCGATTGCAGCAGTCCTTCTGGTTTCCGCCCTGAGCCACGCGGCGGACAGGCCCAACATCCTTTTCATTCTCACCGATGACCAGTCGCCCTTCGATTTCAAATTCCATCATCCGGAATCCACCCTCCACTCGCCGGTCATCGACAGTCTCGCCACAGGCGGAATGGTCTTGGATGCCGCCCACCACATGGGCTCCTTCAGCGGTGCGGTCTGCACGCCCTCACGGCACATGATCATGAGCGGCCGCACCGTGTGGCATCTGCCCATCGGTCCCGGAGCGGGCAATTGTCCTCCGGAGTTGGAGAAACACACGATCGGAGCCGTCTTCAACCGCGCCGGTTACTCGACGATGCGGACGTGCAAACAGGGCAACAGCTACCCCGCCGCCAACAAGCAGTTCAGCATCGTTCATGACGCGACGAAGCGTGGCGGCACCGCAGAATCGGGTAGCGCATGGCATGCGGAGCGCGTGCTCGATTTCTTGGGTGAGAGGAAAACCAAGAATGACGCACGCCCGTTCTTTATCTACTTCGGCCTCTCCCATCCCCACGATGTCCGTGACGGCACACCGGAGCTTCTGGCGAAATACGGTGCCACCAATCACACCGATCCGAAAACTCCCCCCGCCATGCATCCCAAGCAGCCGCCCCTGCCTCCCAACTGGCTAGCCGCCCACCCCTTCGACAACACCCATCCGGACGTCCGCGACGAGAAATCCGTATCCGGCGTATGGGGACGCCGCGACGAAGCCACGATACGTAACGAGATCGGGCGGGAATACGCCTGTTCGGAAAACATCGACATCCAGCTCGGTCGCGTCCTCGCAAGACTCAAGGAAACGGGAGAACTCGACAACACTTACATCTTCTATACCTCCGACCACGGGATTGCCATCGGCCGCCATGGCTTGCAGGGAAAACAGAACCTCTATGAGCACACCTGGCGAGTGCCGATGATCGTCAAGGGTCCCGGTATCAGGCCCGGCAGCCGTGCCCCCGGCAACATCTACCTCGCAGATCTGCTTGCCACCTTCTGTGACCTCACCGGAGTCGCACCACCGGAAACCAACGAGGGCATCAGCTTCAAGCCCGTGCTTTTCGGTGAAACGCAACGCATCCGCGACACGCTCTACGGCGTTTACAATGGTGGCGACAAGCCGGGCATGCGCAGCGTGAAACAAGGCGATTGGAAACTCATCGAATACGAATCGAAAACATCCGGCGTGCGGGAAACGCAGCTTTTCAACCTCAGGGAAAATCCCCACGAACTCATCGCCGAACACAAGAATCCGCATGCCACCAATCTTGCGGACGCTCCGGCATATGCTGCCAAACTCGCTGAAATGCGGAGCCTTCTCCTCATGGAAATGCGTCGACTCAATGACCCATGGCGTTTTTCCGACCAACCCGATGACGGCCTGACAGCGCCAAAAGAAGAGAGGTTCCGTCCGAAAAACAAACCCGGCAAGCCTTAGGCTTCGCGTAGCGATGCGGGGCGTGCGTGTTCCGTTTCATGCCTGCGCGCGCTGCTCAAGGAATCCGGGAGAGATCTGCACAAAGCGGCATGAGAGCGTTGGATCGGTCCAACGAGGAGATGGATTTCACTCCGAGTTGTTCGAGAGCTTTCTTGCCGAAACGTTCGCCGAGCGCACGAGATTGTTCCGCCGGATAGTGAAGATCACCCTGCGGGTTTCTTTCATCGCCGCCGTTGAGATCGTCCGTGTCGATCCATGCGCCCCATCGGTCGGATTCGGCCATGCGGACTTGCAGTTCGCGCATCCGCTGCCAGCCAGCCTTGCTCTCGCCATGCAACCCGAAGTCGCTGATCCGGCCGATCACAAAACGCATGTGTTCCAATCCGAGATCGGTCTTGAGCTGATTGCGCAGGGTATTGAAACTTTTCTCGTAAGCCACCGAGAGGTCCCGTCCGGCATCCGATTCTCCCTGCATCCAGATGAAGGTCACGGATTTGAAGGCACGTGCGTCTCCGGCATTCCGGGCGGCCTGCAGAAGTCCGGGATACTCCTCGCCATTTCCGTTTGTAAGTTTGCCATGAAGCGGGTGGCTTTCAGGCAAGTCATAGTCCCTGACCCAGAAACGAATGCCTCGCCCGCTTTTCATGCTCCGGACGATGGTCACCTGATCCTTTCCGAGTGCGCGGGTAACCACTTCGGCAAATCCCGTTTCGAGTCCGCCCGTCATGTTGGACTGTCCGGAAAGGATGAACAAGTGGCCTCGTCCGGCGTTCTCGGGACGTTTTTCCATCGCGTTTCCGCTGAGGGATGTCAGTCCGAGCGTGAGAGGGATAGCGAAAGTGACGAACAGCAAATGGATGGGTTTTGCGAACATCCAGCAGATACGTGGAAGCGGGCCATGCTCTTCCAAGGTGTTCACAGTTCTCCCAGGATGCAGTGTGGCGTGCGTCACCGATGTCATGTTTTTCGCTTGCAAACGCGCGCCAGAAGGTAACCTTTTCGCCGCGTGGAATGGTGATCTCCTCGCTCTTCAATTCGCCCCCTGCGATGCCGTTTCTGACAAAACTTTCTCCGCTGGTATGGCTGGCCTGTTGCACAGGTTCAGCGGTGGCGGAATCGGTTCCGAGTTTCAACAGGGACATCCGCCCCATTCTTTCCGAAAACTGTTTTCTCTGTCACGGGCAAGATCCGGAGCATCGCGGCGGCGATCTGCGTCTCGATATCCGTGATGAAGCCATTGCCACGCGCGATGGAATCGCCGCCATCGTTCCGGGCGATCCTGAGAATAGCGAAATCATCCGCCGTATCCGATCGAAAGATCCCGATATGGTCATGCCGCCGCCAGATGCCCATATGGCGTCCATGCACTCGAAGGACATCGAGACCCTCAAGCGCTGGATCAAGGCCGGCGCTGCTTACGAAGCCCATTGGTCATTTGTGCCTCCGAAAAAATCCGCCATCCCGGCCAACACGAATCCCATCGATCATTTCGTCAACCAACGCCTGAAGGAACTGGCCATCCAACCCAGTCCACGTGCCGATGCTGAAACACTCGTCCGCAGGATGTATCTGGATCTGACGGGGTTGCCGCCATCACCGGAGGACATCGATGCTTATCTGTCCGATCCCGCACCGGACCGCATGGAGAAACTCTTCGGGCGGCTGATGGGTTCCATTCATTTCGCCGAGCGGATGGCCCTGCCATGGCTCGATGCCGCACGCTACTCCGATACCCACGGCTATTCCATCGATGACCACCGCGACATGTGGGCCTGGCGGGACTGGGTGATCAACGCGTTCCACAAAAACCAGCCTTATGATCAATTTCTGTTGGAACAGATCGCTGGCGATCTCATTCCCAACGCCACTCCCGACCAAATTGCCGCCACAGGTTTTCTACGCAACAGCATGAACACCCATGAAGGCGGGACCATCCCGGAGGAATACCGCGTCAATTACACGATCGATAAAGTCGATGCCGTAGCAACTTCCGTTCTCGGTCTGACGATGAAGTGCGCACAGTGCCATGACCACAAATACGATCCGATTTCGCAAAAGGAATTTTTCCAAATGTATGCCTTCTTCAATACTTCTTCCGAGCCTGGCAAGGGCGCGACGAATGCCAACACACCTCCCGTGATGAATTACAAATCACCCCTTGGTGATGGCGGTATGGCCCAGCTCGGAGCGCGGATCGCCGAACTCGAACATTTCAAAGCGAATCCTCCGCCGGACCTCGCCGGGCGGATCGATCAGCTGAACAAATCCATCGAGGAGGAAATCAAGGTTCTGAAACGTGATCTGGACCGCAAGCATACCTCGGTGATGGTCATGGATCACAAACCCGAGCTCCGTAAAACCCATATTCTCATCCGCGGTGCCTATGATCAATACGGCGAAGAGGTGAATGGCGGTGTGCCTGCCGTATTGCCCAAGCTGGAAGCCGCCAATCCCACGCGTCATGATCTCGCGCGCTGGATTGTCCGTCCGGATCATCCCTTGACCGCACGGGTTGCGGTCAACCGCACATGGCAGATGGTCTTCGGACGCGGCATCGTCGAGACCGCAGGCGATTTTGGAAACCAAGGATCATGGCCCAGTCATCCGGAATTGTTAGATTGGTTGGCGGTCGATCTGGTCGAACACAACTGGAACATCCGACATTTGCTGAAAACCATCCTGAGCTCGGAAACCTATCGTCGCTCGGCTGTCTCGACCCCGGAGCATCTGGAAAAAGATCCCCGTAACGAATGGCTTGCGCGCGCTCATCGCTCCCGCCTTCCTGCGGAAATCCTCCGGGATCAGGCACTCGCCGTCAGCGGCTTGCTCAACCCGGCGATCGGAGGTCCGGGAGTTCATCCGCCACAGCCCGATCTCTGGCGCGAGATCAGCCACTTTGGTTATGTTCCTGCGTTCACCTCACAGATTTTTATCCCGGGGAAGGGGTCTTCGTTGTATCGCCGGAGTCTTTATACCTTCTGGAAGCGAACTTCTCCACCGCCTGTGTTGGTCCTGTTCGATGCGCCGACCCGTGAAACCTGCGCGGTGGTGCGCAACGCAACCAATACGCCTCTCCAAGCCCTGGTGGTGATGAACGAACCACAGTTTGTTGAGGCAGGCATCGCGCTTGGAAAACGCATGATCCGGGAAGGAGGGGCTTCTCCTGCGTCACGCATCGGACATGGCTTCCGGCTCGCCACCGGACGAGCTCCGCAAGCTGACGAATTCAAGGTGCTGGAAACATCCCTCGCCCGTCATCTGGAGCGCTATGGCAAGGATCAAGCCGCTGCCCGTGCTTTCGCGGGCACACCCGAGGAAGCCGCCTACGCCATGCTCGGATCCACCCTGATCAATCTTGACGAATTCATCAACCGCCCATGAACCCCATCGAAGCTCATCTCAACTCGATTTCCCGCCGCAGTTTTCTCGGGCTCACAGGTCTCGGAATCGGTTCGATGGCAGCTCGCTCGTTGCTTGCAGCGGATATGCAACCCTCAGGCAGCGTGCAATCCCTCGCACGCGCGCACTTCGCCCCCAAGGCGAAACGCGTGATCTACCTTTTCCAATCCGGCGGCCCCTCGCACATTGATTTGTTCGACTACAAACCGCATTTGGAGAAAGTTCATGGTCAGGATCTTCCCGATTCCGTGCGTCAGGGCCAGCGCTTGACGGGCATGACATCCGGTCAGAAACATTTTCCTGTCTGCAAAAGTCTCGCCGAATTCAAACAACGCGGCAAGAGTGGCCAATGGATCAGCGAGTTGCTTCCCTATACCGCCAAAGTCGCCGATGACATCGCCATCATCCGGTCCATGCATACCGAGGCGATCAACCACGATCCGGGCATCACGTTCATCAATACCGGATCGCAGTTTCCCGGTTCTCCGAGCATGGGCTCATGGGTTTCCTACGGCCTCGGCAGCATGAACGAGAACCTACCCGCCTATGTCGTGCTGGTCTCCCAAGGAAGTGGAAAAAATCCGGGTCAGCCGATTTTCTCTCGCCTTTGGGGCAGTGGATTCCTGCCATCCAATCATCAGGGTGTTCAGTTCCGCAGCGGAAAAGATCCCGTCCTTTATCTGAACGATCCGGCAGGCATGAAACGCACGGACCGTCGCGCGATGCTTGACGATCTCGCCGCACTGAACCACATCCGCCACGACGGCATGGCCGATCCGGAGATCCTGACTCGCATCAGCCAATATGAGATGGCTTTCCGCATGCAAACCTCCGCCCCGGAACTCGCGGATCTTAGCGATGAACCCGCTTGGGTGTTTGATCTTTACGGTCCGGACTCCCGTATTCCCGGTACGTTTGCCTACAACTGCCTCCTCTCCCGTCGCATGGCCGAGCGGGGTGTGCGGTTCACCCAGCTTTTCCACCGCGGTTGGGATCAACACAATCAGCTGTCCAACCATCTCGCCAACCAGTGCCGTGATACCGACCAAGCCAGTGCCGCGCTCATCACGGATCTCAAACAACGTGGTCTTCTGGAGGATACCCTTGTGATCTGGGGCGGTGAATTCGGACGCACGGTCTACAGCCAGGGAAAAATCGGCGAAGGGCGAGATCATCACGGCCGTTGCTTCAGCACTTGGGTTGCCGGAGGAGGGGTGAAAGGCGGGGTTAGCTACGGCCTGACCGACGATTACTCCTACAACATCGTTGAGAACCCCGTTCATATCCGCGATCTCAATGCGACGATGATCCACTGTCTCGGCCTGGATCACAACCGGTTCACCTTCCGTTTCCAGGGACTGAACCACAAGCCGACGGGCGTTGAAGCCGCGCATGTGGTGAAGGGAATTCTCGGCTAGGCGCGTCCTATCCATCGAGATCCCCTCAGCCATCTCCCACCCGGGCGGAACGGTCCGGTGCAAACGCACATCCGGAACATGTGACAATCATTCCTATCTTCAGTTTTTACGTTGACTAGGGTGCCGAGCTGGTTTTATTTTCACAAATGATGAAATTGTTTATTTGCTTCGCTTTTTCCGCAGCCGTTCTGCTTCTGGGGTTCGGCTCTCCCGTGCTGGCTGACACATCCTCAATCAAAGGAGTCTTGGCAGGTACTGCACCGGCCCAAGCTGTCGTGAGCTGCGTGTTCTCGGATACCAAATCGTCTCTGGTGGTTTCTGTAACGGGTCTTGAGCCGAATTCCGAACACACCTTTCTCGTTGGCAAGACCCCGGAAGCGAAATTCACAACGAACCGCAAAGGTGGCGCGGTCTTGGTTTTTGCCTCTACAGCTTCTCCTCGCTTCTCGCTACTTGATTTTGATCCGCGCGGCAAGCGACTCTCCGTGACCGGTTCCGCAGGCAATGAGGTGCTCTCCGGCTTTTTTGACGCGCCCGACGTATCCAGTTCATCAGGTACGGAAACGGTTTCATTCGATGATTCCGCGGACCTTTCCTCGGTCAAAGCGATCTATTCGAACGCCGCGACCGGTCGCAGGAAATTTCTCGTTACCGCAGCCGGATTATCTGCCGGGCATTCCCTGTATGTGGATGGAATCAAGCAGGGGGAGTTCGTACAGACAAAGAAGGGTGCGGCCATCTCTTTCGATACGGCCCCAAAATCAACAGCGGTTCAGTTGCTTGACTTTGATCCGCGTGACAAGTGGCTCGACATTGTGAATGATAGGGACGGTGCTATCCTCGCCTCCAGTGAAATGCGTGCCAAAATCCCGAACGTCAACATCGCCGAGCCATCCAAGACGGTCGGATTCATCCCTTCGACGGGCCTGCATCCCGGAGGCAAGGCTACCACAAAAACCAAAGTAGACAGTGATGCGCGGCGCAAATTCGAGGTCGAACTCGAAGATGTGCCAGTGGGTACCTACGAGCTTTTGGTAGGAACCGATACTCCCGTTAAAGTGGCCGATATTGTCGTAACGCTTTCGGATGATGGCGAAACCGAAGGATCTGTCGAATTCGCAAACTACGACGACGAAGAGCACCTTCCGCTTACCTTTGATCAAGCGAACGCATTCTTTACAGTGACGAAAGGCGGAACCTACTTCAGCGGATATGTCGCTGCGGCCGGTAGTGATGATAGCGAAGAAAGTGCATTTATTGAGGAGTATCTTACGGCTACTGCCAACGCTCCTGCAGGCAGCAAAGCTGAAGCGGTTTTCGAGGAGGACAATGAGGGCGATCGCGAATTCAAGGTCGAACTTGAAGATGTGCCGGCAGGTGTCTACACGCTATGGGTCGATTCTGTGGATCGGGGTGAAATCGTGGTTGAGGTTTCAGGTGATAGCCCAGAGGGTGAGATCGAGTTCGAGGATGGTGATTTGGATTTTGATCCTCGCAACCAACTCGTTGAGATCAAAAACGCCGACGATGCCGTTCTTTTCTCACACACGTTCGGCAACGGTAGCGCCGACACCCCAGCCGATGCCACGGAAGTCGAGGAGGTTTTCCCGCTGATTAGCAATGACATCCTTGCCGTGCCCGCGCGTGCCAACATGAAGTTCGAGCGCGATCAGGATGGTGAAATCTCTTTCGAGGTCGAGCTGGAGGATGTTCCAGCTGGCAATTATCTTCTTTTCGTTGGTGAGGTGAACAAAGGCATCATCCCTGCCAATTCGGATGGGGGTTATGAAATCGAATTTGAGGACGGACTTCTTGACTTCGATCCCCTCGGCCAAGTGATTTCAGTCACCCGACAGGAAGACTCGGCTGTCTGCTTTTCACGGCTCCTTCCAGCAGACCTGTGAGAATTCCGGCCCGGATCTTGGTCTCTGTCAGGTTGCTAATCATCGGCCGCATAGCCTTCTCCTGTGGCTTTCCATCCGAGCGGAAAGTCTTCAAAGCCGCTTACTTTTGCGCAATGCAGACCCGGTTGATATCTATTTCCATGATGAGGCCCCGGGATGTGGTCATATCATCATGGTTTTCGGATCCCTCTGAATCTGATTGCGGCTCAGATCCAGATCGGTCATTGCCTTGCTTTTTCCCAGTTTTTCCCGTGTAAACAGGGATTCCAGTCAGTTGAAGCTGCATCTATGTCGATGAAACGCAGTATTCCGCGGGACCGGCACATTTGGAAACAAGGTTTCGGCGTTCGAAAGGGTCTTGACTCCATGAACGTGTTTGTATGTATTGATGGGCAGGTGAGATCATATCCTCATGGTGAAAGCTCGATGAACGAGCATGATTTCCGCCTCAGCTACCAAAAACATCCCAATAACCTAATATGAAATTAACCACAGCGTTATCAATCTGTCTTGCAGCGGCCGCATCAGCTGGCTCGCCCCAAGGTATCGGCACTTCAAACGGCAGCTCATGGGCTGGCGATTTAAACCTCGGCTACAGCCTCAGCAATCTCAGTGGAGGAGCTGTGGGTGGACCTGAAGAAGATCGCTACAATGCAGCGGACTTCGAACTTCAGCTCGGCCGCAACATCGGAGATTATTTCTTCCAAGCCGATCTCTTCGGAGAAATGACCGATGTCGGTCACTCCGATGACAGCTACAGAAAAGGTCTGGGTGCTGCCTTCCACCTGATGCGCCAGATGAACGATACGGCCAGCCTTGGCGTATTCTTCGGTGGTCTCACGACCGTTCAGGACAACGATGGGAGTGATGACTCAGATCGGATGTTCATCGGTATCGAATCCAAGCTCGATCGCTCCGAAGCGGACTACTATCTCCAAGTCGGACATCTCTTCGGGGGGAACGGATCGGATGACAATGGTAACGATTCCTTCACGGATGCCACGTTTGTCCGTATTGTTGCCGAGAGAGCGCTGAATGACAAATTCAGCCTGACTGGTGAAGCCGGTTATGCAGATGGCAAAGTGGACAACGATTCTGATGCGGATATCACCAATCTCGGTATCGCCCTCAATTACAGCATCAGTGACGCACTCCTTGCAAGTCTGTCCTGCGACATGATTTACTATGCGCAAGCCAATAACGACAACCAAGAGCTCAGCGAGTTCATTGTCGGAATCGGCCTGTCATACACCTTTGGTGACGAATCCAGCAGTACGAACCTCGGCACTCCACGCTTCCTGCGCTGGAGCGGTATCAGCGGTGGTCAGTTGGAATAAGCTGATCTGTAGTATTCAACCCTTCACAAAAACCCGTCCATTCATGTGGACGGGTTTTTCATTTTCAACCCACTCCGTTTGACGAAGACTGCTTACCGGATTCTAAAACGTTCTCCAACAAGCAGGAGATATGTGGCAGGTCGGTGGGTCACGGGCATATGCTTCGGTACGGGTAAAAAAACATCGGATTCCATTGACAATTTTTTTGCCGTTGTCATTGTGATAGAAGTATGAAATCAAAAATTACCCGATTCATTTCCGTTTTCATTGCTGCTTTGGTGTTTTCCGGTGCGGTTGAGGCTGCGCCGAAGGCGAAAAAAAGCAAACAACCGAAGCATCAGGTCGCTTTTGCCCAGGCCGACAATGGCGACGGTTTCCTGACGGTATTTGAATTCGCCAAAACCCAAGGCCCCGGAACACCCCTGGTTGAGGTTCGCAGCCGTTTCCTGCCGATCGACACGTCAGGCTCCTTCGAGGTCGTCATCGATCCTACCACCGGTCTGCCTGCCTTGGATCCGGTGACCGGACAACCTGTGTTGGGTAACCCCCTTCCGGATGGGCTCGTATCCCTTGCCGAGTGGGAGACTTACATTGCCGGTAAAAAGAAACTGAAATCAAAGCTCTCTCGCTTTGATCTGGCTGACTTTGATGGTGACGGTCAACTTGATCCGGTCGAGTTCGGCTATCTTGTCTCGCCAATGGTCAAAATGGAGAACGTCATCACTCAGTTCGAAACTGCGGACATTAGTGACGACGGCTTCATCAGTGAAACAGAATTCAACTCGAGTTACAGCCTTTGAGGGGTTTTCCTTATTCCGTAACGGGTGCCGAGCGGTAATCCGTTGCGGATGGCGAAAAGCGGTTGGGTAAGCATCATCATCCGGCTCATCATGCCGATCCGCTTGGATCGATGAATGGGTTTCTCCTTCGCTCGGAAATTTTTCCGTGGTCCAAGACCATGCAGCATACCGCGGATTCGGACGGATGGATGCCATTGATGATTTTGTGCAAATTTGACACTTGCGCATCAGAAGTTGCTCGGCAAATTGTATCCGTTGACCATGAGAGCGAAACCAAAATGCGAGGCAACGACTCTACATCCGTTTCGCCTGATCTCGCTCGTACTTGCCGTATTTCTCTGTTATGAAAATCTCAGTTATCAGTACTTGGTAAAGATCACTCACTCTCATGCACATGATCCGTCGGTGGCTCATGCACATCCCGAAATTTCAGGGGTCTTGACCGAGTATCTGCCACTTCGTGATCCGGCAAGCAAGGATACGAGAGAGCACAGTCATGTTGTAAGTATCGTCCATGAAACTCACTCAACCGAATCAAAATCCACCAGATTGATTTTCCCGCCCATCGCGACACGGACCAGATATGGTTGTACGTTTATGCTGGGCTTTCAGATGTATTACGGAGATCCCTTGTTCAAGCCTCCCCGTTCGGAAGACGGCCAGTTCGTCGTGACCGTCTGATCGGTCTCAGAAGGCCCTAATTCTTCATCGCAATTTTTTGCCACGCCATCTTTGGCTGTGTTCAAGATCAGATTTGATCTTTTTGACGTTCATGATCCGAGCGTCCCGGTGTGGTTAGCTGCCCACCATCGCACTCATTCTATTTTCAAACAATCAACATCTTCAATTTCATATGAACCAACATTCCACATCCGTATCATATTGCGGGCTTTGCGGTGCCTCCACGGCTTATCTCATCGAATGTCAGGATCGCAATGGTATGCCCCTGGATGTCCTGATCTGCAGTCATTGCGGTGTCGTACACAATGATCCGATACCGTCAGTCAACGAGCTAAGTCGGTTTTACGCGGAACAATACAGAAAGTCTTACAAAGGCACGATGCGGCCGAAATTGAGACATGCGGCAAGATATTTTCCCGCAGTCGCAAGTCATATCAAGGAACACTGGAAGCATTATCAGTCCGTCAGCCGGGTCTTGGATGTCGGAAGCGGTAGCGGTGAATTTTTATATCTGATGCACAAGCTTGGAAAGCAGGCCGTTGGACTGGAGCCAACCAAAGATTATGCGCAGTTTTGCCGTGAACGCTTTGGTCTCGAGGTCATCACCGGTGAAATCGGTGATTTCCAACCGCAGGCCAAATTTGATCACATTCGTCTCTGCCATGTGGTCGAACATTTGCCCGACCCTGTGGGAAGTCTACGTACGATATCTGACTGGCTTGTTGAATCCGGGACGATGCATGTGAGTGTGCCGGACTTCAAAACCTACTGTCGCAAAAAGACTCCTGGCCGGATTTTTCACTACGGCCATATCTATAATTTTGACCACGATACATTTGAATTTCTGATCAAGCTTTCCGGATTGGAAATTCTGGAACGGTTGGGACCCACTTCAGCTTTCCTGCGTCGCTCCTCAAGGATTCCCGACAATGATCCGTTGTTGAATTGGAAAATCACTGACAAAATAGAATTTTACAGGCAGTGCAGGGAAGGAAAGCACCGTGCCCGAAGCTGCTTTGAGAAATGCGTCACAAAAATCCTAAAAAGCATGAAGGAACATCGGATCATGGCCACGCACCGCAGCCATGTTACTGTTGCGAATCAGGCATCGGAGTCACTCAGGAGAGCGCTTCTTTTGTGAGAACAAATCAGGTGATGACCGTGCGATACGGCATGTATTTTCCCATGGGAAACGCTTGCTGGCGATGGTTCTCACGCAGGTTTTTCGAGGGTGACAGGAAGCCTGGGAATCATCCGTCATGTCACGGTTCGTTTTCTTGGATCATCCCGGAAGACGACATGTTGAGGCGGTTGATTTGCAAACCTTTGGATGCCGAACAAGAGATCCGAACTGATGGGTTTTCAAGCACCAGTGCATGCGTTGTGCTATGTCCAAAAAACGCAAAACATGTCCGAGAGACATTCCGTTGCGGATGGCGAGATGCGGTTGGGATTGGATCAGAGAATCAGCATGCAGTCGCCATATGAGTAGAACCGGTATTTTTCCGATACGGCCTGACGATATGCCTCGAGAGTGAGCTCACGTCCTGCGAAGGCCGAGACGAGCATGATCAGGGTCGATTTCGGCAGGTGAAAGTTGGTGAGAAGCGAGTCGATCGCTCTGAAGCGATAGGGCGGATGCAGGAAAATGTCCGTTTCTCCCGAGATCGGTCCCGGTTGTGAAATACGGATCTCAGGTGACGGGTCCGCAATGGATTCAAGAACCCGGGTAACCGTGGTGCCGACGGCGAGAACCCGCTTGGCCCGGTTGATCCTGAGGATCGTTTCGGCGGTGACCTTGAATGCTTCGGAATGCATGTCGTGTTCTTTGATGTTTTCGACACTCACGGGCCGGAACGTGCCGACTCCGACATGGAGCGTAACGAAGTCATGCGGGTTGCGACTGAGAATTTCCGGAGTGAAATGCAGGCCGGCGGTTGGTGCGGCAATGGCTCCTTCTTCTTTGGCAAACACGGTTTGGTAGCGCTCCTGATCCATCTCCTCATCATCGCGTCCCATGTAATGCGGTAAGGCGAGATGGCCATGCTTGTGGATGTCGATAGCTCGCTGCCACTCGATCATGCGGTCGCCGTTTTGCCGAACATCGGTTACGGTTCCGACGATGTTCCCGATGCTGAGGGTCCGGCCCTGCTTCATCCGTTTTCCCGGTTTGGTGAGACAGCGCCATCGCGTCGGAGAGAGTTGCTCAAGGCAGAGCAGTTCGATCTTTCCGTCGTCTGAAAACAGACGGGCGGGGATGACACGTGTGTTGTTGAGGACGATGAGATCATCGGGCCCGAGGTAGCTTTCGATGTCTGAAAACATGCGGTGTTCGATGACTCCGCTTTGGCGGTGAATCACGAGCATCCGCGAGGCCGATCGATCGGGCAGGGGGCGTGAGGCGATCAGTTTCTCAGGCAGGTGATAGTCGTAATCCTTGGTGAGCAGCGACATCGGGGTATTAAGCTTGGTTGAAAACATGTCTGATCGCATTCAGCGCGGGCTTGGCAGGGCCCCAGATGCGGATCAGGTGGTTGAGATGCTGGTGATCGAGTTTTTCCGTGGCGATGAGGATGCGGGTTTGATCTTTTTCCAGATCCCACGCATCCGATGCTCCGGCGGGTGTCCAGCCCTGATCGAGGAGCTGCTTGAGCACAAGATCCCGGTGCTTGCCCGGTGGCGAGGAAACGGAACATGCTGTCGGCTCCGACCGGGGTGTTGAACGAACTGGAAAATCGGGAAGCTTGACCGACCGATTTCTGAACCATCTGCGGATGACGGGATGCAACCGCGAGATGAGGTTCAGAATCAATTCCGCTGCGGGAGTTCTGTAATGGGGATGGATCCCACGCAGAGGTAGCATGTGGTTCGAGATCGATTGGTAGCCCGCCTGTCCCATCGGGCCGTGGTAAATGATCGAATCCTCATTGAGACGGATGGGACCACCGGAGTAGACACATCCGTACCACAAGGCTTCTCCCCGGTTGGAGAAGCGATGCGGATGGTGTTGGATGAGAAGTCTCTCCGCGAGGCCGTATCCGATCTGTTGTTTGAAAAAGCCAAAGATGGTGGCTCTGCGGTGGTGCCATACAAAGGCGCCGGGAACAAACGCCAGTTCGTGTTTCGCATCAAGGAGGCGCCAGCAAAAATCCACGTCATCACCTGCGGTCCGGAAGGCCGGATTGAAGCCGCCGATTTCATAGAACACGTCACGGCGCACCGCGAAATTGCAGCCGGGCAGATGTTCGGCACGGGTGTCATCGATGAGGACATGACTGGGAGCGCCCGGTGCGGCGTTGACAATCGCTTCCTCTGCGGATCGCGCATGGGGCGGAAGGTTGGGTCCGCCCGCAGCGGCAATCGCGGGGTTTGCGAAAGCGCGATCCAGCCGGACCAACCACTCATGGTCGGGCAGGCAGTCATCGTCGGTGTATGCCAGGATTTCTCCGGTTGCTTGTTGCGCACCGGTGTTTCTCGCCGCGCTGAGACCGGAGGGAGAGAGGTTGATCAGACGTACTTTCGGGAATTCCCTCGCGATGATCTCCGCGGTTTCATCCGTGGATCCGTCGTTGACGACGATGGTTTCAAAAGGCCCGCCTGTCAGGGCGGCGATGGCGTGCAAACCGGAGGAGATCCTTGCGGCACCATTTCGTGTGCAGACGATGACCGAGAAGGTATGTCGGGTTTTTGATGGGGTTGAATCCTTGAAATCGCGACAAGCAAGGAAAGCCGGTTTGGGATTTCCGTTTCGGTCCGTGATGCCGAAATTCCAATCCGTGATCTCGATGCCTGCATTGAACCAGAGATCGCTCCATGCGTAAGCCGTGAAGCCTGCGGTTTCCTCCGCGTGTGCGATCCGCAGCGCCCATGCAAATGTCGCCGCTTGGGTTTCGGGAGTATTCCGGAGCGAATCCAATCCGAACTCGGAAACCACCAGAGGCCGGTCTCCGGCGATGTTGTGAAGCCGTTTCAGATAGCTCTCAAACATGCCGGGTTCCTCAAGATAGATGTTGAATGCGGTGAAGTCCGCTTGATCGAGCTCAAGGTATTCGGTGGATGGATAGTTGGCGTAGGCGAACAGCAGGTGCGGTGCGATACTGCGCCCCGCTGCGATCAATCCTTCCAGAGCGGACTTCACGTTTCCGGGGCCCATCCAGCGCACGAGATCGGTCGGGATTTCATTGGCGATGTAGATGCCGGCGAGAGCCGGGTGAGAGCCGTATTGTTTCAGCCATTCGGTGAGGCGGATGGTGGCGGATGAGAGGAATTTCGGTTCGGAGATGAAATCCTGATATTGCTGCCAATTCAGGCCGGCGAACACCAGGAGATGGTGCTGCGCCGCGGCATCGAGCAGCGTTGCGTCGGGCAATGAAAACAGCCGGATGGAATTGAAATGTGCGGAGCGGATCCGGGCGAATTCGGCCGGATGCTCCATGTTCCGGTCTGGCGGGAAAGGGCCGTAGGTGACCGTTCGCAGCCAGACCCGCTCTATGCCGATTCGGAAAAATTTCCCATCGGTTTTCAGGTGGGGTTTGGAAGAAACCTGCGTCACGTGAGGAGATTAGGCTGGGAAAGGTCGCTTTGCCCATCGGAAATCTGGGTTTGGAAATAAGCAGATCCGCGGTTGAAATCTCATGATGGAAACGTGTAACCTGTCGGCATGGGTGAAGTGCAACTCAGACAATCAAGGCGGAATCGGGGGTTTCCATGGTTCGGAGCCGGTTTTCTGGTTTTGTCCTGCGGGTTGATCGGAATCATGTTTACGGACATTCCCGCGAAGGTGAACCGAAATGTCAGGGCTCTGATCGAGAGCCGTCGCCAGCCCGCGCAGACAGATCGCAAAACCATTGAGATGCAGATCGAGCAGAGGTTGCGCGCGGAGATGGAGGCGGAGTTGGAGCGGGAAATGTCGGAAATCCGCCAGCAACAAAGTGCCCGTTCGGAGTCCGAAGCCATGCTTGAGTCTTTCCAGCCCCTGCCATTGGGAAAAGTCAGCGATGTCCGCCAACTGCGCAGCGGGATTGCGTTTCAGACGGATCTTGTCTTTGAAGAGGGTGGCATTGCCTCCGTGGAGCGTCTGGATGATCAGAGCTATGTGGCAAATTACACGCTCCGGTTGAAGTTGCCCAAGGCGGCGACATCGCTCGGTGAGCTGGAGAAAAGCAATCCCAATCTCTCCAAGATCGTCCCGGGGCTGACATCCCTGTTGGAAAAGGCGGAGGTTTCCGCCTGGTATAACAGGATTTACGCCAACAAAAGCGAGCGGGTGCGGCGCGATGCCAATGCGCTCAACGAATTGCTTAGCAAACACAACCTGTATGACTGTGAAACCATCCTGAATCTCAGAGCGGAAAACGGTCGAAAGGTTTTCCTCATGCAGGCGGAAATGGATGTGGTTTCCGATGGATCCGACGGCGATCGTCTGGCGAAAATGCCGGATGCGATTGTGAACTCGACGAATTATCAGCCTTTTACGAGTTATGGTTGGCCGAAACAGACCAAGACTCCCAACCCGATGATTGTCGGGTTGGAGCGCAGGATCGCCAATGCCAGAAAGGAGCTGGCGGATCCGAACACCGCAGCCGCGCGCAAAACCTGGCTGAAAGAACGGATCGAGCTTCTCAAACGTTACGTGGCAGATCTGAAATCTCGTAGCTATCTGATCGCCGAGTATGATCCGTTCATCGTGATTCCCGTGAATCTATTGACCGACCGTACCGATCCATACGCACCAAAGGTCGGGGATTACGCCGTGGTGATCTACGGAGAGAAACTTTATCCGTGTATCGTGGGTGATGGCGGGCCGACCTTCAAAGTTGGGGAAGCTTCGTTGCGTATGGCGCGCGAGCTCAATCCGAATGCATCGCCTTACAGTCGCCCGGTCTCGGATCTGCACATCACCTACGTGGTTTTCCCCGGCAGCGCCGAGGAGAAGAAAGGTCCTCCCGACTACGGTTTGTGGAAACAACGCTGTGCCGAGCTGCTCAATGAAATCGGCGGTATCGGTGCGAACTACGCATTGCACGACTGGAAAGATTTATTAGCGAAACCCCAACCTACGGTTCAACCTGCCGTGCAACCTGCCGTGCAACCTGCCGTGCAACCTACCGTTCAACCGCCGCAGAGTCCGGCGTCAGATTCGCCTGCTGCCTCTGGAGTGCAGGATGGACCCAGGTGAGCAAAGCGTTGGAAGTTTTTCAGCAAGGAATGAATCGGGCCTGATGATCAGGAGATCCGTACAAGCCATGCTGGGATCATCCTTGGCAATGATACGGGTTCGTTCGCCTCTGGCGTTGTCTCTATGGCTGTTGCGACATCCTCCGTAAACGCTCTTTTTTCCAAGCGGCCAGGACGCGAGTCAGGAGGAGGGCGGAAAGGATTGTGACGGCGAGTTCGAAGAGAGGTTCGTTGCCGCGGGATCTCTCCCCGGCGAGGAATCGTGCGGCATCGGGCAGGTTGAGGAGGCCGCGGGCGAAGCTGATGAGGGCAAGGGCGCCGGCGCCGAGGATGCCGTGCCAAGGCATCTTGATCGAGAACAGGCTGCAGATGATGAAACCGCCACCGAGGGTGAGGCATCCGACCAGCAGTGCCATTGCGGAATCCTCGGGAAGCCGGGATACGCCGATGATGCCGGTCGCGATGACCGCGAGTCCGATGATGAAAATGTAGGCACGGATCATGAGCGCAGGAGCCAGGAAATGTGCGGTGTGTATAAATCAGGCTCCAACAGGAAGGAATCATGCCCTTTGTCCGAATGGACGGTGATGTGCATGGACTCGACCTTTGCGGACTCGAGGTGCTGGACGAGCTCGGATTGTTCCTCGGGATAGAAGCAGAAATCCGAATCGATCGAGAAGACCAACCATTTCTGGCCGTTGCGTGCACAGGGCTCGAAAAGATCAGGCGGAGTTTCCGCATCGCCTTCAAAGAGGGCGTCGTAGCGTGACCAGAGGTCGATGATGCGCAGGTAGGTGTTCGCGTCGAAGCGTTTGACGAATTTTTTTCCCTGATGGAGCATGTAGCTCTGGAATTGGTCGCGGACACGGTACCAGGCCAGCACGTCATCGGCTTGGATGACATCCTGACGCGCGCGTTTTTCAATCGAATCCAGGTGTACGAAGGTTTTGTGTGAGATCATGCGGGCGAGTGCCAGGCCGTAGAGAGGCGGGCTGGTTTCATAGAAATCACCGCCGTTGAAATTGGGATCGTTTTCGATCGCGAGAATTTGCTCGAAGAGAATGAGTCGGTTGAGAACGGTGGTCTTGAAGCCGGCGGCGATGCTGACAACGTTGCGCACGCGTCCGGGGAGTCGGGTCGCGAAGCTAAGGGCGATCAAGCCACCGACCGATGGGCCGATCACCGCATGCAGGGTTCCGATGCCGAGCGAGTCGATCAGAAGAGAAACGGCATGGACCTGATCGGCTGCGGAAACGGAGGGAAACTCCGAGCCCCAGGGTTTGCGGGTTGCCGGGTTGATGGAGGCAGGGCCGGTGGAGCCGTAGCAACCGCCAAGATAATTCGGGCAGATCACGAAGTAGTGGTTGGTGTCGATCGCTTTTCCCGGGCCGATCATGTCTTCCCACCATCCTTGGTGGAGTTCCGGCTGCCAGAGATCCCCCACGTCGGGAATGCTGGGGTTGAATCCGGCGGCATGGTGGGAGCCGGAAAGCGCATGGAAAAGCAGGATGGCGTTGGAGCGATCCGCATTCAGGGTTCCCCAGGTTTCATAGGCAATCCGGATCGCGGGCAGACTCGTGCCTTCACGAAGGTCGAAGGCTTGCTCGTGATGAAAAAATTGAGTGCTGGTCTCAGCGGACATGGGGGGATTGTGAACATCGGGACGAGATCGTCAAACCTGCATTGAAGATCCCAACGGTGGTGATGGCGAAGCGACTCTCCCTTGCCGAGGCTGCGGAGAACCAGTCTGTGAACGGCGCGACCCGAATCGTGCGGCCCATGAGTGGTTGTTTCTGACTCCTTGCTCTTTTCTCTCCGCTCAAAGCTCCAGCAACTGCATTTGCCATTTCATCAGCAGGCTGGATGGTTCGGCTTCTCTTGCGGCGAGGGATTCGATCACCGAGCGGGAGGCGATCAGTGAGCCATCAATGCCGAGATCGTTGCCGATCTTGTTGCGGCGTGCGATCAGGGCATCGACGCGTTCATCGAAATCGCGATCTTTTTTGCGTCTCAGGCCGGTCGGGCGTGAAGGCCACTCGCTCTGGGGTAGGTCGCGTACGGCTTCCTGCATCTCCTTGAAGCGCTTGATGCGATCGGGGCGGAAATGGTGGGGCAGTTTGATGGGTTTGTCATCGCTCATCAGCATGGCCCATTCGAGGAGTTGGCGGTTGGGAGCGACCATGAAAGAAGGCCTGTCCCATGCCTCCGCTTCCTTATCCCGCCAATGCCAGAGCGCGCGAAGGCAAGCGAGGCTGTAGGGATTGAGTTTGCCTGCACCCGAGATGCGCCACTGGTCGTCTTTGGAGTCATCCCGTTCCTCGACTTTCGATTTCGCGTTTTCGCAGCTCTCGACAAACCAATCATAGCGGCCGGCCTGAACGAGTTGGGCGACGATTTTCTCGCTCATTTCCAACAAGTAACGGACGTCATTGAGGGCGTATTCGATCATCGTCGGCGAGAGCGGACGTTTTCCCCAATCGGCTTTTTGGGAGGATTTGGAAATGACGACCCCGAAATAATGTTCGACGAGGTTTCCAAGTCCGAATTTCTCGACTCCGAGGAGACGGGCTCCGATTTGGGTGTCATAAACGCGGTGGGGAAGTCTTCCAAACTCGCGTTTGAGCATGGTCATGTCGTAGTCCGCACCGTGCATCCAGACGGTGGCATCGGCAAGATAGCGGTCCAGAGGGCTGAGGTCATCGATGGCGAGGGGGTCAATCAGCACACCCTCCGAGCCTGCGGAAAATTGGATGAGGCAGAGGGACTCCTTGTGCCGGTGGAGGCTGTCCGCCTCGGTATCGATGGCGCATCGTTTGTCGCCGGAGGTTGGTTGGCAAGTTGCGAGAAAATCCTCGAGCTGAGAGGTGCTGGCGATCATGAATGCAGGTTGCGATAGGGAAGAGAAGGAGCGTGAATTATCGGGGGGGCGACTTGCAAGTCAGGTGATGAAACGGCGGATCTGGGGGGCGGAGCAAGGATTTTGTGAGTTCCCCCCGGAGGAATTCATTCTGAGGCGGAAAGGATCAGCGGTTTGGAGATATTGCCGTAACGGTCGAGTGCGGAGACTGCGATGGCGTCGGATGGTGGGAGGAACATGGACGTTTTGCCCCTTGCAGCCACAGCATGGGTGAACCAAACCGAGCCGGCGCGGGTTTGGATGATCATTCGGGTGGCTGGTGAGCTTCTCCATGTAACGAGCGTTTGGTCTCCCCGTTGTTCCATGCTCGCTGCCGGTGTGTCCGGGCGAGCGGAGTTCAGCCATGGCATGGCCGGGAGGGCGGCAGGTTCGGCGTAGAGTTTGACAAGTTTCGGATTGATCCCACCGAGATTGGACATCAGGCCCTTTACGCTCCAATGGATATGGCCGTCCGAGTGAGTGCCGATGGAGCGTGAAAGTTCGATTTGTCGGATGATTTCCGAGGCTGGCCTGCCAGGATCCTCTGTGGATTTGATCCGGGTGGTGGCGATGCCTGGCCAGACCGGGCGGGTACCTTGTTGGCGCCACCAAGCGAGCAGGGTGGTGTAGGATTGTTTTTTGGGTTCGATGCGCCAGTAGAGTTGGGGAGCAAGGTAGTCCAGCCATCCATGGACGAGCCATTTACGAGAGTCTCCGGCGAGGTGTTCGTAGGAATCGACCCCCGCCTCGATTCCCTCCGGGATACCGGGTCGCCAAATCCCGAAGGGGCTGATGCCGACACGCACCCATGGCTTTTGCTTTTTGACGGATTCATAGAGTTGCCGGATGAAATCATCCACCACGGCGCGGCGTTGCGCGGGAGTTTTGCCATCGTTGAAGCGGAGGTTTCCTGAAGGGTAGGGATAGAAATAGTCGTCGAGGTGGATGCCGTCCACATCGTAGCGGCGGACGACATCGAGAATGGTTGTCAGGGCCCGGATCCGGGTTTCGGGTTCCGAGGGATCGGCCCAGAGCATCGAGCCGTAGGTTTTGATCAGGTAGGGTTTGGTTTTGCTGATGTGGTCTTTGGATACGGGATGCCTGATGTCCGACAGGGCGCGGAAGGGATTGAACCATGCATGGAGTTCGATACCGCGCGCGTGGGCTTCCCTGATCCAGTATGCAAGGGGATCGTAACCGGGCGATTTGCCCATGGTTCCGGTGAGCCAGTGTGACCAGGGTTCATGTTCAGATTCATAGAGTGCATCTGCATGGGGACGCACCTGCAAGATCGCGACGTTCATGCGGAGCGTGGCAAGCTGGTCGAGGATGGCGCGCGCCTCGGCCTGTTGTTGTTCAGCACCAAGCCCTTGTTTGGAAGGCCAGTCAATGTTGTGAACCGTGGCGATCCAGGCAGCGCGGAATTCTCGGTCGATCTCTGGAGCGGGATTTCCGGCAGCGAGAGGCAGGAGCAGGGACGCCAGAGCGAGCAGGATTTGCGAGGGGTTCATGGCTCGGGAATCTCAGGGGTTGATGCTGCGCAGTAGCTCAAGGGTTTCCCTGAGTTGTCTGATGGCCATGAGGGTCAATTGATAAAGAAGGAACGAGAGAGCGGCGGTGATGAGGGTTATGGCCCATTTCCATCTTTTTGGAAGGGATGGATGCGCCCAGATCCAGGGCAAGGCGAGGGGGCCCACGCTGAATAGCATCACAGCGAGGAAGATCCTGCTGAAATACCATGGGAGCGCAGGGGCTTTCAGCTCGGAGGTGTCAGGATTGGTTTTCAGGGATGCGGAAAGGTTGGTTCCAACGGGACGGGCATCATGGAGGAGCGGGATATCACTAGCATGTGTGGGTTACCTGGGAAGTGATTTTCACCGGATGTTGGTGATAACTTCAGCCGTCATCCGGCGTAGCCATGGATGAATGTTATGAAAGCCTTATCTTCCATCTGTTGTGCCCTGCTGGTGACCCAGTCCGTGTGTTCCGCCGAACCCAATTCCCTCACTCAGGAAGAGGTGGCGCAGGGTTGGGTGCTGTTGTTTGATGGCAAGGATGCGTCGCGGCATTTCCGGAACTATCGGAAAGAGGGTTTGTCCGAAAAATGGGTGGTGGAAAACGGCGCGTTGTTCGGTCACAGGGGCGGAGATATCATTACCAAGGAAACCTATGAGAGTTTTGAATTTTCAATCGAGTGGAAAATCAGTGAAGGCGGAAACTCGGGGATCATGTTCAAGGTGAAGGAAGGGGATGGTCCGCCCTACAAAACGGGGCCCGAAGCGCAGATCATTGACAATGTGAAAGGCAAGGATGCTCAGAAAGCAGGCTGGATGTATCAGCTTTATGCTGCGGACAAGGACACCACCAGGCCAGCGGGTGAATGGAACCATTTCGTGCTGAAATGCCAGAAGACCGCCACCGGCACCTTCCGGTGCGAGCATTGGATGAACGGGGAGAAATACGTGGAATATGAGATCGGGACCGAGGATTGGAAACAACGCCTGGCCAAATCAAAATTCAAGAATTGGGAGGGCTTCGGGACGGCCGATGCAGGGCATATTTGCCTGCAGGATCATCAGGATCCTGTCTGGTTCCGGAATATCAAAATCCGCAAGCTGGAAACGTTGAAGTGATTCGGAAGGCATTCCTTCCATCGATCGGCTTTCTTGCCGCAGTGCTGTCAGCCCCGGCGAATCATGGGTCGATTGGATGTGGACGTCGTCCGAACGGATCCGCCGCCGATCCGGGGGTATCGGGAGCGGTTTGCCAGAAACGCCGGGAAGGTCAAACCATTCGGCGGGGGCTTTCCCATCCTGTGTCGTGGCGGTCCGGCCGCGAATGAACATCCGAGGGGCTGAGGGCGGCGTGCAGCAAGCAGTGCCATCACCCGCGGTCGTGCGTGTTTCGAAAGCGCTAGAGATGCTTGAGGATCTCAGTGCGGAGTGTGACCACGTCGATTTGTTCACTATGGCTCCAAACAACCTTTCCCTCGGGTGAGATGATCACCGTCAGGGGGAGTGCGCCCGTCCATGCCGGGTGGATCGCTTCTGCAAGTTTGTCGGGATTCCCTCCGTTCCAGATGTAGTTGTTGGAGGTGCGGCCTTCCTTTTCCATCGAGGGCTTCGTACGGTTGGAGAGCGCGGCGTTGCGGGATTGGAGGAACTTTCCTACACGATCCTTCTTTTCCAGAGGATCCATGGAGATGGAGATGAAATCGACATTGCGGTTTTGGAATCGGCGGTAGGTATCGACGAGGTCGGGAAACTCTGCCACGCAGGGACCGCAGGTGGTGGACCAGAAATTGATCACCCGTACATTGCCGGATTTGTTTTGGCGGATGGTTTTGGCGAGCTCTTCATTGAGTTCGTCGAGCGTGACCGTCATGGCCTCCCACGCCTTTTGCTCTTTCACAACGTTTTCCGCTTTGAAGAGCCACTTGGTGGAGCAGCCGAAAGAACGGGTGACGGGTTCGGCAACTTCTTTGCCTGCCAAGAGCGCATCAAACGCGTCGCGCAGGTAGGATTTGTCGACCGGGCCTGACTCGCGTTTGGCGTCATCCATCCGGCCCGTGTAGCGGAGTTTGCGTTCCGCATCGAAAACGAAAACATGGGGCGTGGACTGGGCACCGCAGGCGGTTGCGAATTCCTGTTTGTCCCCATCATAGAGGTAAGGAAAAGTCCATCCGTGGCTCTCTGCGAACGGTTTCATCTCCTCGAAGGAGTCTCCGTAAGGGGAGTAGCCGAGCTCATCTGGGCGCAGGGCGACGGGATTGTTGGAGCTGACCGCGACCAGAGATACGCCTTTGTCTTTGTAGTCCTGATGGATTTTTTCCATGCGGGACGCAGCCGCAACGGAATCCGGGCAATGGTTGCTGGTGAAAATGACGCACAGGACCTTGGATGTGCCGTAGGTCGCCTGGGTGTGGGTTTTGCCATCGGTTCCGGGTAAGGAAAACGCCGGCAAGGGGGAGCCGATTTCCAGGACTTTCGGGATTTCCTGCGCGCAGATGAGCGCAGAGGACAGGACGAGTAATGAGGATAGGAAGCGTTTCATGATCGGAACTTACGTTAGCCGGATCCGCGCCTTTACAAAGTGGAAACATTCCGTGCGACGTATTTTCGGTTGATCCGCGCCGAAAAACTTAAAGATAGGTTAAATATTCTCTGGCAAAGACAGCAAAATTTGCTTAGGAAATATGAAACAAATCTTATCGCCATGGCATCGATCAATGAATACACCCACCCGATCAACGTTCGTTCGAGGCAACTGGACATGCCGACCAGAGGTGCTTATCAAGACGATTACGATGACAAGATCAAAAGTGCGCAGCTTGAATTGGAGCGCATTCAGCAGGAGCGTGAGGAGCTTGAGCGCAAGAAGCGGGAGCTTGAAGAGCTGACCAGCCGCAAGCGCACGTTTCTGGCTCAGCAGGTTGAGCTGACCGAGAAGCTCACCACAGCGATCACGCTGATTGATCGTGAATTGTTCGAGCTGCGTGAGGAAACCGAGCAGCTGGAGCAGTGCAAGACCTGCTTTGCCGAGCATTTGGACAAGATTCAAAAACATGATCCCGAAAAATGGACACGTGAGAACCTGCTCGAGAAGTTGGAGAAGGCGACGGCGGTGACCGACACGGCAGCAGACGAGTATGATCAGGCGGCCGCCTATTTCGAGGGAAGCCGTGCCGGTGGGATTTTCGGAAGATCCTCGAAGGATACCCGTCGCAGAGTCAAGACGCGGCGGGGCGGCTCATGTTTCATGGAAAATTTCGTGAGTGGCATCGCCTTCAATCTGCCGATCATCCTGCTCGGAGGTGCGGCGCTATATGTCTATTGGAGCAAGTAACCCATGCCAAAGCTCAAACAGGCCAGTCTTTTCAATGAAGACCATGAAATGCGGTTGTTGCGCGAGAAGGAGCGCAGGCTGGCAGAGGCTCAGCAGATGTTCCAAAAACTTCCGGCCCTGTTGGAAAAGCAGAAGAAGGAGAATGAAGTGACCATGCCGCCGATGGCGGAAGTCAGGGAGCGGCAGAAGTTCAAGCAGTTCGAACAGAATCTGAGCCGGGGCCAGATTGAAAACGTGTTGCGCACCCAGCGTCAGAGTCTGTGGATGACGGTTCTGCTGATCATCTCCAGTGCCCTGATGCTTTGCTGGGCTTACCGCATCATCTCCGGTTAGATCGTTGCGACTTGATCCGATCCGGCCATGAGGCGCTCGATGTCATCAGGATGGATGGGAATCTTGGCCATCAGATTGATGGTTTGTTTTTCTCCGACGAGATAATCGTTTTCGAGACGGATACCGATGTTTTCCTCGCGGATGTAGATACCGGGTTCGATGGTGAAGAGCATGCCCGCCTCGACGGTTGCGAACGGGGTCGAGACATCGTGCACATCCAGACCGAGGTGATGGCTGACGCCATGCATGAAGTATTTGCTGACGAGGGGTTTGGTCTCATCCTGGGCGGCGGCTTGCTCGGCACTGAAGAGTTCCAGCCCGATGAGTTCTTTCTCGATCTCCGCAAGGCATCGTTTCTGATAATCCGGCAGGGAAATTCCGGGGCGCAGAACGGACTCCGCGAATTTCATGATACGCAGCACCGCTTCATAGACCTGTCTTTGGCGCGGTGTGAAGGTTCCATTCACGGGGATGGTTCTCGTCATGTCGGAATTCCAGCCGGCGTATTCGCAAGCAACATCCAACAACAGCAGGTCACCGTCCCGAAGGGTTTGGTCATTGTCGGTGTAGTGGAGGATGCAGGCGTTGGCGCCACCGGCGATGATGGGTTGGTAGGCAAAGCCGCGGGATCCGGATCTCACGAACTCATGGATGAACTCGGCTTCGACCTCCCATTCGCCGATCCCGGGCTTCACCAAACGGAGGATTCTTCTGAATCCCGCTTCGGTGATTTCACAGGCTTTGCGCGTAAGGCGGATTTCCTCCTCGGATTTGATCATCCGCAGCTGTTGGGTGAGCGGGGTGAGGCGGCGGTAGTGGTGGAGAGGGAATTTTTTTCGGCAATCCTCAATGAACCGGCTGTTGCGGGTTTCCGTGAAGGCGGAGCGACGGGGATGTTCGTTGGTGGAGAGATAGAGCGTATCTGCCTGAAGTGCGAGGATACCGAACATCTCGTCAAACTTCGAGCTCCAGACCACGTGGTGGATTCCGGTTTGTTCGCGGGCTTGCTGTTGGGTGAGTTTGTGTCCCTCCCATATCGCCATCGTTTCGTCGGACTCACGGATGAAAAGGATTTCACGGTTTTTTTCGATTTTGGCATCGGGGTAGAGCAGCAGGATGGTATCTTCTTGGGCGATGCCGGTAAGATAGAACAGATCGCTGTGTTGCTTGAAAGGCAGGGATGCGTCGGCGTTGCTTGAGTAGACCGCGTTCGAATGGATCACCGCGATGGAGTTCGGTTCGAGCAGTGCGGCAAGGTTTTTACGGTTGCGGACAAAGAGGGCGGTTGCAGGCGATTCGGTGCGCATGACGGAATGAACGAGAGAGGTTCCTGAAATCCGCAGTGCGGAATCCGATTCGGTTTTACGATATGGGTGATTCGATCTCGGGTGAAAAGCTGCTTTTTTCAAAATCTGATTCCAATCCGCCTGTTCCGGCGATCGGGCCGGCCGCATTCCGGGCCCGGACATCGCGGAATCCGATGACAGATCGGTGCACGCTGAACGATGGACGCCGGAAGCTTACGGAGGCGCTCTGGGATGCGTTCAGGATTTTCTCATGTGGCTGCTTGCAAATGCACCGCCGGTATGGGAAGCATCTCGGGCAATCGTTTATGGATTTTTTCGCATCAAATCAGACTTCGCTCAAAATCTGTGGCGTCAGAACTCAGGAGGATGCCATGCGATTGATCGATCTCGGTGTGGATGCCGTGGGGCTGAATTTCTGGCCGCTTTCAAAACGATATCTCAACCCGGAAGACGCAGGCTGGTTGAAGGATCTGGCCGGGGACATCCTACGGGTCGGTGTTTTTGTCAATCAGGGGACCGATTTGCCCCATCAGCTGGTGACGCAAGGCCTGATCGATCTGGTTCAGCTGCATGGTGATGAGAGCGTGGAGGAGGTTCGTGAGCTCACGCAGCGCGGGGTCAGGGTGGTGAAGGCGCTCGGGGTGTGCGACAGCGGTGATATCGAAAAAGCCGGTGCTTATGGGTTGGATGCGATCCTGCTCGACGCGCACGCTCCACAGGTGTTCGGCGGGACGGGTGAGAAGTTCGACTGGGGGCTGGCCTTGGAATTCAGGAAGCGTTTTCCGGACGTGAGTTTGATCCTTGCGGGTGGAATCACCCCGCAAAATGCCGCGTCGGCCATCTCTGAGGTGCGCCCTGCAGCGTTGGATGTCGCATCCGGGGCGGAAGTTTCACCGGGAGTGAAGGATTTTCACAAGGTGCAGCTGTTGCTGGATGCGTGCCGCAATGCGATATGATCACGGATTCCCATTGCCACCTCGCATCGCACCGCTATTCCGACGAAGAGCTCGGGCAGCTGATTTCAAGGGCCCGCTCCGCAGGTGTGTCGCGGATGGTGACCCTCTCGACCTCGCTCGGTGATTTGCAGGACAACCTCAGGATTGCCACTCATGAGGGAATCCGCGCGTGCATCGGAATTCATCCCTGCGATGTCCATCATGCGCCGGATGATGCCGTTTCCACACTGGCATCATTTGTCTCGGATGAACGGGTGGGGGCGATCGGTGAGACGGGTCTGGATTATTATCATCCTGCCCCGGAGGGTTGGAATGAGAAGGACTTCAGAAGACGACAGCTGGATTTTCTGGATCAACATTTCGGGCTCGCTGCCATAGCGGGATTGAATGTGGTGGTTCACACGCGGGACCGTGAGGGATCGCACTCCTTTGATGATGCCCTGGATATCTACAAGAATTACTCCACACGGGTGCGTGCCGTATTCCATTGTTTCATCGCGTCATGGGAGCTTGCCGCGAAGGTTCTCAGGGAGGGTGGCTTGGTTTCCTTCGGCGGCGTGACCACTTTCAAAAACTCAGAACCGGTCAGGCAGACGGTTGCGCGTTGTCCGGCCGGAAGTTTCATGCTGGAGACCGATTCGCCTTACCTTGCGCCCGAGCCGATGAGGGGAAAAAGGAACGAGCCCGCATTCACACGACATATCGCCGAGGCGATCGCAACAATCCGAAGTGAGAGCATGGCCGATCTTGCAGAACATACCGAGCGGGCGGCGAGTGATTTTTTCCGGTGGAAAAAAGATTTCCGATGAACGAAAACTTGGTTGGTAACCGTTGTTCATTGTGCTACATCGACTTCGAAACATTCACTTCATACCGAACCCGTCATGAAAATCTCCACGTATCTTTTTGCCGCCGCCCTCACAACTCTCGCCGTTTCCTGTTCGCCACAAGCGGGTGGTGACGGCTACGACGTTGCAAATCCCTATGCGGCACCGGACTACTCGGATGAATACGGCACCGCCTATGTCCCTAGCGATGTGAATCCCGCGTATGACTCTCCTGCGGTTTATGAGGAGCCTGCCCAAACGGCTTCCGATCCGAAGCCTGCCCGCACCGCATCCGCCAAAGTCCACACGGTCGGACGCGGTGACACGCTCTGGGGACTCAGCAAGCAATATGGTGTGTCTGTCGCCTCGATCAAATCTGCCAACGGCCTGACTCGCGACACCATCGTATTGGGAGCGAAGCTCAAAATACCTGCCAGATAATCTGATGCGATTCGCTCGATTTCTGGGTTTGGTCCTGACCGGTTCGGCGTGCTTGTGTGCGGAGCCGGAGATCGGGGGAGCACCCGGATTGACACCGAAGGAAGAGATACTGGAAGAATTGTTTGCCGAGCGGGAGTCCCGCCAGGCCCTGGATCAGACGATCGAGGCGGCCCGTAAAAAAGGCGTCACGGAACAGGCGATTCTCGAGGCCAGATTCCTGTTTCATGTGGACCGCTCGGAAGAGGCGGAAATCGCGGGGATGTTGCCGCAGCTGCTCGTGCAGAAGAAAAGATTTCGGCTCGAAGACTCCGAGATCTTCGCCTGTGAGGATGATTGGCTCGCCGTGCTTGAATACGCCCATGCAATGGCCGCGCTGCAGAAAGGCGACAAGGCCGGATTCAAGTCACACATCACGGAGGCGTTTTGGCTGAGTCCGCGCCAGGGAATTGCGTTCGCGCCGCACATCGAGCGGTTGCGTCTCATGGATGCGATGAAAGATGTGAAACTCGATCTGGCAAAAAAATACCGCCACACGCTGGATGAGGGGAGTTCATCCTTGGAAGACATTCTGAACGGGAAAAAAGGAGCTCTGATTCATTTCTGGTCTCCCCGCAGTCCCGAGTGCGAGGGGACGCTCGCGGATTTTTTCATCACATCCGAGGCTCTTCTCGCCCGTGAGTTGGGTGTTGTCTCCGTGCTTGTCGGGCCGTCTCCGGAAGCGGATCAGGAGGCGAAAGTCATGTTGGAAGCCACGAAAAAAAAGATCGTCGGGCGCTGGATCACGGATTCCGGGAAATCACCGATGAGCGCGCAGCTCAGGGTTTATCAGGCTCCTGCGGTTGTCCTGCTTGATAAGGATGCGAAGATTCTCTTCAACGGACATCCGACAAGCGATGAGTTCTGGAATCTGTTAGAAAAAATGATTCCGGATTTCAAGCGTCCCGCGATGGAGGCCGAGTGATCCGATTTACTAGGTGTCTCGTAATCCCGAAAAGGGGTCGTTTTGACACCTTTAAGATTTCTTAAAAGTTCGTACATTTTAACTTGACGGAAATCCATAATACTAGTTTTATCGTATCAATCTAAGAAGCAATCCGCATGGGCAAGCCTTCACATCCTTCCAATCTCGAGCTGCAAGCGCTGTCTGTTTTGTGGCATGAAGGACCATCTACTGTAAGTTTAGTACATGAGGCTCTGCCCGACGGCAGAGAGCGGGCGTACACCACCGTCCTCTCCGTCATGCAGAGCCTCGAGAGAAAGAAACTGGTCAGAAGAATCCGCTCCGGAAGGGCTCATGTCTATGAGCCGGCGTATTCACAGGAGGTCATCGTGCGCCGTGCGACGGATGATTTCGTTACAAATGCTTTCGGAGGACGTCTCGGTGAGGCTGTTCTCGCTACCCTCTCCATCGGCACATTAACGCCGGAAGAGAAAACAAACATCGAACGCGAACTCCAACGACATAAAACTATGCCAGCAAAAAAAACAGCAAAGAAAGCAGTGAAAAAAGCAGCTACCAAAAAGCCAGCAGTGAAAAAAGCTGCTCCTAAGAAAGTAGCGAAAAAGGCGGCCAAAAAAGCGCCAGCCAAAAAAGCGCCAGCTAAAAAAGCTGCCGTGAAAAAAGCCCCAGCCAAGAAAAAGGCTGCGAAGAAGGTTGCGAAAAGCGCAAAGAAAGTAGCGAAGAAAGCAGTGAAAAAAGTCGTTGCCAAGAAAGCAGCGAAAAAAGCACCTGCGAAGAAAGCCGCTAAGAAAGTAGCGAAAAAAGCGCCAGCCAAGAAAGCCCCGGCCAAGAAAGCCCCGGCGAAAAAGGCTGCCAAAAAAGCTGCGAAGAAGAAGTAATGAACTTCCGCAGGCAGATGGGGTGTTTCTTCTGAGCACCCTGTCTGCCGGGTCGGAATCAACCTGTAAAAGGCGGGAGATCGATCGATCTTCCGCCTTTTCGGTTTTTGAAGGCGCCAAAAATAATCCGCCATTTTGTTTTCATATGGTCAAATGTGTGGTTGGATGGCCTCGATGAAGATTCGCTTGCTGACGCTATGGATGCTGTTACTGGCATGGATGCCTTCGCTTTGGGCGGGTGGGGACAAGGATTTGGCACAGGTCACGTTCCATCTGGAGACCGAGGCGAGTGACAACCCAAAGGTGATTTTTCCCTATGAGCTTCTCGGCAAGCAACGGTTTTTCAGGAAGGTTCCGGAGATCACCTCGAAAGATTTTGAGGCATTTCATCCGTTTCCATCGGAAGATCAGGCATCCTACGGAATTCTGATCAAACTCAAGGGTGGTGCGGGCAAGCGTCTTACGGCGGTCACGACCGCGAACCAGGGGAAATACATGGTCTGTCAGGCATTCGGCAGATTGACGGACGGATTGTTGATCGACCAACCGGTGAATGACGGCATGCTCGTCATATGGAAAGGGCTGGTTCTTGAGGAAATCCGTGAATTGGATAAGGTGATTCCGCGTATCGGCGAGAAGAAGGAATGAGTGTGTCGAGAATGAAAAGCGCATCTTGCACGGGAATGCTGCTTTTGGCGCTGATCCTCCGGACAAGTGCGCTTGAGCTTCTTTTGCCCACAGAGAATCAACATCTGTTCAGTGGCCAGCCCGATCGGTTTTATATGTATGTTGACCGCACCTTCGAGGGCCAGGTGACGAAGCCCTGGGAGGGTGGATCTTACGGTTTTGTGAGGACGCCGCTTCGTGTGAACAACGAGGTGATTCTTACCAAATTCCACGAAGGGATCGATATCGCCCCGATCAAACGGGACAAGGCCGGAAATCCGTTGGATTTGATCATGAGCATTTCCGCAGGTAGGGTGGTGCACACGAGCCGGATCGCCGGGAGAAGCAATTACGGATGTTATGTCGTGGTTGAGCATGACTGGGAGGGTTCCAAATTGTATTCGGTTTACGCCCACATGGCGGAGATCACGGTGGAGCCGGGCGATATGGTGAAACCCGGATCGGTTCTCGGAAGAATGGGTTACACCGGTGCGGGGATCAACCGGACGCGCGCGCATCTTCATCTCGAGTTGGCAATGCTCATGAGTCACAGATACGAGGATTGGCACAGTCATCATTTCGCCAGTCCGAACCATCATGGGAGCTTTAACGGGATGAATTTGGCCGGAGTGGATGTCGCGAGTTTCTTTCTCGCGCATCGTGAAAATCCGGAACTTCGCTTCAGTGGGTTCGTATTGAGCCAGCCGGTGCAGTTCAAGGTGGTGGTGCCAGCGACGCATGAGCGGCCGGGATTTTTAACAAGGTATCCATGGCTGGAGTTGGAGGGAGCGGCGGTGCCGAGGTCATGGGAAATCGGTTTTTCCGCGACCGGTCACGTGATTTCATTCACACCGAGCGAGCGGACGGTTCGCGAGCCGGTGGTGAGTCACATACGCCCTGCGCAAATCGACCAGTCCCATCTGACCCGCGGACTGATTGCAGGCAGCGGTCACCATGCGGTTTTGACGCGTGATGGAAACCGGTTGGTATCGCTGATCATGGATGATTTTCCGGCAAGCGATTGATGCGAGGTCGCCGCTCGGTGTTGCACATTCAATTTCTGAACAAGATGAATTGGTATTATTCAAAAAACGGAAGACAGCAAGGTCCTGTCAGTGAGCAGGTCCTCAGGGCGAAGTGTGCGGATGGTGAAATTTCGGGTACGGATTTGGTCTGGAAAGAGGGCATGCGGGATTGGAAACCGTATGCGAGCGTGCCGGAACTGCTGCTGGGAGGCGGTCGGTTGCACGGCTCGATCGATGGACCGGTCATGTTGCCCCAACCGCCACTGCTGATTCCCCGGCATGGGGATCCCATGACTGTACCGCATATTCCGTCTTACTTGTGGCAGTCGATCATCGCGACCCTTTTTTGCTGCATGCCCTTCGGTATTGTGGCGATCGTATATGCGGCCAAAGTCGACAGTTTACTGTCGGTTCGGGATTACGTTGGTGCGCAATCGGCATCCGACTCTGCAAAAATCTGGGTTGGGGTGTCAGCAGGGATTGCATTGCTGATTTATCTTCCGGTCATTGTTGTATGGATCATCGGTTTATCTCATCTCGCACATTGAATGAGTGAGATACGCTGGGGTCGTGCGCTTGGTCTGTTGGGAATGATCCTGATCATTTCGGTTGCTGCCTATTTCCTCCGCGAGACTGGTGGTGCCGGTTGGATGCCGGGCTGTTTTTTCAGAAAACTCACCGGCTTGGAGTGTCCGGGCTGCGGAATGACCCGTGGAACTCACGCCTTGCTGAATGGCCGATGGCTGGAGGCGTTTTGGTTCAATCCTGTCGGCATGATTCTTCTTCCCATCGCCATGCTTGGATGCGGTGTTGAGTGGGTTGCATGGGTGAGGGGGAAATCGGTTTTGCGGGGATTGCATCCGGGAAGATGGGGCTCGCTTGTTCTCCTGGGAGTGTTGGTAGGGTGGTGGATAGGGAGAAATGTTTTTTAAATTCGATCACCGAACTTTCCTTGCGGCTGTGAGCAGGTGGGCATAGCGTTTGCGCATGAGTCTTTTGCTGGGCGTAAACATCGACCACGTCGCTACCTTGCGTCAGGCACGCTATGCGTTGCAGCCGGGTTCTCCCCATGCCGAACCTGATGTGGTCCTCGCGGCGAGGGAAGCGCAGGCAGGTGGGGCGGATTCGATCACCGTTCACGTTCGTGGTGATCGGCGACATATGCAGGATGCGGATGTGTTCCGTATCAGGCAGGAGGTGGACATCCCATTGAATTTGGAATTGGGCATCACCGAAGAAATGTTGGATTTGGCGTTCAGATTGCGGCCTGACTTTGCCTGCTTGGTGCCCGAGACGAGGGAGGAAGTGACGACTGAGGGGGGCTTGGATGTGGTTGCGTTGTATGGAACGGTGAGGGAGGCGGTAAGGCGTCTGAAGGAGGAGGGGATCAGGGTCAGTCTGTTCATTGATCCGATTCAGGAGCATGTGGAGGCTGCGGCGAGGGCTGAGGCGGACATGATCGAACTGCATACCGGAGCCTTTGCGAATGCGGTGGACCCATCCGAGGAGGTTGAGCGTCTGGTAGTGGCTGCGAGGCTGGGCCATGATCTTGGCCTGCAGGTCAATGCCGGCCATGGCATCAATTATGTGAATCTTCCGGAGCTGCTGAAAGTTCCCTATCTGAGTGAGCTGAACATCGGTCATAGCATCGTTTCCCGTTCGATCACGGTAGGAATGAGAACGGCAGTCGCCGAGATGCTTCAGGGAATGAAGGGATATGTTTCAGGATCATGATCATTTACGGCATAGGGATTGACGTGGTGGAGATCGATCGGATCGAATCTGCGATTCGGGAGCAGGGAGAGTTGTTTCTCCGGAAATTATTCACTGCCGGTGAGCGGCAATATTGTGATCAACAGAAGCGTCCCGGAATGCATTACGCGGCGAGATTTGCGGCGAAGGAGGCGGCGTCAAAAGCCTTAGGAACGGGGATAGGCGGTAAAGCGGGATGGCTGGATATGGAGGTTTTGCGAGACGAATCCGGCGCGCCGAGCATACGATTTTCAGGCAAAGCCGCCGAATTTCTCCGAGCTCAGGGAATCGCCGAAGTGCAGGTGAGCCTGAGCCATGCCCGTGATTATGCGGCCGCGAACGCGGTCGCGATCCGGCGGTTGGGATGATGCCCGAATCGTAGACACTGGCTTGCCAACCGGCTCCGGATGGAGAATGCTAGGCGCATGGAACTCATGACCAGAGCGAGAAGAAATCGGCGCACGGCAGCGATACGTGGTTTGGTCCGCGAGACGCGACTTGCGGTGGAGGATCTGATCCTGCCGCTGTTTTTGCATGAGGATGAGGCGGATGTCGCGATCGAATCCATGCCGGGTTGCACGCGTTGGTCTGTGAACGGATTGCTCAGGGAGATTCAGGAGGCATACGCCTTGGGGATCCGGGCGGTGGTCTTGTTTCCGAAGATCGACGAGGCCCTCAAAAACCCGCAGGCAAGCGAATGTGCGAATGACATGGGTCTGGTTCCGCGCGCGGTCCGTGAGATCAAGAGAGCTTGTCCCGGAATGTGTGTGATTACGGACGTAGCGCTTGATCCTTACAATTCAGACGGACATGACGGATTGGTCGTGAAAGGATGTGATGGAAATCCAAGTGTCCTGAATGACGAAACGGTCGAGATTCTTTGTCAGCAGGCATTGAGTCACGCGCGTGCCGGTGCCGATATGGTGGCGCCATCCGACATGATGGACGGGCGCGTCGGAGCCATCCGCCTCGTGCTGGATGAGGCGGGATTTACGGAGGTCGGAATCATATCCTACACGGCAAAATATGCGTCGGCTTTTTACGGGCCTTTCCGTGGAGCATTGGATTCGGCTCCCAAGGAGGGGGATAAGAAAACCTATCAGATGGATCCGGCCAATGTCCGGGAGGCGGTGCGGGAGTTGCTGATGGATGAGCAGGAAGGGGCGGATATCATCATGGTGAAGCCTGCCGGTCCGTATCTGGATGTGATCGCCCGGTTGCGTGACGAGACCACGTTGCCGATCGCTGCCTACCAAGTCAGTGGTGAATATCTGATGATCAAGGCCGCTTGTGCCGGTGGTTGGTTGGACGAGAAAGCCGTGGTCATGGAGAGCTTGCTCGGAATCCGTCGTGCGGGTGCGGACATGATCGTCACCTATTTTGCCAAGGACGTTGCGGCTTGGAGCAAGTGAATCATCATCTCCTGAACGACATGGATCTTCGCGAGCTCAGGACATATTTTGAGGATAATTTCGCGCGAAGGGGTGAGTTGGGTGCCAGCCTCAGCATTTGGAAAAACGGTGAGGAGGTGGTTTCTTTCCACGATGGATTCAGGAACAGGGAGAGATCGGGGGTTTGGGACAGCCGGACGATTGTTCCCGTTTATTCCGCCACCAAAGGGCCGGCTGCCGCCACCCTTTTGCATGTCCTTTCCAAACATGGCTTGGATGAACATTGCCTTGTCACCGAAGTGTGGTCCGGATTCCCGGTGGTTGCCGCCACGTTCGGCGAGATGTTGTCCCATCAGTGCGGGCTTGCCGCGCTATCCCATCCAGCGGATGTCTACGATCATCGCGCGGTGATTGAGGCGGTGGAACAGAGTCGGCCTGAGTGGGTTCCTCCCGGCGGCGGTCATGGTTATCACCCCCGGACTTACGGATTTCTCCTGGATGAGTGCGTCAGGCGGCTGGAGGGCAAAAGTCTCGGACGTGTCTGGAATGAGGAAATCGCCATGCCGATGGGCATCGATTTCTGGATCGGTTTGCCTGAAACCGAATGGCAACGGGTGGCGACTCTGGTTCCCGGAAGGGCGAACGCCTCGGCGTTTGAGCAAGGCTTTTACGCTGCGTTCAACACCGCCGGCAGTTTGACACGTCGTGCGTTTTCTTCTCCCAGCGGGTTGCATGCGATTGCGGAGATGAATTTGCCGCGCGCCTGGAAAGCGGCATTGCCTGCGATGGGTGGGTTGGGCAGCGCGAGTGGTTTGGCAAGGTTTTACCAATGCGCGATCGGAGCCATCGACAGTCCGTTCCAACCCGGTGTGAGGAACGCGCTGGGCCGACTCCACATTTCCGGTGAAGACAGGGTGTTGCTACGTGAAACCGCATTCACCGCGGGTTGCCAGAAAGATCCGCTCGATGAACTGGGTCGGAAAAAACGCAGAGTTTACGGCTCATCTTCAGACGCGTTCGGTCATCCGGGGGCGGGAGGCAGTCATGCATTTGGAGATCCCGCATGCGGGCTGTCTTTCGGATATGTGATGAATCAGATGGAGTTGGCCGTCATGCCGGGAGAACGTTGCATGGGCTTGGTGGAACGAGTTTGCGGAAATTGAAACACCTTCCGGCAGGATGATCGCGCACAGCTGAAATGGAACCGGGATTTTCGCCTCAGAGTATGATTTCGTAAGGTTTCCGATAGGTTCCCTTGAGGAGCGGGTTGGCTAACTCGGCGTGGGTGCCGGTGAAACGTTCGCTGCGCGGATCCAAGGTCAATGGCGTGCCCAGGGTGAGCAGGTCTTTGGCGGGGTCGATCTTGTGATCCTCCAGATGTGAGAACATGCGTGAGCAGGCATCCGATGCGATCGGGTCCGAGATAGATTTCAGGATTTCCTTCGGGCGGGCGGGGGATCCGAGTTTCCACGAGATATTGCCGATATGGGCGAGCGCGGATGACAGGTGGCCGCTCTCCGCGCCATGTCCGGCATCGATCTTGCCCGAATGGCAGGAATCGACAAATGACTGCATGTGGGACTTGGAACCCTGGAAGGATCTGATCAGTTTTCCGTCCTTGTCGAACACGTCGCATTTCGGGCTGTGACCACCTGACAAGTAGCCACCCTCGCATTCAATCAGGTTGCCGATCGGATGAGTTTTATAGCCATTGGAGGGTAAGCCACGGACTTCGAAGACGATGGGAACGGGATAATCAAAATAACAGATCTGGGTGTTGGCCCACTGACCGTCATCCGGATTGCCCAGCCTGGCGCCCACCGAGATGACCGAAGTCGGCAGAATGGGGTCGCCGGTAAACATGCGACACACATCGAGTTGGTGCGGGCCTTGGTTTCCGAGGTCGCCATTGCCATAGTCGAACTGCCAGTGCCAGTCGTAGTGAAATTTGTCGCGATGGATCGGAGCCATTTCTCGCGGGCCGCACCAGAGATCGTAATTGACCGTGGAAGGCGCGGGTTTGGGAGCGGTGACTTTGCCGATGGGTTTACGGGGTTTGTAGCAGAAACCGCGCGCGATCTTGATATTGCCGATGGCACCGGATCGAATGAACTCGTAGGCTTCGTGCCATGCGGTTTCGGAACGGCGTTGGAAGCCGTGTTGGATGATGGTGTTGTAGGTTTTCGCAGCGGTTGCGAGTTGACGGCCCTCCCAAACGTTGTGGGACACCGGTTTCTCGACATAGACGTGTTTGCCATTGGCAGCTGCGGTGATGGCGATGAGTGAGTGGGTATGATTGGGTGTTGCGATGATGACCGCATCGATATCCTTGGATTCGCAGGCTTTGCGGTAGTCCGAATAGGTTGCGATCTTCAGACCTTGTTTGGTTTTCAGTTCGGCTGCGAATGCATCCAGCACGGCGGAATCGACATCACAGAGCGCGACGAGTTTTGCTCTGCTGCATTTGAGAACTTCGCCGGCCAGGCCTTTGCCCCGGCTGTTGAATCCGATCACGCAAACACGGAGGTCTCCGTTGGGAGATGCGGCCCGGGCGGCGGATGGGATGAGGGTAAACGCTCCGGCTAGGGCGGAGGTGGAGAGGAAGTGGCGGCGGGAGTGGCTCATGGCTGTTTCATCGAGGCTGAGGTTTCGGTGAGTTTTGCGGTTTCCAGAGTCCCTTGGTGAATGAGGATGGTATACTTCAGCAAGAGGGATTCGGTTTTTTTCAAGGTATGGTTGCCAAAAGTCTTGTCCTTTTTCTTTTCGAAATCGTTGATGCCGAACGGATTGGCGGCAAGCAGTCCGTAGTCGCGCGCGTGCCAGTGGGTGGGGCTGCGAAAGGAATCGGGGTGGTCGATGATAGCGATGACGGTGGGTTTGCCGAGTTCATCCGGGCCGCTGTAAGCGACCCATTTCGCGCGTTTTCCCCAGGCATCGAGATTGGTTTTTCCCTCGGAATTGGTGAGTGTTGATTGGGCGGAAGGGCCTTTGACGCGCAGCGTACGGTCGGTGCGGATGGCGAATGTGCCTTCTTTTGTATCGCCGAAAACGACTTCTTCGGCAATCGCCGTGAGGATGGAATCGATGTCGATCCGGAGGGTGTCTGCGTTCGGTTTGGAAAAGGAGTAGTTGCGGGCTTCATGAAGCAGCTCGGTATGGTCAGCCACCCATGTTAGGTCCACGCCGAGTTTCGCAACCTCATCGTCAGCCTCTTTTCGGGTGATCGAGTTGAAACGGATGGTGGGACGGTTTTTTTTGGTATCGGCCCAGAAGTCGTGGCCGTTGACGGAACCATGCGCCAGCCAGATGCCACGGTGGTGGGGATGGTCTTGCTCTTCGCCGGGAATGTCGGCTTTCATCGGCCAATTGCGGACGACATTGGCACCGGAGGGAGAATGTACGGGATAAAGATAGGGAAAACGGTAGTCGGTGCGGAAGGCGGTAACGAAGTCTTTGCCATGGTGGAGCTCGACGGTTCCGGTTGTTCCGACAGGTTTTTCCGAGAAAACAAACTGGGCGTGAACAACCGAATGGATGATTAGCAGGGGGAGGATGCGCAACATAGGTATCAGTGTTTTACGGAAGATCATCGGATGTCAATACGGCGTCGACCCAAGGCTTTTTTCAGGGACTGTGACGGATCTGGAGCCAACCGAGGGGAAGACGGGTTCTCAGACGTTCGTGCAGCACAGGGATGTGTTCAGGTTGAACATCTTGTAACACTTTCCGGGAGGCGATTCGACCGTTCCGGCCTGTAGATGCTGAGCCGGCGGATGCTGCATTCGATGCGCTTGATGGCTTGCCCTTTTTCCTGACGCGCGATCCGGATCATGCGGCAGATCCGCTCGAAAGGATGGATTCCCCGTGTAAAGCCTCAAGCGAACATGGCGCTGCTCCCTTGGTTGGAGAGTGGATGGGATCAGAGGCTGCCCGTGAGGACATCATCCATCGCATCGATGAGTTCCTGCATGGTTGCTTCGGTTTCGTTACCCATATTGGAAATCCGGAACGTGGTGCCTTTGATCTTTCCGTATCCGCCGTTGATCAGGAAGTTGTGCTTGGTTTTCAGCTGTTTGATGAAGCTGCCGAGGTCAAGGGTTTCGGGGGTGGAGAAACAGTTCAAGGCCACGGAACGATATCCCTCCGGAGCGAAGAGTTGGAAACCGTGTTTCGCGCCCCACTCGCGGATCATGGTGTTGGTTTTCAAGTGGCGGGCCTTGCGTGCGGTGAAACCTTCACAGGCGATCTTGCCGAGGATGTATTGAAGGCCGAAGAGAAGTGAGATGGCGGGTGTGGTGGGAGTGTTGTTGGACGCGTCGTTTTTGGCGAACTCGATGAAATCGAAATAGTAGCCACGGTTTGGATTGGAGGTTGCCCGTTCCATGGCGGCATCGGAAACAGCGAAGAGCGCAAGACCCGGCGGGAGAGCAAGGGCTTTTTGGACACCAGCGAGGCAGACATCGATGCCGTGTTGATCCATGTCGATATCCACTGTGGAGAGCGAGGAGACCGTATCGACAATCAACATGGTGTCGGAAAAGGATTTCACTGCAGCGGCGATTCCGGCGAGATCGTTGAGGACTCCGGTTGAGGTTTCGGAGTGGATGAAGGTGACGGTATCGAATCCGCCCTCGGCAAGTTTGGTCCGGACGGCATCCGGGCTGATGGCCTGTCCCCACTCGACTTGGATGGCTTCCGCCTCGTATCCGCATTTTCTGGCGACATCCAACCATTTGTCTGAGAACGCACCACAGCAGAGGCAGAGTACCTTTTTCTTCGCGAGGTTGCGCAGCGCGCCTTCCATCACGCCCCAGGCGGATGAGGTGGAGAGAAAGACAGGACGTGAGGTGCCGAAAATTTCTTTCAGGCCGGGCTGTAGGGAAGCATACAGATCTTCGAAATCCTTTCCGCGGTGCCCGATCATCGTATGGGACATGGCAGCGAAGGTTTCCGGCGAGACATCGACAGGACCGGGATTGAAGAGTTTGGGAGACATATTGGGTAAAAGCTGAAATGCTGGAAAACTGGAACGCTAAAATTTTGTTAGATCAAACTGTAAGTGCGGAGCAGCAGTCGAAGAGCCGTGAGATTGGCTTCCGACATGGGAGCCAGAGGCAGGCGCAGCTCGGATTCACAATGTCCTTGGAGAGCCACTGCGGTTTTGATGGGGACCGGGTTGACATCGAGCGACATCAGTCCGCGCATCAGAGGGTAGTAGGTTTTATGAAGCGCGAGAGCCGCTGCAAATTCACCGGAGAGGCAATGATTCACCAGCTGGGTCATGATTTCCGGTATGAGATTGGATGCCACGGAAACCAAGCCGTTGGCACCAGCGGCGATAAAAGGCACGGTTAGGGGATCGTCTCCGGAGAGAATGCCGAAGCCCTGCGGCAGGGCTTGGACGAGGAGATTGACTCGGTCTACCGATCCACCCGCCTCCTTGATGGAAGTGATGTTTTGACAATCGGCCGCGAGACGGGCGGCGGTCTCCGGGGCGATCTCGATGCCGGAGCGGCCCGGCACACTGTAGAGCATGATGGGCAGGGAGGTGGATGCGGCGATGGCCTTGAAATGGAGGTAGAGCCCTTCCTGGGATGGTTTGTTATAATACGGGCAAACTTGCAAGGAGCCGTTCGCACCAGCGACTTCGGCAGCTTGGGTCAGTTCGATGGCCTCGGCGGTGGAGTTGGCACCTGTTCCGGCAATGACCAGACAGCGACCTGCGGCGAATTCCACAGCAAGCCGGATCACTTCGATGTGCTCTCCGGTGTCGAGGGTGGGGGATTCACCCGTGGTTCCGACCGGAACGATGCCGGTAATGCCGGCGGCGATCTGCCGATCGATCAGCGACCGGTATGCGGCGGCGTCGATCTTGCCGTTTTTGAAAGGAGTGATAAGGGCGGTATGGATGCCTGTGAAATTCATGACGCAGGTAGGATGAGAGTAGGATGGATCATTGTCGATGGATGATTGTCGATTTCGGATTTCATGAAGCCGGCTTCAAGACCTCGTCCATGACATCGAGGGCTCGTTGGTTTTCGGCGGGCGTGCCGATGGAGATCCTGATCCATTCCGGCAGCTTGTAGCCGGACATGGCCCGGACGATGACGCCTTTTTTGAGCATGTCTTTGAACGCTTTGTCACCGTTTCCCACTTTGACCAAAATGAAGTTCGCGACCGAGGGGACGAATTCGAGGCCCCGTTGTTTGAGGGTTGTTTCGTAGAAGGCCAGGCCTTGGCGATTCATTTCGCGGGTTTTTTGAATGTGCTCCTCGTCATCCAGTGCGGCCAGCGCGGCGACTTGGGCGATAGCGTTGGTATTGAAAGGCTGGCGGGCTTTCTGGAGGAGTTCGGCGAGCGGTTTCGGTGCGATGCCGTAGCCGATCCGAAGTGCGGCGAGGCCGTGGATTTTCGAGCAGGTGCGAAGCACGATCACGTTTTTTCCGGCACGGACATGTTTGAGGACATCAGGCGGGGTGTCGAGAAATTCGAAATACGCTTCATCGAACACCGCGATCACGTGGTCAGGAAGCTGCTCCACGAAGCGATCGATCTCTGCCTGCGATACAACTGTGCCCGTGGGATTGTTGGGGTTGGCAATGAAGACGAGTCGGGTGTTGGGAGTGATTGCCGCCGCCATGGCATCGAGGTCGTGAGTGAAGTCCGGATCGTTCACTTCCACATACTTCGCCCCGAAGAGCGTGGCCATGAGCTTGTAGACCACAAAGGCGTGTTTTGCCGCGATGAGCTCGGCTTCTTTGTTCAGATACGTATGACACAGAAGTTCGATGATTTCGTTCGAACCATTGCCGAGAATGATGTTTGAAATGTCAAAGCCGAGTTTCTTGGCAATGGCGGTTCGGAGCTTGTAGCCGCCGCCGTCCGGATAAATATGAGCTTGGGAGATCGCATCACGCATGGCTTGCTGGGCCAGCGGAGACGGGCCGAGGGGATTTTCGTTGGACGCGACCTTGATGATGGAGGAGGGATCAAGTCCGAGCTCACGGGCGGTTTCCTCGATGGGTTTGCCAGGCTCGTAGGCAACGAGATCGCAGACAAAAGGGTTGGCGTATTGGGACATGGTGGTTCTTTGTGGTCAGTGATCGGTAAGGAGGATCTTTTGCCAGACGCTGGGGTTGAAGCCGACAAGCGTTTGTTTTCCGGTGATAAGGAAGGGGCGTTTGATCAGGTTGCCGTTGGTGGCGAGGAGTTCGAGCGCCTGTTGTTTCGAGAGGGTGGGAAGTGTTTCTTTGATATGGAGCGTACGATAATCCTGTCCGGATGTGTTGAAGAGCTTGCGAACATCATCGCCGAGATCCTTCAGCGCGCCAGCGAGATCTTGCAAACGAGGCGGTTCATTGCGAATCGCGATTTCCTCGTATGGAATACCGTTTGTCCTGAGCCATATCGTGGCCTTACGGCAGGAATCACAGGTTTTGAGTGTGTAGATTTTCGGTTTCAAGGCGGACGGTGAACAAATGTGGGCTTCAGTTCTGGTGGGCTTCACAAGCCTTTGAATCCGGCGAAATCCTGGTAGGTGCCGGTTGGGACCGATACCGAGCGCCACTCGCGATTCAGGCGACGGTATTTGTTGATGAACTGGGTCGGATCCGCCCAGTGATCGAGCGTGGAGGGTGCGGCATTGCGATTCATGCCGATGTTGATGTTATGACGCATTTCAAAATGAAGGTGCGCGGGATACATCCCACGGTTCGTACCGATGGTGCCGACTTGCTGGCCTTTTTTGATCGATTGTCCTTTTTTGACCATCATTTTGTCGAGATGACCATAGAGTGAATCGATGAATTTTACCTTGCCGCTGGAGGGGTCACGGTAGGCATGACGGATCAGAGCCACATTTCCCCAACCCATGCGGACATCATACGCAAACGTGACGATGCCGTCGGCCACGGAGTAGACGGGTGCTCCGAGATCGCTGTTTCCGCCCCCGCGGCCGTTCCAGTCCTCACCAAAGTGCTGCGGAGAACGCAGGCGCAGACCTCGGGATTTGTAATATCCGCTCGCATTGGGTTTTCCCACGGGAAAGTCAAAACCATCGGCGAGATTGATGGCAGGAGCGGCACCGGCATTCGAGGGGATGAGGCAGAAGATCATCAGTATGACAGCGAGGCCAAACATCGGCGATCGTCTGGCACGGCCACGCAACTTCAAGTGGTGATTGATCGAACTTCGCATCCGCGGCTAGTTCACTCCGTGAGGGTGATGGCGGGCAAGAGAAAAGAAAAACGGCGCACCTTTGCGGGGTGCGCCGTTTGAAGGGTGAGGTCGTGTCTCGGATTACTTCTGTTCCTCGACATTCAGCGGTCGGTAACCGCCGATTGCTCTGAAATACATCATGAGAAGCAGGTAAATAACCGCCATTGCGGCCGGAATGAACGAGTCCACTTTGAGGACGTTCCGGTTACCGCGGATATCCGCAGATGCGATGGTTTCCTGTTTCGGCGTCAGTGCCTCGGCAGCTGCGAGATCCTCAGGTTTTTTCGAGTTGTTTTTCTCGACCGCGGTTTTGGCGGCGAAATTCTTCTTCGCTTCCGCCAGAACGGTAGGGTCAATCGGATTGACCGGTGTGAAGTTGAGAAACTCGCTGGGCGCACCTGTGCTTTTCACTTCGGCGTAGATGGCCGCATCTGTTTTCTCGAGTTCGTTCGCGGAGAAACGGTCACGTGCATAGCCGAGGCCCGGACCGCCGAGCAGACCGACCGAAAGCATGCCGATACCACCCATGAGACTCATGGCTACGGCACCGGTGCGTGGAAAGCGGTCTCCCACGACAGCGAGCATGGTGGGCCAGAAGAAGGTTTTACCCAGGGCATAAACGAGGAGGGCGCCGAAGGCTGGGCCGAAGCCGGACACCGCGCTGACAAGGTTCAGGCCGACGCACGCAAACAGAGAGCAAACGAAAAGCAGGCTGATGGGCTTGAGTCCGCATTTTTCCTCGATGAAATGCGCGCAGAAACGGAGCGCGAACATGACCAGCGATGTGAACACGAAGAGGATCTTGCCTTGCTCAGGGGTGAGGATGGTTCCGGTGATGTTCTGGATCCAGCCGTCGGTTCCAAGTTCCACGCTGCCAACCAGGGCATGAGCGATGAAAAGAACAAAGATCATCCAGTGACCGATTGCAAATTTGGAGATGGTGGCCACCCATCCGAGGAGGATGACGGACACGGCTGCGGAAGCGATATTGGCTACCTTTTCCTCCATGCCAAGAAGGCCTCCGAAGAAGTCCCTACGCAGGAAGAAGAACAGCAGGACCGAGACGATCAGGGTTCCGAGGATGCCGACATCCTTGAACATTTCCCCAAGTTTGAGGCCCTTGGCGGAAGCCTCGGATTTTGGGAAGGACTGGCCGAAGAACATCGCACCGTAGATGAGGGTGGGAATGAGATACAGGGCGAGCTGGGCTTGCCATGCCCAACCGAAGCGTCCACCGAGGAACCAACCGATCATGCCTCCGAACACCATTCCGAGCGGCCATGAGGCATGGAGGATGTTGAGGTAATGATTGCGGTTCTTCGGATAAAGCGTGGACACGAGGGGATTGGAAACCGCCTCAAGCACGCCGTTGGCGAGGCCGAAGAGGAAAGTTCCCCAATACAAGAATTGGTAGGCGGTTTCGGTTGCCATGCCGGGTTTGGCACCAAAGGTCACAAACGCCGAGACAACATGCAGCAGGAAGGCGGCCAGGACGAGTTTACCGTATCCGATCTTATCCACGATGATGCCACCGATGATGATACCGAAGCAGAAACTGATGAACCCGGCACCTAAGCTGATCGCACCGAGTTGGGCTCCGTTGAGGTTGAAGGTTGTCGACCAGGTGTCGAATAATCCACCTCGGACGCCGAATCCGACTCCGGCTGCGAGGATGGCGGTGAACCCGGCCCAGAGGAGCCGTTTGGCATTTGGTGCGATTGCATCTGTATTACTCATAATGATTTAAGTCAGGGTTTCTGGATCAATGTTTGTTCAGGGGTTAGGATGGGATTATCGGGTAACCCGGAGCTTGGCAAGAACTTCGGTGGCCCAATTTTGAAAAAATCGTTTCAAAATCCTGATTGTGGCTTAACATCCATTCGATTTTCTTGGTGAAAACGAGGAAAGGTCGGATTTCTCAAGAGTCTTATGGATCAAACGCGCTGTTTTTGGCTGATTTCGGTGGGTGTTGCATGCCTGGTGGGGTGTGCGTCCATGCCAGGCCGCAAAGCCGATCAGGTGAGCGAGGGTCTGAATCTCCCGGAGGGTTACCGGGGTGGGCGCACTGCGGTTCCGGAGATCGCCGGCAGTCTGGGTCAGTTGTTCGGGGATCAGGCTTTCAAGATGTGTTTGACAAAAGCGCAGGCATACAATGCGGATCTGGCGGTTGCTGCGGCCCGGTTGGAAGAGGCGGAGTTTCATTTGCGCGGCTCGCGGGCAGGCCTGTTTCCGGCGTTGTCGGGCCAGATCGGAGGGGGTAGGGACAAGAGATTCATTGGCGGAGACACGGAGGTATCGGGCATGTCCCGCGCGTCTCTGGACGTGCAGTGGGAGGTCGATGTGTGGGGGAAAATTCGCGCAGGAGCCACAGCGGCGGAGTCTGGCAAAGATGCCGTGGCTGCGGACTATGAGGCCGCGAAACAATCCATCGCAGCACAAACCGCGCAGGCATGGTTTGATCTGTTGGCGGCTACGCAGCTCAAATCATTGGCGGAACAGCGCCTGCTCTCTTTACGTGATACGGTTGACCTCGTGCAGCGCCGTTTTGAGAATGGCACGGCGGATCTTGGAGAGTTGAGTTTGGCGCAAACCGATGTCGAAACTGCGCGTTCCGCGATTCAAGCACGGATTGACGCCCGGGACCGTATCGCGAGGCGCCTCTCCGTATTGACTGGCGAATATCCCCATGGGGATGGCGTTGCCACCCAATGGCCCGGGTTGGGCAAGGGCGTGGCAGTCGGGTTACCATCGACCCTGCTTGAGCTGCGACCTGATATTTATGCCGCCTACTCGCGGATCCTCGCTGCGGATGCGAACGTCAAGGTCGCCCACCGTGATCTGTTTCCGCAGTTTTCCCTGACGGCGTCCGGAGGTCGGCAATCCGGCGCGCTTTCCGATCTGGCAAAATCCAATTTCAGCGTGTGGTCGGTGGCGGCAAATCTCAGCGGCCCGATTCTTGATGGCGGTGCTCGGCGGGCTGAATTGGGTGCGGCAAACGCACGGGCGAAGCAGGCGCTGGCGAATTATCGGTCGGTGGTGTTGAACGCCTTTCGTGAGGTCGAGGATGCCTTGGGATCCGAGTTTTATCTGGCCGGACAGGAACAGGCGACGAATGCGGCTTTTCAGGCTGCATGTTCCGCTGAGGAGCGTACGTTGAGGAATTACGAGAGTGGATTGGTGGAAATTCTCAGTTTGTTGGAAGCGAAGCGCCGTCGGTTTGATACGGAAGAAACGCTGATCAACTTGAAAAACTTCAGATACCAGAATCGCGTCACGCTGGCTTTGGCATTGGGAAAGGCATACTAAAGACATGAAAGTGAGTTTGAAATTGATCATTCCGATTGCGATCCTTGCGGCTGCTCTCGGCGGATACAGCGTGTTGGAAAGCATGAGGCCGGCGCCCAAGAGTCAGGTGCCTCCGCCCGTGGTTCCGCTGGTGGAGCAGGTTATGGTCTCGCCCGAGGATCACGCCCCGCCGGTCCGAAGTTACGGCACGGTGCAGAGTTTTTTCGAGACGGATCTCACCTCACAGGTTGCCGGACAGATTTTGGAAGTTTCCGATGCGTTTGTGGTCGGGCGGAATATCAAGAAGGGTGAGGTCCTGGTGAAAATCGATCCGACCGATTACATGGCCGCGCTGGCGCGTGAGGAGTCCAATCTCAGTCTCGCGGAGCGCGCCCATGCGGAGGAGGAAATCCGCGCGGCGCAGGCAGCGGGGGATTGGGTGGCATCAGGTCGCGATCTTGCGAAGGCAACGGATTTTGTATTGAGAAAGCCCCAGCTTGCTGCCGCAAAAGCCGGAATCGAAGCGGCCAAAGCGGCCATCTCCAAGGCACGTACGGATCTGGAGCGAACTCAGGTGAAAGCGCCCTTTGATGCGGTCATCACCGCGCGTGATGCCTCACCTGGCAATCAGGCATCGGCTCAGACATCCCTGGGTGTGTTGGTTTCCACCGACAAGGTTGAGATCCGTCTGCCCCTCACCGCCGAACAGATGGCTAGGGTCAAAGTTCCCGCGGACGTCGAGATCACCAGTCCGCTCAAACCGGGTGTTTCATGGCCGGCGACGATGGTGAGAGTGGAGCCGAGTGTGGATAAGCGCAATCAGGTGATGTATGGTGTGGCGGAAGTGGAGCAGCCCTTCGCTTATCCCGAAAAGTATCTTCCGATCGGGATATTTGCCAACGCACGGATCGTCGGAACATCCGTTCCCGGTACTTATCGGGTGCCGGAAGCTGCATTTGTAGCGGATCGTTCGGTATGGGTCGTGGATGCGGAAAGCACCCTGAGAAGGATTGAAATGAAGCGTGAAATGAGTTTCGAAGGTCAGGTGTTTTTGAGGGCTGAAGCGGAGGGATTGGGTCAGCTGCGGGTTGTGACCAGGCCCTTGAGCAACTTCAGGGAAGGCATGAAGGTGAGAACGACAGCGAGCAGCCCGGAAAACCCGTGAACAAGCACCCTTACATCACGTGGTTCACAGCGAATCCGGTTGTGGCGAACATTTTCATGTTCTCGATTCTGGCTGCCGGAATCTACACGGCTTTGACTGTCAGGAAGGAGGGGTTTCCGGCCTTTGCGGCGGAGACCGTCACGATCACGGTGCCGATCCGGGGTGGTACTCCTGAAAACGTCGAGCGCGGGGTGTCGATCAAAATCGAGGAGTCCCTGGAGTCAGTCTCCGGAATCGAGGAGATCCGTTCCATTTCATCGGATCGGTTGGCGACGGTCACGGTTCGTGCGTTGGAAGGGTATCCGATCAACAAGTTATTGGAAGATGTGAAAGTCCAGGTGGATGCGATTCCGAGTCTTTCGGAGTTCGCAGAGAGGCCGGTCGTGAAGGAGAACAAGCGGCAGAATCAGGTTCTGTGGGTGGAGATTTACGGGACGGAAGATGAAGCCCTCAGAAAGGAAACCGCCCGCATCATCAGGGACCGTTTGCTCGCCCAGCCGGCGATTTCAAAGGTCGAAACCTTTGGTGCGCGCGATTATGAAATTTCCATCGAGCCATCCGAAGAGGCCTTGCGGAAATACGGCCTGACGTTCGGGGAGGTTGCGCACGCGGTGGAGAAAAATTCGGTGGATCTGGGTGGGGGAGATGTGCGTTCGGCACGGGGCGATATCGCCTTGCGGGCCCGTGATCAGGCATATCGCAGGGCGGATTTCGAGGCCATTCCAGTGCGTACCGAGCCGGATGGGTCCCGCATTTTCATCAGAGATGTCGCAACCGTGCGCGATGGTTTTGTTGATCAGAAGTTTCTCAATCGTTTCCGAGGCGAGCCGACGACAAGTTTGCAAATCGTTACGGAGGGAGATGATGATATCCTGGATGCGGTCGATCAGGCACGCCGGACGGTTTTCGAATTTCGGGATTTGCCCGAGGGCGTCAAAATCGCGGAATGGCTCGATGGCTCGCAGCGAATCAGGGATCGGCTGAATTTGTTGGGTAAAAACGGCTTCGTTGGAGTCATCCTGGTGCTTGTGATTCTGATGCTGTTCCTCAATCTGCGTCTCGCATTCTGGGTGGCTGTGGGTATTCCGGTTTCACTGGCTGGCGCGGTTACCCTGTTTCCGGTTCCCGGCATCGATCTCTCGGTGAACGTGATCTCCGCCTTCGGATTTTTGGTGGTGCTGGGCATCCTGGTGGATGACGCGATCGTCATTGGAGAATCCATCTACACGGAAAAGGAGGCGAAGGGAGACGGCGATCGGAACGCGATCGAGACCACGGTCATCGGTGTGAGCAAGGTCGTCACACCTGCGACATTCGGCGTGATCACCACGATTGCCGCTTTCCTTCCGCTAACCCAAGTCAGCGGAAGGCTTGGTAATGTTTTTGGACAGATCGCCACAACGGTCATCTTCTGTCTGATCTTTTCACTCATCGAATCCAAGCTGATCCTTCCGTCTCATCTCGCGCATCTGAATGTTCACCGCAAGCCGGGCAACCCGATCACCAAGGCATGGGCAACATGCCAGAGAGCCGTAGGTGATGGATTAAAGTGCTTTGTGGAGCATGCGTATCTGCCGTTGCTCGAAAAACTCATGCCATGGAGATATGCGGTGCTGGCTGGCTTTGTTGCGATTCTGATTCTGGTGTTCGGTCTGTTTCCCGCAGGCAAACTGCGCTTCGTGTTTTTTCCAAGTATCTATAACGACGACGTCACGGCCCTCCTGAGCTTGGAGCAGGGGCAGTCAGCCGAGTATCTCCACTCACAAGCTTTGCGGATCGAGCAAGTGGCTCGCAATCTGGGTGAGGAATACCGGAAGCGGTTCGGTCACAACCCGTTTGTGGAAATCCAGGTCTCCGCCGATAGCAATATGGAGGCAAAGGTGACGGTGCAATTGTCCCGCTCGCCAAGCCGCCCTTTCCTGCCGAGTGATCAGATTGTCCTGGATTGGCGTGCGGCTGTGGGATCGATTGCGGGTGCGAGATCGCTATCCTTCGACGCGACCGCCGGGCCACCCGGGGGGGATATCGCGATCAATTTGGAAAGTGACAATCTCGAGGAACTGGAAATTGCGGCCGCCGAATTGCGAGCGGAGATCGAGACGTATCCCGGGACGTTTGATGTCAGCGATACGTTCACTTCCGGCAAGCCTGAAATCCTTTATTCCACGACACCCGAAGGCGAGGCCGCCGGTTTCACGCGAGGAGATCTCGCCTTGTCGGTGCGTGACGCCTTCTATGGCCGTGAGGCGCAGCGGGTGCAGCGCGGGCGCGATGAGGTGCGCGTGATGGTGAGATATCCTCAGGACCAGCGTGGATCTCTGGATACTCTGAGGGAAATGCGAGTGCGTGTGGCGGATGGCGCGGCCGTGCCGTTTCCCGTGATCGCGAAAACAGAGCATGGTGACGCACTTGCCTCGATCGAGCGCATCAACAACCGGCGTGTGGTAACCATCAATGCGGCGGTGAACAAGGCGGTGATCACACCGGACGATGTTACTTCACGGCTGGAGATGGAGTTTTTTCCGGAGTTGCTGGCACGTTATCCCGGGGTCTCAATCACGGAGAGCGGTGAGGTGGAGCAGCGCAAGAAATCGGTGTCTTCTCTTCTCGTCGGATTTGGTTTCAGTATCGTGTTCATCTATGTGTTGATCGCGATCCCCCTGAAAAGCTACAGCAGACCGCTGATGATCATGTCCGTCATTCCGTTCGGAATCATCGGTGCGTTGCTCGGGCATTACATGATCGGTATTCCGATCTCGATTCTATCTGTCTTCGGTATCCTCGCGCTGTCCGGTGTCGTGGTGAATGATTCGCTGGTTCTGGTATGTGAGGTGACGCACCTTCGTAAACAAGGTCACTCCTTGCCGGAGTCCGTCAGGCTCGCGGTGAAAAACCGCTTCCGTGCGGTGATTCTCACCACATTGACCACGTTCTTCGGTCTCGCGCCGTTGCTTTTGGAAAAGGAGGTCGAGGCTCAATTTCTCAAGCCGATGGCAGCTTCCCTGGCGTTTGGCGTGCTGTTCGCCACCTTCATCACCCTGTTCCTGCTGCCGATCCTTTATCTGATCATCGATGATTTTCGTAAAATGAGCGGAAAGATACGAGAGCTCTGGTAGCAAGACGTTTCATTCAGCCGATGATTTTCTCGGAGCATTCAGGCCGCAGGCTGGTCACAGCGCTCCGAACCTTCTGTGGCGTTTCTTGTATTCGTCGACCGCGGCGAAGAGGTCGCCCTGGCGGAAATCTGGCCACATCTTTTTCACAATGACGATTTCCGAATAGGAAATTTGCCAGAGAAGGAAATTGGAAAGGCGCATTTCACCGGAAGTACGGATCAGGAGGTCGGGGTCAGGAATATCCCGGGTGTAAAGGTGTTGCGACACAAGCTGGCCATCGATTTCCTCTGGCGAAATTCGACCTGCTGCTACGCCGCTGGCAATGGAGCGGACCGCATGCGTGATCTCCTCGCGCGAACCATACGAGAGTGCGAGCACCAAGGTCATGCTGTCATGGTGCTTGGTTTGTTGCTGGATCCGATCCAGTCGCTTGCGCGTCGCGGCGGGCAAGCGGTCCAGATCACCGATCGCATGGAGGCGGATGTTTTGTCTGTCCAGTTCTTGGGCTTTGTCGTCGAGAAAGCGGTCCAGCAATTTCATCAGGGCGTCGACTTCGTTTTTGGGCCGATTCCAGTTCTCGGAGGAAAACGCGTAAAGTGTGAGGTATTTTACTCCGAGCTCGATGCATGCCTCGGTGACCTCGCGGATCGATTCCGCACCTGCACGATGTCCCTCCGCGCGGGGAAGGCCTCGTTCCTTCGCCCACCGCCCGTTGCCGTCCATGATGATTGCGATGTGCATGTGTGAGAAAAGTCCGAGACCCATGATGGATCATCCGTCAGAGCCGCAGCGTCTGCTTGCGGTCAGGTCCGACACCCACGAATGCGATCGGAGCATCGCAGAGTTCGGAGAGTCGGGTGAGGTACGCTCTGGCATTGGGCGGGAGTTGGCCGAAGCTGGTGCAGGAGGTGGTGTCTTCTTTCCAGCCAGGAAGGGTTTCGTAAATTGGTTTCGCGCGGTCCCAAAAGGAGCGGTCGGCCGGAGGGAGCTCATGTCTTTCCCCATCGATGTCGTAAGCCACGCAGATTTTCAAATGCTCGTATTCGTCCAGGCCATCCACGTTGGTGACGGCGAGGCCGGTTACGCCGTTGACCATGCATGCGAAGCGGAGCAGAACGGTATCAAGCCAGCCGCAACCGCGGGGGCGTCCCGTCGTCGCGCCAAACTCACGGCCGAGATTGTGAAGATATTCGGAAAGTCCTTCGTCGCCGGTCGGAAAAGGACCGGAGCCGACTCGGGTGGTATAGGCTTTGCAAACTCCGATGACCGACTCGATGGCGGTTGGTGGAAGCCCTGTCCCGGTCGTAGAGCCGCCGGCGGTGGTGTTGGAGGAGGTGACGAAGGGGTAGGTGCCGAAATCGATGTCGAGCAAAGTGCCCTGCGCGCCCTCAAACAGGAGGGTTTTTCCCGCCTTCCACGCTTTGTGGAGGACGGGAATCGTGTTGGTGATGTGCGGCCGGAGTCGTTCGAAGGCTGCGTAGGTATCGGCGATCACGGCTTCCGCATGGAAAGTGGTGAGGTCGTATTTCCGAAGGATTTCATTCACTTCTGCAACTCGCCGGGTGATCTGGACTTCTGCAAAGGGGCGGTCTAACAAATCCGCCATCCGCAGGCCGCAGCGGTTGATCTTGTCCGCGTAGGTCGGACCGATGCCGCGTTTGGTCGTGCCGATTTTCTGATCGCCGAGTGAGATCTCGCGGGCGGCGTCCAGCTCCTTATGGAAAGGCAGGACGACGTGCGCGCGGTCCGAGATGAGAAGTTTTTCCGGACAGATGCCGATGCCTTGGGATTCGATGCGTTCGATTTCCATGCGAAGGCCAATGGGATCCACCACGACGCCATTGCCGATGACGTTGATTTTGTTGTCCCAGAGAATGCCCGAGGGGAGAAGGTGAAGGACGTATTTCGTGCCTTTGGCGATGACCGTATGGCCGGCATTGTTTCCTCCTTGCCCACGGATGACGACGTCTGCGGATTCGGTGAGGTAGTCAACAATCTTGCCTTTCCCTTCGTCGCCCCATTGGAGGCCGGTGATTACTGTGTTCATGAAACTTCAATTCTGATTTTTTCAAACCCCTGATCCTGAGGTATCTGTTGTTTTTTTCCTGATGCGGAAACCATCCGGTTCCGTGCCTTTCAACGTTTGCTTGCCTCGATGAGTTCTGCGAAGTCGGTGAAGAAATGGGCCGCGTCGTTCGGGCCGGGGGCGGCTTCCGGGTGATATTGGACGGAGAAGATCGGAAGGGTTTTGTGGCGCATGCCTTCCACGGTTTGGTCGTTGAGATTGATATGGGTCACTTCCACATCCGAGGGGAGGGAATCGGGATCGACCGCGAAACCGTGGTTCTGGGAGGTGATGGAAATTCTGCCGGTGCGGAGATCTTTGACGGGCTGGTTTCCACCGCGATGGCCGAATTTCAGTTTGAACGTTTTCCCGCCATAGGCGTGAGCGAGAAGTTGGTTGCCAAGGCAGATGCCGAAAGTGGGAAGTCGGGTGATGAGTTGCTTGAGTTCGGCATGAACGTAGTCAAGAGCTGCCGGATCTCCGGGGCCGTTGGTCAGAAACAGGCCGTCAGGATTTTTCGAGAGGATTTCCGAGGCGCGGGTGGTGGCCGGCACGACCTCGACCTCGAAGCCCGCCTGACGGAGCATGCGGAGCTGGTTGTATTTCAGACCGAAATCGATGGCGACAATCCGGTATTTCACAGGGGGAAGTTCCTCGTAGGCTTCCGTCTCGCCAATGGATGCGTTGGGAAGGGTCCATTTCCGTGATTCCTCGGACCAGATATAGGATTGTTTGGTTGTCACTTCCTTTACGAAGTCCGAACCTTCCATGGGAGCCGAGTGTTTCGCAGCGGCGATGGCCTCGGCTTCGGAAAGTTCGGTGGTGACGCAGGCGCGCATCGCACCAAGCGAGCGGAGATGTTTGGTCAATGCCCGTGTATCGATGCCTTCGATGCCCAGAATATCGTGACGTCCGAGATAGCAGGAGAGACTTTCCTGCGCGCGCCAGTTCGACGGGATTTCACAGAGCTCGCCGATCACAAAGGCTCGGATATGGGGACCGGAGGACTCGTTGTCTTCCGCATTGACTCCGTAGTTGCCGATCATCGGATAGGTCATGGCTACGATCTGGCCGCGGTAGGAGGGATCCGTGATCACTTCCTGATAACCTGACATGGAGGTGTTGAAGCAAATTTCACCGGTGGTGGTCCCGCTGGCTCCGAAAGAAAATCCGGAGAAGCAGCGTCCGTCTTCGAGGGCAAGGATAGCGGTCGTGGGCACGGGGCGGGAGGTTAGGTAGCTCCGGCGCGGGATGAAATAGAAAAATGCAGAGAATTATCCGGAGTTCAGGGTTTGCTTCAAAAAAGCTGCAATGATTGCCCAAGTTCCCTCCGGATCACAGCCATTTCCTGCCCAAGCCCCCGCCCAGCTTCTACCCTCACAATCTTTGTCACGGCCAAGACAAAGATTGTGAGAGGAGTGATGTTGGTTCGTCGGATGGTCAGAACCTGCGATTGAAAGGGGTTGCAAAGCCCTGCTGCATATTGGAAACACTGACGTGCAGCGGAATTTCCCAGTGTCCCATGATGCGGATTCGTATCCGGCGATGAGCCATCCTTGTGCGGATCCGGAGGTGAATCGGTCCGTGGCTCGTGGGTTGGGCTTGGATGTGGCGGATCTGGGGCAGCAGGCGAGAATCCTCGAGATCGGCTGTGGGACGGGTCACCATGTTCTTTCCCTTGCGAGCCGTTGGCCTGAATCGGAGTTTGTGGGGGTGGATATTTCCGCCAGATGTATCAAGCGTGCAAAAAATCTGGCAGCCCAGGCGGGGATCCGAAACGTGAGGTTTGAAGTGGTCTCGATCCTCGATTTCAAGCCGGAGGGGAGATTTGATTTCATCATCGCGCATGGGGTTTTCTCGTGGGTTGCGGATGAAGTGAAGGTGGGATTGATGGATTTTCTTCCAACGCATCTGGCCGAGAGCGGGATTGCGGTGGTGAGTTTCAATGTGGCTACGGGTTGGAGAGAGCGGATGAATGTGGTCCGGAAAATCCGTGTGATCCGGTCAGCGGGAGACGTGGATGAAATGACGGCGCTGGCGGTTTACCGCGATGCGGCGGAGGAGAGGGAATTACCCATCATCGATGACATGCTGGCCAAAGGGCCGAGGGTTCTGGCCTTTGATGATTTCGGGCCGGTGATGGATCCGTGGTCGCTGGGTGCGGTGGTGAAACTGGCGGAATTGAGCGGCTTGCGTTGGTTGGGCGACTCAACTTCCGGCGAGAGAGGAAACGATCGGGATGATGAAGCGCAGCGCAAAACCTTCCGGTCCGAATTGTTCTGTCGCCGTGATGCGAGATTGGGAAAGCCGTGGATTGTCGAACACGGCCCTGAGACGATTTACAAGATTCCGGATTTTCCGAAGCTGAATCCATGGCGCCTGGTTTGCGCGCGGGAGGCCTTGCCGCTTGTCGATGACAAGTTGGTTCCCTGTGAATTTCCTTTTTCCCAGCTCAAGGTGCTGGCTGCGATGGATGGTAGCATGTCCGTTCTGCGTCTTGCGGAGTATGCGAGAGACGTTTCACCCGAATTGGATTTCGTGCCGTGGTTGAAATACGTGACCGAGCGCGGATTTTTTTCCTGAATCACCCATGATCCCGATGAGCTTCCAACTGCGCGAACGATACGGAACATGGGCACTGGTGACGGGGGCTTCATCGGGGATTGGTTGCCGGTTTGCGCGGGAGCTCGCCGCAGAGGGAATGAATCTTCTCTTGATCGCGAGACGTATTTGTTTGTTGGAAAAATTGCGCGAGGAGCTTGTGGAAAAACACGGCATCGAGGTCAGGTGTGTGAAGGTGGATTTGTCCGCAGACGATGCGCTCACGACTGTGGCGGATGCCTGCGAGGATCTCGAAATCGGAATGATCGTGCTCAGCGCGGGCACTGGGGTTCCGGGGCCTTTTGTCGAGTGCGACATGGAAGCCGAAAAACGGATCCTGATTCTCAACGGTTTGGCTCCGGTTGAGATGACCCGTTGGTTTCTTCCGGGCATGTATGAGCGCGGCAAAGGTGCGATTCTGATGGTTTCCTCGCTGATGGGTTTTCAGGGGGTTCCCTACATGGCCAATTATTCGGCTACGAAAGGTTATCTGTTGAATTTCGGTGAGGCATTGCACCACGAATGCAAGGCTGGCGGGGTCGATGTGTTGGTGGTTGCGCCCGGAGCGACCGAAACTCCCGGTGCACATCTGCATGAGGTGGATTACTCCAAACTTCCTCTTTCCTGGATGTCTGCCGAAGAGGTTGTGGATGCTGCGCTGAAACAGATCGGCAAAAAGGTTTTCGTGATTCCGGGAGTCAGAAATCACCTCACGGCGTGTCTGAGCGGAGGGCTTTGGTCACGCGGGTTTGTGCAGCGGATCATGAAGCGCCTTGCCAGACATGCGTTGGCATCGAAATTGGTGAAGTGAAATATCCCAAACATCCGGAAACGCAGATGCGGTTGCCCGGCGCCCGGAGGATGCTTCAAAATCGGAGCGAAATGCCCGGCGTTTTGGCGCGTGGCTGAACCACCGTGGTGACAGCGATTCCATCAATCCGTCACAGCCGTTTGGACTCACTGCACATTGCCTTTTCTTGGAGGGCTTTCATCGCTTGCGCTGAGATCGGTGTGGGTTGCGGATATTCGAAAATCTCTCCTTCGAAATTGCGCAGGGTGATTTTGTTAGAAGCGCTGTCGACCACGTAGTTCGGGTTGATCGGAATTTTTCCGCCGCCGCCGGGACCATCGATTACGAATTGCGGAACGGCATAGCCGGTGGTGTGGCCGCGCATTTTTTCGATGATGTTGACGCCTTCGGCAACCGACGTGCGGAGATGTGAGGAGCCTGTGATCAGATCGCACTGGTACAGGTAGTAGGGGCGGACCCGGGCCATCAGGAGCTTGTGCACCAGCGCTTTCTGGATGTCCGGATGATCGTTGACGCCGCGGAGCAGGACCGATTGGTTGCCGAGCGGGATGCCGGCATCTGCCAGGCGGGCAAGGCCGTCGCGAACCTCGGTGGTGAGCTCTTTGGGGTGATTGGAATGAATGGAAATGAAAAGCGGATGGTGCTTTTTCAGCATTTCGCATAGTTCCGTTGTGATCCGTTGCGGCAGGAAAATCGGGATGCGCGAGCCGATCCGCAGAAACTGGATGTGCGGGATCGCGCGGAGGCGGGTGAGGATGCTGTCGAGCTTTGCGTCGGAGAAAAGAAGCGGATCTCCGCCGGAGAGCAGCACATCACGGACTTCCGTATGTGTTTCCAGATACCGGAACGCCTGTTCCCATTGGGTATCGAGTTGTTGCTCTCCGACGCCCGAAACCACGCGTGAGCGGGTGCAATAGCGGCAGTAGGAAGCGCAGCGATCCGTGACGAGAAACAGCACCCGGTCAGGATAGCGGTGTACCAGTCCGGGGACGGGCATGTGGGAGTCCTCGCCACACGGATCGGCCAGTTCTTCGGGAGCCGTCCATGCTTCTTCGATGCGCGGAATGACCTGGCGGCGGATCGGGCAGTCCGGGTCGTTTGGATCGATCAGGTTGAAAAAATGCGGCGTGATGGACATTGCCAGTTTGTTGCCAGCGAGCAATACTCCGGCCCGTTCTTCATCGCTGAGCCGGATATGGGCTTCGAGTTCAGATAGCGAGTTGATTCGGTTGCGGAGCTGCCATTTAGGGTCATTCCAATCCTGCCGGTTGCAATCCGGCCAATAACCCGGTGCGTGGGAGGTAAAGGAAGTATCGGGATCGCTTGGGGAAGTCATGCGTGTGGGTCGGGTGCAATCGGTCGGGCAGGAATCAACGGGGGTCAAGCGGGGATTTCCGCCGGATTTCATTTTGCGAGCCTGCGTATCAGCTCGATCAGCCTGCCGGTGGAAGCGGCAAGCGTTGGGGCGAAGGGGATTTTTTCATCCGCTTCCGTAGCAAGCAGGATGGGGCGGGTGGAGACCCGGATGGCCGGCAGGTTCATCTCAAACAGCGTGGAGGAAAGATCAGAGTCCTCGCCGAGGCAGATGATTTCCGCACCGAGGATGGTTCCGAGATCTTTGAATTCGACGACGGGCAGGGCCTCGGTATCGCGGGAGGACAGGATCAGCGATTCGCCTGCACCCATGGCCTCGACACATAGAATGGCACGTGCCTTGGGCTGGCGTTTGATGAGATCAGCGGTGAGGTTGGCAGTTTCGAGAACCGGTGCCGCGGTTTGATTGGCGTGCGGGATAAACAGGAAATGAATCGGTCCGGAGGAAGTCGTGTTTGCGAGGGATTGGGCGGCGGCAAGTGTTGCGACCAAACCGGATGCGTTGCTTTCGGCGCCGCGGGAGCCCGCCGGAGAATCGTAGGAGGTGAGGATCCAAACAGGAGCTCCGGCTGTCTTGCCTGCGGAGATGGTTACCAGAAGCAGCGGGAAATTCGCCGGTCCATCGATTTCGGTGACCGAGTAGCCCGTGTTCGACGGGCCAAGCGTGCCTTTGATCATCGAGGCGATCGCGTTGAGTTGTTCCGGCTTCGACGTGTTCCGTTCTCCGACACGGGTGATGATTTTTTCCAGATCGTCGGTTAGCGAGGGGATGGAGATCTCTTTGGAAAGCCGGTTTACGGCCTCGATCTGATCGGATTCCTCCTTATGAAAATATTTTACCATGGCGAAGATGCCGGAGGCGATGAGCCAGACCGGAAGGATGACCAGCAACCAAGGAACCAGGCGTGATGATTTGCTTTGCGGCATGGAATTCAGGATGGATTGCTGCGGTCGGAAGGTGGGTTGGACGCGTCTTCGTTGTCGGAAAAATCCTCGATCTCCTTGCGAAGGCGTTGGGAAATCCATGGACTGACAAAGCCGTACAACAGGTAAGCGCTGAATAAGACGACCGGCATGATATAGCGGAAGCGGATCGTCAGGCTCACAAGAATTACCGCTGCAAGGATGGTAGTGAAGCTGCTGCGTGTTTTCCAGTCGACCGATTTGAAGGATGGGTATCGCACATTGCTGATCATCAACCATGAAAGTCCAAGCATGGCGCCGGCCAATACATATTTCCAGACACCGACCTCATGGTCGTTCTTGTAGAGATCGATGATCAGGAACGTCAGGGAGGCGATGAATCCGGCAGCCATGGGTATGGGAATTCCGCGGAAATCATGTTTATCGCCGGGTTTTTTCGGGAGGGATGCGAGACAGTTGAAGCGGGCGAGACGCATCGCTCCGCAGATAAGGTAGATGAGAGCGATGGACCAACCGATATTTCCGAGGGGAAAGAGGACCGCACGGGAGAGCAGCATGGCGGGTGCCATCCCGAATGAGATGATGTCCGCCAGTGAGTCAAATTCCTGACCGAAGGGGGACTCCTGGCCACCGAGTCTTGCAAGGCGGCCGTCAAGAAGGTCGAAAAGGCAGGATCCGAAGATAAGCAAAATCGCGTATTGGTAATATTGCCGGCTGATTTCGTAATATTCTTTCGCCGCCATCACTCCGTCACCTTGGGCTTTTTGAACTTCGATCTGACCCTTGAGGATCATCAGCACCGCGAAGAAGCCGCAGGCGAGATTGCATGCCGTCATGAGATTGGGCAGGAAGTAAATCTTCGGTTCGTCGGGGTCGCGGTTGCTGGACATGGGTGCAGCATGTACTGCAAAAGCTCGTGGCTCAACCCTGAAGAGTGGGCGTTGGGGTTGATGATCGTTCGGTTGAAGCCTGTTGCGGGATTCCAAAACGGTTCCCCTTTCCGGTTTGGGAGAGATTTTGCGCAATTCCCGAAGCGCTGGCTTGCAGGGAGCGTGGATTTCGCCATCATCATGGAACATGGCGGTGCAATTCAGAGATTATTACGAGGTCTTGGGTGTGGCCCGTGATGCGGCGGCGGCGGATATCAAGAAAGCGTTTCGGAAATTGGCGCGGTTGCATCACCCGGATGTTGCTGCCGATAAGGTGGCTGCTGAGGAGAAATTCAAGGAAATCAATGAGGCTTATGAGGTCTTGAGTGACCCGGAAAAACGGAAAAAATACGACACGCTTGGTGCAAACTGGAATCAGTATGGCGGTCCGCCGCCGCGGGAATCCTGGTCCGGAGCCGGGGCTTCACCCATGCCGGAAGGGTTCGAATTCGAGTTCGGCGGAACGGGGTTCAGTGATTTTTTTGAGCAGTATTTCTCCGGAGGAGGTGCACGTCGTGCGGCTGGCTACGCTGGCGGCTTTCATTCGGCGGGCGGAGGAAGGATGCGCGGTCAGGATGTTGAAGGTGATTTGATGGTTACCTTGCAAGAAGCATTTCAAGGCTCGATGCGCACCATCTCGCTGCGCAAGGCGGATCCCCGGACAGGTCAGGTAGTTGCCGATCAGGTCCAGGTCCGTATTCCGGCGGGAATCACCGAAGGCCAGCGCCTGCGGGTGCCCGGGCATGGAGGAGGTGGAGTGGGCGGTGGCGAGGATGGGGATCTTTTTCTCAGGGTGAGAATCGCCGCAGATCCAGATTATCGGGTGAAAGGCCACGATCTTTTCCGCGACCTGCCTCTGGCCCCGTGGGAAGCAGTGTTGGGCACGACCGTCTCTCTCGATATTCCGGGTGGCAAAACCGTTCAGGTCAAAATTCCCGCCGGAACCGGTTCCGAAGACCAACTCCGGCTCAAAGGGTACGGTCTTCCGAAAAAAGATTCGGCGGGAGATCTGTATGTGGAGATTTCCATCCTAACCCCCTCCGAGGTTTCCACCGAAGAACGCGCACTTTGGGAAAAACTTCGGGATACCTCTCGCTTCAAACCCAGAGACCACTGACATGAACATGTTGGAACCAGATCCGTATCATCTTCTCTCACTGGAAGTCGTTGTCCGCATGACCGGCTGCCCGCGTCGAAAAATTGTCTTCTATTGCCGCAAGGGGATCATCCGCCCCGTGAAATCCGATCACGAAGAATGGCATTTTGACCTGGAGAGCATCCTCCGCCTGCGTCATATCGAGTCGCTCCGCCACAAGCACCGCATGAACTGGGCTGCGATCCACCGCATCATCGGACTCATGGATGAGGTTGAAAATCTCCGTGACGAGCTGAGGTTTCTGAGGTGAGTCTGTTTACGCAAGACATGACGGATGATCGGGGATAGAAGCCCCGTGCGCTTCCCGTATCCAAACCCACACATTCATAAGATCCAAACCCATGACACAATTCTCTCTTTTCTCGTTCAAGCCGACCCATTCACTCGCTCTGTGCCTTGCGGCTCTGGGTCTGGTGAATGCGCCCGGTGTCCTCACCGCCCAATCCTTTTACAAGGAAACCCCGCTTTTCTCGACCGCGCCCAATGAAGCGGCCTCGGTCAACATGATCACAAGTTTCGGTCCTGTGGGTATTGCCATCGAGCTCCACCAACCGGCTTTCACCATGAAGGTCGGTGATGCGGATCCGAAACATCCGGACAAGGTTGCCGAACCCGGTTCTCCGGCGGATGCCACGGGAGCGTTCAAGGCCGGACAGATCATCGCCTCGATCAACGGCGAGAAGCTCAAGGATATCGACCCGCGGATCCAGCTCGGCCGCATCATTGAAAAAGCCGAAGCCACCGATGGGGTGTTGAAATTCATGCTCAAGGATGATGCCAAAGCTGAGGCGAAAGAAGTCATCGTGAACATCCCGGTACTCGGTGCTTACAGCAAAACCTGGCCATTGAACTGCCCGAAGTCGGATAAAATTGTAAGAAACTTGGCGGACTATCTTGCCAAGCCGGGTTCCAACAAAGGGTTTGCGGATTTCGGAATGTTGTTTCTTCTCTCCACCGGTGAAGATAAGGATCTCGCGCCGGTGAGGGAATGGGTGCACAGCCTCAAGGAAAAAAAGCATAATGGCTATGCATGGCATATCGGATACGGTGGCCTTGCGATTTGCGAATATTATCTCCGCACGGGTGATCCGGAAGCGCTGCCGGTCATCCAAACATGGGTCGATGCCGCAGCAAGAGGAGAATATCTTGATGCGTGGGCGGGCCGTGGCGGCGTGGTGAAGCTTGGTTATGGAAACGGCCACCTCAATGCGGGCGGTACCCATGTGGTGACGTTTCTCCTTCTGGCCAAACAATGCGGGGTTGATGTGAACGACAGCCTGCTTCACCGCACAATGACCCACTTTTTCCGCTACGCGGGTCGCGGCATCAATCCGTATGGTGATGATCGTCCGGAAAACTCCTTTGTCGACAACGGCAAGCACGGCAAACTCGCCTTCGCGATGGCCGCCGCGGCATCGCTCACGCCCGAAGGCGAAACATCCGTTTATGCCAAGGCGCGTGACCATTGTGCGAAGACCAGTTTCTACACCACAAGCTTCATGCTGCATGGTCACACCGGCGGCGGCATTGGTGAGATCTGGCGCAGTGCTTCGATGGGGCTGAAGCATGACAAGGAGCCGAAACAATACCGTGAGTTCATGGACAATCGCAAATGGCATTATGAAATGTCACGTCATTATGACGGATCCTTCAGTATCCTTGGTGGCGCCGGTTACGACAACATCGAGTGGGGGAACTGCTACGCCATCACCTATACCATACCGCGTAAGACCCTGCGGATTACCGGAGCGCCTCCATCCAAATTTTCCAAACCCTATCCGCTGCCGTCCCGGCCATGGGGCACTGAGGCGGATGATATCTTTCTCTCGATGGACCCGGTTCCCGGAGAACCCGGAAAACGCCTGGATCTCCCGGGTGAAACCCTTGCCAGAGATTCTTCCAGGCCGCTCATCATCCGTTTGAATGAGAAGCCTCTCACGGATGATGAAATCCGCCATTACGTGTCCCATCCGGAGTACCTCATCCGTAATACGGTCGCGAATGTGGCTGCCGGCCTTACGGCCGACTACATGTTCCCGAAACCCGGGCTCGAGGTGCGTCCCAAACTGTTGGAGGAATTCATCCTTCATGGCGATCCACGCGTTCGTAATGCCGGCTTGCGTGCCGCTGCCAAAGCGTTTGATCCCGCGCTGGACTGGAGCAAGCGGATTTTTGAACTCGCGATCGAACGTCTCAAGGACGACAAGGAATCATGGTTCGTCAAAGACGCCTGTTTCTCCCTGATCCAGAAGGGCACGCCCGACATGATCGTGCCTCACGTCGATCTTATCCTGCACTATCTCAAGCATTCCGAACAATGGTTGCAGAACGGCGCGCTGATGACATTGGCACAGGTTTCAACCGACAGCCGCTGCTATGAAAAAGTCCTCCCGCCGATGGGGGAGCTGTTCCAAACCACTCCGCGCCAGAGCACGACCGGTGGCCCGCTTTTCCTGTTGCGTGAAAAACTGACCACTGCGGATGATAAGGTTCGTGTCGTCGCCCTCAAGGCGATGGGTGAGGCTTATGAAAAATACAACGGCAAGACCCGTTGGGAAGGTGGCCAGGATCTGACAGGTCACCGCAATGAAACATTGGGTCGTCTCGCTGAAGCGCTTTCCGGCGTTCCTGGGGGATACGATGTGCTCTACACCGCATCGAAGAAGCAATTTCCGAATTCGCCTCTGGCGCATGACGAGGTGTTCCTTGCGGCCGATCCCGAACAATTCGGCCCGGATCTGAAAAACGTGATCCTGCCGCTGATCAGCGAGAAACTGATTTACCAATACGTCGGGGAAAAGCGCCGCAACATCCTCAGCGATCTCGATAAGCCCATGCAAAAAGGCGTGGTGGAAAACTCCATCGACGGGCTCGTGTCGCTCTATAACAAAGTCGGCATTCATGATTTCGATTGGAAACCCTTCGGGCCGGATTTGAAAAACCTGGAATGGAACTACCATTCTTTCGATCCCGTGGAGCAGATGGCCTATGATAAATCCCCATGGCGTTATCGTCCGGTCACGATGCCGAAAGGGATGGAAAACTGGTCCGCACCGGATTTCGAAGCATCCAAAGCGGGTTGGAAAAAAGGACTGCCGCCATTCGGTCAATACAAAGGGAAACTGACCAACAACAAGGAAGCGGAGCGCAATCACTGGGATGTGACTCCACGTACCCTTTGGGAAAAAGAAGTGCTTCTGCTGCAAGGCAAGTTCGAGTTTCCTGCGGTGAAGCCGGGTCATATCTATCGACTGCGTGCCAGCCGTGGCCAGGGCGTGGGTGCGGGCGACGGATTCAAGATCTACATCAACGGCAAGGCCTTGGTTGAGACGACAGAAGGCTTGGGCCGACGTGCGGGCGATACCATCCAAGGCGGTTGGATCACTTCGGAGTTCGCCGCCGAGTTTTCCAAAGGCCCGGTCACCATCTCCGCCCTGACCTTCCTCCGCTACGGCGAGCGTGCCGTCGTGCAAATGCCACCGGTTCCTCAGGGGATTTTCAGCATCTGGTTGGAGGAAAGAAAACTTCCACCGCTCGATGAGCAAGTCTATCGCAAGGCGGCGTCCTTTGTCCCGATGCTCTGCACCGCGTGGCAGGACTTGCAGAATCCCGACAAAGAAGCAGAGGATCCGCAGGAAGGGAAATTCATCTTCGATGGCAAGTTCGCTCCCAACCCGAAAGTCAGCGGTCCATGGACCGTGATTTCCCAAGTCGCAAAAATCGAGGATTTCGATCCCAGCGCAAAACTCAGTGTCGGCCGCGCACCCTTCCAGAAAATCACCCTTGAGGAAGATGGCTCCACTGCGGTTTCCGGCTGGATCTGGTCGGGTGACATGTTGATGAACATCGACTCATACACCGCGCACAAAATGGAGGTGAAAACCATCGATGGCACCGACTACCTCTTCATCGAAGCCGGTGGCTTCAGTACGAAAAATCCCGTCGGCTGGAAATCTCCGCTGCTCGTCTTGAAACGGAACTGATATTCCGCCGCAGGCTCCATCAGCAACTATCATCTTGCATGTGCGTCCTGTGATGATTTAAAAATCGACCGTTGAAACAAAGACCCAGAGCTACGTACTTTCGTGCTGTATTTGCAGGTGTTATACAGCACGCTGCATTTGCAGGAGAAATACTGCGTACGGCTTAACAACACTTTCGCTGAAAAATGAATCTTGACGTCATCCACACCGTGTGTATGATTACTTGGTGACGAGCCGAGACATTATCGACAGATTGAAAGCCGATGGCTGGATATTGGTCAATGTCCGTGGTTCGCATCATCAATACAAACATCCGACCAGCAGCGGTAGAGTGACTGTGCCTCACCCTAAAAAAGACCTCCCAAAGGGGACACTGAGGAGCATTTTTCGCCAAGCTGGTTGGAGTTGGCCACCTAGATAACCATGAGATACCCAGTCGTTATTCATAAAGATCGTGATTCGGATTACGGTGTTACCGTTCCTGATCTGCCAGGCTGCTTTTCCGCTGGAGACACGGCTGATGAGGCACTGAGCAATGTGATCGAGGCCATCGAGTGTCATATCGAAGGCATGCTGATTGACGGAGAGAAGATTCCGCAAGGCCGCCCTATTGAGCATTACCGTGGCAAGCGAGAATTCAACACCGGGATATGGGCTTTGGTGGACGTGGATCTGTCCAAGCTATCGGGCAAAGCAAAGCGCGTGAATATCACCTTGCCTGAGCGGATTTTGTCGCAGATCGACACGTTCGCCTTGCAGACAGGAGACACGCGGTCGGGTTTGTTAGTTCATGCCGCGTTGGAATATGTGAGCGCACACAGCGAAAGAAGAGAGTCAACAAGTCGTGGTAGGCAACGCCGCTGACGCGGCGCGCCTGCACTATAACGTTCGCCAAAAATATGATGAATCATCTCCCACTTCTCGCGTTCGTAATATTGTCGCTCAGTTCCGCAGCATTAGCCGATACTCCCATCCCGCCCGACAGCAAACACAGATGGGATTTTCGCGGCTCTCCACATACAATTACAAGAGACTCATTTGCAAAGCTGTTCGCGTGCAAGACTTACGAGGAGCTTCGAGATGCCCTGATCGCGGCGATTGAAGATTTGGAGCACGAGCCAGACGATCCTACACCAATCTACGTTGCGAGTGATTGTCGATTAGCTTTGATTCGCACATACTATCTACTTGATGAGATCGAACATGCGGATCGCTTGCTAGAGCAGTATTCGGTTGTCCACCGTGATTCCAAAGGCAATCTGGACGTATCCAAGGTTCCACTGAAGCCGCTACCAGAAACCAAAGCTCAGGTTCAAGAGTGAAGTGCAACGGAGTGACGCCGCAAGCTCCGCCATCTTTCACGGAAAAACCACCTCGGCGCTGGGGGTGGCGGCGGGGTCGAGTTGGGTTTGCAGGGCTGCGCGAATCGTTTTCAGGTTACGGGTCGGTTTTGCGGTGAAGGCGTGTTTGTCGTTGATAGAAATTTCAACGGGTTGATCGAGATCGAGGAGTTGATCGGAAAGGAGCAGTTTGCCGCCTTTGGGGAAATCTCCGGTGATGCGGATGTTCTGGCCGATGATTTCTGCGATCGTGGTTTGTTCTTTCGCCGCCGTGCCTTTGAGGATTTCCAACCAATAGAATCGGTCGTGCGTCACATCATCCTGATACCAGACGATTTTTTTCGGCCAGGGATTGCGGGTGAATTTTTCCATCCACGGCAGGGCTTCGGCATCCTTGCGCTCCATCCAATGTCCGAGGTTCGGGTAGATGCGCGACAGGTGCGGATAGCCTTCGGGATCGGCCTGCTGCAGCTTGAGAATTTCCGCCGTTTTTTCCGCTGCGACGGTGTTGCGTTTGTGCGCGGCATCGTTTGCTCCCATGAAAATCGCGAAGGGAAGGTTGCGCAGTCCGAGCAATGAAGCCTCGTTCGGGTGTCCGGCCATCATCGCGGCGGCGGCGTAGTGATCGGCCATGCGCGGTGCGACCTGCCACACGCCGTCACCACCGGCGGAGTAGCCCATGAGATAGACTTTGTTGGGATCCACGCCCTTGAGTGCGACCATGTTTTCGATCAGGCGTGCGAACATCGGGTCGATGTGTTCCTGGTGCCACATGTTCCATTTGTCGGTTGGCGCACGCGGAGCGACGTAGATCCCTTCGGCGGGTTCGTAGAGGCGGATTTGGTTTTGCCATTGCTGGGTGTTGACGTGGGCGGGAGCTTCACCGCCACCGTGCATGGAGATCCAGAGGGACCGACCCGTTGCGGGGGCTTTACCAAACGTCTTCTCCATCCAGCGCATCGTTTTATCGCCTTGAACGATGGTTTTATCGGCCAACTCCGCAGAACGTGTTTCGCGTTCGGAGGCAACGATGCTTTCGTAGCTATAGCGGATCGCGCGTGCGGCGAGGTCTTTGGTCAGTGCCCGGGTTTCATCGCTGAAATCGGGTGCGGGTTGAAGGTTGCTCTGGCTGAAATCATGGATGGGTTTCATATTTCCATCGACCGTGAAAGGAGAGGATTCAAAAGGTTTGCCATCGACCATGAACCGGAGTCGGAATGTCCGACCTTCCTCCAACACCAAACGAACCATGTCATTCATGTCCGCTCTTCCGGCTTTGGTTTCGAATTCCCGGATCACAAGCCCCGCCTCTGTGGTAAGCGCTCCTTGGACTGCCACGCGTTCCTTCCCTTTGAAAAACCGAACCCCCATGCTCATGGCCGGGACGGCTTCCGGTTTCTGATAGCGAGCGGTGACATTCACTCCACCCACACTCGGGTCACGCGGTGACCACACCATCGGAAAAACACCCCGGTCTTTTTTCCATGAGGTGGCGTAAATGGAATGTGCGGGATGATTTTCATCTGCCTTGGAGGCGTTCTCAACGAACCAACCATGGTTGAGACCCTTTTCGTTGTATTCATCGGCTCCGGTGAAATGCCAGCCCTTGTCCCAGATTTCCACCCAAGTGTGGTTGCCGCTTTTATCCCACCATAGCGGAGTGCCGACCGCCCGGGCGGGGATTCCCACCGCACGGCAGACATCAACCAGAATGATGGACAGCCCCGTGCAGGTGGCCGCGCCCTGGGCGATCGATTCCTTGGGCGATTGATTCGTACGCTCGCGCTTGGTGTTGTAATGCGTCTTGATGAGTTTGAAAAAATCCCGATTCAGAATCTGCACGGCCTCGGATGCGGTTTTCGCATCTTTGATGAGCGGTGTGGCTTTCTCGAAAAACTCCGCACGCCACGGATCCCGGGGTTCATCGAAGACTGCGTAGGGCAGGACGTCGTTGAGGAAAATGTCCTCGGGCACATCTTTCGCCCAAGGAAAGGTGTTGCGGGCCTTGATTGCGAGGTCGAGGTTTTCTGACAGGAATTCGGCAGTCAGGGATGCCTTGTCGGCATCCGGCATGTGCTCGACCAGAAAGCGCGCGGCGTTTTCACCGAATTCCCCATGGGTTTGTTTGGCCTTTTGGATGAAATCATCGGTGGGGGCGGCAGCGGCGAATCCGGCCAAGGTAAGAAGAATCAGTGGGAGTTTCATCGGGATGTCCGACTCAAGGCAAATTTCAAAAACCAGTCAACCGCCCAGAGCTGGAGAAAGCATTTTGCATCCTTGCCATGACGGGATTTCCGGATACATTGCGCGATCATGAAATTGTATTCAGTCTGGATCATGTTTCCATTGGTGTTCGGAGCTTTCGCTCAGGCACAAATCACTACGGAATTGCTCGCCAAGGGTTTTGAGCGCCCAGTTTGGGTCGGCGCACCCAGCTCGGTCAAAGACAAGCTCTGGGTCATGGAGCAAGCCGGGACGGTTTGGATCGTGGACCTGAAAACCGGAGCTCGTTCGGAGGAACCCTTTCTGAAGATCAACGATCAGGTCACGCGCAAGGGCAATGAACAAGGGTTGCTCGGTCTGGCTTTCTCGCCGGATTTCGCGACCAGTGGAACCTATTACATTAACTACAACCGCAAGGATGGCGACAGCGTCGTGGCCCGCTATGTGACCAAGGACAAGATGACCACCTCGCTCTCCACCGAGCAGGTGATCTATGAATACGATCAGCCTTACTCGAACCACAACGGAGGCTGGCTGGACTTCGGGCCCGATGGGTTTCTCTACATCGCCACCGGTGATGGTGGATCCGGAAATGATCCGAAAAACCTCGCACAGGACATGACCTCTCCGCTCGGCAAGGTCCTGCGCATGGATGTCTCCGGCGCCAAGGGGTTCAAGATTCCCGCCGGCAATCCCTACCAGAAAGACAAGGACGTCGAGCCGCTCATCGTGGCGAGCGGCCTGCGCAATCCCTGGCGCTGCTCATTCGACCGCAAGACCGGAGATCTGTGGTTGGGCGACGTCGGGCAGAATCATTGGGAGGAGATCAACGTGGTCAGCCTGAAGGATCTCAATAAGAAAAACTTCGGCTGGAGATTGCGTGAAGGGGATGTTTCCACTCCGGCCAAATCCGTGGGCGGTGAAAAACCGAGCGACCACATCGAGCCGGTGTATGTGTACAAACACGGCAATGGAAAACTTGAAGGGCTCTCCGTCACGGGTGGGTTTGTGTATCGTGGTTCGAAAATCCCCAGCTTCCAAGGCCGGTACATTTTTGCAGATTACCAAAACCCCCGCATCTGGTCGTTCGAGCACAGCGCAGGCAAAGCCACCGATTTCAAAGATCATACGGACGACCTCCAGCCGGATGGCGGCCGTATCAACCTGATTTCAGCATTCGGCGAGGATGCCAACGGTGAGCTTTACCTTGTGGATCACACCGGCCCGGTTTACCGGATTGTGGCGAAGTGAGGTTTCATCTGAACGGATTGATGATCTTCAGATGCTCGATCTGGCGACCGTGCTGCAAGTCTTCGGAATACAGAATCTCGGCACCCGACCGAAGCGCTGCTGCAAGGATCATGGAATCGTAGAAACGGCATTGGGTTGCGGTTTTGATCTGTAAGGCGGTTTGCCAGATGCTGCTGTCCGGATAGACGCTGCAGTGAGGCTTGAGCAGGAGATCGATCAGATCGTTCAGATACTCATGGCTCAGCGGCTCTTTGAAACGGTGAAGCGAAACGTTGCTGAATTCCTGCACCACCTGCCAACTGATCTGCCAGGGCTGGTGATCCGCGATCAACTCACGGGCACGTTGTTTCTTCTCATTCGCATCCCGTTCAAACGCATCAACGAGGATGTTGGTATCGAGAAAGTAAGAGGGAGATGAGGCCATGGAATTCAGAGTCGGTTCATCTCGTCACGGGTGAAGGGCCGGCCCGCGTTGTATTGGTTCATGTCTTCCATCAAGCGCTCGATCTTTCGTTTGCGCTCATCCCGCGCAGCGAGCTCGGCAAGCCATTCGCGAAAAAGGACATTGAGCGTCGTTTTCCGGCGGCGGGCCTCTTCCCTGGCCTCCTCGATCA
>JBEAZA010000009.1:0-24453 GCA_041170385.1 Verrucomicrobiota bacterium | reverse complement strand
AAACGCCAGTCGCAGTTGATTCATGCTTTCAGCGGCGAGTTCCGTGGGGCTGAGATGGGTATCGAACACCTCGACGGAGACCCATTTGTCATAGCCTCCCCGGACAAGCTCATGGGCGATGGGCAGGAAATCCACCTCGCCCATGCCCGGGCCACGGAGGTTGGGGTCGTTGGCATGGAAGTGCGCGGTCCATGGAAGTGAGTCTCGCACAATCTCAGGGATAGGCCTGCTGTCGGCGGACATGGCTTTCACATCGAGATGCAGACGGATATTGGGCGAATCGATTTTTTTCAGCAACTCGATGGTTTCTGCGGCGGTGTTGAGGAAATTGGTTTCCGATGGGCCGAGAAATTCGAGGGCGATGGTGACACCGAGATTGGCCAAGTGGGGGGAGAGGCGCTGAAAAAATTCGATGGTTTGCTGAGTCGCCTTGCTACGTGACCAGTCGGGCTCGAGTGTCCGTTGTTGCGGGCTTCCCCAAACCATGACGGATCCTCCCATGCCGGCGCAAATGTCAGCGAGGCGGCGCACGTAATCAAACGTGCGTTGGTGGATCCGGGGATCGGGGTGGGTCAGATGGTAACCCTCGGTTTTGGCCAGCAACCAATGGAGCCCGACCATTTCAAGTCCGTGATTGCGGATGATCGTACCGTAGGTTTCGGCTTCTTTGTCTGTCAGGGTCTCCGGGTTGCCAAGCGTGAAGGGCGCGACCTCGAGTCCTTGGTAGCCGTGGAGGGATGCTTGGTTACACGTACCCGCGAAATCCCGGTCTCGGAAGGTTTCGTTGCAGATGGCAAATTTCATATGGAGTGGATTGGTTGAAAAAATTGATCAGGCCTTGAATCTCCCAGCGAGTTCGGCAGCCCGTTCCTCCAGGAGTTCGAGAGCATGTGTGGTGGCGTGGTCGAGGCTGATGCCATCTCTGAGAATGCTGTCGATTCCGTCGAAATGGGTTTGAAGCATTTCAAGATCGGAAACTTGTCCTGCGAGAGCGTAGACGGGTCGTCCGTGTTTTCTGGCGAGCTTTGACACGCCGATGGGGGTTTTGCCTTCCAGAGTCTGGGAATCGAGCGAACCTTCTGCAGTGATGACGATATCGGAATGAATGATGTGGGTTTCCGCTGCCAAGACGGAGGCAATACAGTCGAAGCCTGATTCGAGTCTGGCGCTGCAAAACGTCATCAAGCCGTAGCCCAAGCCGCCGGCCGCGCCCGCGCCGGGGTGATCGCTGAAATCCGTATCGAAGTGCCTGGCCGCAATGGTTGCGACGTGTCGCATGGCGGTTTCGAGGGAGTCGATTTTTTCCGGGGAAACACCCTTTTGCGGTCCGTAGATCCGGGTTGCTCCGCGTGGACCCAGTAGGGGGTTTTTGACATCGCAGGCCACGCGGATGGGAGGCAGGGGAATGAGTGCTGAGGTATCGAACCCGGAGATGAGTGGGAAATGTTGAGGAATCGGGTCCACGCGATTTCCCGAGGCATCCGCAAACGTGCAACCGAGTGCGGCGGCGAGGCCGAGGCCCGCATCGTTGGTGGCGCTTCCACCCAAACCGATGAGGATTTCTTCGGCGCCGCCGGCAATCGCTGCACGGATCATCTGACCGACCCCGTAGGTCGATGAAATGAGGGGATTTCGCTCGTTTTCTTTTATCCGCCAGAGGCCGTTGGCTTGCGAGGATTCAATGACCGCGGTCGGATTATCGGAGTTCTGTTCCAGCAGCCAGGTGGCATGGACATCTCGACCCAGCGCATCCTGCACGATCGTCTCCTTGGGGGTGAAAGCTCCCGCTCCCATGAAGGCATCCAGAAGGCCTTCCCCTCCGTCGGCCAGGGGAAGGAGGGTGCAATCGGCTTGCGGAAATACGCGACGAATCCCCCGTTCGATCGCCTCTGCAGCCTCTCTGGCGCTCAGAGAACCTTTCAATTTGTCGGGAGCGATCAGGAAATGCATGGGCGGGGCAGAATAGATACGTAAACCAGAGCCGGATCAATCAGCGACTTTCTTTAGAAATGCCGAACAAATTTTTGACAAGGATCGATTTGCCGTATAGACCTGCCGCCCCTCGCTGTGGATGTAGCCCTGCGAAGATCACCTCAATCCACTTTTTTAGTTATGGCCAAGAAGACAACACTCAAAGCAGCTCCGCGCCTCCGCAGCGGATCAGGAAAACTCAAGCAAATGCGCCGTGAAGGCTGGCTTCCTTCCGTGGTTTACGGTCGTGGAGTGCAGGCGGAAAACCTGAAAGTGGACGCAAAGACCTTTGCCGAACTCATTGCCCACAGTTCGTCAGACAACATTCTGATCAACTTGGATGTCGAGGGTGAGGGGGTCCGTTCCGTGTTCTTGAAAACCATCCAGCACGACCCCATTACCGGACTTGCCTTGCATGTTGATTTTCTTGCCGTGGATGACAAAACCGAAATTACCGCGATGATCCCCATTCACCTCAACGGTGAGGCCAAAGGCGTCAAGGGCGGTGGTGTTCTTGAGCAATATGCGCACACGCTCGAAATTACCTGCTTGCCGGATGCGCTTCCGGAGGTAATTGAAACGGATATTTCCGATCTGGATGTGGGTGATAACCTTCACATCGGTGACCTTAAGCTGCCTGCTGGCGTGAAAGCCACTCACGCGGCCGAAGTGGTGGTCGCGCACATTGGCAAGCCAGCCGCTCTGGTGTCTGAGGAAGCGACTGCGACAGCATGAGTTTACCTTCATCGTTCGATGTTTGAGAGACGCCCGGGAGTTTTCCCGGGCGTTTTTTATTTGCAGCATTCACCGGCATGGGTTGATCTATTTCATGGAAATTTCGGTGATCATTGGCTTGGGAAACCCCGGGAGGCAGTATGAGGATACTCGACATAATGTAGGGTTCATGTTGCTGGATCGATTGGCGCTGGCGGATGGTGCGGTTTTCAAATCCGAGCCAAAAATGCAAGCGCATCTTGCGAGATTGGCGAATGGATTGTTTCTGGCGAAACCGCAGACCTTTATGAACCTGAGCGGACGTTGCGTGCGGCAGATGTTGTCCTTTTACAAATGGGAACCGCAACAGATCTTAGTGGTCCACGATGATGTGGCTTTGCCCCTCGGACACCTGAGGTTCAGGGAAAAAGGCTCTGCAGGGGGGCATAACGGCATCAAATCGATCATTGAGCAGCTTGGTGGAGATGCGTTCCCGCGCCTCAAACTTGGAATTGGAGCAGCCCAACCGGGTCAGATGACGGGGCATGTATTGGGAGGGTTCCGACCTGAAGAACGCGACGACTTGGAAAACATGCTTGCCACAGCCCGCGAAGCCGTTCATTTTTCGCGCTCCTGGGGTGTTGCCTTGGCATCGAACCGTTTTAATACTCCACGGGTCAAACCATCACTAAATCAAACCACCGAACACATACAAGATGAGCCGTAAATACGAAGGCCTGATAGCATTGGCTACGAAGAACCAAGAAGGTAGCATGGACGAACTCGTTTCCGCGATTACCAAGGATATCGAGGCAAGCGGAGCGAAGATCGAAAAGATCAACAACCTGGGCCGCAAGGAATTCGCCTACAGCCCCCGCAAGATCCATGGTGCGCACTATGTTTCCTACACCTTCACGAGCGCTCCCGAATGCATTGCCAAGATTCAGGAAAAACTGGCATTGAACGTATCGATTTATCTGAATCAGTTCAATCGGGTTGCCTGAGGAGGCGGTTCAATGATTTCCCTCCGGTATGGCGCTTTTTTGAACCAAATTTAACCTACTTACGCTTATGGCCAACTTGAACAAGGTATTGTTGCTTGGAAATCTCACTCGCGATCCCGAACTTCGCCATACTCCCAAGGGTTCCGCTGTGGCGGATCTCGGCATTGCGGTGAACCGTAAGGTTCAGGATGGCAATGGGGGTTGGAAAGACGAAACCACGTTCGTGGATGTCACCGTCTGGGGTGCAAGCGCCGAAAATGCGCAGAAATATCTCACCAAAGGCCGTGGGGTATTCATCGAAGGGCGTCTCCAAATGGATGTTTGGGACGATAAGGCAACCGGCCAGAAGCGCAGCAAGCTCAAGGTTGTTGCCGATAATCTCCAATTTTTGCCAGATGGCAAAGGCGGTGCGCGGCCTGCTCATGATGGTAGCGAGCAGAGCGGCGCCGATCACTCGCGTCATGGCGGATCGCCCGCTCCGATGGATGATTATCCGGAAGAGGATGATATCCCGTTCTGAATACTTCAGAACGTCAGGATCGTTGGTCGTGAGCATGCGATCTGCTTGCCCGCAGGTTGATGAAGCCGGCTTCGTTTGACACCAGTCTGGGTGCTTGGTTCATGCGTGGGGGAGGGCTGGAATGTTCAATATACCGACCGGATTGATCCATCGGCATGGCGAATGATGCCGGAAATGACCTGATTCGGCTCCTTGCTCGTCGTTTTCGTGGCAGTTGGGCGATGTCTCATTCGGACCGGACTTCACATGGAACCGTTTGTTCAAACACATTCCTCTCCCGAGGAAAACATGGGACGTTTCCTCTGGGGTTGATTGTTCGCAATGACTCGCTAGAAAAAGGCATGGAACACGAAAAGATCATTGATCTCAATAGCGATGCGCATTTCATGCAGCAGGCTCTGCGCGAGGCGCAGAAAGCATACGCGGCAGCGGAAGTCCCGATCGGAGCGGTTGTGGTCCATGAGGGAAAAATCATCGCGCGAGCTTGGAATCAGGTGGAAACGCTCAAGGATGCGACGGCACATGCGGAAATGTTGGCTCTTACCGCAGCGCAGCAGGCTTTGGGCGATTGGCGTTTGGAAAAATGCACCCTTTACGTTACCAAAGAGCCTTGCCCCATGTGTGCGGGGGCCATTGTTCATTGCCGGCCTGATCGGGTGGTATTCGGCTGCGTTGATCCCAAGGCCGGGGCGGCGGGTGGGTGGATCAACCTTCTGGACTCCAATCCGCCCCTGAATCACCGCTGCGATGTGGTAGCCGGGGTGATGGGAGAGGAGTCTCTGGCACTGATCCAGTCGTTTTTCCGGCAGGCCAGACAGCGGAAAAGAATGGACGAATCATGAAATGGCATTTGTCATTTTTGCGTATTCGCGTGATTCTGATCTACTGATTTTTATACGCTCCATGAAATATCCGTTCCTGCTCAGCCTATTTGCTGCCGCACAGCTGCAAGCCGCCACCTTTCTGGTTGAAACCGAGCAATTCGCCAACAAAGGCGGGTGGGGCATCGACACCCAGTTCATCGAGTCGGTAGGATCTTCCTACCTGATCGCTCACGGATTGGGTAAACCGGTTGCGGATGCCACCACCGAAGTGGAGATTCCTGCTGCTGGGGACTATCGCGTCTGGGTGAGGACCATCGATTGGACCAAGCGCTTGGAACGTGCTGACAGTGCGGGTCGGTTCAAACTTGCAGTCAATGGTCAAGAACTCCCGGCCGAGCTGGGAAAAGAGGATATCAAATGGACCTGGCAGTTGGCTGGCAAGGTTTCTCTCAAAGCCGGTAAAGCCAAGCTGGCGCTGAAAGATCTCACCGGCTTCAACGGACGGGCGGATGCGATTCTTTTCAGCAGCGATGCGAATGTCACCCCACCTGCTGATACGACCTTTGAAGAGCGTACGGCTTGGGACATTCCCGGAGTGCCGAGCGCACTGACAGACGCGGGAGAGTATGATCTGGTGGTTGTCGGAGGAGGCTATGGCGGACTCGGTGCCGCAATTTCCGCCGCACGCATGGGAGCCAAAGTCGCCCTGATTCAAAACCGCAAGGTCATGGGTGGCAATGGTTCGTCGGAAATCCGTGTGTGGGCCAAAGGTGAATATCCGCCCAGCGAGTATCCGTTGGACCAGATCATCCGTGAATTCGAAGACAAAGCGATCGCTTCCCCAGCACCAGCCACGGAATTCGTGGACCACAAAAAAGACGAGGTCGTGAAAGCGGAGAAAAACATCACCTTGTTCATCAGTCACCATGCCTATGGCGTGGAAATGGCGGAGGGCAAAATCGCCGCAGTCAAGACGGTTGAGATCGAGGCCGGAAAGCTCAAACGTATCAGAGGCAGGTTCTTCGTGGATTGCACGGGCCACGGTTTCATCGGCACGTGGGCAAAGGCGGATACCAAGTTTACCGAAAAAGGCCGCTTGGGGATGAGCAACATGTGGATGTGGGAAAATCGCGACAAGGCCATCGGATTCCACGAGCAGGCATGGATGTATCGCTTCACAGACAAACAGTTTCCCTATCCGAATTTACGCCATGGTTTCGGTCACGCGGAATGGTTCTGGGAGAGCGGATTCGACAAGCATCCGATCGCAGACAAGGAGCTGATCCGTGACCACAACCTCCTCGTTTCCTACAGCGCATGGAATTCCATGAAAAACCACGGAGCGTATGCGGAGCGCGATCCCAACAAGCATGCGAATGCCGAGATGACCTGGTTGGCTTATGTCGGTGGAACCCGGGAAACCGTCCAGATACTCGGCGATGTGATTCTCACCGGAGATGAAATCCGCAGCAAAAAAGCCTACGAAGATGCCACTTTCCTCACGACCTGGTCGATCGACCTTCATTATCCGCTCGAGAAATACAAGGATGTGATTCCGGGCAATCCGTTCATTGCCCGTGCCGTACACGGTCCGGGCGTTGACAGGAAAGTCGGCTACAAAGTCCCTTATCGCACGCTCTATTCCCGCAACATTCCGAACCTGTTCATGGCCGGACGCAACATCAGCGTCGAGCGAGACGCGCTTGGCACGATCCGGGTGATGAAAACCATCGGGATGATGGGTGTGGTGGTGGGTCGCGCCGCAGCCTTGGCAACGATTCACAACTGCAGTCCGCGCGACATCTATGAAAACCATCTCGATGAAGTGAAACGCTTGTGGAGAATGGAGGGAGGCAGGCGTTTTGAAAATCTCGACGCGTTGAAAACACACCTTGATGCCAATCCCGACACCTCAACGCCATCGAACTGATGGCAAGCGTCGCCTCAAGCGCTGGGCGCTTGCGGTCTATCGCCTGGGCTTGATTCTCGCGGCGCTCATGTGTCTGTGGGCTCGGCCGGATGACAGCAAGGAGTTGAATCCGGAAACGATCCTTCCCATCGCGAAGCAGGTGTTTTCAGAGGTGGCGGAAGTGGCCGCACCGAGTGATGGATTTTATCCGCTGAGCTCCGCCGAAGGGATTCTGTTGGGCTGGGCCACATCGACCTTTCCGCAGGCGGAAAACATCCAAGGTTACTCCGGACCATCCGAGTTGTTGGTGATTCTCGATACGGAGAGAAAAGTGAAGAGCGTTCGCCTTCTTTCCAGTTCGGACACTGATGGACATGTGGACAAGGTGAGGCGCGATGCGGCGTTTTGGTCACAGTGGACGAATGTTTCCGAGGCGTCGTTGGGCGCGATGGATCAACCGATGGTCGTTTCCGGGGCAACCCTGACCAGTGAGGCGATGGCTCGTGGGGTGGCGGCTCGGTTCGGTGCCGAGGGCATGGATCAGTGGTTTCCTGTGGATCTGGTTCTGGCCGATGTGAAGAAATGGTATCCGGAGGCGGATCGGATCGTGGCGGATCCGGCAGAGGGTACGTATGATATCCTGCATCGGGAAAAGCAAATCGGCCTGGTCCTGCGCAGCAGCCGGATGGGCGTATCGGCGCGCGGCTTCAATGGGATTTCGGATGTGATCGTGGCGTTGGATCGGAAAAAAGACGTGATTCTGGGGATCGGATTTTTGGGAAGTCGTGACAACGAGCCATATGTGAGCGACGTGAGAAACGAGGTAAAATACGCGGATGGCTTTGCGGGCAAACGCGTGGATGAAATCCTTGCCCACGACATGAAAAACTCGCCCCTGTTGTTTACCAGCGGAGCAAGTTATACAAACCATGCGGTGGTAGAGAGTGTTCGGGAGATGTCGCGCCGCTATCTCTCGGAAAAGAAAAATCAGGGTCTGTCATGGAAGACCGGTTGGGCCTTGGTATGGATCGCGCTGGGTGTGGTTGTCGGGATGAGCAAATGGGGTGGAACACGTCGGGTGAGGACGGGTTTTGCCGTCATTTCCGTGGCCGCTGGAATCTGGCTGGGCTGGATGGTGAGCCAGGACCAGTTGGTTGGATGGGGAGCGAACGGGCTTGGCATGGGTGCGGTTCTCCCCCTGATCGTTTTGACTGCGGCGGCTTTGGTGATTCCGGCATTCACAGGGAAAAACGTCTACTGCAACCGGATCTGTCCACATGGCGCCGCACAAACCTTGCTGGGCTCGCTGAATCAAAAACGGGTTTCCTTGCCACCCAAGCTTCACAAGTTCCTGATCCGCATTCCGTGGTTGACGCTTATCGTCATTTGGACCCTTGCCCTGCTCGGCAGCGGCATACCTTTCGCTTATTTCGAGCCTTTCGAAACCTGGAGTACCGGATTTACGGCATGGATCCCGGCGTTGGTATTCAGCGTGGGACTGGTCGCCGCCATTCTCATGCCACAGGCCTATTGTCATTACGGATGCCCGACAGGAGCGATGCTGCGTTTCTTGACTCTGTCGCCATCCACTTGGACTCGGCGCGACACCCTCGCCGGTCTGTTGATCCTGGCGGCGGTCTGCCATGTGGTTCTATGAAAATTCCAGGATGGTTTCTTTTTGTGGTTTTGTTTTCATCCTGTGGAGATCAGGACGAGCAGGTACGGGATAGATTCAGTGGCAAGTCCATGGGATGTTCATGGAGGTTGGCCTGCAACGGAACAGCATCGGCTGATTTGAGGTTGGAAGTACAAGCGGAGTTGGACCGATGGGAGCAGGTCCTGAGTCAGTGGCGCGATAGCTCGGATCTTTCACGTTACAACCGCGGTGAAGCGGCTACCGCAGATCTGGAACGCGTCCTGCAGTTGGCTGAGGAAATTCGTCTGCAAAGTCGCGGGGCATTTGATTACCGGATCCTGGAGGATGTGCATCAGGCAGGTTTCGGACCAGCAGGGAGAGGTGTTGATTTGTCTGCGATCGGCAAAGGCTTTGCGGTGGATCGGGTGGGCGAGCGGCTCAAAGCGATCGGAATCAGGGATTTTGTGTTTGAGCTGGGTGGCGAAATCCTGGTGGGTGAGGGCGCTTGGAACGTGGGAGTGGAAGTCCCTGAGCCATCGTCGAACGAAATTTCATATGTCCGTACGCTGCGCGGTCAGGCGATGGCCACAAGTGGAAATTATCGGCAGTTCAAGCCGAATCGCGATGGTCTGGCGTGTCACATCATCGATCCCAGAAATCGCAAGCCCGTGGTCCGTGAGCCGAGTTCCGTGACGGTGGTGGCAAAGGATTGTGCCACGGCTGATGCCTGGGCCACGGCCTTGTTCGTGCTCGGGCCGGAATATCCGGCGCCGGAGGGTTTGGAGGTTCGTTGGAACAGGCTGCGACCCTGAAGAGAATTTCATGTTTAGGGTTTGAAGTTTTGAAAATAACCCTTTTGAATCCGCGCGCCCCGAAACCATGGCCCTGATTGTTCAAAAATATGGCGGAACTTCCGTAGGTTCCATCGATCGCATCTGCAATGTAGCTGCGAGAATCAAGCGCACCCGTGACGAGGGGAATCAGGTTGTGGCCGTGGTTTCCGCGATGTCCGGCGTGACCGACCGCCTGATTGCGATGGCAAAGGAACTGAACGATTCACCATCGGAGCGCGAATTGGACGTTTTGTTGGCGACGGGCGAGCAGCAATCGATCGCTCTGGTCTCGTTGGCCTTGCAAAAGATCGGCGTGGATGCGGCTTCGGTCACCGGTCGGCAGGCGGGAATTTTTACAACGGGAAGCCACACCCGCGGCCGCATTTCCAACATGGATCCCTCCTTGATGCGGCGATTTCTTGATGAGGGGAAAACACTTGTGGTTGCCGGGTTTCAGGGAATCACTCCGGACGGCATGGTCCATACGCTCGGACGCGGCGGTTCCGATCTTACCGCCATCGCCGTTGCGGCAGCCCTGAAAGCGGATGTATGCCAAATTCTCACCGATGTGGACGGGGTCTACACCTGTGATCCCCGGGTCGTGAAAAACGCCCGCAAATTGCCGGAAATTTCCTATGATGAAATGTTGGAAATGGCATCCTCGGGATCCAAAGTCATGCAGTCGCGTTCGGTCGAGTTCGCGAAGAAATTCGGCGTAGTTTTCGAGGTGCGCTCCTCACTTAACGATAACCCTGGAACCCTTGTGTTAGAAGAACATCCCAATATGGAAAACGTTGTCATTCGTGGCATTTCGATCGAACGCTCGCAGGCGCGGGTTACCATTTCAGGTATTCCGGATCTTCCGGGCATGTCTGGAAAGATCCTTGGTGTGTTGGCGGATGCTGAGATCAATCTGGATATGATTGTCTCGAACACCTCGAATGATGACCATCTTTCCAGGCATTCCTTCACCATGCACTCGAGCGATCTCGGTAAAGCCCAGGCAGCATTGAAACCGCTTTTGGCAGAGCTTTCGGCGGATGCGCAAATCCAAACCGAGGCAGGAATTGCCAAATTATCCGCCGTGGGTATCGGGATGCGCTCGCATTCGGGTGTTGCGGCGACCATGTTCAAGGCGCTCGGCGCGAAGGGCATCAATATCGGCATGATTTCCACTTCGGAAATCAAGATCGCGGTCACTGTGGACGAGGTTCATATCGAGGATGCGGCCCGTGCGGTTCATGACGCCTTCGGGTTGGACAAGGCACCGGTCTAGGAAATCATGCGGCGGGTCGTCGGGTGCAAGTGCCGATCGGAACCATGATGGGTTTTGTCACGGGTTGCGCTTTCCTGAAATCAATGGCACCATTTCGCAATCGCCATGAATGCATCCGATAAGAGGCTACAACGCCAACAACTGAGGGCGCTCGTCCGGTTGCATCCGGAAGCGGATTCCGCTCCGGTGGTGAATCGGTTGGCGAAACGTCTGAAACAGCTCGACTCCGCCCGCATCGTTGCTGCCTACATGGCTCTGCCGGGTGAGGTGGATCTGGGCGAACTGTTCAACTGGGTGACTAGAGATTGGGTTTTCCCCAAGGTGGTGGGTGACGGGTTGAATTTTTATCGGGTGGGAAACATTGCCCAAGACCTGCAGTGCGGAACATTCGGGATTTTCGAGCCCAAGGATGGATTGGAACGGGTGGCTGCTACACAGATCGATCTCTTCCTGTGTCCCGGTCTCGGTTTTGATCGCGATGGAGGCAGGATGGGGAGGGGCAAGGGTTTCTATGACCGCGTCCTGTCAGATGCGAGAAGCGATGCCCGAAAAATTGGCGTAGGGTTTCCCCACCAAATGGTCGACAGAATCATCACGGATCCTTGGGATATCCGGATGGACGAAGTGGTGTTCTAAATGATGAAACGCGAGGCACTGTCTCTACGGTAAATTTCACCCTTCACGAATCCATGTCCACCCTTCACGATCGGCTTGTGAAAGTGTACAACAGATCGCTCATTGCAGCCTTGTTTGCCGCGCTCGTGTCCTGTGAGGTCGGCATGAAGGATCAGGACAAGCAGCCGGAGGGGCCGCTGCATCGGGTGGTTGCCAGTAAGCCTGTCAACATCCCTGTCGGCAGCGAGGTCAAAGGAACCTATGAGTCCATCGGAATCGGAGAATTGTTCGAGCTGCAACAAACGGGTAAGGTTCTGTTGTATGACGTGCGTGTTCCCTATTTTTATCAGATCGATCATATCCCCGGTGCGATCAACTGGCCCCATACCTGGTATGATGAGGAAGTCCAGAAGCGGGATATTGAAATTCAAATCGCCCAGAATGCTGGCAAGAAAGTGGTTCTCTATTGTTTCAATTTGGGTTGTTCCGAAGCGCGCAACGTGGCGAAGAAACTTACCAGACGAGGATACAGCCTCTATGTGTTTTCATCAGGAATCGACACCTGGCGGGAAGCCGGATTGCAACTCGACAGGTGATTTGCCATGGACAGCCGCCGGCGCTGTGGCGCGATTCAGAAATCGAAGAGATTCATCTGCGGTGAATTCGGCTTCGGCATGGAGTCCTCGAGTTGTGTGGTTTTTGGCTTGGGGTGTTTTTGCAGGGATTCCGGTTTGGAAGAGTTCATCTCGAGGTGGGAAAGAATCGATTTCGCGCGTGCGAGGACGGGTTTGGGCAGACCGGCCAGGCGTGCGACCTGAATGCCGTAGGACTTGTCCGCTGCACCCGGCAGAATTTTGTGGAGGAAGATGATTTCCTCGTTCCATTCGCGCACGGCGACATTGCAGTTGACGACGGCCGGGCGGGTGTTGGCAAGGTCGGTGAGTTCATGGTAATGGGTCGCGAAGAGGGTGCGGCATTTCACCTCATCGTGCAAATGCTCGGCGACAGCCCAGGCAATGGAGAGTCCGTCGAAGGTGGCGGTGCCACGTCCGATTTCATCCAGAATCACCAGTGATTTCTCGGTCGCATGATTGAGGATCAGTGCGGTTTCTGACATCTCGACCATGAAGGTGGACTGGCCGCGTGAGAGGTCGTCCGAGGCGCCCACACGGCAGAAAATTCGATCTGTCAGGCCGATGGTTGCGGCGTCCGCCGGGACATAAGCGCCGATTTGAGCCATCAGGGTGATGAGGGCGAGTTGGCGGATGTAGGTGGATTTTCCGGCCATGTTCGGCCCCGTGAGGATTTGGAGTCGCGAGCTGTCGGGAAGGAGTTCGCTATCGTTCGGGACGAATTTGGTGTCCGTCAGGGTTTGCTCGAGAACCGGGTGCCTGCCGTTCTGAATGATGAGTTCGGTGCCTTCGGTGAGTGTGGGGCGCGAGTGGCGGTGGGTCTGGGCGGTTTCCGCAAGCGAACATAGCGTGTCGATCGTGGCGATCGCGGCGGCAGTTTCCTTGAGTTCGGCCAGATGGGAGACAACCTGCTGCCGAAGTTGGAGGAAAAGTTCGTATTCCAGCTGTTTTGACCGTTCCTCCGCACCCAGCACCTTGTTTTCCATTTCTTTGAGCGCCGGGGTGATATAGCGCTCGGCGTTTGACATGGTTTGTTTGCGCGTGTAGTCATCGGGAACCTTGGCAAGTTGTGAGGTGGTGATTTCGATGAAATAGCCGAAGATGTTGTTGAATTTGATCTTCAGGGAATCGATTCCGGTGCGTTTGCGTTCATCTTCCTGTAGCCTGGCGATCCAGTCTTTTCCTCCGCGCGCGGCCGAGCGGAGCTCATCGAGTTCCGCGGAATATCCATCGCGAATGATATTGCCTTCCTTGATGTTGGCGGGAGGTTCGTCTGTCAGGGCCTGTTCAAGCAATTCGCGGAGTTCGGGAAGCGGGTGTAGCCCGGAGCCCAGGTTGGGGAGGGTGGAATGCAGCGAAGCAAGGAGTTCTTTCAGAGCGGGGATTTCCCTGAGAGAGGATGCGAGAGATTGCAGGTCGCGCGGGTTACCGGAGTTTTGGGAGAGTCGAGAAGAGGTGCGTTCGATATCACGGATGTTTTTCAGTGATTCGCGGGTTTTGGAAAGGATGAAGGGTTCTTCGAGGAAGGCGGCGATGCAGTCTTGGCGTTGATTCAGCGCGGTGAGGTCGCGCAGGGGGTGGAGAAGCCAATCGCGGAGAAGTCTTCCGCCCATCGGAGTCTGAGTGCGATCCAGCACACCGAGCAACGTGTGTTTCGGGCCGGAACGGCATTCGACGAGGTCGAGGTTGCGCTGGGATGCGGAATCGATCAGCACGTGTTTCTCATGATCCAACCATCGGGGAGGGTTGAGATGGTCGCAGGAGCGGCGCAATTGAGTGGCAAGGTAGTGCAATGCGGCGCCTGCCGCCGCTGCCGCCGCGACGTTGTCTGAGCAGCCGAAGCCGTCAAGCGAGTGAACCTTGAAGTGGGATTTCAGGAGTTCCACCGCATGTTCGGGAAGAAACGCATATCCATCGTAGGGAAGTGCGTGGGGAAAATGTTCAGAAAAATCGCCGATCTGGTGATCGGGAATCAGGATTTCCGATGGGGCGATACGGTGGATCTCGTCAAGGAGTTGCGCCGGGTCGGCAAACTCGGATAGGATGAATACGCCGGTGGTATGATCGATGGCTGCCAAGCCGAGGAATTTGCCTACTTTGGAGAGAGCGGCCAAATAATTGGGTCGTTGGTCGTCTAACAGCGTCAGATCGTCGATGGAGCCGGCAGTGAGGATGCGGACGATTTCACGCTCAACCAATTTCCCGGGTACCGCCTCGGAGGTTTGTTCGGCGATCGCGACCCGTTTGCCTGCTTTGAGCAGTCGGGCGATATAATTCTGGGCTGCATGGTAGGGGACCCCGCACATGGGGGTTCCCCCACGTTTCGTTAGGGCGACATTCAGGATGGGTGCTGCGGTTTTGGCGTCCTCGAAGAACATTTCGTAGAAATCGCCCAAGCGGTAGAAGAGAATGATGTCAGCAGGGAGGCTCTTCCTCATGGTGAGGTATTGTGCCATCATGGGTGTGGTTGCGGACATGAAGGAATGCTGGGGTTGCGGATTACAGATTTCAAATTCCAAGTGTCAAAATCCCGCCGAAATGCAGTTGGCACGGATGGGCGTGGGGTATCCGCCGGGCGATCATTCGTTCATTTCCGTAACATCGTTCCGGAGCTGCTAAACATTGCCATGTTCGATCGCCTCGCAGATTGCGGGAAAGATCTGACGTTTTCTGGATACGACACCCGGTGCCATGTAAAGGGTATTGTCGATGCGGGTAAATGGCAGGGCATCAATGATTTTTTCCGGACCTACGGCAAGCACGATGCTTTTGAGCAGGGCCACATCGGTGACGGCCAGAACGGCGATGTCATAGCCTTTATCATATTGAAGATCCCGCAGGGCCTTTTCGAGTTCCGCGCGACGATCCTTGAAGCCATGAAGGTCTCGTTCCTCGACCTGCGACACACTGATCACCAGGCCTTGCTCGTTGAATTCCTTACGGTCGGAGTGGATGATTTCATCGGCTGTGCCTGTTGCGATCAGGGATCCGAATGTGAAGAACTCCTCGGCGAATTCCTTTGCGTCGACGCGCGCGATTCCGCACAGCCAGGTCAGCATTTTTCGGTCGAGGTTGGTGGTCGTAGGTGAGGTCAGGCAGAGCGTGTCTGATACGATCCCGCCGCACAGGCAAAGAGCTACGCTGGGCGAGGGGATGAGGTCACGGTGGAAAAACTTGCGAGCTACCAGAGTGCAGGTGGAGCCAACCGGTTCGTTGAGATAACGGATGGGTTCGCGCGAGACGAGGTCTCCGGACAGGCGGTGGTGGTCGATGACCTCGGTGATGGTGGCTTCTTCGATGCCTGTGACCGCTTGGGCGTATTCGTTGTGATCGACAAGGGCGAAACGAATTTTCGGCGGATCGACCAGATCCGATTTCGCCAGGACGCCGAGAATGAGATCCGAATGGTGATCCGTAACGGGAAACAGATCCTGGTCGACAGCGCTGAGTTGTTTCCTGATTTTGGAGACCGGTTCCTTGGAGTTGATCGTGATGAATTGATTTTCCATCACGTGACGTACCGTTCGCGAACAACGGATCAGCGTGCTGGCGCTGGCGGTGTCCTGGCGACAACGCAACAGGACAGTTCCTTTGCGGATCGCGAGTTCCTGGATCTCCTTGGGAATCTTGTTGTTGCCGGTTACAAGCAATGCTCGGGCTCCGGTTTCGATCGCATGACGTTGGACAATGGGGCGGTCTCCACAGATCACCAGGAAATTCCGGATGTTTTTCTCGGCGATGGCTTCATGGAGTCGATCTTTTACGGTGTCTTGTGACGAAGCACCGACGAGAAGGATCAGATCTTCTTCCTCGTCCTGGTCGCAGATTTTCGCGCCGAGGCTTTCGGCATCGAGAGTGGCGGCGAGATTGTTGAGCGAGGCATGGACCGTACGCACGCTGATGCCTTCCGTATTCTCTGGCAGCAATAGTTTCAGAAGATTGATGTATTGCAGCATGCCGGTCACGCTACCGTCTTCATTGACCACGGGAACACAGCGGATGGAGGCCGCCAGCATGCGCTTGTAGGCGGTGAGGAAGGTATCTGAGGGACGGACGGAAACCACCTCGCGTTTGCAAATCATGCCAGCCGTCGTGCGTGCGTCGGTGATCAGCTCCGGAGCATCGAGCCCGGCTTTTTCAAGGACCCATTTGGTGCGTTGGGAGATTTCACCGCAACGTGCTGCGACCGCATTGGGTTCTTCACCGCTTGCACGAAGCAGAGCCGCATGACCGATGGCCGAGCAAATGGCATCCGTATCCGGGTTTTTGTGTCCGATGACGTAAAAAGGGAACATCGCGATATGTTTTGTTGAAGCTGGTCAAAAGTGCAATCCAAAATCTCAGGCTTTGCATGATCACTGCCGCCTGTGCTTCATCCCATCCATTTGTTTTTTGGATTCTGAGATGATGATGTCTACATGCGTTCTGGGCATTTGATGCCCAAGAGGCCGAGACCTTGTTCGAGGGTTCGCGAACAGAGGTGACAGAGGGCGAGGCGGCTGGTTTTGTGGGGTTCCTCGGATTTGAGCACGGGACAGGCTTCAAAGAAGGAATGGAACGCGCGAGCCAGCTCGAGGAGATAGTTGGCGAGAAGATTGGGCCGGAAATCCTCGATGACCATGGGTAGAATTTCGCCAAACCGGGCGAGCAAGCGGGCAAGGTGGATTTCCTCGGGTCTTTCCAGATGGATTCGAGCTGACCCGGCATCGAATTCGCCGTCCAGTTTCCGGAAGATCGAACGGATCCTGACATTGGAATATTGGAGGTAAGGCGCGGTATCACCCTGTAGGGCCAGCATGCGGTCCCAGGCAAAGACATAATCGGTGAGGCGGTTTTGGGATAGTTCCGCAAATTTCACCGCTCCGATTCCCACAATCTCCGCAATCTTCTCGGCCTCCTTGCCTTGGAGTTCCGGATTTTTTTCGGAAATGACGTTCGCAGCACGCTGAATGGCCTCCTCTAACACATCCGTAAGCCCGACGTTGTCTCCTGAACGGGTTTTCATCAGTTTGCGGTCTTCTCCAAGGATGGAGCCGAATGCGATGTGTCGGAAATCACCCGTTTTTCCCCAACGATGGGCGGCTTCGAAGATCTGGCGGAAATGAAGCTGTTGGGGGGCTCCGACGACATACCAGATCTGGTCCGCGTTCCAGGTGTCGATGCGGTATTGAATGGTGGCGAGGTCGGTGGTGGCGTAGAGAAAACCGCCATCGGCTTTGCGGATGATCGCTGGGTTGTCAGTCCAGCCGTCTTCACGATGGACTTTGAAAGGGTCCTGGCTGGGGTCTTTGGATTTGTCGGAAAAGATGCAGATGGCCCCGTCGCTCTCTCGGGCGAGCCCTTTTTTCACAAACTCCTCGACCAGGGCGGGTAGCATTTCGTTATAGAAACTCTCACCGAGCCAATGATCGAACTTCACATCCAACTGGTCGTAAATGTTCTGTAATCCGGCCTTGGACACATCGATGCATTGTTGCCAGATCGCGAGGTTTTCCGGATCACCTGCCTGCAGCCTGACGAGCTCGGCTTTGCAGCTCTCGAGAATGGCGGGATTCTCCTTGGTGGCGGAGTTGACTTCCCGATAGATTCGAACCAGTTCCCTGATCGGGTCTTGTTCGAGGGCCTCCGCATCCAAGCGGCTTTTCCAGCCATGAAGGATCATTCCGAACTGCGTCCCCCAATCGCCAATGTGGTTGTCTGCGATCACCTCGAATCCGAGGAAGCGCGCGATGCGGCAGAGGGAGTCGCCGATAATGGTCGAGCGGATATGGCCGACATGCATGGGTTTGGCGACGTTCGGAGCCGAAAAATCGATGACAATGCGTTTGCCTTTTCCGAGTTCAGGAGTGCCCAACTTCGGATCCTTCAGCAACGTTTCCGCATAGTTGGCATAGGCTGCGGGAAGCACGGTGAAATTGATGAAACCCGGGCCGTCGATTTTCGCCGTGGCGAGGTCATTGATCTCGATCGACTCGATGATTCGCTCCGCGAGGGCGCGGGGGTTGGTTTTCATGCGTTTCGCCAGGACCATCGCCGAATTGCTCTGGTAATCGCCAAAACGCAAATCGGCTGCAGTGGTGAGGTTGGGCGTGGTGGATTCTCCCAGAACCGTTTCAAGGGCTTTGGACAAGCGGGATTCGAGATGTTGGAGCAGGGTCATGGCTGAAAAAACTCGGGAAGCATGTGAAGGGATAAGCACCACGGATCAGCGCGGACGGACATGGATGCGGAAAAAGGTAGAAGTGCCGGATCGATCTCAACAAGGTTCTTCCTGGGTGGTCTTGCCTGTTTTTGGATTGAGGATTTCGAGGATTTCAGCCCGGGTCTTGGCTGCGAAGAGGTTCCGTCGGACCTCGCAATTGGTGAACATTTTCGCGATCGCGGCAAGGGTGCGGAGATGCAAGTGGTAATCCTTGCGGGGAACGATAAAGAGAATGATGAAATGCACCGGTGCATTGTCGAGGGCCTCGAACTCGATCCCCTCCTTGGAGCGCCCGAAGATGGCGACGACCTTTTCAAGCGTGTCGGAGAAAGTATGGGGGATCGCCACTCCGGAGCCGATCCCGGTGCTGATCTGGGCTTCCCTTTCCTCCAGGGCCTTCAGGATCTCCTCGTAGCAGTTTTTCGGAATATCCCCGCGATCTGCCAAGAAATCGACCAGCTCCACGATGGCGGGCCAATGCTCGGTGGCTTTCATATCCAGAAGGATATGATCAAGATCGAGCAGTTGACTTAATTTCATAAAATCTCGTATTCGAACTCCCGAGCCAAGGCGCGTGGAGAGGTGGGGAGTTAGCGAGGGTGGTCGGGCTTTGCAAGAAGTTTTCTGAGACGGAGGGGCGAGGATCCGACATGGTTTTGGTTGGAATGCCGATGGTTTTGCGATGTCGCGCTTCTCCATGTGCGGCGACCGGGCGGGTGATTTCCAACCGTGGGAATCCGGCAGTCAGGATCACAATTGACGAGTCGTTCCCTCGGGAACCATGAGGAAACCGGCGATCAAGGGGAATCGATCGCCCCTTCTCATGTCCCGCACGATAAAGCTCTTTGCCGAATTCGCACCTTGTGGCTTCATGCCGAACGAATCGGATCCCTTCAATCCGTGGATTTTAGGATGACTTAACCTTGCAAGGAGCCCGTTCCGACGGCATGGAGAGGGGCGCAGAGCAAATTCATGAGCAGAAATGGCAAACAGATGATCATCGGCACCCGTGGCAGTGAGCTGGCCTTGGTGCAGGCGACGGCTACCGAACACCTGTTGTTGGCAAAATTTCCGGATTGGACGTTCAGCCGCCAGATCATCAAAACCACAGGCGATCGAAGAACGGATGTTTCATTGGCCGATGTTGCGAGGGCCGAGGGCACGTTCGACAAAGGCGTGTTCATCAAGGAGCTCGAGGAAGCCTTGGCCGATGGTTCTGTGGATATCGCGGTGCACAGCCTGAAAGACATGCCGACCGTGATCGATGACCGATTCGAACTCGCGGCAGCGCTGGAGCGGGCCCCGGTTCGGGATGTTTTACTGACCAAAGCAGCCGGGGGGCTCTCCGCTCTCAAACCGCGAGCCAGACTTGGCACCAGCAGTGTGAGACGTGCCAAACAAATGGAGTTTCTGCGCCCCGATCTGGAGATCACTGATCTGCGTGGAAACGTGCCGACCCGAATTGAAAAGCTTGCGAGTGGTGACGACTACGATGCGATCTTGCTTGCCGAGGCCGGCTTGGTGAGATTGGGATACATTCCCCAAATTCCGTTCGTTGGTGAGGAAATGGTTGCGGCGTCCTCACCCGTTTTCTGCACGCGTCTTCCTGAGGATTTCTTTTTTCCTGCGGCAGGGCAGGGGGCGATTGGCTTGGAGATCCGAAAAGGCGATTCCGTGGCGCATGAGCTGGTGAGTGAGATTCGACATACGGAAACCTGGCTCAAAGTCTCTGCGGAACGCGAATTTCTGCGGTTGCTTGATGGTGGCTGCCACACTCCGGTCGGAGTGTATTCCTCTCTCAGCGGTTCACACATCCATCTTCACGCCCGCGTCTTTCCGGAAGCGGGCGGAAACCCCAAAACCGGTTCAGCGACGGATACCGATCCCATGCAAGCGGCACTCAAACTTTTCCTATCCCTCAAATGACATCCAAAGGAATCTGCTATTTAGTCGGCGCCGGACCCGGCGATCTCGGTCTTGTGACTCTGCGTGCCAAAGAGTGCATCGAAACAGCCGATGTTCTCGTTTACGACGCGTTGAGCAGTCCGGAATTGTTGCGCTGGACCAAGCCGGGCTGTGAGAAAATCTATGTTGGCAAACGTGCGAAAGATCACGCGGTGCCCCAGGACAAAATCAACGAGATGATCGTCGAATTCACCAAGGCCGGAAAAATCGTCACCCGTTTGAAAGGTGGCGATCCGATGATTTTCGCCCGTGGTGGGGAAGAAGCGGCGGAGCTGGCGGATGCGGGGGTGGAATTTGAGATCGTGCCCGGAATTAGTTCGTCCATCGCCGGGCCGGCCTATGCGGGCATTCCGGTGACGCATCGCGACCACAACACGCAACTCACCATTTTCACCGGCCATGAGGATCCGACCAAAGGCTACACATCCATCGATTATGCCCAGCTTGCGAACGCTCCGGGGACGAAGGTTTTCCTGATGGGCGTCGCGCGCTTGCGTGAAATCACGAGTTCTTTCATCCGGCATGGTGCTGCGGCCGATACGCCGATCGCGCTGGTGCGATGGGCAACGACCGGCTCGCAATGGACCATCGAGGGGACTCTGGAAACCATCGCAGATATCGCCGAGAAAGCCGGTTTTTCGTCGCCTGCGGTGGCGGTCATCGGGAGCGTTGTTCGGGAGCGTTCGAAGATCAACTGGTTCGAGAAACGACCGTTGTTCGGAAAGAAAATCGTGGTGACCCGTACCCGTGAGCAGGCGGGAGATCTTAGCAAGCGCTTACAGAATTTGGGTGCGGATGTGATCGAGCTGCCTACGATCCGGATCGAACTGCCCGAAGACCGGGAGGGATTTGCGGAAGGAGTCACCCACGCTCATGAGTATGATTGGTTGGTTTTCACCAGCCCGAACGGGGTTGAGAAATTCTTCGATGCGTTCTTTGCGACGTACGAGGATGCCCGAAGTTTGGGAAATCCAAAAATCGCCGCCATCGGGCCTGGAACTGCAGCCAAGATCCGCGAATATCGGATCGGGGTCGATCTGCTTCCTGAAAAATTTGTCGCTGAGGGCTTGTTGGATGCGTTCAGGGAGATCAATATTGAGAATCAGACTGTGCTTTGGGTGAAAGCCGCGGAATCGCGTGATGTCATCTATGACGGGTTGATGAAACTGGGCGCGATCGTCGACGAATGCATTGCCTACCGAACCGTTCCTGAAACTGACGACCCGACCGGTGCGCAGGCGAAGTTCATTGAGGAAGGCGCGGACATGGTGACGTTCACTTCATCCTCCACCGCCGAGCATTTCTTCGCACTCGGTTTGCCTTGGCCAGAGGGATGTGTGGCTGCGAGTATCGGGCCTGTGACAACGGAGACGCTGAAGGCCTTGGATCATCATCCTGCGGTTGAGGCTGTGAGGCATGACATTCCCGGTTTGGTGCAGGCGATTCAGGATTATTTTCGCAAATCATCCCCCACCGGCAGCCGCTGATTCGGGATCCGGCCTGTCCATACTGCCCCTTCAGGCAGTCCCGACATCCTTGCCCGCAGTTGTCCTGTTCGACTAGAATCGTGGCATCGATCCTTGGATCGGCCAGATTCATATGAAATCAGCTCATACCCCTTTGGCGAATTCCGTAGATCTTGGCAGAGGCCCGACATCTGTGTTGGACTCGGTGCAAACCGGCTTTTACCTGCTGGCATTTTCCAAAAAAAACGAGCTCCTGAGCCATTTCAGCGAGAATTGCGGGGACTTCCTGCGGATGTATTCCGCGGATTTCTCCACCATTCACCTTGAAACCCTGTTCCCGGCCTCGTTTCTCAGCTTTTGCAGACAACATCAGGATGCCCCGTATCGAAGCCGGATCCATGACGAATCGCTCCAAATCCAGTTCCACAGCCAGCCCAAACATTACCAATGCCATTTGTCGATTACGGGTGAGCACATCATTGTCGAATTCGAGGAGCATGTCGATTCCGCCTTGATGGCTGATTTTTCACAGATCTCATGGATGGGCGATGCGCTTGAATCGCTGAATCACATCGAATCGGTTGCGGACCTTGCCGCACAGCTTACCTCGAAATTCAGGACATTTTCAGCATTCGATCGGGTCGTTCTTTACCGATTCGATCATGAGTTTGAGGGGGAAATCATCGGACAAGATGGGAATTTCGTCCATCCGGTATCCGGCGGAGCTCAATCCTCAGCCGATGGGTTCCAGGTTGAAGCAGGAAACGTTCACTCAACCAGTCTGATCCGAATCATCCATGATGCCGATGATCCCGGCGTGCATGTTCGGGCGGTCTCGGGTTTCAGCGGGAATTTGGATCCGAACTGCTCCGTGTTTCACAAAGCGGAACTTTCTCACATTCGTTTTCTCCAAAAAAGCGGAGTCAAAGCCACGCATAGCCATGTCATGATGGTTCATGGGCGGCCCTGGGGGATTCTTGTCGGCCATCATCTTCAAGGCCCAAGAAGCCTGGGCTTGGACGCGCGCCTGTTCTTCTCAATCTATCTTCGTGGGGTTGAGAAATGGATCGAATCCAACCAGATCCGCACGGATCAGATCCGCTCGCAACGCGAGAACAAGCTGTTGGAATGGTTCAAACTCAATCCGCACGATCAGGATCTGTTCCGTTTGCTCGAATCACACTGGCAAGAGCTTTCCGAGTTGCTTCAGATCGATGCGTTCAGCGTTTCATTGGGTAACGGCACGAAATCACAATATCCAGAATCCGTCCCTCTGCCGTCGAATAAGATGATATTTGATGAGTTCAACGGGCAAAAACACGGTTCTGTTTTCGTATTGAATCGCCTCAACACGCCTGAGTCCGGGTCGGATATGTGCAGCCTTGCCGGTTTTCAGATCCTGCCTCCTGTGGGGCCCACGGTGCACTTTTTCCGGGCGTCGAAAACCATCGATTCGCGCGCGAGAGGTGATTTGGGAGGTTTGGGCCATGGTTCGTTCGGTTCGGACGAGTCTTTTTCCTTCAAGGAACGTTCCATCCCGGAAACTTCGGTTCCATGGTCTGCGCAGGATATCAGATTCGTTGAAAACATGTCAGAGATCCTTCGAAATCCGATCGTGATTCAGCGAGGCATCTCCAAGGAAAAGGGGATGAGGAAATCGAAAGCCGGCCTGATGAGGGACGACTCGAATCCGGAATCCAACAGTTTGTTGAGTATGGAGAACCAACAGCTGAAGAAGGAAACATTCCTTCTGAACGAGCGGTTGGATCTCATCAAGGCCCGTCTCAATCATCTGCAGATCGGGCTGATGGATTGTCACAAACTCATCCGGGCCAAGTCCGAACTTGTCGAGAATCTGTCGCATGAAATGCGCGACCCTCTCCATGGCATCCTTGGATTCGCCCAAATCCTGCAATCCGAGCAGAATCCGGACGTCAGGGATCATGCCGACCACATCATCGATCGTGGGCAGCGATTACTGCTTACGATCGACAACCTGCTCAGATATGCGCAAGAATCGGATCTTGCGGTCGCACGGAATACGCATGCCCCGACATGGGAGGAGCTGGTTCATTCGGTCATCGGTTCATTCGACAAACAGATCGCGGAAAAACGGCATCAGGTCCAGACTGTCATTCACAACCGTGGCGAAGCGATCATCGCAGAGCGTCTCATCGTCGAGCAAATCCTCTTGCACCTTGTCGGTAATGCGATCGAATTTACCCCTGAAGGCGGAAATATCCGTGTTCAATCGAGGTTTCTGACCGAGGGGTCGCATCATTTTCTCAAAATCACGGTCGAGGATGACGGTGTGGGCATTCCCGAATACCTCAGAAACAGGATGTTTGATCCGTTTTTCACAGTCAAAACCATGGGTAAGGATAAGGAGCAGGTCACGGGGCTCGGATTGTATCTGATCAAATCCTATGTCTCGATGATGAGGGGTACGGTTGATTGTGTCAGTTCGCCCGGGAATGGAAGTTTGTTTACTGTCACGATACCTGTGGATCGATAGGGGATGTCTCATCCTCTGCGGTTGCAGCAAGGATATCAGGGTGTTGTCAGGCTTGGTTAAAATTTATTTTTTCCGCTTGCAGCTCACCCATCTCTGCCTCTAAACACTTCCGCCACCCGGAAGGGGCGTTAGCTCAGTTGGTAGAGCACTTGCATGGCATGCAAGGGGTCAGCGGTTCGAATCCGCTACGCTCCATTTTTCGGGTCGATGTGGGGGGTCTACACCAAAGTTTGGGGTCTACACGGGTCTACGGGTCTACACCAAAGTTTGGGGGATGAGGTGATTTTTTGGTTTGTGGTTATGGTTGGGTGGTTAGTTTGAGTTGAGGATTATCCGCATTGAGCGATGACACGCAGGCGGTAGTTATTGAA
>JBEAZA010000008.1:0-2951 GCA_041170385.1 Verrucomicrobiota bacterium | reverse complement strand
GTTTAACCCGACTTCGCGGACTGGAAGGCAATTTCAGCTATTTTCACACCTGAAATCCTCTGGAACCCTTGATTTTACAATGCCTGATTTCCGAAATGGCTTGTAGTGCCGACCCACCCCGTTGCGCCGCTCATCTAACAGTGGTGTAATCCTCACATGTTTTTGCGCTGCAAGAAACGCAGGAAGGATGGCAAGGAGCCTCACTACTGGAGCATTGTCGAAAATCGCCGGGTCATGGGCGGGCGTGTTTTGCAACGACATGTGCTTTATCTCGGCGAGCTCAACGGCTGCCAGGAAGCCTCCTGGCGCAAGACCGTGGAACTCTTCGGTCAGGATCAAACCGCACCGCAGCAGGCCTCCCTTTTCCCCGAGTCACACTTGCCCGCTCAGCCTGATTCGCTCATTCCCAACATCGGCATCCGCATTTCCCAAATGCGTCTGGAGCATCCACGTCAATGGGGTGCCTGCTGGCTTGGCTGCGAACTGTGGCAGCAGCTCGGCCTCGATGAATTTTGGCGTGAAAAACTCCCGACCGGGCGCCAAGGAGCGCGGTGGGACGAAATCCTTCAAACCCTCGTCCTTTACCGACTCATCGACCCCGGCAGCGAATGGCGACTCCACCGCCACTGGTATGAACACAGCGCCCTACCCGACCTTCTCGGCGCGGACTTCTCGCTCGCTGAAATCCATCGACTTTACGAATGCCACGACCGAATCCTCGAACACAAAACAGCCCTTTTCGATCACCTCACCGAGCGTTGGCGCACGCTCTTTGACGCCAAATTCGAGGTGCTCCTCTATGATCTCACAAGCACCTACTTCGAGAGCAACCCGCCCGAAGACTCCACCGACATGCGCCGCTTCGGCTACAGTCGAGACAAACGCAGCGACTGCGTCCAAGTCGTCATCGCATTGATCGTCACTCCGGAAGGATTCCCCATCGCCTACGAAGTGCTGCCCGGCAACACCACCGATAAAACCACTCTCGCCGACTTCCTGAAGAAAATCGAAACCCAATATGGCAAGGCCGATCGCATCTGGATCATGGATCGCGGCATCCCCACCGAAGACACCCTGCGGCAAATGCGGCAATGCGATCCGCCCGTATCCTACCTCGTTGGCACGCCGAAAGGGCAACTCACCAAACTGGAGAATTTATTGTTAGAAAAGCCATGGCATGCCGCCCGGCCCCACGTGAAAGTCAAACTCCTCGCCCGTGATCAAGAGACCTATGTCTTTGCCCAAAGTGAAGATCGCATCGCCAAAGAACGCTCCATGCGCCGCCGTCGTCTGCGCAAGTATCTCAAAGCCCTTGCCGGTCTCAACGCGCGCAAACGCCCGCTCAAACGCGACGAACTCCACCAAGCCCTCGGAGCAGCGAAAAAGGATGCCGGTCGCGATGGCCGCCATGTCAAAGTGGAAGTCACCCTTCACGGAGAAGGCAAGACCCAGACCGCCACACTCACCTATCAGCTTGATCGACAGAAACTGCGGGTCGCGAGGCGGCGGGAAGGTCGCTATCTCCTTCGAACCAACATGACCGACAGCGATCCGGTCAGAATGTGGGAATACTACCTTCAGCTCACCGAGATCGAGCAAGCCTTCAAAGAACTCAAAGGGGATCTGGCGATCCGCCCGATCTATCATCAGCTTGAACGACGCATCGAGGCGCACATCTTCGTCTCATTTTTATCCTACTGTCTGCAGGTCACACTCAAAGCACGTTTGAAACGATGTGCCAGCGGCCTGACTCCTCGTGCCGTTCTGGAGAAGTTTGCGGCCGTTCAGATGCTCGATGTTCACCTTCCGACAACCGACGGTCGAGAAATCATCCTCACACGCTACACCCAGCCGGAAAAAGATCTCCAACTTCTGCTCCATGAGCTCCAGCTCAAGCTACCCGAGCAAGCACCACCCAAGATCCAAGCCCCACCGCAGCCGCCATCGAATTGAGCAAATCCTGTAGTGCCGACTTTTTGACCAAGGTGTCGTAAAATCAAGGGTTCCAGCCTCAGCCCCCTCCTCAGTCCGCGAAGACGGGCTACGGCGCATGGGCGGCACGCTATGCGGTGTTTCCGCTTTGCCGGGCTTTGTTCCTCCGTTCGGCACGCCGTGCGGCAAAGACTTCCGGGGCCGCAGGCATGGCGACGAGTCGGCACGTTTTGCCCTCCGCTCCGACGATGACTTCTAAGTCGAGGATGTCTATACGGCGGCGTTTTTAGGATATAAGCTCAAAGGAAAGACTCATTTTTTGCGATAGCATAAGAACCCCCCGCTGATCAACATCGTCAGGACCAGTCCGCTCGGTTCAGGGACACTGGCGAGGCGGAACCCTTCGGAGCGGGTGCCGCCGTAGGACGGGTCGGTGCTGAAGCTTACATCGGACCTCAGGTAGATGCCATCGCTGTCCCATGAGCCACCGCGCAGTCCGCGCGACGAGCTGATGACGGCATCGTTCCATTCCCACACGTTGCCGCCTTGGTCGAAGGTGCCGTAGAAGCTTGGATCGCCGCTGTAAGATCCGAAATTCGTGCTTGAACCGACCACGCTGCCGTAATTCGCGTCTGCGGTGGTGACGGTGTTTTGCCTGTTCGGATAAAGCGAGTAGGTCGCGGTTGCGCCATTGTAGTAAGCGGCCTTGTACCACTCGTCTTCAGTTGGGAGGCGAGCCCTTGCTCCGGCATTGGCGGTGATGATCCCGCTCATCGCGCCATTGAGAGTGTAAGAGCCGGTTTCCGTATCGCCGCTGCCTTGGCCGTTGGCCAGCCAGTTGGAAAAGCGGGCGGCATCAAACCATGATACATAGACCACCGGGCGGTTGGCCAGCGCTTCAGTCACCGAATAGGTGTAGCTGCCACTGGAGCCAAAGCGTGTGATGCCGTAGTATATCATGTTTGAGTTGTAGAGACTGTAGCTGTCCGTGGATGCCTTGGCATTGAGAAACGCGCCAT
>JBEAZA010000007.1:0-3970 GCA_041170385.1 Verrucomicrobiota bacterium | reverse complement strand
CAAGGAAGGGCTACCCGCTTCTCCTTTTCGAAGCGATACGGAATGATGCGGCGCACTCGCACGGAACCGCGTTCGTCCGTTGGTTCGCAGTCGATCATCTCCAAGCGGGGTTTCGTTCGCCCGTCATCTGATCCGAACGGCGGCCGATGTTTCCGGGCAGGAAAGTCACCGGGGTTGTCCTGCCTGTCGAGATGGGAACCATGAGAGGCAAGGAGTAGTCGACTTGCGGGCCGGGGAGAGATTGTGACCATCCTCCTTCACGGAACGTAATCCCGGATGGTATGCATGCGCAGGCGTTCGTTATGGGTGTCGTGATAGAAGAACACCATGCTGCGGGCCTTTACATTGTGCGGCCAGGTGCTTGAGAAGAAAGGACGGGCTTCGTCTTCCTTGCGGAAAAAGAATTCGGTGAACAAACGTTCGGCGTTGTCTGACTCGCGCTTGCTGATCTTGGCGGGTTCAATGATGGTCTGGCTGCCTGGCTTGAGCGTGAATTTGGTTTCACCAAGTATCCCGGCGATATCGACCTTGGACGCGTTCATGAAAAAAAACTTTCCTCCACCGAAGTTGCTGTTTCGATTGTCGATGGGTATGACCTGCAAGCCATCCTTGTTTTCCCTGCCCTTGCGGATCAGCAGGATGAGCTGATCCGATGAGGCAATCGATGGGGCGGATCCATAGGATGTGAAGGTGGCTTTCTCCTTCCGGCTCTTGGCGGGCTCGAGCTTTCCGAAGGACCAGGTGCCGAGGTGCTTTACGACATATGGCGTCGACAGCGCGTTGGAGGGCGCTTTGATTTCTAACACCTCACCTTCGCCAATGACCAGTTCGACCGGCTCCGGACTGGTGCTTTTCGGAAAAGACAAGAAACGCAGGGTGACTTGCTGCGCATCATCGGCAATCACAAGCGCAGTTTGGGCCAGCAATACAAGGCCGATCACGTGCAGGTTACGTTTCATATGAAGTTCTTTCCGGATCATTCAGATTTCCGAAGCGTTCAGCCAGCGGAAAGAGACGGTTTGGATTTTTCTGCCAAACTTCTTGTTCGCATCCGACTTTAGCTCGGCGGATTTGATATGATTTTCATCCTCCTCATCAATATAGTTGGGAGTGCGTTGCACCACCGCTTCGCACCAGGCGCGGGCAATCACGTTGCCGTTGGGGTCGAGGGCGTCCCCGTAGGTGCGGATGACAAAGGTATCGCCGCGTGGCGTGAGTTGTTCCGCAAATTGACGCAACACATCGGCTTGATCGACGTAAGCCGAGCTGCCATAAGCAGCGGGCCCTTTCGCCGCATCTTGGAAGGGAAATGAAATTCCGCTGACTTCGTTGTCGAGTGTGCGGCTGCTGTCGCGGAAATTCTTGTTGATGGTGACTTCGGGGCCTTTGCCATCCTTGCCGTCGTAATCCAGCGCGGCTTGAAGCGCGCCTTTGAGGGCAACGCCATCGGTATTGCTCGGATCCAGCCTGCGGTTGACGAATTCCGATAGAGAAAGAAACGGCCCGCGTTTTTTCACCTCACGCACCATGGCCTGTGCGAGGGCATCGATTTCCTCGTCCGATATCCCGCGCAATCCTTTCCATGCGGCGGGATCTCGCGCATCCTCGGTAAGTTCCGTGGTCGCCGGTAGCCCGTTGGGCAGGGCCCCCATTCCGATCGGCACGGTGTTCTGGGTGTCAGCCTCTTTGGGGATTTTCCCTCCGTCCAGGTAGGCGATGGGTTTGCCTTTCAGGCTGGAGAACAACACCTTCCAGGCATCGACCGAAGTCGAATTGATGTTGAATCCGCCCTCGACCATCAGATGGCCGGCGATCTTGTCGGCGAGTCCGCCGGAGAAGTCGCTTTTACCCGCAAAAAGCGAATCAAGCGTGTTACTGTTCATCTCGGCCTTGTATGGCAGCATACGCCGGTTGGGCAGCGGCTTGTTGTTGAAGAAGAAGTCGGACGCCACCTGTTTCGCATCGCGGCTCGGGCTTCCGAAGATTTGTATCGTGCTGAGCTGCGGAGTGATGGAGGAGAAAAAATAATCATCCCAAAGTGCTTTGTTGGCGAGGTAGGAATGATCGGCGAAAACGACATTGCGCTCACCATCGTCCTGATCGATCAGGCGTTTCCATGCGGGATCGTAAGCGACCCCAGCTGCGAGGTTGGGGTTCGCGTAGGAATTGCCGATGGCCTGGAGAACATGGGGATAAAGCCCGCCTTGGCCGGTGGCCGTGACGCGTTGGAAACCCAGTGTGGGCGAGGGATCGTCAATCAGGCTTTGGGCTCCATCGATCGCCTCTCCCGCCAGACCTCCGTAGCCTTCGGCAACGGGTACTTCATTGGCGAGTGTAAAACCACCCAGGCGGGCGTGGCTCAGTGCGGCGATGGAGATCGGTGGAGTGACTGGGATTTCCTGTTGCACGATGTGAGTTACCCCGGATTCAGGCGTGTAGCCACCCCCATAGAAGCCATTGCCGCTTTGTGATTCCTGCACCATGGATTCAAGCAAGGAGTTCATTTCGTCGATCCACCAGTTCCAACCGTGGTTGTAAGGTGCGGTGCCATCTAACTTATCGATCACGCTGGGCTGGAGCGGGCTTGAATGGAGGAAGGGACGGCTGGGGAATTTGCGGCCTGCGACGAGTCCTCCGTTGGCAAGCTCGCTGGTTTCACAGCCCCCCATGAGGGAGAGCTGGATGAACGGAACCGTCTCTCCCGCGCTGGAAGCAGCCGCCAGGGTCGCGGCCGTGATCGGCTCCATTGGAGTCCAGAAATTGATCGTGGTCGATCCCTGCTTGATGATCTGCTCGTTGAATGCCTTCGGATATTTGAGGCGGTTTGCCGCCCGCTCGGTACCATTGAGGGCATTGGACCCTCCGCCGAAGCGCGAGACCAAGCTCATGTGTCGCATGCTGAGAAAGTTGTAGCCTTTGCCGCTGCCATCGCCTTGTGCGGAATAGTTCCGCTGGGCCATGTAAAAACTGAATGCGGACCCTTCAGGAGAAGAGCCTTCGTTCGGCACCGCCGTCGTTGCGAGTTCGCACCCGACTGTGAATTCGAACTTGTCCGAGCTGTTGGCATTCATGGTGAAGCTCCAGCGGTTGCTTGTCGTAGAGGTGGGGGCCTCATACAAGTAGTTCATCAAGCGTATCATGTTGGATCCGGCCGGAGTGCCTCCATTCGGAGCGGTATGGTGCTGGCCGATGGTGTAGCCTGAATAGCTCATCCTCGCGGTAAGGATCGCGTAGGGATTCCAGCCAGGAGCGGCGTCCACCATGTTTTTTCCGCTGTTCATGCTTTGGTTGTCATGAAACATCTGATTCTGAGCCATGAAGTACGGGCTGGTGGTGGACGCTGCAAAAACGCGAACCTCGCCAGGCTGGAAAACGACCGGAGCGGTTCTTGCAAAGTTCAGCTTGATCAAATCGCCCCGCCCCCCGCCCCATCGTTCGCTTACGATGCCGTCCAATGGGAGATTTGCGCTCGTGGTGACGCCGTTGGCGCGAATCTTATTTACAATGAAATTCAGTGGAGGCGATTTCATCACGAGCTGCTGGGAGCGGGTGGCGCCGCTTTCCATCACGATGGGCACGTTGTAGGGATTCCACATCGTCACGGCAGGAATGATCGCAAAGCGCAGCTTGTGGGTGTCCGTCAGGGGGACGTAGCTGTTGACGGTGTATGTGCTCCACACTGCGGCACGATCTGCTGCCGTGATCGGATCTGCGTAGACGGAGATCAGGAACTGGACTTTGATGGGTATCGGATTGCGGTACAAGGTGGTGTATTCCTTCAGGAATTTCGCACGCCACCCGTTGATCGCATCTGTATGGCTTGGAATCCCATAATCGGGATTGCTCAGGTGGATGCTGTTCGGAAGGGCGGTCGAGGTGTATTTGATGCCTGACTTGCGGCTTTGGTCATAAAGCTGATAGAACGCGGCGAGATCCTGGATCGGCACGCATTCCTGCGGAGTGTTCGGCA
>JBEAZA010000006.1:0-4023 GCA_041170385.1 Verrucomicrobiota bacterium | reverse complement strand
CAAGGAAGGGCTACCCGCTTCTCCTTTTCGAAGCGATACGGAATGATGCGGCGCACTCGCACGGAACCGCGTTCGTCCGTTGGTTCGCAGTCGATCATCTCCAAGCGGGGTTTCGTTCGCCGAACATCTGATCCGAACGGCGGCCCGTTTTTTCGGGCAAGGAAATCATCGTTCCTGTTCCGAATGATTCGGGAGGATAGGGTCGTGATCGGGGTTGTCCTGCCTGTCGCGATGGAAACCATGAGAGGCAGGATGACGGACCACCGTCAACTTGCGGGTCAGGAAGAGATGGTGACCATCCCCCTTCAAGGAACGTAATCCCGGATGGTATGCATGCGCAGGCGTTTGTTATGCGTGTCGTGAAAGAAAAACACCATGCTGCGTGCCTTTACATTGTGCGGCCAGGTGCTTGAGAAGAAAGGACGGGCTTCGTCTTCCTTGCGGAAAAAGAATTCGGTGAAAAACAATCCTTTGCCACCTTCCTCGCGCTGTTTCAGCTCGGTGGGTTTGATGACAGTGAATTTTCCCGGCGTGAGGGTGAAATGGGTTCCGCCGAGCATCCCGGCGATATCCACCTTGGCGGCATTCATGAAGAAGAATTGACCGCCTCCGAAGCTTTCCGAACGGTTGTCCATCGGGATCACCTGCACCCCGTCTTTGTTTTCCTTGCCGTTGCGGATCAGCAGAATGATTTGGTCGGACGACGCCAGAGCGGGTGCGGAACCGTAGGAGGTAAAAGTGGGTGGCTCCTTAGCGGTTTTGCCGGGTTCGACTTTCCCGAATGACCATATGCTGAGGCGATTGACCTGATAGGGGGTGGAAAGCGCGTTGGTGGGCGCATTGATCTCCATGGTCTTGCCCGGGGCGACAAGAAGCTGAAACGGTTCGGGATTTGCGCTCTTGGGGAAGGTGATGAATCGCAGGGTGACGGTTTGGACATCCTGCGCCATGGAAGAAACCATCAGAGCGATGAGACCAAGGCATGATGCGGTGAATTTCCGGTTCATAAATGGATATGTCATATTTCCGATGAGTTCAGCCAACGGAAAGCATAAATATGGAAATTCCGTCCGAAGCGTTTGTTGGCCTCCGAACTGAGATCGGCGGCTTTGATGTGATTGTCATCGGCTTGGTCGACGTAATCCGGTGTGCGTTGCATCACCGCCTCACACCACGCACGGGCGACGACTCTGCCATTTTTATCCAGCGCATCTCCGTAGGCGCGGATCACGAAGGTGTCACCGCGCGGAGTGAGTTGCTCGGCAAATTGGCGGAGCACATCGGCCTGATCGACATAGGCGGAGCTGCCGTAAGCGACGGGTCCTTTGGCCGCATCCGGGAAGGCGAAAGAAATGCTGCTGGTTTCGTCATCGAGGATGCGATCGGTGCTACGGAAATTTTTATTGATCGTGACTTCGGGTCCTTTTTTGTCCTCTCCATCATAATCGAGGGCGGCTTGCAGCGCGCCTTTGAGGACCATGCCGTCGGTGTTGTTGGGATCGAGCCTGCGGTTGACGAATTCCGATAGGGAAAGGAACGGTCCGCGTTGTTTCACCTCGCGCACCATGGCTTGGGCAAGGGCATCGATTTCCTCTTCGGATATGCTGCGCAGGCCTTTCCATGGGGCGGCATCGCGGGCCTCTTCGGTATCCTCCGTTGCCGCGGGCAGCCCGTTGGGAAGGGTCCCCATGCCAATCGGCACCGCGGTGCCGGTGGTGGCTTCCTTGGGGATTTTTCCTCCATCGAGATAGGCGATGGGTTTGCCTTTGAGGCTGGAGAACAACACCTTCCAGGCTTCGACCGAAGTGGAGTTGATGTTGAACCCGCCGTCCATCATGAGGTAAGAAGCGATCTTGTCTGCCAGGCCATCGGTGTAGGCATCTTTGGTGGCGAAGAGTTCGTTGAGCTTGGTTTCATCCAAGTCCAGCGGGTAGGGGATGATGCGCCGGTTGGGAAGGTTCTTGTTGTTGAAGAAAAAGTCGGCGGCCACGGTTTTCGCATCACGGCCTGCGCTGCCGAAAATTTCCACGGTGCTGGGTTGCGGGGTGATGGAGGAGAAGAAATAGTCATCCCAGAGCGCCTTGTTGGCGAGATAGGAATGATCGGCGAAAACGACGTCGCGCTCGCCGTCGTCCTGGTCATAAAGACGTTTCCATGCAGGGTTGAACGCCACTCCAGCGGCGAGGTTAGGATTGGCGTAAGAGTTGCCGATGGCCTGCAGGACGTGGGGGAAAAGGCCGCCTTGGCCGGTGGCGGTGACGCGTTGGAAACCGAGGTTGTTGCTGGGATCATCGAGGTTGCTCATACTGCCATCAAGATTCTCCATCTGCTGGCCAGTGTAACCGTGGGCGACAGGAACCTCATTCGCGAGAGTGAATCCGCCAAGTCGGGCATGACTGAGCGCGGCGATGGAGATGGGAGGCGTGACCGGAATTTCCTGTTGGACGACATGGGTGACGCCGGATTCCGTGGAAAACCCACCGCCATAGAAGCCATTGCCGCTTTGTGATTCCTGCACCATGGATTCGAGCACGGAGTTCATTTCGTCGATCCACCAGTTCCAACCGTGATTGTAGTACGATGTCTCGTCCACCTTATCGATGACCGTGGGTTGGATGGGGCTCGAGTGGAGGAAGGGCCGGCTTGGGAACTTACGCCCTGAGGAGATACCCCCATTGGCCATTTCACTGGTCTCACAGCCTGCCATGAGCGCGAGTTGGAGGAAAGGGTAGGTCTCGCCCGCGTCGGACGCAGCCACGATGTTTGCGGCTCTTACAGGTTCCATCGCAGTGCCGAAAGTGATTGCGGTGGATCCCTGCTTGATGATCTGTTCGTTGAAAGCTCTCGGCAATCTGCTGATGTTGACCGCCCGTGTGGTAGCCATCGAACCACCCCCGAAGCGGGATACGAAACTCATGTCGCGCACATTGAGAAATCCGAAGCCTTGGCTCATGCTACTCCCTCCTGCGGAAAAATATCGTTGGGCCGTGTAAAAACACAATGCGGCGCCGTCAGGAGACGTTCCTTCGCTGGGAGGCCAAGCTGCGGGATAGGTTGGGGTCTCGGTATGGAGCGTGAACTCGAAAGCATCCGAACTGTTTGCATTCATGGTGCAGGACCAGCGCTCCGATCTGCCCGTGCCGGCAGGCTCATAAAAGATGTTCCGGACCGCAGCGGTGGCGCCGGGCGATACGGCTGTATAAGGTACAAGTGGATTGTGATTGTTTCTGATCTGATACCCGTTGCAGGAATGCCTCATGCTCAGGATGCCGTTGGGATTCCAGCCTGGCGCTGCATCCACCAGGTTTTTTCCACGATTCATGTTTTGGGCGGCGTGATACATCTGCTGCTCAGCCAGAAAATAGGGACTGCTGGTGACCGCGGAAAAGACGCGAACCTCTCCGGGCTGAAAGACGATGGGAGAGTTGTTTGGCGCATTCACTCCGGGGATATTCAACTTGATGATCTCGGATCTGTTGCCAACGCCTGTCACAATTCCATTCAATGAAATCACGCCATATGGATAGGTCGTGCCGTCCGCACGCCGCTTTCGGATATCGAACATCAGCGGTGGCGATTTCACCATTAGCTGGCGAACGCGGGTCGGGCCGCTTTCCATGACGACGGGCACGTTGTAAGGATTCCACATGGTTACTGCCGGGATGACCGCGAAGCGCAGTTTGTGGGTGTCTGTAGGAGGAACATGGCGATTTACCACATAAGGCTGGTTGTTAACGTCAGCCCCCCAAGTTCCGGCACGATCCGCCGCCGTGATCGGCTCGGCCCGAATGGAGAGGAGAAACTGAACTTTGATGACTACCGGATTGCGGTAGAGCGTTGTGTATTCGCGCTGGAACCGGGTGGTGTAGGTTGTCGCGTCTCCATAATCGGGATTGCTGATCTGGATGCTGTTCGGAAGGGCGGTCGAGGTGTATTTGATGCCTGACTTGCGGCTTTGGTCATAAAGCTGATAGAACGCGGCGAGATCCTGGATCGGCACGCATTCCTGCGGAGTGTTCGGCA
>JBEAZA010000005.1:0-23941 GCA_041170385.1 Verrucomicrobiota bacterium | reverse complement strand
GATGGAATCAGGGAAGCAGCGCCCTCCCATCCTTGGCCACGGATCTCAAGCCCACACGATTTCCAAAACCTGCCCAAAAAACACCCAACTATCCCTGCAAGATTTCTTTTGTAACGAAGGTGACATGCCTGTAGATTCAGACAGTTTCGCTTTCAAACCCACTCAAAACCCCAAGAGAAAACCCTGCGCGAATTATGGAGACACGGTCTCGAACCAAGCGCAAGGCTTCTCGATCAACTCAGCATCCGTTCCATTTGTCGTATGAAAAACCCATTCATATCACCAACGTTTCTGTTAGGCTTCGTTCTCCTTTTTGCCCCGTGCTTGAAGGCGGCAACGCTGACTTGGGATCCGACTGGCGGTGGTGCAAGTGATGGCGCCGGTGCATGGCTCACTGCGGGCGATTGGTGGGATGGGGTGAGCAATGTCAACTGGACATCCGGTGACAATGCGATCTTTGGCAATGGCGGAACGGGTGGTGCGGTGGGTCTCGCAAGTCCGACAACGATCGGCTCAATCACCTTCAACTCGTTCAGCGGCACTTACACCCTCGGCACCGCCGGACAGGCGATCACGCTCAACAACGGCATCACCATGAACGCTGGTGCCGGAGCGGCCACGATCATCAGCCCGATCACCTTGGGCGCAGCCCAGAGCTGGACGAACAATGATGACAGCCTCCTGACCGTCGGCACCGGCGCAATCACCAACGGCGGCTTTCTTCTGACGGTCGGTGGTTCGGGAAACACCAGCATTTCCAGCGTCATCGGAGGCACAGGCGGACTCACCAAAACCGGTGCGGGAACGTTGACGCTTTCCGGCACCAACACCTTCTCCGGCCAGTTGACCGTCGAGAGTGGCACCCTCTCCATCGGCTCGATCAACGGCGCCAGCGCGAATGGTGCCCTAGGCAACAGTGCCCTCGCCGTCATTCTCGGTTCCAGCGGCAACACCGGCACACTGCGGTATACCGGAAACAGCACGGGTAATATCAATAAAGTATTCTCGCTGGCCGCGGGCGGAACGAGCCAATTCGATGTGACCAGCGTGGCGTCCAACCTGACCCTGTCCGGCAACAACACCGGCACCGGCAACCTGATCAAAACCGGCGCGGGCGTGCTGACCCTGTCCGGCAACAACGGCGCCTACGGCAGCATCACCATCAACGCCGGAGCGCTGCAGCTTGGCTACGGTGGCACCGGTGGCGCGCTCAACACCGGTAGCGCAATTAGCATCGGCGCAGGTGCGGTTTTTGCCATCAACCGGAGCAATGCGGTGACGCAGGGCACGACCTTCAGTGGCGCGGCGCTCTCCGGTGATGGCGCATTCAGCCAATACGGCAGCGGCACCACGACCCTGAATGTCGCCAATACCTATAAGGGCGGCACCACCATCAGTGGGGGCACCTTGAGCATCGCGGCGGCCAATCACCTCGGGCATGCCGATTCCAACCTCATTTTCAATGGCGGCACGCTCCAGATCACCGGCACCGCGCTCACCAGCTTTACAGACTTGGGCCGCACGGTTGTTTTCAACGACAGCAAGGTTGTCCGGCTGGACATCAACAATGTCTCCAACACCTTCACCCTTGATCAGGCCCTGCCGACCGCCGGCGTGGCCCTTTCGGGTGCGGGCACCGTGGCTTTCCAAAACAGCGTTTCGGCGCTTACCCTCAATATTGCGTCGGGCAGCCTGACCTACAGCGGCGGCGGTATCGGCGACGGCACCGATCCCAGATCCATCACAAAAATCGGCGCTGGCACACAGATCCTTCAGGGCAACAACGGCTACACCGGCGCAACGAACATCAACGCCGGGACGCTCACCCTCAGCGGTGCGGCGGGTGCGCTTGCTTCCACCAGCATCGCGTTGAATGGCGGCAACCTGACCTTGGACAATGCCACCAATCTGGGAACCCGCATCAGCAACTCGGCGACCATTGCGGTCAACGGAAACTCCGCCCTGACATTCACCCATGCCGGCACCGGTGGGGTCGACTACAGCGAAACCATCGACACCCTGTCCCTGCAATCCGGGTTCCTCACCTACACCGGCAGTCAGGCGAATGCCACCGGACCACGCTCATCCAACCTGCAATTCAACACCCTGAGCCGCAGCGGTACGGCCACCGTGAACTTCGCGGGCACCGGCCTTGGAACCAATGTGCGAAACACGATCAAATTCGGTGCGGGTGTGAGCGATGGCACCGATCTCGGCCCCTGGGCGGTCGTCAGCGGCGCGGATTTCGCCAGCTACAGCACCGCAAATGGCATCGTCGCAGCCACCACCTCCACACTCGCGGTGAACTCAAATAGTTCCACCACCAACTTCAACACCACGGCGGGCAGCATCACGTTTGATGCGGCAACCAATCCATCACTCAAGACCTTGCTGGTCACGGGAGGTACGATCCGCACGACGGCGCTCAACGGCAACACCCTGTCCGTGGGCGGTATTTCCAGCACCGGCGCGGTTCACGTCATCAGCGGCACCGGAGCGGTGCAGGCGCTCAATGCGGGGGATGCGCTTTATGTCAATGTCGGTGCGAACAGCCTCACCTTCAGCTCGACCATTCAGAACGTCGGCGCCGGAGCAACGGCCAGCGCCTTGGTGAAATACGGCGCCGGCACGCTCACGCTCGGTGGTACCAATACCTACACCGGCGGCACGGTCATCAATGCGGGCACCGTGTCCTACTCTGCGAATGCCAACCTCGGAGCCAGCGGCAGCCGGAACGTCACCTTCGCTGGAACCGGCACGCTGTCTGGCTTCAACGGCACCTTGGATCAACTGACAGTCAACGCTGGCGCGGTAGCCACCCTCAGCAACACCACTACGGTCACCACTACGACAGGATTGGGGAATATCATTTTTGGAAGCTCAGCGAATCTCGGCAATGCCAGTAACTTCCATGGCAGTTTGCTGGTTCAAACAGGCACCTCAGGAAACATCCAATTCTCAAGCTTGGGCGATGCGGCCGGTTCCGGAAATCTGCAGTATGGAGGAAAAGCAGGTGATGGGAACCAAGCCATCACCATGACACTGTCTGGAAATACGGGTCCACTGACACTGAACAACCGCCGCGTTGAATTCATCGCGGCGCCGCTCAACTGGGCTGCCCGATACCCGACACTCAAAAACGACAATGCCTCTCCGTCTAACAAGTTTGTCATCAATACCAATCTCCTGAACAACACGGACCGCAGCGTCAGCTTCCGACTCGGGGGAAGTAACGCGGGCGACAACGAGTTCGCCGGTGTGATTGGTGACTCGACCTTCGGATACATGTATGACGGGGTGTTTAGTGGGAACAACATGGCCGCAAACGGCTTCGTGAATATGGAAAAGGTCGATGCCGGGCGGTGGATTCTGTCAGCCAACAACACCTACACCGGCACCACCACCATCACCGCCGGCACGCTGGAAGTCACCAACCTGGCAAACGGCGGAATTGCCAGCAGCATCGGTATGTCCACGAATGAGGCGGGCAACCTCATCCTCAACGGCGGTACGCTGCGCTACGCGGGCGAAGCGGGCAGCACGGATCGTCTCTTCTCTCTACAGGGCAGCAGCACCCTTGATTCCTCGGGCACTGGCGCGATCAACTTCACCAACACCGGCGCCATGGGCTTCAACGGCGGCACAGCGGCCAAGACGCTGACGCTCACCGGCACCAACACCGGCAACAACACCATCGCCGCCGTCATCGGCAATAACACCGCAGCCACTGCCATCACCAAGACCGGCATCGGTACTTGGGTTCTCAGTGGGGCCAACACCAACACCGGAGCCACCGCGATCTCAGGTGGCGGCACGTTGGTTTTGAATTTCGGCACCCAGGACGACTCCAAGCTCTCGAATTCCGCCGCACTCACGTTGAGCAACGGCGCGGGGAATATCATCCTGCGCGGCGGCACCCATACGGAATCAGTTGGTTCACTCACCATTGGTGCCGGCGGCGGCCATACCTCGATGACGCGGGATGGAGGCTCAGCCAAAATCGCCCTTGGTGCGATCACCAGAAATCAAAACGCCTACACCACGGTATCGCTCAGTGGCGATGGCATCGCCACCACCACCTCGACCAACGTTAACGGCATCCTCAGCGGAGGGATCACCGTTGGCTCGAATTGGGCCAAGAACGATGGCTCAGGCAACATCGTTGCGCTGAGTTCAGGCGACTACACCGGCCTTCCATCCGGCACTGACGCGGTGGTTGCGACTACCAACTACGAATTGACCGGCTCATTGAATCGTGGAGCCAACACCCTCATCAACTCCCTCCGCATCGTTGGCAATGATGTCGACCAGATTCTCAATATGGGTTCATTCAATTTGCAGCCATCCATGCTGGCAAATGCAGCCGGCGCGCTCAAGGATGCCAGTAAATACGTTGGCGATAGTGCAACCGGCGGCATCCTCTACGCGGGTGGTGGCAACAACAACTACACCATCACTGGCTCAGGCAGCATATCGGCCCAGAACAGCGGTCAGGAGCTGATCATTCACACTTCCCAAGGTAATTTGAATCTGGATATGATCGTCGCTACAGGGAGCAATGGTTTGGTCAAAGCTGGAGCGGGCACTTTGGTTCTGAGCAAAGCTGCTGTCTACACGGGAACCACCCACGTCAACCAGGGCACGGTGCGGCTTACCAACGCAACAGGAGCGGGAACCACGGGTGCCATCACCGTGCACAATGGCGGCGCACTCGAACTCTCAAACAGTATCAGCGTCGGCGCAAAAGCCCTCACTCTCACCGGAACAGGCATCTTCAATGGCGGCGCCCTGCGCAACCAGTCAGGCAGCAACAGCTACGCCGGAGCCATCACCATCGGCACGGGTGGCTCCCGCATTAGCTCGGACAGCGGTTCCATGACCCTCACCGGCGGTGTCGTCACCTCCCTGTTCAACGACGTCACCTTCGGCGGCGCGGGCAACTCTACGGTTTCCACCGCCGCCATCAGTGGCGCGGGTAGCCTCATGAAAGATGGCGCGGGCACACTCAGCCTCTCCAACACCAACACCTACACCGGCGGGACCAGAGTGAACGGTGGCATCCTTGAAGTTTCCGGAACCGGCTCGATCAACGCCAGTTCCGACATCTTCGTCACTGCGGGTGAGTTCCGCTACGGGTCCTCCACGGGACTGACGCGGAATGTTACGGTGGATGGTGGCACGTTCCGTTACAATTCCTCCACGCCATATTCCGGCGCGCTGACCTTCACCAGCGGATCGGTGGCGGGTACGAACCTGAGCAATTTGACCCTCACGATTGGTGAAGGACAATCGATTTCTCCTGGCAACAGCCCGGGCACGATGAGTGTGGCGAGTCAGACCTGGGCGGGCGGAGGCGGTTATCTCTGGGAAATCAACGATGCCACAGGCACCGCAGGCGCGGATCCCGGCTGGGACCTGCTCTCCGGCACCGGCACGCTCGACATCACGGCCACCAGCTCGAACCCGTTCAACATTCTGCTGACCACTCTTACTTTAGCCAACGCCGAGGGGATCATGTCGAACTTCGACAACAAGGAGAATTACAACTGGTTGATTGCGGATTTCGGATCTGAGATCACTACCTTCGATGCGTCCTACTTCAACCTGGACACGAGTGGTTTCGCGAATCCGCTGGATCCGCAAGGAGCTTTCGGGATTGTGCGTGGTGATTCAGTAGGCGGAGACAACAGCCAGATCTACTTGACCTACACCGTGATCCCCGAGCCGAAAGCCGCCCTGTTAGGTGGTTTGGGCATTCTCCTTCTATTGCGCCGCCGCCGCTGAAACTCGAAGCCAAAGCGCGCGCTCCAAAGTCGGTAAAGGTAAGCTGCATCGCCATGTAAAGGCGGGAGACACAGGTAACACATGTTCAGGCCACTGAACGCTGACGGGCATGGATAACGATTGCTCCCGAGACGCCTGCCCGGTGACCTGATCATCTGCACCAGTCCTGCCAACCTGCCCCATATCATGATCGTAAGTGGCAAAAACAGCGAACAAGGCAGACCCTACATGACCCATAATATCGGTTCAGAACTCAAGAAGAAAACCGTCTCGCCGGCTTCCCACTCATCGGTCATTTCCGATGGAAACACGCACTCGTCCAACCTCTCAAACCATCCCAACTCATAACAATCCTTGTCACGCCCATGACAAGAATTGCAAGAGTTCCGAAAAACAATCGATGTCCCGGCCATGACAAGAATTGTTCTCAAGGAGACTGGCGCGCCCACCGAAAACTGGAGAGGTTGAAAAGTTGGTCTGACCGGGAGTTAACCCCAAGAAGAGATCATGAAGAACAACGATATAACGAAGAGCAGATCATAGGCTTTCTCAAACAACACGAAGCAGGCATGCCCACCCAAGAGCTGATCCGGAAAGCGGGGATCTGTGAGCAGACATTCTACCGCTGGAAGAGCAAGTTCGGCGGCATGGCGGTTAGTGATGCCAAGAAGCTACGAGGCCTTGAGGATGAGAACCGCCGACTGAAGCAACTGGTGGCCGAGCAGTCTTTGGAGATTCAGATCCTGAAAGACGTGAACTCAAAAAAGTGGTAAAGCCCGCAGTGAAGCGGAAAAGGGTTGAGTATGCGCGCAAGCGCTGCTCGATCAGCAACCGCAGGAGTTGTAATATGGACCAGTGGACGTATCACTACGAAGTAAAACTCCATTTTATCAAACCGGAAACCCCGACGCAGAATGCATTTATTGAGAGCTTGAATTCCCAGATCAGAAAGCGATTACTTGATGTGCATTGGTTTCGGAACCTAGACGAAGTTCGCAGCCATGCGGAGAAGTGGCGTAACGTTTACAACACCATTGAACGGTACGGCTCACTGAAGAAACAAACCCCAGAACAATTCGCCGCTCATTACCGCCTTCGGTCGGCTACGCCTCCCTTCGCCGGTAATGAGCAAAAAGCAAACCTAACCCTAGTAGGACTCCGTTAGCAGCCTCTCCAGCGAATGGGGCAGCGCCAGGTGCCACCACTTTCTGAGGGTGGCCGAGCTGCGCTCTTATCCCTGCTTAAAGCACTGTCAATCAGACATGGCCTGAAGGATTGGCTTCTAGTATCATCGATTAGAATCCTTCCAAAGCTTTCTTCTCTTCGATTTCTTTTAATTTGGCGTTCCGGTCAACAGATTCCAAAGTCATGATGATAAGCATATTTTCAGGCTGAGTGTATTGAGCAACTACTTTAGCTTTATCATTGACCCACTGAGGGCTAAATTCAATCAGTTGATTTTTTTTCACCCACTCGCCATCTCCCGCATTCGCCTTAAGAATAGTATCACGCTCAACTTCGGACATTTCTAAAAAGTTACCTAAGACATCTTTTTCGGACTTAGCAGCGATAAATTGGCAAGCTTTTCCTTCATGGAATGTGATCATGATAAATAACCCTGCTTTTGTGTAGCTAATAGTTTTTGTCTCTTTGTTAATGTTGACTGGCTCTCCATATCGCGTCGTACATTCAGCTGGAGTTTCACCAATGCGCCCAAAAGTCAATGTTGTTAGAGATAATAAAATAATTAGAGGCTTCATAGATTCTTTTTTGGTTTTTAAATAAATGATAGGAATTTACTTTTTCAAAGATGAGGGCAATTTTTAATGAAATTTCTTCCTAGTTGATAAATATAACAAAAAGAAAAATTGAACGTAAATAATAAACTTAATTCGCTCTAAAATGTGAGGTGATCTATCTGCAAGGGTCCCTTCAAGCGTGCATTATAGAATATAGTTTTAGGCGGCAATTTGAGCTTCGGCTGGCATTCATCGCTTCCTTAAACTGGCCTCATAGTTTGCCATTCGTAGCTTCCGAAATGGAAGCGAAAAATAGCGGAGGGGGTGGGATTGACTCCGCTGCGCTCCGTCCCGGCGGGTTGCGCTTCGCGTGGGTGGTGAAGGTTTTGCGTTTCGCAAAACTCTGCAGTCAAACCCGTTTCGCCTGCGGCTCAAGGGGTTCTCGGCCCACGTCCTGAAGCGCCACGACCCCACCCCTGCGAGCAGGAGTGGGGTCGTGGCGGCGGGGGTGGGATTCGAACCCACGGAACCTTTCGGCTCTCCAGTTTTCAAGACTGGCGCAATCGACCACTCTACCACCCCTCCGTTGGGAAATATCAAGCAAGTTGCGGAGGGCGGTATGCACCCGTTGAGTTGCGAGATCAAGGAAATTTCTGTGATGCCTTAGGGGTCGATTTACCAATCCGTTGTGAGGCCTTCGCGCTGTGCGAGTTCCAGGAGCTCAGGGCGCATGGGCCATTCGTCGCAGCGCTCGCTGGTGGCATGGCGTTTGCTGGCACCTTTGAGCGTCATGCAGCCGGTGTTGTCCCCGATCTGGCGGATGGTCTCGACTTCCTCGGGGGTGAGCCGGACATCCGGCATGTTTCCAAACTCTCGGATCTTGTCCTCAATGAGGCGCGCGTCCTCGCCGGCTTCCTGGATGAAGGTGGGAACGACGCATTCAACGGGAGCTTGGGAAAGATTCCAGATCGATGCGAGTTCTAACAAGGTGAGATGGTATGTTTCGGCGATTGGGCGCATGCGCTCGACTTTTGCCATGCCGTGTTTGACCCAGCCTTCAGGGCGGTAAGTGCGGTGATCGCCGGGTTTGAAAACATGATGTTCACCAAGATCTCCGTGAAAAACCCCACCGTAATCGACCACTCTGGTGAGAACTTTGATTCCATGCCTCCGGCAGGCCGGGAGCAGCAGGTTGGATGGCCATGGCTCCAATGGATTGAGGATGAGCATGGTCCAATCGATGAGGTTGCCGAAGTTTTCGAAAAAATCCAACAGATCCAGCGTGAAGCCGTTGGCGGGACCGGGAGCCATGCCGAGCTGCCGCGTCAGACCGTTTTCCTTGGCGCGTGCCATGGCGTTCCAGACGGCCTCTGAGGTGTAGCCGTGCACGTCCGGATTGTGGAGCATGAGGAGATCGAAATGATTCGTGCCGCAGCGCTCAAGCGAGAGCCGGGTGGCACGTTGCACAAATTCGTCATATCCTTCAGGTCCCCGCAGTTCGGGGTCGGTGAAACGGGGGTAGCCTTGGGAGCCTTTCCGTTGCCCATCATAAAAATCATGCCCGATCATGCCCACCAGCGAGTAACTGGAGCGATCGATCCCCCCAAGCGCTTTGCCCAGCAATTCATCCGCTTTGCCGTTCCCATAAACGTCGGAAGTGACGAACGTGCGGATGCCGGCTTCATAAGCGGTTTGGATGCAGCCGAGAAAGCGCTCTTCCGACAGGGTTTCTCCAAAGTGCATGAAGCGTCCTCCGCTCCAGGTTCCGTACGCCGTTTGTGTGAGTTGCATGAGAATGGGGTGTGTGGGATGTGCGGGGAGCATTCGCTCAGCTCATCCCATTAGGCAAGTCGGAACCGTGCGGCAGCAAATGAAGCGCAGAAAACCGCACCCCACGCGCCACTGGCCGAACTCGCTCCGGAGGGACGGTTCACATCGATGCCAACAAGGCGAGCTGGTTGCGCGCGCGGACCAGATTGTGCCCGGGATATTTCGTCTTGAAATACGTATCCCCGGACAAATGATCCGTCAGGAAACGGGTCGCCAGCTCCAGCGTGATGACTTTCGGAGCGAAGGGCAGCCATTCCAGCTCCTCGGGCGTGAGAAATTCTCCCGCAGTGGAGAGGTATCCATCGGTCAGCGCCTGGCGCAGGGTCTCGTCCACCCGGACTTTTTGAAGATCTTGCTCGTCCTCAGCCGTGGTGGAAGCTGCCGAGCGGATCAGGTCGCCATAATCGAATAAGGCCAGGCCGGGCATGACCGTGTCCAGATCGATGACGATCGGAGGAAGGTTGGAATCGGTCGGGAATAAAATGTTGGAAATCTTGGTGTCGTTATGGGTGATGCGCTGCGGAAGATTCGCATCCGTGAGCAGGGTGGTCAGCGCTTGTTGGGAAACGATCGTATCGACTTCGTTCTGCGCTCCCGCAAGCCGGTCTACCGGATTTTTTTCAACCACGGCGAGCAGTTTGGCATAATAGGTAGGAGTGTGATGGAAATTCGGGATCGTGGCATGGAGGGTCTCGGGTGCCAGGTCCGCCAGTCTCGCCTGAAAATTGCCGAAGGCGGCCGCGGCACGGAAAGCAAGTTCCGGAGAATCGATTTTTTCGAAAGTCACGGTGTTTTCATGATAAGGATAGCATCTCCAGACCGTGTGATCGGGCAGGGTAAGCCAGCTCCTGCCGTCGAGGATCGGAATCAAAAACAGATGTTCGGTGCCGGGGTCGTGGGTCCCGATGTGTCCCGTGACATGGAAAATGTTCTCCATCACTTTCTCCGGCTCGGGAAACACGGCGGAGTTGATCGACTGCAGGATGAAGCGCCGTTGCGACTTGCCGCTTTGGCATGTGATCGCATACGTGGTATTGATCAGACCGGTGGTGAGCTCCTCGTGGTAGATCACCGGTCCGGGCAAGATGAAACGTGAGGCGATGTCCTGTAGGGTCGTTTTCAAAATGGATCTGCGGTTGTTGGATTAATGGGTGTTGAGCTCTGCGAACACCAAGGTTCCGGTGGCGGTTTTCAAGGTGGATGTGATGATGGCTGACACACTCAAGCCGATTTTGTCCGCCGCCTGATTGACGATCACCATGGTTCCGTCCTGCAGGTATCCGATGGCTTGCTCGGGTTCCTTGCCGGGCCTGACCAATGCGATTGTCAGGTGTTCTCCGATCGCAACCGAGGGTCTCAGTGCCAGATCCAACTCGTTGAGGTTGAGCACGGAAACCCCCTGGAGCTTGGCAATTTTCGTCAGATTCTCATCGAGGGTCAGCAGACGTGCGTTCAGGAATTTCGCGGTCTCGATCAGGCCGGAATGATGCGGTGAGGTTTCTTGGGTGGCGCGGGTGTCGTGGATGGAAACATCGAGCTTCGGGGATTTCTGCATCTCGGCGAGATGGTCCAGCCCGCGCTGCGCCCGCTGGCGGGCCGTGCTTTCCGAACCGTCCGCCATGGTCTGGAGTTCTTCCAGGATCCCATTCGGAATGATCAGGCGACCGCTCAGAAACCCGGATCCGATCAACCCGCGGATCCGGCCATCCATGATCGATTCCGCGTCAAGTACGATCGGTTGTCCAGAGCTCGCATCCTCACGGAATCGGACATAAGGGATGATGAAGGCAAAATCCTCACGGTTGCCACGCAGCGCCAGAATGGCTCCCAGAAAGCCGAGGCTCGAGTAGAGGGTCAGATCAATCGCAAGCCGCAGCGTGGCGGTCAGGGTTTCCCGATTGATGTCGGAGTCGATGCGATCACGCAAACCGATCTCCAGCAGCGTGTGGATCTCGACGCGGGTCAGCAGCCATGCGCAGAAGAGGCCGACGCCCAGGCCGAATGTGGCGGTCGAGAATCCGCGCAGGGTGAAGCCCCTCATGAGCTTGTCGATGCCGATGAAGGTGAAGCCGATCGCCAGCCCGGCAAGCAGGCCGTTGGACACGGAGATTTCCATCGTCGTCCCCTTGGTGCTCATCGCGAGTGCCGCTCCGCTCGCCTGGCAGACGAGAAGATACACGAGGCGGGCGATGTTGACGGAACGCTGGTTCATGCGGTTGCATGTCATCCTTGTGATCCGCAGGCCATGCTTCAAGCCGAAAGCAGGGCAGGTGGGGAAATCGCCTGCGGCAGAAAGGTGGCATGGAGCAAACCCGGAGCCGGGTGGCCACCAGCCTGCGGATGATCGGACCCACAACTCATCCAATTTACTGATGCTCGTCGGCCGTCAGTTTGATGTCGGTCAGTGCCGCGATGAAATCCCCGAGAATTTCAGCAGGGACCATGATCGTGTCGCGATTCCCACCCACATCCTCCGTGATTTTTACCACCATCCCGCGCGAGTTCTGCTTGAGATCCAGGAAAAACGTTTTCCGATCCGACAAGATTTTTTCCGTGTGCAACAAATCGCTTTCCACTGGTTTGATTTGGTTCGTTCTCGCACCAACCATTGAAAAGTGAGATGGATTGTCAAACCATTTCCTGAACCGACCCATGCGCGATCTTCTGCCAAAACACCGTCCCGCCCTCGTCCTCGCTCCCATGCAGGATGTGACGGACTTGCCTTTCATGCGTGTCCTCGCGAAACGCAGTCTGCCCGATTGGTTCGTCACGGAATATTTCCGCGTGCACGCTCACTCGCGCCTCCATCCTTACATTCTCAGGTCCCTCACGGAAAATACCACCGGTCGGCCAATCTTCGCTCAGATGATCGGTTGCGATGTTCAGGAGCTGACCCGCACGGCCAAGGAACTGTGCCAATATCCCGTGGCTGGGATCGATCTCAATCTCGGCTGCCCCGCACCCGTGGTCTACCGCAAAGATGCCGGTGGGGGGTTGTTGCGCTACCCCGAGCGGATCGATGCGCTCCTCGGGGCGTTGCGGGAAGCGATTCCGGGGCGCTTTACCGTGAAAACCCGCCTCGGATTCCACAGTCATGAGGAATTTCCGGCGCTGCTCGCGACATTTCGCAAGCACGCCATTGATGGCCTCACGATTCACGCGCGCACGGTGGCCGACCGATATCAGACACCTGTTCGCCCGGATTGGGTGAAAATCGCGGCCGAGACCCTTCCTTGCCCGGTGATCGCCAATGGCAATGTGGTGAATGCCACCACGGCTCTCAATTATCACCGCCAAACCCATGCGGCAGGCCTGATGGTGGGGCGGGGCGCGATCCGGAATCCCTGGCTTTTCGCCCAAATCGCCGCCGCTTTTGAGCAAACCGCCCCGCCGCAGCCCACTTGCCGGGACTTGCTCGCTTATATCATCGAGCTATCGGACGAATTGGCGAGGGAAGCCACCCGCCATGTGCCCGCGCTCCATGTCCAACGGATGAAAAAAACCCTCGTTTACCTCTGCGATGGCATCCATCCGGACTTCGAGCACGCGGTCAGACGCATGAAAACCCCGGAGGAGTTTCAACAAATCCTCCATGCGTATCTGGATCACCCGTCCCCGCTGCCCGAATTGCCCTCCGTGGACTCCAGAATGTTCTGTGGATTCACGCAGTTGCTGTGAATCATCACACCGCAAGCAGCTCGGAAAACCCATGAAATTCCGCGCCAAAAAACGGGGCGGGACTCCCGGCTTTCCTGCAAGGATCGATGCCCCTGCAGGCGGCCCGAGGAATCAAAAATCCTAAAAAAAAACTTGGCAAAAGCCCCCGAAACGCAAGGATTCGGGTTAAATACTCACCTGACAACACCGCCCAATCTCTCGAAGTTCCGAAATCCACGATCTTGAGCTCCTCAAGGTCGTTGTTTTTCTAACAGCTTTCCAAAAAAATCCAAGCCCACCCTCCATTCACATCGATCTCTTTCATTCCTTTGTATGAATATCTTTAAAGCAACCTCCCGCCGGCTCCTCTTCCGCTACGCGACTCTCGGCATCTTCATCGGCTTGGCTGCATTTGGCACATGGTGGCTCGTTTCTTCAAACCCATCCCATACCGATGCCGTGGCCATCCCTGCGTCGGCTGATCTCGCGCATGGCGCCAAAGGCCATACCTGCGATCACTGCAGACCGGCTCACCCGACAACCGTGGCGATCCGCGAGGCCATGACCAACGCCGCCCCTGACGCCATCGCCGCTTCTTTCCAGGACGTGACCGACGAACAATGGTGGAATGGGATCGAAATTCCTTATCAGCACATTCTTCCCCGTGAAGCATTGATCGCGAAAACAGGCGATCCGTTCACGGTGCGCTTTGGGAACAAGGCCGAAATCAGCGGCACGCTGATTCTTCGCAATACACTCGGAAATGGCACCCAGATCTTTGGTCTCAAACTCGGCGATTCCGGGTTCACGATGCATCTCAAGGAGCTCGCGGACGGTCGCGTGACGGGCACCCTGATGAAACCCAAACATCCGGTGGCCTACCAAATCAGTGGCAACAAGGAACATTTCACTCTGAAGCGCGTTGCCATTTCGGAAGTCATTTGTGCGGGTTGGGACAAGGAGAAACAGGAGGTATCCGTGGGTCTCCGCCACACCGGTGGCGCAGCAGGCTCGGGTTTCAGCCATGTTCCGCTTTTCAACAGCCTCCCAGGAGCGCCATTTTGTATTTATCTGGATTTTGACGGTGAGACGGTTTCCGGCACCACTTGGAATACGGATTACAATGAGGGCAATGATATTGTCGTTACACCTGAAGATTACAGCCCTGAGGAAATCGAACGCATCGCCAATATCGTTGCGGAGGACTTTCGCGGGTTCAACGTAACGGTCACTACCGACAGGGCGGTTTATGACAGCTACCCGGCAGGTACGCGCAACATGAACATTATCACACCGGATCAAGCCTGGATTGAGGATGATATCGGATTTGCGATTGGCGGAGTCGCCTTTCTTGGCAGTTTTGTGACCGAAGAGCCCTCATGGACATTCAACAACGGTGTTTCGGCGGCTTCCATGACTGTCTCTCACGAGGTGGGCCACACGCTGAGCCTCAACCACGATGGTACGAGTGTGGACGAATATTACGGCGGTACCGCAGCTTGGGGCCCCATCATGGGAGCTCCTTTCGGTTCTCCCGTGGTCCAGTGGAGCAAAGGGGAATATCCCGATGCAAACAATTCGGAAGATGATGTGGCGATCATCGAGGGCTATCTTGGCTTCATCGCCGATGATTACGGAAGCAGCACCTTTGCCGCAACCCCGCTGCCTGCGGATAGCGATGGTGTTGCGGTGTTTTCCGGCGTGATTTCCAGCGCGGAGGATCTCGATGTGTTCGAGTTCCAGGTGTCTGCAGGGACTGTGGATATTACGATCAGCCCGTCCGGAGATACCGAAACCCACAATTTCAAGGCACGGGGCAGAATCCTCGATGAGAGTGGCGGAGTGATTGTTGAAGTCGATGACTTAGGCACCACCTCTGCTGTCATCTCGCAGTCCTTGAGCTTTGGCACGTATTTCCTAGAGATCTCGGCAGGCTCGAACGGCACATGGGCTGACGGTGGCTACGAGTCATACGGCAGCATCGGCGCGTACGATGTGGTGGCGAGCGCCCCGGTTCCCACTCCGGGTGATACGGATGGCGACGGCCTCACCGATGATGAAGAACTCGTACTCGGTTTGGATCCTTATGATCCGGATACGGACGGCGATGAAATCTCGGACCGCAAAGAGGTCTATCCTTACTACATCGTCCCGGGAGCGTTCACCTTCGAGGAAGCACTCACCGATGCAGCAAGAAGAGGAGGAAGGATCGCCACCATCGAAACCCCGGAACGTTTATACAGCCTCAAACGGGGTATCCTCGACGAGCCGCATCCTTACGTGGTCCTGCCCTTTAACTACGATCCGGAAGTCACCCTTGCGTCACGTTTGTGGATTGGGGGTCATGACAAAGGTGAAGACGGCAGATTTCGTTGGCTTGATCCGCAACGTGACTGGGTGACGCCTGTCAATGAAGTCGATGGCGGTCCGGAAATCGGATCCGCTGTGTTTGCGCAAATGTTCTCGGGAGTCAATCAGCTGAGGAATGTGGTCAATATCAACGCCCTGACGGTTGGACGAGAAGTCATCGCTTCGGGGATTCCTGCAGGCACGACCATCACGGCCATCAATGTCGGCACTCGTACCGCCACCCTGAGCAACCCCGTTGGCACGGATTTCACTTCGGGCGTAGGACAAGTGGTCGTGGTGAACGGTGGAATCGGCTACACCGTGGCCCCCACCGTGACGTTCAACCCTGCCAACGGTGCGACAGCGATCGCGAATATCTCCGGGGGACGCGTGACTTCGGTCATTGTGACCAACGCAGGAAGCGGTTTTGTCAATCCTCCGATTGTTGAATTCACCGGTGGCGATGGTGGCGGAGCGACTGCCAATGCCCTGTTGACAAGAGCCGGAACGGGCAGTGTCCAGTCGATTACCGTGAACACTCCAGGTGCCGGTTACACATCCGTCCCGACCGTTGTGATCGCAGGTGGAAATCCGACCACCCCTGCCACCGCGACAGCCAGCATCAATGGCTCCGGAGCGGTGACCGCTGTCACGGTGGTCAATCCCGGATCCGGCTATAGCAGCCAGCCAACGATCACGCTGGTTGGGGGCGGTGCGACGACAGATGCCACGGCAACCGCCAACATGTATGTTCCCGCCGGGCGCATCTATTCTCCTGCAAGTCCCGAGACATACTCAAATTGGAATACGGTCCTGCCCGGTAACCGCAGCAACATCCCTGAAGGCATTTACCTCGATTCAGGCACGGGGTTCACCTGGGGTCCCGCTCAATTCAGCTCCCGTTATGGCTACGTGCTGGAGCTTCCTCTCACCGATCCCTTCCTGGCCGATACGGATGCGGATGATCTGAGTGATTCCGACGAGCTCTTCACATTCGGCACCGATCCTCTGAACACGGATACGGATTTGGACGGGGTGGATGATTTTGTGGAAATTCATGTCAATCTTACCGAGCCTCTCAAGCCCGACACCGATGCGGATGGGCTCACTGACGGGGATGAGGACACCCTCGGGACGGATCCGCTTCTCGTCGATACCGACGGAGATGCCTTCAGTGATTTCGAAGAGGTCAATGCGGTGCCGCCCTCTGATCCTCTGGATGCGAACAGCCGCCCCACCGGCGTTGTGCCTGTGGTAAACGAACTGCTTCACAAATCACCCGAACCGACCGGACCAAGCAGGGAGCTGACCATTTCCGATACGTACGCGCCGTTCGGCACGCGTCCGGATACGGACCGGGTCAGTGAAGATGGCTCGGTGGCCATCCGTGACGTCAATGGTGTGATCATCTGGGTGGATCGCCTTGGCCAATCCGTCGTGTTGCCGGAAACCGCTCTTGCGAAGACGCTTTATGTGTCCAACTCCGAGTGTATCGTCTGGAGAAACCGCTTCGATCCGACCTACAATGAACGCGGCTCGGTTTCGCGCCTCATCATCTATCGCAAGGATGCGAACAATGTGGTCACGACCTCTCCGGAAGTGCTCATTCCGGGAACTCTCATGGAGACCGTAGGCGTCTCCCCCGCGACTTACGGCTTCACCCTGATTGCCGCGGAGACGGCGATCAGCGATCCCGTCAATGAATCCATCCAGCAATACCAAACCGGATCCAATCAGTTCGGCCCAACCTACGCGTTGCGTGAGGTCGATGTCTGGGACGCTCGGATCACTACGGGATACCGCATTACGTTTGATGGTCAGGTTCAGGAACTGACCGATCGCTTTGACTTCATTCCCAGAAATTACGGCAACATCGAGGGCATGCGCATCGTGGGTTCAGGGGCGGACGCTTCCCAGTTGTTGACCATGACGGCGGCGTTGGACTTTTTTGATAGCCCACTCGATGCGGATCCCGGTTTTTATAAAACCCAGGTATTGACCATCTGGGCCACGTGGAACACCGACACGGAACAACTCGCGGATGTGCCGCTGTTCTCCCTCACGGATCCCGTCACGGAAATGGGCTATATCTCCAACCAGCGCCTGATTGTTCAGACCGCGATCATCAATCCGGCAACCGGTCTGCCGAATGGAAACAGCAATCTCCAGGATATCAGGATCCGTGATACCGGAGCGATCACTCTGGTGAACACGGTGCCACTCGCTCCGCAAGCGCGCATTCTTGCTTTGAATACCTTCTCACGCGCCGGAACACCCGCTTATCTTTACACCACAGGTCCGCTCGGGGACAGCATTTCGCTACATCGCTTCGATCAAAGCCTGACGCAGATCGGAGCCACGATTGCGCTTCCCTCCCGGATCACCTCAGGAAATGCTTTCGTCCGCAACCCCCGTGATGCCTCGTTGCTGATCCGCGATGATAATGGCCAATCGGTATGGATTCCATCCGTGCTTCATCCCCTGACATCGGTGGTTCAGGGCTTGGGCACTCCCCGCATTCTTGTGTCGGATTATGATTCGAGACCACTCTTCGTCTCCACCCACGAAGCGGTGATCTGGCGCAATGCAGGCGCCCCCGCAGATCTGACCCTGCCGAACAGCGGGGTGGTTCCGGTTGCGGATATTTCGCATTACGCCATCAACACGAGCGGCAGCATTGTTAGAACGCCGATCGCACCGCCGATCCTCGGACGTTTTGTCGCCAGGTCCGCGGCACTGACCCTGGATGCCGATGAAGAGGGCTGGTTTGTCACAACCTTTGACAAAACGGCTCCCCGCACCACGGTCATGCGCACCTTCCGTCTGCGAACCACCACGACGTCCGACCGCGATTATGACGGTTTGTTGGATATCACGGAGTTTGCCCTCAATACCGATCCGAACAACGCAGATAGCGAGGGAGACGGGATCAATGACGGTCTTGAGATTTTCCCTTTCTATGTGGCAACCGGAAGTTTCACCTATGAAGAAGCGCGCCAGGAAGCGATCCGCCGCGGCGGACGGCTTGCGGTGTTGGATACGGCCGATAAACTCGCAGCGGTCAGGCGCTTGCTCGGCACCCTGACGTTGGGAACCAGATACTGGCTGGGTGGGTCCGATCAGGAAGGCCCCAATGACGCCACCGGCACTCGTGAGGGTCAGTATCGCTGGATGGATGCTTCCGGACAGTTTTTCAATCTGCTCGGTGCTCCAGTCGGCACGTTGGTATCCACCAACCCCTCTCTCACTCCATGGGCACCCTCTCATCCTAACAACGTGAACAATGCCGATGGCTTGCTCATGCGCTCGGATTATCTCTGGGAAATGGCTCCGCTGACGAATCGTTACGGTTACATTTTTGAATTCCGCACCAGCAATCCTCTTCTGATCGACACCGATACCGATGGCTTGACTGATGCCGAGGAATTGCAATTCGGAACCAACCCCAACCTCGCGGATACCGATGCCGATGGCATCAGTGATCTGTTCGAGGTCCGTGGGTACAATTGGGTGACAAATGCGATTGTCATGGACTTGAGCAGCAACGCCACCACGTCGAATCCGGTGCTTGCGGATACCGACGGGGATGGGGTTTCTGACTATCTCGAAGTGGCCGGTTACATCTGCACCCCGGGTCCTGTTTATGTCTTTAACATCAATGGCGCCCGCACCAATCCGAACTTGCGGGACAGCGATGGCGATGGCTATTCGGATGGTCTTGAGGTCTGCAACGGATCGGATCCGAATGATCCTTCGAGCCGCCCCTCCGTCCTGCCAGATTTGATCCTCGAGGATCAATTCAATCAGGTGGAAAACATGGGTGCAGAGGACATTGCTTTGGACTTTGTCTGGTCACCACTCGGACAGCGTACGGACAACAGCCGCTGGTCGGATGACGGATCGGTCATCTATGCGGATGCCAGCGGTGTCCTGCTCTGGCAGACTCAGAATGGCAGTGTCACACCGATTCCGAATTCTTCGAATGCGGTCCCTCTCATCGTGTCCAACAACAAGGTGATGGTCTGGCACAATGCTTTCAATAACCCAGGTGCTGTCACTCCGGGAGACGGTAACGGAGTCGCTCCACTCGAGGTCTATATCTACAACATCAACCCGGCGACGGGTGCGATTTCCAATCCGGTCGTGGTGTCGGACGCAAACACTCCGCGGATGCTCGGTGGCAACATCATGGCCACCGCACCGATCACGACGACATCCACAGCGTATCATCTGATCACTTCCGAACCGAATGGCGTTAGCCCATATCGGATTTACCGAGTCAGCTTGGACGGAAATGTCCAGGCGGTCAGTTCAATCCTTGATGGGGGCACTGCCGAATCGGGACGTGAAGGAGCTCGGGTTTATGGACATGGCACGGATGGCACCACGGTTTTCTTCACCCAGCAACAGGCAGGAGCTCCTGACCTGAGGCTGCAGGATATGTATTGGGTGGATGGTGCCCGTGCGGGGGTGACCTCCGGAATCTGGGAGGAACTCGCGGATACCGCTACGGGAGAACCCGGACAACTCGGCAGCCGCGTGCTCTACACGTCGGCGACCCGAGTCGTCTACGAGCGCATCACTCCCACCGCGGCTCCCGGCACGTCTATCCCGATCGGCACGCCGATCAATATCCAGAGGAATGGACCCACCGTGACGATCACCTTGCTGAATCACGGCTTGTCGGTGAATGACAGAATCGCCATTTCGGGTGCGGGAGGAGGCACGGTAGATCCCGTCACTGAGGCCTCTGTTGTGATCAATGGAGTCCACACAATCACGTCGGTTACCGATTCCAGCACCTTTGTCATCAATGTTCCTTCCACCTCTTCCGGTAGTGAAAATTACTCTCCTCTCGGGGTGGTAAGCCGAGTCTCTTCGGGAGGGAACCGCATCATCGATGCGCGCGGAAACGCATTCACAGGCTTCATCGCCGGTGACAACAGCGACATCACGCCTGATGAACAGGATTACTTCCGTTTCCTGCAAATCTCGACTCAGACCATCGCGGGTGATACCCGTTGGGCCTATGCGTTGAACAGCTCACAAGACCAGATCCTCGCGTATCGCCTCACGAACAATGGCTTCGTTCTGGAATACCGTGCGCAGTTGCCGGTAGGCGCGATCCTTGATCAATTCGCAACGGTGAAGAAAATCAATCCAGCAGATGGTTCCGCCATCATCAGCTCCGACAACATCGACAATGTGATTTGGGTCGGCAACATTGGAACGGCGCTGCAGAACGCCACGCTGTTCCCTTCCAGCAGCCGTGCTGAAGGATTGTTCGTATCCGCAGACCAGGCGTTGATTTGGAATAATGCCAAGGCCCCTGTCGGCGCAGGCGGCGTGATCCCGGATATTCAGCTCATCCACTACCAGAGAGAGCCTGAGGCTCTGGCAGCAACGGATATCTCCTCGTCAATTCAAGGGAAGTCTGTCCTGACCACACCGATTTTCAGTCCGGCGATCGAACGATGGACATTCAAGACCCTTGAGAAAACCGGAAGCCAGACAACGACGATTCGTTCCTTCAGATTGACCACCTTCTCGGAGCGTGACTCGGACAATGACGGGCTGCCGGATGCGATCGAGACCCTGCAGGCGATGACCAGCGCGCTGAGCCGTGACACGGATGGGGATGGTCTCTCCGATAGCGATGAAATCTATCCTTACTACGTCATTGATGGCAATTTCACGTGGGAGGAAGCCCAAACCGATGCGGATTTGCGCGGTGGCCGTCTCGCGGTGATCAGCAATCGTGACGATTACAGCGCGATGGTCAGGCGTTTCAGCAGTTCAAATGCAAAGAGCTTCTGGTTGGGCGCGACGGATCGCGTCTTGGAAGGCACATGGCGTTGGGGTGATGACGCCGGCACATTGGTGAACAGCGCGAATTGGGATAACGCCGGTGCTCTCGACTGGGCGGGCTTCTACGCGCAGACCGTGAGTACGGTGGTTCCGTGGGCGACGGCCAAGCCGAACAATGCGAACAATGCGGATGGCATGATCTTGCGCACGGACAAGCTTTTTGAGGACCGCCCGCTCACCGAGCGACGCGGCTATGTCATTGAATATCCCCGTACCGACCCAACGGTCGCAGATACGGACGGCGATGGCCTCAACGATTACGATGAGTATTCAAACGGAACCAATCCCGTCGTGGCGAACAGCATGGTCGGGGTGCCCGATCTTGATGATGCCGGCAGATTCCCTCCAGTCATGGTGCCGTTTGCAGACAAGGGTCAGGGGGTTGCGACAACCTATTACGGATTGGTTCACAGCCCGACTGAAGGTCACATCGGCAGTATCATCATGCTGGTGAGCTCGAAGGGAACGTTCTCGTATTCGTATCAAGGGTTGGCCACAACCATCAAGGCGAGCGGCCGTGGCGCATTCAATCCGTTCAATGGTTCTTTCACCGGATTCGGTCCCGTCGGCCTCACGGACATCAAGCAAGTTCGGATGCAATACGCGCAGGAGTCACCCGGTGTCTGGGCGATTTATGGCGTGATGGATAATCTGGACAACCGTCAGTTCGGCTTCGAGCTCCGCCGCGCGAAGCGTTCCGCATTGCCGGCCTCGGGGCTGTTCACCATGGTCCTTCCGGTTACCTTGGGCTCCAGTGAAACGGTCCCTCTCGGTGACGGAATCACAACCGGCAGCATCAAGAACGGTGCGGTTACGATGAGCATCTTCAATCCGGATGGAGGTCGCGCGACCTTCAAAGGTCCGGTCCTGGACAATGACCAGCTTGCGGTGAACGCCCTTTCCACCACGGGCAGGGGCGCTGTCCAAATCGGATCGATCAACATGAATTCCACCCGCCAATTCCTGAACTACGACGGAACCATGCGTTACTATACCCAAGTCACGGGGGTCGACCAGATCAGGGCGGTCTTCGGATCCCGCTATACGCCACCGAGCAAAGGGTTGCATCCGCTTGGAAACAACCATCTTGCCGGTTACAATAGCAGCTTCGAGTTGTATCAGGGAGATCTCGACGGAGTTGCCAAAATCGGAGCGTGGGATGCAGCCAACAAGATTACCATTCCCGGCTCCCCGACGGAGACCGCCTTGGCGAAATTCGACGCCAAGACCGGACTGATCACTTACAGTTATGTGGAAACCGATCTCGCTACCGGCGCGAAAACCCTGGCAAGCAGCTTTGGGGTTGCGCATCAGGGCTTGTCCGAAATCCGTGGATTCTACACGAGTGCGTTCACCGCAGGGCAGTTTACGGTCAATCGTTACAGCGGGCCACCCCCATCCATCACCAGCATCTCGCCGTTCAGCAAGACGGTGCCTGTGACCGGTGAAACCTACGTGGTCGATGTAAGAACGCCGGGACCATGGCAGCTTTCCGTGCCCCCGGGGTTGGCCGACTGGGTCACTGCTGAAATCATCGAAGGTGGCACGGATGCGGTGAACGGAACGGGTAACGGGAAAGTCCGCATCACGGTCAGTCCGAATGAAACAAATCTCTGGCGCCCCGGCTCCATCGTCATCGCTGGGATCACGCACAAGATCACTCAATACTACACAACGATCCGATGATGGGTGAAATGCGTTGATGCCCTCTTAGGTCATCTTGCGATTTGCCGGGAAGCCTCGGGTAAATCGCTGGGTTCGGCGCAGTTTCTAACAAGGAAAAATCAAGATGAAACACCAGCGTTATCGGTACGTGGCAGGCGCTGCCGTGTTGGTGCTTCTCATCTGGTTCGCTTGGCCGGAACGCTCCGAGCCGGGCAGGCCTGATCATGTTGATGCACGATCTGAGGGCGCAGGCGTCGGCCAAAAGCCTGCTCAACGAATTCGCAATCCAGAGCATCCCGATCATTCCAAATCAAATCGTCAAAGCCGGCCCAAAAGAGTCGATCCATCGGACCATTCGGGATTGTCGCGTTTGGAGAGTCTTTTGAACAATCAGACGCTCAGCAATCAAGAGGCTGCAGAACAGCTGTTGGGCATCGTTCGTGATAAACGGCTCTCGGATGAGGTCCGTGCCGAGGCATTGGGGCACGGGGTGATTCTCGAACTGCCGGTTTTTGCCGGCTTGGCAGGCGATACCGAACTGCCTCTGGTTTTGGCGGACACACTCCTGACCCACGTGATCAATGCCAATCACGATCCCGCCCTGCAGATTCGTGCCTATAGGGATTTTCTCAATCATCCCTCTGCTGAAATCCGGGATGAGGCACAACGCATGCTCGCCTTCGTCCTCGAAGACGATCTGGGCGAGCTCGATACCCAGGCCCTGATCCAACAAGCAGAGAAGAAGCTTCTCATCTTGCAGGAAAGGTAATGCAGCCCTACCGGGTCGCACCCGGTCTCCCGGATCCGGAGCCATGGAGCGATCACAGCCGAAAGCTGCAAAAACCTGCCCTTTGGTGCAGGTTTGGCTCTTGTATAGCACGGAAAGCTAAACCGGATACCGCATTCCATGCCGTCTAAGATATCAAACATCCTTGATGGAATCAGGGAAGCAGCGCCCTCCCATCCTTGGCCACGGATCTCAAGCCCACACGATTTCCAAAACCTGCCCAAAAAACACCCAACTATCCCTGCAAGATTTCTTTTGTAAC
>JBEAZA010000004.1:0-94189 GCA_041170385.1 Verrucomicrobiota bacterium | reverse complement strand
CGGGCGCGAGGTATTCGCCAAGGGCGTAAGCCTCCATCAGTCGTTGGGAAGCGGAGTGGAGTTCGTTGCGAGAGAGCAGGTGATTGAAGGCCTCGATGTATTTGTCCACCTCGCGGATCGCTTCGTTGGAGAATGAATCGAGCGAGGCAACGGTTGGGGAAATCCCCAGCGACTGGGTAAAAAGCTTGGATACGTCAGAGCCTTTGTCGACGCGCAGGGTTTGGTCTCCGTCTTTCCAGATCTGGTTGTAGAAGCGGCACGCCATGAGGACATGTTCAAAGCGGCGTTGGGCGAACCATTGGATCATACTGACCTGATATTGGGTCTTTGTCTGCAGGGTTTGTGCTTCATTCTGGATGATGTTTTGTTTTTTCATCAGCTCGATTTCAGCGATGCGGCGCAGCGTCTCCTTGTATTTGAGGGAGTTAATGCCCGATCCCGGGCTTTGTGCGGGGCGATTGTTCGTGCCGTTTTGACTTCCTGCTCCGGCGCCTGGGGTGCGGGTGCCCAACGTGGTGTCACGCTCGTTTCTTGCCACCCAGTCTGCCTCACGAATGATGGATTTTTTTTCTTCTTCGATGGATTGATTGAGATCCTTGAGTTGGTTGCCGTCCTTCTTCGCAAGCAGCGCCATATAGATGGATTCGGCCAACGAGGAGCAGAGATTGGCGTCTCCGGGATATGAGGAGGCGCGCGGCAGAAGCAGGAAAGCTTGCTTGAGGTTCGGCGTTCCAGAAGTGCGCAAAGGGGAAATGGTATCGAGAATTTTAGCGATGGTCTCGCGGTATGCTCTGGCTTCCTCGTCGCTTTCGGGGGGTTGGTTGAGATATTTCTCGAAGCGTGCTTTCAGGAGGCGATTGTCACCGAGCGGGATGGTCACACCGCCCACGGTGACGGTCTCGGCCGAAGGGTCGAGCATCGGGATCTCCTGGCCGAGGGGGGACTTCGAATTCGAAGGCTGTTGAGCGGGACTCGAGTCCGTGGGGACGGGTTGTTGAGCGGGTGGCTGCGTCGGTTGAGCCGGAGGAGTGTAGACTTGGGCGTGTGCCGGAGCCAAGGACGCGATCGAGAGAATGATGGGAAGGGTTCTCATGACAGGAATGGGTGAGGTTCGATGGCCTGGGATGGGTTACAGTCGTTTGATGGCGGTTGCCACAGGGATCCCGCCTTGTTTGATAAGGATTTTGAACGCGTAGCTTTGTTCGCGATCGATGTTGAGTTTGTTGAATTGATCGGGAATCTGAATCGGGATGATTTCTTCACCGCTACCGGTTTTCACCCGTATGCTGACGATTTGTCCTTGGGACGGAGTCCAGCGGAGCTTCTCATCGATCTTCCCTTCAACGAAAAACTCGTCACCGCGAGAAGCATTGGCATCTTCGAGAAAAGCAACGACATCGAGCGGAGCGACGTTCGAGAACGATGCGGATGTTTTCCCAAGCATGAATTTGCCACCAACGATCATGGCGATGATCAATATGCCGATGCCGGCCAGAAGAAGGGGATGGGTGCTGGAACTTGCGCGTCTTGCCATGGTATGGAATACAGAACAGAATGGATGCGGAAACGGATAAATAAAGGATTTTTGTGAGTTTCAGGACGAGTCAGTCCCATTGGGGGCGGCGCGCCCCAATCCAAGCGAGGCCCAGAGCGATTCCGATATGAATGGCGAGGGTGAAGATGCAGGCGTTCGGGTTCGACAGGGAGGTGTCGACCACCGATTTCACGGCACTGTTCACCTGCGCCTGAAGCGCCTCGACCGAGCCTGACCATGACCAGTAGGCGGAAATGAAGGGACGGGTGAAAGCCTCGATGTTTTCGGGTAGTGCGAGCACTGCGCCGGAGAGCGGAAGTTGAAAGCCGACGAGATAGATGGAGAGAAGGGAGGCCTGTTCTGCGGTGCGCATCATCGCAGAGATGGCGAGGCAGATGGATGTCATTGCGGCATTGATCAGGAGTAAGAAAACCGCGTGTTGCATGAAATCCCCGCGGAACGGACCGAACATGTTGACGAAAAACGCCATCCAAAGGGATTGGGCGATCACCAGACAGAAGAGGAAGGTGATTTTGGATAGCAGGTAAGCCGATGGACGAAGGCCTCCGAATTTCTCTTTTTCATAAATCGGGCGTTCCCCTGCGATTTCACGGGCGGAATTGTTTGAGCCCATGAGTGCGAGAAGCACGACCTGAAACATGATAATGCCTGAAATTGCCGATCCCACTTTGGCTTGGTCTGCCCGGACGGATTGTTGTTCCTGGATTTCCCGAAAAATATTATCCTGTCTCATGTCAGAATAGCGGCGGATGCTGCCGGAGGCTTTTTCACTGAACAACGTGACGAGAAGCGGAAAGCAAATGAGGATCGCAAGCTGGAGAAAGACCTGTCCCCGGTCACGGAAGAAGATGCGCCATCGGCGGGAGAGCAGGGTCGCGAACTGGGAGAAGAAACCGGGAAGCTGCGTTTCACGATGGAGCGGCGGATCTTTTTTTCCGTCATCCGGATCCGGTGAAATGATCGCAGAGGCGCGCAAGGTGCCGCTATCGATCAGCCGTTGGCGGTTTTTTTCCAGCATCTTGTAATAGGAATCGCGGTGCTTGTTCCACGATGCCTGCCATCGTTCGGAGGGTTGTTTTGCAAGCCGGGGATAGATTTCTTCCGTGTCGGTCACGGAAAAATAGTGATTGAGTTGTTCCGGTGGCCCATGGAAAGCAACTTTTCCCTCGTGGAGCACGAGGATGGAATCGTAAAGTTCAAGATGAGCGAGTGAGTGAGTGACCGATAAAATGATGCGCCCGTCCTTGCGAGACAGGTCATGGAGCAGGCGGACAATTTCGCGTTCTGATCTCGGGTCCAGACCCGAAGTGACCTCGTCGCAGAGCAGGACTTTGGGGTCGGATACCAATTCCATCGCCAGACCCAGACGGCGTTTTTGCCCCCCGGAAAGAACCTTGACGAGACGATCGCTGATCGGGCCGAGACCGGTTTCATCGAGAACACGATCGATCCGGTGGTCGAGTTCTTCGGTGGTTCTGGATTTGACGCGGAGACGGGTGGCCGCCTCGACGGATTCGTCAACGGTGAGCGGATCGTACGCGATGGAGAACTGGGGGACGTATCCCATTTCGGATGGAGAGAAATCGCCCTCTTCGGAGAGGTTCCTGCCATCCCAGATCAGGGCTCCGGCGGATTCGGGGTTCAGGCCGGCGATGGTCTTGAGCAGGGTGGTTTTTCCGCAGCCCGATGGGCCCACGATGGCCATGAAGTGGCCCTTGGGGATTTGCAGGGAGACATGGTCGACGAGATTTACATCTTCGCCGCTTTTACGGATGGTGAAACAGACATCTTGAAGTTCTAGCACGCGAAAGGAAGTTGGTATGGAGGGGGATGTCAGACGATATGGACGATTGATAACCGATGAGCGGCCAAAACCTCAAGCATCTTCGTGCGAATTTCCGATCGGGATGATCTTCAATCCGTTTTGCCTTGAGTGATGAATTTCCCCCAAGAGGGTATGCGGGGGGGAGGCTGGGGATGGGTTGGCGTGCTCGGAATCCAGAGCGTTGCGGAGGGCTCCCTCAACGAGTTGGCCGCAATGGATTTTCATCGGAGGAAGAGTGCCGAGATCGCTGGCGAGATCGTGTGCGCTGAGATGGCGTGCTTCATCGGCTGTTTTCCCTTTGAGCAATTGGGTGGCGACAGAGGCGACCGCGATTGCTGTCTGGCAACCGAAGGCCTGGAAGGAGGCGCGTTCGATCACTTTTTTCCCGTCCTTTTCGGTAAACTTGAGCCACATCCGCATCATGTCGCCACAATCGGGAGAGCCGACCGTGCCAACGGAATCCGCATCGGCCATTTCCCCCTGATTTTGAGGGTTGGCCAAGGCCGCATCGATCCTTTGATCAAAATCATCCATAGGGGAATGATGGGGGGTCGGGACCAGAATTCCAGAGCAAATCTGCAAGGCGGGGTCATTTTGATCCTGCAGTCCTCGCCTCCCGCATGGCGATTCGCGTTGCCTTGCCGGTTTTCCCGCGTGGCGGGCGTCCGATCAAGACGATCGGCCTCGGTCAGATCAAGCCGCTTTCCTCAACAAGGCGATCATGACTCCTTGAATGATCAGTTCGCCAACGGGAACGAGATCGGGGAAATCGGGATTTTCCGCATGAAGGTAGGTTTTGCCTTTTTGTGAAACGAAGCGTTTGAGGGTGGTTTGGCCATCGATCAGCGCGGCGACGATATCTCCGTTCCGAGGTTCTCGTTTTTCGAGGATCACGGTATCTCCATCGCAGATGTGGGCATCGATCATCGATTCACCGCGGACCTTGAGGGCGAAGGTTTCATGGTTCCCGCGGCAACCGAGCGAGGTGATGTCGATCGAAATGCAGCCTTCGGGTTCGGGTTGGATTCCATCGGCGTAGCCAGCGGCGATTCGACCGTAAATGGGAATGTCGCGGATTTCCTCGCGATCAAGTTCCTCAGGAAAGATGACGGCGCGCGCTTTGCCCGGAACACGCTGGATCACCCCTTTTTTTTCCAATGCGCGCAGATGGCTCATGGCGGCGGTTTGGCTTGCGAATCCGAAGTAGTGCTGGAGCTCGCGTGTGCTGGGCATCAGGCCGGTGGTGCGGCTGGAGGTGCGAAGATACTCGAGGATATCCTTTTGGCGTGAGGTCAGTGCGTTGGACATGGGTTCTTGAACAGTGTTCTTGAGAACAAAATTCCATCGGAAATCCCTCTGCGTAAAGGAAAAAATTTCGGAGTGTATCCACCTGCCGCGCGACTCCGCTCGCTCGGTCCGGGTGAGCCTAATCGACCTCGACGATCAGGTTGATTTCGACGGCAACGTTCAGGGGCAGCGCGGCGGCGCCGAGAGCGGTGCGGGAATGTTTGCCGCGGTCGCCAAAGATTTCGACGAGGAGTTCGGAGGCGCCGTTGATGACTTGTGGATGTCCGTAAAAATCCGGCTCGGAATTTACAAATCCGTTGAGGGCGACGATTTGCCGGATGTGATCGAGCGAGCCGATGGCTTCCTTGATGACGGCAAGGCGATTGAGGATGATGATGCGCGCGCCCTCGACGGCATCATCAACCGAGCATGACGAGGGAACTTTGCCGAGGATTTTGCGCTCACCCTCGATGGGAAGTCCGCCCGAAAGAAAAAGCAGATTTCCGCTGCGAACGCAATTCACATAGGCTGCGACGGGTGCGGGAACTGCGGGAAGCTTGAGGCCGAGGGATTCGATTTTGGCGAGGATATGATCTTGCATGGCCGGATCATGCAGAGGGGCAGGATGTTTCAGCAACCCGAAACTCATGCATTCAGCCACTCGCTCACGCGCTCTGCCGCGCGGCGGTGAGTGCCGGGTTCTCCAAGTTGGGAGCTGACGGATCGCAGCTCGGTGACGAGCTGTTGGCGTTTCTCATCATGGCTGAGGATGGAGCGCATCCACTCGCTGACCTCTTTGGGTGACGCCGAGGCCTGGATGAATTCCTCGACGATTTTCCGGCCTGCGAGAATGTTCACGAGTCCGATATAAGGAATTTTCACCAGCAGCTTGCCAAGGAAGTAGGTGATCCATGCCATTTTGTAAACGAGGCAGTAAGGAAGTCCGAAGATGGCGGCCTCCAGGGTGGCGGTTCCGCTCGCAATGACGCCACAGGCGGCGGTTTGCATCAGTTGGTGGCTGCCGCCATGCCGGAGCTCGATCCATTCGCTTGCTCCCGCCTTTTCGATCATGTCACGCATGATGGCGGCAAGTTTCGGAGTAGCCGCCGGCACGCTGAAACGCAGATTCGCCCGCCACGAGCGAAGGAGTTTTGCGGTCTCGATCATCATCGGAAACAGCTTGGCGATTTCCCGCTCGCGGCTGCCGGGGAAAAGGCCAACCAGATTTTCCTGACGAGGAGCGGAGGGTTCTTGGGTGGCGAGTTCATCGATCAGGGGGTGACCCACATGAGTGGTTTTGAGGCCTGCGTTCTGAAATATGGGTTGTTCGAAGGGAAAGAGGCAGAGCATCTCGTCGAGGAGCCGGACCATCTTCGGGATGCGCTTTTGATTCCATGCCCAGACCTGAGGACTGATGTAATAGACCTGGCGGGTGTCGGGCAGGGCCGCGCGGATCGCGGCGGCGAAGCGGAGATTGAAACCCGGGTAGTCGACCAACAGCAATACGTCTGGCCTGAGCTCCACGGCATGGCGAAGCATTTCATGAAAACGATGTTTGAACCAGCTGTAGCGTTTCAATACCTCGATCACCCCCATTACGGCGGCGTCCTCGACCCAGTTGATGACTTTGCCGTCGCTCAGTTCTTGCATGGCGGGACCGCCGGCTCCGAAGATTTCGAGCTCGGGATGGAGGGATTTCAATTCCCTGAGTAGCCCGGCCGCATGGGCGTCGCCGCTCATTTCACCTGCAATCACATAAATCCGCTTCACAGCAAAAAACTAGCCAACGAAGCGCACCGGCTTCAACCTCCAAAGCGAATCTTCGAAAACTTGGTGGTAAATGTTGCCGGAAACACCTAGAGTCGCGGTCAGATCAGTTATGAAATTTCTTTTTGTCCTCATTGCGGCGGCAGCTGCCGGAGCAGCGGGTTATCTGGTAGAGCCCGTCATCCGTGAGTCATGGACGGCTCGCCCGAAAGATCACGCCAAAGCAGATCAGCCCGCGCGGGTGGATGAGGGGATGAAGTCCGAAAAGCAAAAGGAAACGGAACCTGCGGCGGGTGAATCTGAAATTCCCTTTGAACCTGCAGCGCCCCCCGTTGAGGTGCCGCCGGTCGTTGAGGCGCCGCCAGTAGTTGAGGCGCCCCCGGTGGTTGATACGCCCCCGGTGGTTGATACGCCCCCGGTGGTTGATACGCCGGCGGTGGTTGAGGTGTCTCCTGCGGAAGTCACGCCGGTGCCGTCGGTTGAGCATGCCGATGTGGTTGCGATCATGCAGGCGCATGTGAAGACAGGTACGCTCAAAAGTTTTCGTTTTGATCAGGTGGTGGAGTGGAAGGCGTTGGGCCGGCCGGAAGTCTTCGACGGCATTTCTTATGATGTGGGCATCGCTTCCTTTCATTCCAGTACTCCCTTTGGTGTCAAAATCCGTCAGGCGCGTGCACTGATCAAGGATGGCAAGGTGGCAGCCTGGCTTTGGGCAAACAGCGGCATGCAAGTTGACTGATCCCCGGTCACCCGTGTCACCACATGAATTCAGTTCGATTTTTTCTTATCCCCCCATGACATCACGTGAAGCGGTACTCGCGCTCAACTTGCTACCCGGAATCGGCCCGGTCCGGATTTCCCGATTGTTGGAGCATTTCGGAAATGCGAACCGTGTGCTTCACGCCTCTGCAAACGAGCTACAGCGTGCGGAGGGGATTGGTCCTGAGACAGCGAGATCGATTGCCTCGTGGCAGGATCAGGTGGATCCCGGAAAAGAACTTGCGGAAGCTGAGGAGCGCGGAATCTCGATCATCACGCGGGAGGATGAGGGGTATCCTCAGTATCTGCTGGAAGCATATGATGCTCCGATCGTGCTCTATGTTTGGGGTGAAATTTTACCGCGCGACAGGCATGCGGTGGGTGTGGTTGGCTCCCGCCGCGCCACGACTTACGGGATGTCGGTGACGAAAAAGCTCACCTATCAACTGGCGCATGCGGGATTCACCATTGTCTCAGGACTGGCTCGCGGGATCGATACCGCGGCACACGAGGCCGCGCTTGCCGCCAAGGGACGCACCATCGCCGTCGTGGGATCCGGGTTGGCGAGATTGTATCCGCCGGAGAACATGGCATTGGCGGAAAAGATTGCGAACGGGCATGGTGCGGTGATTTCGGAATTTCCCCTTCACAAGGCGCCTGACAAGCAAACGTTTCCCATTCGGAACCGCATCGTTGCGGCATGGAGTCAGGCGGTATTGGTGACCGAGTGTCCTGCCTGGTCCGGCACGTTAATCACGGCGAATCTGGCCTCAGAGTATGGAAAGCCGATTTTCGCCATACCGGGGCCGATCGACAAACCGAGCTCGGCCGGTTGTCATCAGTTGATTCGCGATGGAGCCACCTTGGTGACCGACGCCTCACAGATCATCGATGACATGGGTGAGTTGCCGTTTTCTCCGGCGAACCGCAGTGTGTCGGATGAGCCTGCGCCTGAACCGGGTCTTCCGGAGGTGGAGGCGAACATTTATGCGGCGATGCCAGCAGGTGTGGAAATGGCGGTGGATCAGTTGATCGGCGAGACCGGGTTGCCATCCTCGGCCGTGACGGCAGGTTTATTTAAGCTTGAGCTGCGTCGATTGATTCGCCCGCTTCCGGGGTTTCGATTTATCCGAAGATCCTAGGAATTATCTTGATTTCACGCGATATGAGACAAGGGGTTTCGCTCGCCTCCCAACGGATTGGAATGTTTCCCGAATCTTTTTCCTCCTTGCATCCGGTCAAAATCCCTGCCTAGTCCCCGTTTGGTCACAACCTCTCTCCATTAGCCACCTCCATGGGAAAAACACTCATCATTGCAGAAAAGCCCTCCGTCATGAACGACCTTGCCCAAGCGTTGAGCAAGGAGCTGGGGAAGTTCAGAAAGGTCGGCACCGGGCGCGAAATTCATTTTGAAAACGATGGTGCGATCATCACTTCGGCCGTCGGCCACTTGGTCGAATTGCGGATGCCGATGGGTCCGAACGGGAGGAAACTTCCATGGAAATTCGATGTTCTGCCGGCCATTCCCGAGAGATTTACCCTCGACCCCATCGAGCAATCGGAGGCCAAACTCCGGAAAATTCTCAAATTTGCGAATCGCAAGGATGTGGATCTGATCGTCAATGCGTGTGATGCCGGGCGCGAAGGCGAGCTGATTTTTCGCTACATCATCGAGATCGGTGAAATCCGTAAGCCGATCAAGCGTCTGTGGATGCAATCCATGACTCCGGGAGCGATTGTTTCCGCATGGAACAATCTGCGCAGTGATGAGGAAATGCGGCCACTAGCCGATGCGGCGAAATGCCGTTCGGAATCCGATTGGTTGGTCGGTTTGAACGCGACCCGCGCGCTGACCTGCTTTAATTCACGGCATGGTGGGTTCAACATTACCGCTGCGGGGCGGGTTCAGACGCCGACATTGGCGATCCTTGCGGCGCGCGAGGAAGAGATCCAGGCCTTCACTCCGGAGGCATATTATGAAGTTCATGCGTCGTTTCATGTGGGAGCGGGCGAGTATTTGGGAAAATGGATCAATCCCGATTTCAGGAAATCCGATGACAACCCGCATGCGAAGCCCGAACGAATCTGGGATAGGAAAGCGGCGGAGGAAATCGTCGGGCGATGCCAAGGCAAGACGGCGGAAATTTCAGAGGAGAAAAAAGCCAGCACCCAGATCGCGCCGCAGCTGTATGATCTCACGACCCTCCAGCGCGAGGCTCCGTTTTCCGCGAAGGGAACCTTGCAAATCGCCCAGGCGCTCTATGAAAAGCACAAGGTGCTGACCTATCCGAGAACGGATTCCCGCTATCTTCCCGAAGATTACGTGCTGAACGTCAGGGATACGATGAGGCAGATCGCTAGCAGTGATCTGGAGGTGGCGAAATATGCGAACGCGGTGCTCGCCGGAAAAGACAGCAAGGGTCCGCACCTTCACCAGTCGAGACGGGTTTTCGATTCCAAAAAGGTTTCCGATCACTTTGCGATCATCCCCACCGGCCATATCGCCAAACTCTCGGATACCGAGCAGAAAGTTTACGACATGGTGGTGAAGCGATTCATCGCCGTTTTCTATCCGAATGCGGAGTTTGAGCAAACGACCCGGCTTTCGACCATTTCCCATGGCGCACTGAAGGATGTCTTCAAGACCGAGGGCAGGGTTCTGACTTTTCCCGGTTGGCAGGAAGTCTATGGACGCAGGCCGGGTGTGGCTGCGGGCAGGGATGAATTGGTGGCGGTCCAAGCGGGCGAAACTGCGAATGCGGATCCGGTGGAATTGGTGAACGAACAAACACGCCCGCCGGCGCGCTTCACGGAATCAACCCTGCTTTCCGCGATGGAGGGAGCCGGCAGACTTCTGGTCAACGATGAAGAGCTGCGCGAGGCGATGGCAGAGCGCGGACTGGGAACGCCCGCGACCCGGGCGGCGACCATCGAGGGCCTGATCGCCCAGAGATACCTGATCCGTGATGGTCGTGAGCTGCACGTCACTCCGGCAGGCCTGCGTCTGATCGATCTGGTCAAGCAAATGGAAATCGAGGGCTTATATTCCCCGAGGCTGACGGGCGAGTGGGAATACAAACTTCGCCGGATGGAGCAAGGTGAACTCGAGCGTGATGATTTCATGAATGGGATCATCGGTTATACGAACGAGATCGTTGCCAGAGCGCGCGGTCTCGCCGAGGCGGCAAAGAACCAGAACTTTCCCGAGGTGGAAGTGGAACACCCGGTCCACGGGAAGTTGGTCTTCAGGCAGACCGATGCGACGTATGAGTCCCGCGATCCCCAATTGCCGATCAGGATCAAAAAATACATCGCGGGCCGGCTGCTGACGGAAGACGAGCTGCGCACGCTGATGCAACGGGGAGTGGTCGGGCCGCTGCACGGGTTCAGATCCAAGTTCAACCGATTGTTCGATGCCTCCTTGCAGATCGACGGGAAATTCAAGACGAGCTTTCTCTTCGAGGGTGATGACAATCAGGCGCCCGAGTTGGCGGAGGAGATGCTGATCGGCACCGCAAAAATGCAGGATGGAAGGGAGCTCAAGGTTTACGCGACGGAAAAGGCCTACCATGTTCCCGACATGGTCACAAAAAAAGACCCGCACGGGATCCGGATCGGTCGTGCAATCCTGCAGAGGGAAATTCCGGAGGATCAGGCCCTCAAACTTCTTTCCGAGGGCAAGACGGATTTGCTCAATGGGTTCGTATCAAACCGCAACAAACGCAGGTTCGATGCCTATCTTACCTTCGATCCCGACACCGCCAAGATCGGCTTCGATTTCCCGCCGCGTCCTGAAAAGAACGTGGCGAACAAAGTCGCAGGCAACGTGGCAAAGAAGGCTGTCAAGAAAACCGCAAAAAAGGCCGCAAAAAAGGCCGCGAAGAAAGCCGGTAAAAAAGCGGAATAAGCCTGAGCGGGATGGTGAAGCGATTCATTTCATCGCATCCAATGCCGCGGTGATGGCCGGATCGGCCCATGTCGAAAGCGTTTCCCGCTCGGCGGGAGTGAGGGATGCGATCCGTGCCGACTTGAGGAAATATTCACGGTCGGCATCGCTGAAAGGAATCACGATATCCGGAGTGATGCCTTTCATGTGTGGCGTGTTGCCCGAGGGTGTGTGATAGGTTGCGATGGTAAGACGCAGGGCGCTGGAGCCTCCCATGGGAATGATCTGCTGTACGCTGCCTTTTCCGTAGCTGCGTTCGCCGATGATTTTTGCGCGCTTGAGATCATGGAGAGCGCCAGCGGTGAGTTCCGAGGCAGAGGCCGAATGCCGGTCGATCAGCACGCTCATCGGGTAATGACGCTGGCGGCGTTGGCGGTCCGGGGTTTTCAGAAATTCCTCGGGTTTGTCCCTTTCACGCACGGAAACCACCGGGGTTGCCGGTGGGGTGAAGAGGCCGATGATCCTCACGGTCTCATGCAGATCTCCCCCACCGTTTTCACGCAGATCGAGAATCAGCGATTTCATGCCTTTGTCCTCAAGCTCATCCAATGCGGCTTCGACCTCCCTGGCGCAGGCTCCACCGAATTCGGCAAGGCGCAGGTAACCGACCCCGGGATGATGCTCCAACAATTTCGAGATGATCAGAGAGCGTTGTTCGACAAAACGATGGGTGAGAGTGAATGTGGCGGGTGATGCTTTCGTATGGTCCCGGAGGCTCATTTCGACAGTCTCACCGGCTTGGCCGGTCAACCACTCGAGCGCGGTTCGAAGCGGGATGGCGGAGATCTCTTGTTGCTTGATTTTCAGAACTTCCATTCCCGGTTTGAGTCCAGAAAGATCCGCAGGGCCGCCTTTTTCAACCGCAATGAGATGGAGCGATTCCGCATTTTTTCCGAGGCTCAGACCGAGGCTGCGAATTTCATGGTTCAGCGTTCCATCCGTGCCAATGGCCTCCTTCATCTCGGGATGAATGAAAGATGAGTGGGGGTCCAGACTGGAAAGCATCCCATCGAGCGCATGGTTGATGAGTTGATCGTAACTGAGTTTTTCCAAGTCCGGGTGACGTGCCTTGGCCATTTCCATCACATTCACAAAACGTTCGAGCGCCGGATAAGCGCCCTCCTTCGTTTCCGCAGCGGCGCCGTGGCCCGCATGAAGGCCGAAGGTGAGAACACAAACAGAGGGTAGGAAACGCATGTGGCGGGTGACGGGTGAAGATTGGAGGTCCGATCAATGCTTGCGAGCCGGTATCGTGACCTGGTCGATGTCCTTGCCATCCGATCCGATGACCCGGATCGCTTTGCGATCCTTGTGCAGGGTGATGATGATTGCGTGACGAACGGATTTTGCGGTTTGCAGATACCAGGCCTGATCGACGGGATGCACCTCACGGGTTTCGGTCCCCCAACTGCCGTCTCCCATGTAGGTCACTCCTTTCTCGGTGTTTTTTTCACCTTGGAAAATCGGCACGGTGCGCTTGTAGGCATGGTCATGGTTTTCGAGCGCGAGTCGGATTCCGTTTTCTTCAAACAACGGCACCCAGTGATTCCGAATGTTGACACAGGTGGGTTCGTCGAATTTGCGCACGCTGGGCCAAGCAGGAACGTGATACACCGGGATGAGATGCGGGAATGTTTTCCGTGAGGCCAAGGTTTCCCTCATCCATTCGGTTTGCTTGCCTCCGATGGGATTGCTGTGATCGCTATCGCCAAACACAAGGCTGAGGTAGTCACCGAAGTCGAGTACGCCGTAGCCGGGTTGGCCGGGAAAGGCGAAAAGCTGATAAAAGAACGGAGCGAGCTCCGCACGATCGGCTGCGCGTTTCATGCGGTCCTTGTGATAATGGCCACGGACTTCGTGGTTGCCAATGCAGGCGACAACCGGCGGGACACGGCCGTCCTCGGTGACGAGGGTGGTGACCATGGCTTCCAGGAACTCATACCAGCGGTTGATGTTTTTCGGATCGCCATCTGCATAAGCCAGATCGCCACCCCAGATGATGAAGTCCGGCTGGTGGGCCATCGCGGCGCGATTGGTCGCTTCCATCCAGTCCTTGCGATGGCGGATATCGCCGCCAGCTGCGATGACGAGGGGTTTTTCTAGTGTTAGAGGCATGGTTCGGAACCAGTAAACCTTGGATGTGGCGGAGCCTCGGAATTCATAATCTGTGCCGGGCTTGAGTCCTTTGATTTCGACGCGATCGATGACGCGGTCCGAGTGAGGAAAGGGAGATCTCTCGGCGGCATGGGACTGCCACTCTGCGGAGCCGCGTGGGCGGGCTTGGATTTCAGCCGGAGCATGGGTTTCGCTGGCAAGGCGATGCCAGTCGATTGTGATCGTGGTGCAGGGATTATTCCGCCAGGTGAGGATCAAGCCGGAGGGAGTGGACAGCTGTTCTGCTGACAACGCATGCGTGGCGGTGATGGCTGCCAACCAAGTCAGACCCGCGAAGCTGGATAAGAGGGATTGGATCAAAGAGATTTTTCTCATGCCGCTAGAATAAACAGGGACCGGGCGATGAAAAGGGTTTTCCTGCAAGACGGACCCCGCATCCGGTCGTCTGAAAAACCGTACCATTTTTGCTACGGATCATCGATGTTCCTTATGGGATCGCTGGGTTTGGTGTCGAATGAGGGTGTGTGCCTTCGACCGCGCGTACCGGGATTTGCGCGGTTTGCAGATGCACGAATGAATCAGGGTATTCTGGGAGGTAAGGGCTTGATTCCTTCAGGTTTCTTAACTAAACAGGTGCTTCCCGATTGATATGAGTTTTCAGAACAGGATGAAAGCAGCCAAACATGGGCCGAACCGGAAGCGTGGACGTACGTTTCCTTATGACGGCTTGGTTTCGGTTAGCCGGCGGGCGCATGAGCGGGCGGATCGCGAGTTGGGAAGGAACCGAAAGTTGAACCAGCGGGTCGGGAAATCGGTTTGGGCGTCCATTGCGGTGGATGACATGGAAATCGAGCCGAGCGCGCCAACGGGGTTTTTGGGTCGGTTTTTCCGCTGGGTATTGGGAATGGTATTGCTACCGGTCTGTTGGGTGACGCTGTGGACGTTTTTGGAAACCTTCAAGCACGCTACCGTTGAGCAGGGATGGTGGCAGAGTCCCCAATTTTGGTATTTTGCTGTTGGAGTATTGCTGATGCTGGGTTGGTTTTTTTCGAAGATCGGCCAATCGTTGTTTTTGTATCTCTATGTATTCGGTCATGAGCTGACGCATGCGGTATGTGTGAAGTGCTTTGGCGGCAAGGTATACGGGATGGAATGGAGTTCCAAAGGCGGTTATGTTACCACGGACAAGAGCAATTGGGTGATTTCGCTGTCTCCTTATTTCGTTCCTTTTTGGAGTGTGGTGGCGGTGGTGCTGTATGCCGTACCGAGCATGTTTTGGGAGATTCCGGAAGATGTGGATTTGGTGTTTTACGGCATCATGGGAGCTTCATGGGCGTTTCACATGGCGTGGACCGCCTGGATGATTCCGCGCGATCAGCCCGATCTTCATGACAGCGGGATGTTTTTGTCCCTGGTGTTGATTCTGTTGGGCAACCTGCTTGTGCTGATTGCCCTGTTTTGTTTCGCCTCGCAGCATCCCATCGAGAGTTTCAGGAATTTCGGCTATTCATGGTTCGCTGAGATGATGACATGGGGGGATATTGCCCTCCGCTGGTTGGATCGCATGCTCGAGCAGGTCCCCCAGTATCTCTGAATTGGTTTCCTGGTTGTCTTTTTGATTGAAACTCGGAAAGTGGGCTTGTGATCGATCTTGATGCGAATGCGACAACCCGGATGCTGCCGGAGGTAACGGACGCGATGTTGCCCTGGCTGTGTGACCACCATGCGAATCCATCGGGAAGTTACCGAGCGGCCAAGACCGCGAGGCAGGCGATCGAGGTGGCGCGCGAACAGGTCGCGGATCTGATCTCGGCCGAGCCGGAAGAAATCGTTTTCACGGGTAGCGGCACCGAGAGTGTGAACACGGCCCTGCACTCCCTCGACGCTCTGGCCGGGGATGGCGTGATGGCGGTGTCTGCGATCGAACACAGTGCGGTTTTGAGATATGCCGAACAGATCCGCCGGTCGGTTAGATCGGTGAAAGTGGATCTCGCGGGAAGGATGGATGAGCATGATTTCATCTCGGCATGCGAGCAGGCTGCGTTCGTATCGGTGATGACAGCGAACAACGAGACCGGTGTGATCCAGCCGATCATGAAATTGTTAGAGATCGCCCGGTCCAAAGGTCTGCCATTTCACACGGATGCCATTCAGGCGGCTGGGAAAATCCCGATTTCCGTCAAGGAGGTGCCGGTGGACATGTTGTCGCTCTCGGCGCACAAGTTTCACGGACCGAAAGGGATCGGCGCATTGTATGTCAGGCGGGGTCTGGATTTCCTGCCGATGATGTGGGGGGGCGGACAAGAAGCGGGTCGTCGCAGCGGGACGGAAAATGTGCCCTCGATCGTGGCGATGGGAAAAGCTGCTGAGTTGGCGAAGCGTTCGATCACCGAGGGCTGTTGTGACCGGGTGAGGGAGATTCGCGATTCATTCGAGCACTTTTTGTTGAAAAACGTGAAGGGATGCGTTTGCAACGGCGATCCGGAAAATCGACTTCCCAATACCTCTCATCTCTCCTTCGAAGGTTGTGACGCTGCGGGGATGCTGATTTTGTTGGATGAAGCGGGAGTTCAATGTTCGGCAGGATCGGCATGCATGACGGGGACGCGCAAACCATCGCATGTGCAGCTGGCGATGGGCATCACCGAGGTGCGGGCAAAGACGAGTTTGCGGTTTTCCTTTTCGCGGTTGCAGACGATGACGGATGCGCTGTCGGCTGCGGAGGCCGTGATGCGTTGTGTCACGAAGTTGCGCATGGTGCAGGGAGGTGGGGTCGGGCCGGTGGCGGTGTATACACCTTGATCTGAATGTTGGAGAACAAGCATATGGGCGAATCAAGGCGTTGGATATTTTACGGAATGGCATTTCTATCGGGTTTTGCGGGATTGCTTTACCAGATTTTGTGGATGCGTCAGTTGGGTTTGCTGTTTGGCAATACCTCACATGCGGCGGCGCTGACGTTGGGGATGTTTTTTTTCGGGCTTGCCGGCGGGAGCTGGTTTTTCGGCCGGAGGTCCGGGCGGATGATCCATCCGCTGAAAGTCTATGGCTGGCTGGAGCTGGGAATCGCTGTGGCGAGTTGTGTTTTCCTTCTGGTGTTGAGTTTCTTCCATGGCATCTACCCGCGCGTGTATCAGGCATTCGGCCCAGGCGGAAATCTGCTCCTGGCGAAATGTTTCCTGACCTTTGTCATGGTTTTTCCGTCATCGTTTTTCATGGGCGGCACCATCCCCGTATTGGGGAAACATCTGATCCGGCATCAGGCTGCCTTCGGTGCGACGGCGGCGAGGATCTACGGGGTCAATACGATCGGTGCGGCATGCGGTGCGTTCCTCACCGCCTTTTTTCTGATCGTCCTGCTGGGTTTCAAAATGACATGCTTCCTGGGGATCGTGATTTCGCTGGCGATCGCCGCACTCTCGTTTCTTTTGGCCGGAAAACCGGGGCCTGAACCTGTCCGCGCCTCGGAGCGGATCCGCGTTCCGGACAGGGCGAAAGCACAGCCCGTATCGAGGCGTGTGATTCATCTGTTCGCCTTCATCTCGGGTTTCAATGTGCTGGCATTGGAGGTGTTGTGGACAAGGATGTTCGCTCAAGTACATGAAAATTCGGTCTACAGTTTTTCGGTGGTTCTGATTGTGGTTCTGATGTCTCTGGCGCTCGGCGCGTTGCTGGCGTCATGGCTGGCGGGCAAACATATCGAGCCGCTGAACGTCCTGTTTTTTCTGATGGTGGCAAGCGGTATCGGGGTTTGTATTTCTCCATTTGTTTTCATGAAACAGACCGATCAGCTTCAGATGATCGAGACGGATGTGGAGTTTGTCAGGTATGTTGCGAGCCTCTTCACGGCGGGATTCTCTACCATCGGCCCCGCCTGTTTGCTGTTAGGAACGGTGTTTCCGTTTCTGATGAAAAGCGAGGAGCGCTATGCGAGCGAGCCCGGGAGAAGCATCGGGATATTGTCCGCGATCAACACGGTGGGTGCGATCCTCGGTTCGCTGGTCTGCGGATTTTTGTTGCTGCGTTATCTCGGGATGTGGCGTTCGGTTCAGGTGATCGCTTTGAGCTATTTTTTGGTGGCGCTGCTGGTTCCCCTCGGCAGGAATGCGATTTTCAAGGCGTTGAAAGGAGTCACCGGATGCATGTTGTTGATTTCATGCTTCATACTTGATCCATCCAAGCTTCCCGTCACAGCCATGTCTCATGACGGCATGGTCGGGAGGGTGATCGAGGTCTGGGAGGCGAGCGACTCTACCGTTTCCGTCGTGGAAAACCCCCGCGACGGCTACGCCATCAGGATCAATTCCAATTACAGCCTGGGTTCATCGGCATCGGCGATGTCGCAGGCATTTCAGTCCCGAATTCCGCTGTTGGCGTTTCCTCAAACCCAAAGTGTGTTCTATCTCGGAATGGGAACCGGATCCACGGCAGGGGAGGCGCTAAGCCGGGATCTCCATGGGAAGATCGAGCGCGTGGTGGTTGCCGAGCTGTCTCCGCAGGTGGTGACCGCGGCCAGAAAGTATTTTTCCGCTGCGAATGGGATCCATGACTTCACCAACGGCTTGTTTACGGACCCCCGTTCGACGGTTTTGGTGGAAGATGGTCGGAATCATCTCGCGGCGACCGATGCGACCTATGACATGATCAATGCCGATCTCTTTGTTCCCTATCAGTCAGGCACAGGGAGTTTGTACAGCATTGAGCATTTTCTGGCTGCGAGGAAACGACTCAATCCCGGGGGCGTTTTTGTGCAATGGCTGCCGCTATATCAGGTGTCGGCATATGAATTCGGCGTTATCGCGCGAACCATGCTCTCGGCGTTCGATCAAGTCACCTTGTGGCGGCATAATTTCCAGCCGGGATCGGAGATCGTGGCCTTGGTCGGACATCAGGACAAAAGCCCTTTGCCGGGCTGCGACCTCGATGTGGCTGCCGAGAAGATTCGGGCGGTGCAAGGAGCGACTCATCTGGATCTGCAGAGACTGATGCTGCCGATCAATCCCCAGACCATTCCATTGTTTTATTGTGGAAATGTCACGGCATCCGCCCATCTGTTTGCAAGCTACCCGATCAATTCGGATGACAAGCCCATCATCGAGTACAAGACGCCTGTGTCCCTTCATCGGGATCAATCGGCCGGAAAGCCGCATTTTGTAGCCGGCAAATTCGCGGATTTGGTGGATCGGCTGTTGACGGAGATGCCACCGGAACGTGATCCGATCCTTGCTCATCGGGATCAGGTAAGCCGGGATCTTGTGCTGGCCGGGGCGGCGTTTCACCGCGCTCGGATTGCGGAGTTTACCGCGGATCGCCCGGCTTGGACGGGATATTGGGAGGTCTTCCTGAAACATTGGCTGGGGAATTAAGTGTTCATTTGAGCTGAATCGAACCGCCGTCGTCCCTGATTTGCATGGAGACTTTCGACTTGCAACGCGTCTTCGGAATGGGTTATACCCCTTGCAACGAACAACCTCTGTAACGTAGAGAGTGGGTCAAAAACCCACTCTTTTGCGTCTTCAGATCTTTCACCAAGGCCTCGGAAAAACCAGGTTTCCCGAGCAGATCCATACCGCCAGCCATGACCAACGATATCGTCGCACTCATCGAATATTACGAAAAAGAAAAGGGAATCGATCGCAACAAGATCGTTTCCGCCCTCGAATTTTCCTTCGTTTCCGCCTATCGCAAAATGGTTCCCGGTGCTGATGCCATCGAGTCCTTGCGGGCGGATGTGGATACCAAGAAAGGCACCACCAAGATTTTCGCATCCTTGAATGTAGTGGAAGATGCCGCACTGGCCGACAAATTCAACGAGGTCCCCCTCAGTGTGGCGAAGAAGAAAGATCCGGAAGCGGAAGTGGGCGGGGTGCTGGAATTCAACGTGACGCCCAAAGATTTCGGGCGCATCGCGGTCCAAACCGCGAAGCAGACCATGATGCAGCGTCTCCGCCAGGCGGAAAAAGAGATGATTTATGAGGAATTCAAGGATCGTGCGGGCGATGTGGTTTCCGGCACAGTCCGTCGTTTCGAGCGAAACGACGTCATGATCGATCTCGGGAAATTCGAGGGCATCATGCCGAACCGCGAGCGCGTCCAAGGTGAAGACTACAACATCGGGGATCGCATCCGCTGCTATGTTTTGGCGGTTGAAAACGAGGGTCGCGGACCGGAAATCATCCTTTCCCGCAGCCATCCGAACTTCGTGCGTCGCCTATTCGAAGCCGAGGTCAATGAAATATCCGACCGGACCGTCGAGATCCGCTCGATTGCCAGGGAAGCGGGTTTCCGTACCAAGGTTGCCGTTTGGAGTAATGATCCGAAGGTCGATCCGGTGGGTGCATGCGTGGGGATGCGCGGCGCGCGAGTGAAGAACATCGTTCGTGAGCTCAATAATGAGAAAGTTGACATCATCCGCTGGAGTGAGGACCCTGCCGAGTTGGTCCGCGAGGCGCTCAAGCCTGCCGAGCTGATTTCAATCACGGTGGACAAGGATGCCAAAGTGGTTCACGTCACGGTCAGTGAAGAGGATTTGAGCAAGGCGATCGGTCGCAAAGGACAAAACGCACGTCTTTCCTCGCGCCTGATGGGTTGGGATGTTCAAGTCCGCAAGGACGAAACCAAAGAAGAGCAATTCAAAGAGAAAATCGGGGGGGTCGCCCACTCCTTGGGTGAACAGCTCGGAATTTCGGATGAACTTGCCTCAAGGCTGACCCTGTTTGGCGGTGTCAGCGCCGAAATGATCGTGGATATGCCGGTTGAGTTTTTGACCGAATCCCTTGAGATCACTGCCGAGCAGGCTGAGGCCATTCTCAGCAAGGCGCATGGCATCGTCTCCGGGGGAGCTGCCGCCAACTGACTTTCCGAATCCTCCCATCTGATTCCACTTCACCCATTTCCATCGATTACTCCCAGATAGAACGCCGAATGCCAAAGAACAGCGACAATTCCTCCGAAAAGCCGAAGAAAATCCTCGATTTGATCGAGGAGAAGAAACCTTCGCGCAGAGAGCGTCAGCGTCAGGAAGCGCAGACAGCGAACGCGCCAAGCAAGCTTGAGACGGCCAAGGCAAATGCGCTTGATTTGTTCACAGAGGAGAAAAAACCGAAAGCCACCAAGGCGCGTAGCACTCCCAAAAAAGTGTTGGGCAGCATCTCCAAAATTCTGGATCAGGATGATGAGGATCCCAATTTTGTGAAAGGTCAGGACCTCGCAGCCGTTCCTGCGGCGGCTGTGGTATCCGTGCAACCCCAGACCCAGCCCGGCTCCGATTCGAAACTCATCGTCATCAAGCCGCCGATCCTTGTTCCGGATTTGGCCGCACGCCTGGGGCTGAAGCCGTTCAACGTGATGGCGGATCTCATCAAACTGGGCGTATTCCCTGCTCCGAATCAGCCGCTTGAGCCGGATGTGGCCGCACAGGTTTGTGAAATCCACGGGTTTACCTTTGAACGCGAGAAACGCGATAAGGAAAAAGGATTCCACAAGGTTGAGGAAGTGATCGTTGAGCCCTCGGCTCCGGAAAAAGAGCCGGAAGATCTCCTGCAGACGCGTCCACCCATCGTCACCATCATGGGCCATGTCGACCATGGCAAAACCTCGATTCTCGATTTTTATCGGAAGAGCAAAGTGGTCAGTGGGGAGGCGGGTGGAATCACCCAGCACATCGGGGCCTACCAAGTCAATCATCATGACCAGCTGATCACCTTTCTGGATACTCCCGGTCATGCCATTTTCTCCGACATGCGCGCTCGCGGCGCGAACATCACTGACATCGCCATCATCGTCGTTGCTGCCAACGATGGCCTCATGCCGCAGACGCTGGAAGCCATCAAACACGCCCAAAAAGCCAAAAAAACCATCATTGTCGCCATCAACAAATGCGATCTGCCCACGGCCAATGTGGATCGGGTGAAAACCCAGCTGGCCGAACAGGGCCTTCAAACCACCGATTACGGGGGTGATACGGAGTTTGCATGCATTTCCGCACTCAAAGGTGACGGAATGGATGATTTGCTGGAGTTGATCGTCCTGCAGGCGGAGGTGCTTGAGCTCAGAGCGAATCCCAAAGCGACGGCGCGTGCCGGAGTGATCGAGGCTCGTGTGGTTCCGGGCCGCGGGACAACCGCCACGGTGATTGTCGAATCTGGCACTCTCAAGGTTGGAACTCCTTTCATTTGCGGACCATTCGCCGGGAAGGTTCGTTCCATGATCAATGATCTGGGAGAAAGCGTCAAAGCCGCACTCCCGGGTACTCCGGTTGAAGTCATTGGCTTTGAAGAGCTCCCCCATGTCGGAGATCACCTCACCGAAATGAAGACCGAGCGCGAAGCGAAAGCCCTCGCCTCCGAGCGTCAGGAAGAACTCCGCCTCAAGCGCCTCAAACCCCAGCATCGCAACCGCATGGAGGATCTTTTTTCCATGGTCAACGATGGTGGTGGAAAAAATCAGCTGAAGATCATTCTCAAGTGCGATGTTCAAGGATCCGTCGAAGCGATCAAGAAAGCGATTTTGGCCATCGAGTCGGAAAAAGTGGATTGCCAGTTCATTACGGCCGCTGCGGGACCCGTTACGGAATCCGACATCACGTATGCGGATTCCTCCGATGCGATCATTCTCGGATTCAATGTCAAAGTTGAAGCGAAGGCCGTGAAGGCGGCGAAGGCGGCAGGGGTCGAAATCAAGCTTTACTCGATTGTTTACGAGCTGATCGACCAGGTTCGTGAGGCGATGCTCGGATTGCTGGATCCGTTGACCCGCGAGACGGTGATCGGTCATGCGGAGTGTCGTCAGGTTTTCAAAGTCAACAAAGGCAAAGCTGCCGGATGTTTCATTACCGACGGCAAGGTGCATCGCAAAGCCCACGCCCGCGTCATCCGTGGCGGGGTGCCCGTATTCGACGGCAAGATGTCCACCCTTCGACGCTTCCATGAGGAAGTTGAGGAAGTCAGAACCAACTTCGAGTGCGGTATCCGTCTCGGTGAATTCAACGAATACCAGGAAGGCGACATCATCGAATGCTACACCCTTGAGAAAGTCGCGCAGACGCTCTAAGGGGTAAAAGCTGAAACGCTGAAATGCTAAAAAGCTGAAATTCAGAGAGCCTCAGTAACAGCATAATCTTCTTCAGCATTCTGTTTCAGTATTTCAGTTTTTCAGCATTTCAGTATTTATTTCCCCATGTCCCGCCGCATTGACCGAGTCAACGAACTGCTTCGCCGTGAAATTTCCACGGTGATCCAACACGATTACGAATGGCATGGCAAAATGGTTACCGTCAGCGCGGTCGAGGTGACTGATGATCTCAAGGAAGGTCGGGTCTGGATCGGCGTGATCGGCGGCTCTGCCGAACCCATCATCGAAAAACTCAACAAAGCGCACGGCGCGATCCAAAAAGCCGTGATGAAACGGGTGGTTTTGAAATCCACTCCCGTGCTGCGTTTCAAGCACGACAACTCCGCGATCCGCGGGGTGGAAATCGTCAACTTGCTCGAAGAAGTGGATAAGCTGCCGAAGGCACCGCTTGAGGACGAAAAACATTGAGGAGTAATAAAGGCTGATCGCTTCAATCCTCTTTTCCCCCTTCCCAGACTAGCTCACCAGTGTATTCTCCGCGCTGAGTGAAAAAGCAAATTCCTAGCATTCATTTCAATCATTCATTCATTAGCATTCATTCATTTTGGATCGCGCGTCACTTCGATGTCATTTGGCTGTTTCGGCCCCGGCGTGCTGCGGCCTTCGGTGATGATGGTTTCGTAGAGGACTTTCATCTCCGCGAGTTTCTCCGGCATGGCGGCGGCGAGGTTGTTGGTTTCGCCGAGGTCCTCGGAAAGGTTGTAGAGCTGGACCGGCTGGGTTTGATCTCCGCCCTGGCCCCAGCCGCCGGAGCCGGGTGCGGCGATGTATTTCCAGTGGCCGTTGCGCACGGCGGGGATGCCGCTGGCCGAGTTGCTCACGGCATGTTTCCGAACCGGGTCTTTTCCCCCTTTCAGCAGGGGCAGGAGGCTGAAGCTGTCCTCGCCGGCGTTGTCGGGAAGCTCCGCGCCGATGACATCGGCGAAGGTGCGCAGCAGGTCTGCCTGGTGGACGAGGTGGTCGTTGACCGCGCCCGCCTTGACCACGCCGGGCCAGCGCACGATGAAGGGGAGGCGGTGCCCGCCTTCCCATGCGTCAGATTTCGCACCACGCAAGGGGCCGCTGGGGAAATGTCCTTGGGCTTCGAGCTTGTCCTTGCCGATATAGTGGGCACAGCCGTTGTCGGAGGTGAAGATGACGAGGGTGTTGTCCGCCTCACCGCTTTCTTCCAGGGCGGCGAGCACCCGGCCAACCATGGCATCGGTTTCCATGACCAAATCGCCGTAGGGGCCGAGGCCGCTTTTGCCAACCCATTCCTCATTCACGGACAGCGGGGTGTGTGGCGAGGTGAGGGAAAAATAGAGCAGGAAGGGTTCCTGCATTTTCGCGGATGCGGTGATATAGGCTGCGGCGCGGTCGGCGATGGCGGGAAGAATGGGCTCCAGTTTCCAACCAGCCAGGGAGGGACCCTGGTTGCTGGCCAGGTGGTTTTTGAAAAGGCGGACGGGCAGGTATTCGCTGGGGATGCCGACGGTGCGGTCGTTCTCGATGAAACAGAAGGGCGGCCAGTTGGGCACATCGGTGCCGAAATACAGGTCGAAGCCACGCGCGGTGGGGCCGCCCGGAATGGGTTGGGAGAACAGTTCTTTCCAGAACGCTTTCTGTACTTCGGTGGCGGGGATGTCCTTCTCCTTGCTGCCCGACATAAGATTGCGTTTCCCTCTGGGGATAGGCCAGTCCCAGCCGAGGTGCCACTTGCCGATGCAGGCGGTGCGGTAGCCGTTGTGTTTCGCGAGGGAGGCGATCGTCATGCGAGCCGGGGGGATAGCGGGCGGTTCCCACATTCCAACGATGCCCTTTTGCAGCGGCCCGCGCCAATGGTAGCGGCCCGTAAGGAGCGTATAGCGCGAGGGTGAGCAGACGCCGGAGGACGAGTGGGCGTCCGTGAAACGCATGCCCTGCGCGGCAAGCTTGTCGATGTGCGGGGTGGTGATTTTTCCGCGATCCTTGTTGTAGGAGAAAACGTCACCGTAGCCGAGGTCGTCGGCGTAGATGAGGACGATGTTGGGTTTTTCGTCCGCGTAAAGCATCGTGGCGGCGAACAAGAGGAGGAACAGTGCTTTCATAGTGGCTTTCAGGATGACGGAGAGCTGTCCATACGTGTGAAAATACGATTCGAAGACACTCAATTTTTCCAATAAGGCTCCAGCAGTGCGCTCAGACGATCGACCACGGGTTTGGCGTGCGGATTGTCGGCGATGTTGATGTCCTCCATCGGGGCGATTTCGTGATCAAAAAGAAAAAATATGCCAGGCAGAACAAAACATATGCCAGGCATCCATCAACGGAATTGGCAAGATTTTGGGGTGTTCGGTCGGAATACGGGTGGGTCAAAACAACGGAAACCAAGGACTTTTGAGAGAGGGTAACCATCGTATCCATTCGTGCCGCTTAGGCAGAAACAGAGCAAAAGTTGGGGCAGGTTTCTCGTGGTGCTCACGCCCGCAGGTTTTTTTTGTATTGAAACCAAGTGCCGCCGGAAACCACGCGGAATGTCTCCCGACGGCCAACAAGGCCAACCCCCTTTTCCCCTTCCCAGACTAGCTCACCAGTGTATTCTCTGCGCTGAGTGAAGAAGCAAATTCCTAGCATTCATTAGCGTTTCTTCGGCCTTCCACGTCTCTTCCATGAAACCGAATCGCCGCATCTTTCTTCAAGCCGGAACCGCCGCCGCTTCGTTCTCGTTTTTCGGGTTGAACCAACTTTTCGCCGAAGAAGGCATCCCACAGTCCGTCGCGGACCTTTGGGCCGATTTTGATCCGCAGCGCGATCCCATCGAGACGGAGGTGATTCGCGAGTGGAAGGAGGACGGCATGGTTTTGCGGCATGTGGGCTATTTCATCGGCAGCTTCAAAGGCAAGCCGGCACGCATGGCGGCGGTGTATGGCTTTCCAGAGGGCACGAAGGAAAAACTCCCTGCGGTGATGCACATTCATGGTGGCGGCCAGCGAGGCTCGGTGAGCGAGGTGAAGCTGCTCGTGGCGCGAGGTTACGCGGCGCTGTCAGTCAATTGGGGTGGCAGTGGCAATGGAAAAGCGCCCTTCAACACCTGCGAGAAGGCCGAGCCGGGCGATCCGAACACGGATTGGGGCGCTGTCGATCCCTCACAGCTCAATGTGCCTGGTTACTCGTCGATGCTGCCAGGTCCGAAGCATGTCTTTGAAGACCGCGAGCATCCGAAGAACAACAATTGGTATCTTCTCGCGCTTGGCTGTCGTCGCGGGCTCACGTTTCTCGAACAGCAGCCGGAAGTCGATGCGCAGCGCCTCGGCGTGCATGGTTACTCGATGGGCGGCAATCTCACGATGTATGTCGCAGGCACCGATGATCGCGTGAAGGCCGCCGTGCCGGCCGTGGGTGGTCAAGGTTGGCGCTGGCAGGGACGCGACTACCTTGGCGGCAAGGCGCAGCAGGAGCAGATCAAGGGCGATATCGAGGTCTTCAAGCGCACGCTGAGCTTCGAAAGCTATGCGCCGCGCATTCACTGCCCGGTTTTGCATCGCAGCGCCACGAACGACTTCCACGGCTGGATGGACGACGTGTATCGCACCAACGAACTCATCAAAAATCAGCCCACGCGCTACAGTTGGGTGCCGCACATGAATCACCGCCTCACGCCGGAGGTCGCCATCACGATGCCGCTGTGGTTCGACCACTACCTCAAAGGCGGCCCCGCTTTGCCGGAAACACCGCAGAGCGAGCTAAGCCTCAAATCGAACGACGATGTGCCGATGCTGCGTGTGCGGCCGGATGCCAAAACGCTGCCCGTGGCACGCGTGGAGATCTTTTACAGCATCGATCCCGATCCACGCGCACGCTTCTGGCGCAGTGCCGAGGTTCATCACGAAGCGGAGGGCTACATCGCCCATCTGCCGATCCACACGCTCGACACGCCGCTGTTCGCCTTCGCGAACGTTTACTACACGCTGCCTAAGCCCGAATCGCTGGCGCAGATCCCCGGCAATGCCAAACCCGTCACCGAAGTCTGCATCAGCTCGCTGCTGCACACGCACAGCGCGGCGGAGGTCAAACAGGCCGCCCCCAAGCTCACCGCGAAGCCTTCCAAACTCATCGAGGACTTCGCCCACGGCCAAGGCGACTGGTATTCTCTCAACGCCGGCAATCTCACGCATCAGCAGCTCTGGACACGCAAAGTCACCGACCCGCTCTGGCGTGGACCGGAGGGCAGTAAGCTCGCCCTCACGCTCAAAATGCCGCAGACCAACCGCTTTCACATCATCCTCGAAGAAAACGAATGGCGCAGCTACCGCGGCCAACGCCGCACCTTCGTCTGCAGTCGCGAAATCCCCGGCTCCGATGCCCCGCAAACCCTCACGCTCGATTTGAACGACTTCACTTCTCCCGAAGGCCCGCTCACCAGCTGGTCTGAAATCGATCAACTCGGCCTCTGCGCCCACTTCGTCGCTAAAGGCAGCACCGCGAGCGACGCCCCGCTTTGGAAAGGCCCCGCGCCGGAGTTTATGAGGCTGGCGTGGGAGTGAGGACTCGCTCCAGAGTGTTCATCACGATGTAACACCAGTGTTCATTGCGATTGCACACTTGAATCATGCGGTTCAAACTCATGCATGCTCCTTCGTGAAACTCTTCTCTCTGTCCTCCAGCAGCCAGCGGTATCTCCCGCGCCTGCCGGTGAGTTGCGGCGGCATCGGCAGCCGGTTTGGGAGCGTAGCCAGCAGTAGTCGCATGCCTTGGTGCTCACGGGGGTGAGGCGCTGCGGCAAAAGCACCTTGCAAGGCCAACCCCCTTTTCCCCTTCCCAGACTAGCTCACCAGTGTATTCTCCGCGCTGAGTGAAAAAGCAAATTCCTAGCATTCATTTCATTAATTCCTAGCATTTCGGCTACTCGCCCTTGCCGTCACCGATGATCCAGCCCCAGCCTACAGGTGGTTTGGCCCATATCCGGGTGCGGCCGGGAATGGAATCCAGCGATGGCAGGCCCGACACGAACGACTCATGTTTCGCCGCCATGGTCTTGACGATATCCCCATGCCGTTCGGCAAGATCGTTTGTCTCGCGGGGATCCTGTCTGATGTCGAAAAGCTGCCATTCCTTGCTTCTCTGGTTCTGCACAATGCGCCAGTCCTTCCAACGAACCGCCGACAGGCGGTGGAAGCTGGCGTCCTTCGGATCCGCATTGTACCAGTAGAGGAACTCATGCGCGTCGCCCTTCCGCGCCCCAGTCAGATACGGTAGCAGATCCTTGCCGTCGCAACGCTCCGGTGCCTTCACACCTGCGACAGTGGCTGCCGTAGCGTAGTAATCCAGGGTGCAGGAGAGACCTTCGTAAACCGTTCCCGCAGGGATCGTGCCTGGCCAGGTGGCGATGCCGGGCGTATGCACCCAGCCCTCCTTCTGGGTGCCGCCCCCTCCGCTCTTTCCGCCCGCGTAGGGAGCCGGGCTCCCTCCTTTACCCGGACCGTTGTCACCGGTGAGGAAGATCAGGGTATGCTCTTCTAGCTGATGTTTCTTCAGCACGGCGAGCAGTTTACCGACCGCCTCGTCCACCGCGACGAGGGAACCTCCATAGTCCCTCAATGTATCATCCGTCACATCCTTCTTGATCCGGTCCTTGTAGGCTTGGGGAACTCCGTCGAACGAACCATGAATGGCAAACGGAGAGAAATAGAGGAAGAAGGGCTTGTCCTTGTTCCGCTCGACGAATTCCACCATGTAGTCGCCGTCCTGATTGGTGCGGTAGACGATGCTTCCATCAGGCTTCTCGCATAGATAGGAGTCCTCCCGCAAGGTTCCAAGCGGCCATCGGGCGACCTGCATGAACCCCCGCTCGTGAGGCCCCTGTCCTTCGCTGCCCAGATCCCATTTCCCGATCTGCCCGGTCACGTAGCCGGCATCACGCATGAACTCACCCATCGTAGGATGGTCAGCAGGAATGGGAAGTCCACGAGCCATCCCGAACTTATGGAAGCGTTGGGCATACATGCCGGTCATCACGGCGCATCGGCTGGGTGAGCACGGTGGATTGGTGATGTAATGCATCGTCAGCCGCGCACCCTGTTCCGCCAGCGTGTCGATGTGGGGACTTGGAATGGATGTGCTGCCGAAACAGCCGATATCCCCATAACCGAGGTCATCGATGAAAAGGATGACGACATTGGGCTTTCTGCCGACACCCGCCTGGCTGGACGAAAGCGCGGGGATGAGGCTCACAGCAAAAGCAAGAATCGTCATCCGTAAAAAGTGTCGTTGTGTGTTCATATTCATTTTTGGGTCCGCGTTGGCAACGATGTGCAGCGGCCAAGACGATGGATACGAAACGAGTGTCCGGAGTTTTTCGCCACAAAACATATGCCAGGCATACATCAACGGAATTGGCAAGATTTTGGGGTGTTCGGTCGGAATACGGGTGGGTCAAAACATGGGTAACCAAGGACTTTTGAGGGAGGTTAACGACCGTATCCGCTCGTGCCGCTTAGGCAGAAACAGAGCAAAAGTTGGGGCAGGTTTCCCGTTTTTGAGGATGCTCGATCTTGCCTATGGTTTTGACATTCCGTAAGAGACTTGAGGGCTAAAAAGCCTGATCTCTGCAAGATTTGCAGGTTGATTTCTGTAAGCTACGTGGTTTTCTACGACATTCCCTTCCATTCATGAATCATTTCAGAACCGTTCTGTTTCTCACCATCGCATCGTCCATGTTGCCCGTCGCGGCAGAAGTGGATTTCGCCCACGAAGTGGTGCCGCTGATCCAGAAGCATTGCATCGAGTGTCACACGGGCGACAAAGCGAAAGGGGGGCTCTCGATGGACACCAAGGCACTGTTTCTCGAAGCGGATGTGATCGAGCTGGGACACCCCGAGAAGTCCCTGATGATCGAGGTGGTCATTTCCGACGATCCGGATGAAAAAATGCCTCCGCCGGAGAAAAAGAAAGCCGCTCTCAACGATAAGGAGGTCGATGTCCTCAAGCGTTGGATCGCCGCCGGTGTTCCATGGACAGATGGATTCACGTTTGCCAAAGAGCGCTACGAGCCACCCCTTAAACCGCGCAACGTCGTTCTTCCGAAAGGAGCTGCGGACGCCAATCCCATCGACCTGATCCTTGCGGAGCATTTCAAAAAACTCGGGCAGCCATTTCCTGAGCCGGCAGATCACGCGACCTTCCTGCGCCGTGTGACCGCCGACATCATCGGCCTTCCTCCGAGTGCTGAGGCTTTGGCAAAAACCGCGTCTTCCTCCGCCTTCAACAAAACCCGGGTGGTGGATGAACTGCTTGCGGACAAGGAAGCGTATGCGACGCATTGGATGACGTTTTGGAACGACCTTCTGCGCAATGAATATGCAGGAACGGGATTCATTACCGGCGGGCGCAGGCAGATCACGGATTGGCTTTACCCATCGTTGTTGGAAAACAAGCCTTACAACATCTTCGTCAGGGAGCTTGTTGCGCCAAATGAAGCCTCGAAAGGATTCATCGATGGGATCGTCTGGCGGGGCGAGGTCAATGCAAGCCAGACAACTGCCGTGCAGTTTTCCCAGAACGTTTCCCAAGTTTTCATGGGAATCAACATGAAGTGCGCTTCCTGCCATGATAGCTTTGTGGACCGATGGACGCTGAAAGAGGCCTACGGGCTGGCGGCGATCTATTCGGACAAACCGCTTGAACTCACCCGTTGCGACAAGCCCACCGGTGAAAAGGCCGTGGCTGCCTGGTTGTATCCGGAGCTCGGCCAGATCGATGCGTCAAAACCGAGGGATCAGCGCCTCGCCCAGCTTGCGGATTTGATGACGCATACGGAAAACGGGCGCATGCAGCGCACTCTGGTGAACCGTCTCTGGCACCAGTTGATGGGGCGGGGGATTGTTCATCCGGTCGATGCAATGAATACAGCACCGTGGAACGAGGATCTTCTGGATCTTTTGGCGAATCACTTGGTTGAGTCCGGCTATGACATGAAAGCGGTGATCCGTTTGATTGCGACATCCAACATCTATCAGTCACGCGCGGATGTGTTGAGCGATGAGAACAAATCCTATGTGTTCGACGGTCCGGTTCGGAAACGGATGTCAGCGGAACAGTTCATCGATGCCGTGCGCACCGTGGTTGGCGTATGGCCCAAACCTGCGGCCGATTCCTTCAAACCTAGGGGCGGTCAAGGCGGGCAGCTTTCTTCCATCATGAAAGCTCACGGCCTGAGCGAATGGGATCAGCGCCCGATCCGCACCGCCTTCACCCAGCGCGATGCATTGCAAGCCGTGTTGGGGAGGCCGAATCGGGAACAGATCGTTTCCTCCAGACCCACCCAGCTCACGACGCTTGAGGCCATCAATCTTGCCAACGGCCCGGAGTTTGCCGCCCTGATCACCGAGGGTGCTGTGGAAATCTCCAAGCTCGGCTCTCCGGAGAAGATGATCCAACACGTGTATTCAAGGGGGCTGAGTCGGGTTCCCACCACCAGCGAGAAGGACGTCGCCTTGCAGATGCTTGGTGAACATCCCAACGCCGAACAGGTTCAGGATTTCCTCTGGTCCGTCTTCATGCTTCCCGAATTTTTTTACATCAATTGAAACCATGAACTCAGAAAACTGGTACAACGAACATCTCCCCGAACAAAGCCGCCGCAATTTCCTGCGTATGGTCGGAGCGTCCACTGCCGCGACTTTTCTCGGTGGCGCCCCACGTCTCATGGCAGGGAATGATGTCAAACATCCTGAGGCAACCGCCGACGCCTGCATTCTTCTCTGGATGGCCGGCGGCATGGCTTCCGCCGAAACCTTCGATCCCAAGCGTTACCTGCCGTTCGAAGTCGGTACTCCGGTGGAAAAGATCATCAGCACCTTTCCGGCGATCGATACAGCGGTCGATCACATCAAGATCTGCGAAGGTCTTGAACATATCGCCGGCGTGATGGATCGGGCCACCTTGATTCGCTCCCATGTCCAAGCGGATCTCGGCAGCATCCTTCACTCCCGCCATCAGTATCACTGGCATACGGGATATGTTCCGCCCCAGACCGTTGCTGCTCCCCATATCGGCGCGTGGATGGCGAAAGTCTTGGGTGGACGCAACGAGGTGATGCCTGCGTTCATCAACATCGGACAACGGCTTGAAGGATTCGGCGAGAGCGAGGAAATCAAGGCGTTCACCACGGGCGGTTTTTTCGGATCCGAGTTCGCTCCGATGAACCTTCCATTCCCGGAACAGGCATCTCGGGCAGTCCAGCCGCCAAGCGGCATGTCCGCCGACCGTTTCGCAAAACGATACAAGGCAATGGAGGCGCTGTTGAAGCACTCGCCGCACTCCGAACAGCTCAGTGATTATCACCAGGAATCGATGCTCCGTTCTCTTGACAATGCCCACCGGTTGCTCGGATCCAAAGAGCGTGAGGCGTTCGATCTGACCCGGGAGAAAAAGGAAGTTTATGACGAATACAATACCGGACGTTTCGGGCAGGGTTGCTTGCTTGCGAGACGTCTGGTTGAGAATGGTGCGCGCTTTGTCGAGGTCACCACGGAATACGAGCCCTTCCTGCAATGGGATACCCATGAGAACGGTCATACCACCGCGGAAAAAATGAAAAGGCAGATCGACCGACCCATCGCACGTCTGATTAAGGATTTGGAAGAGAGAGGTTTGTTGGATCGCACCCTAGTCATTGTCGCCAGCGAGTTCACCCGCGACATGATGATCGAGGGAGTTCCCGGATCGACCGCAAAGGACCAGTCACGTGCGAAAACGGATGTCATCAAGGAAATGAAACACTACGGACTGCATCGTCACTTCACCGGTGGTTCATCCGTTCTGATGTTCGGCGGGGGAATGAAAAAAGGCTATCTATACGGAGCCACCGCAGATGAACGTCCGTGCCTTGCGGATAAGCCGGTAACGATCGAAGATCTCCATGCCACCATCTTTACCGCGATGGGAATCAGTCCGAAAACCGTCTATGATATCGAGAAACGTCCGTTCTACGCGACGAAGGATGGTCATGGAAAACCGGTGATGGAGATCTTTGCTTGAGCCGCGTTTGCCTGAAGGTTGATCAAGAATGAATGACCGCAGAGAACGCAGAGAGCACAGAGAAAATATGGGATGCGCGTAAAGCGCTCGTCATTTACCCAATCTCTCATCTTTGCGCTCTTTGCGGTTAAATCATCTTCTCTAACACTCCACCATGTTCACTGCCAACCCGCCTCGGGAGGTTTCCTTGTATTTCGTTTTCATATCCTGACCTGTCATTTTCATGGTCAGGATGACTTTATCGAGCGAAACATGGTGAGTGCCCTTGCTGTTCAGCGCGAGGCGTGAGGCATTGATGGCTTTGACACTGCCCATTGCATTGCGCTCGATACAGGGGATTTGCACCAATCCGCCGATGGGATCGCAGGTCAGGCCGAGGTTGTGCTCCATGCCGATTTCCGCAGCGAACTCGACCTGTTGCGGCGTGCCACCGAGAAATTCTGCAAGCGCGCCTGCTGCCATCGAGCACGCAACCCCGACTTCTCCCTGGCAGCCCACATCCGCCCCGGAGATCGACGCGTTCTTTTTGTAGAGAATTGCGATGGCTCCCGCTGTGAGGAGAAAGCGATGCACCCCGTCGGTGTAGGGCGATTTCCTGAAGCGGACTGCATATTCCAAGACCGCCGGAATGATTCCCGCCGCGCCGTTGGTGGGTGCGGTGACAACCCTTCCTCCGGCGGCATTTTCCTCGTTGACTGCCAAAGCGAACAAATTCACCCAATCAAGAATCGCCAGCGGGTCGTTGAGAGACTCCTGCTCGGCCGCCACAAGATGCCGGTGAAGATCCTTTGCTCTGCGCGCGACCTTGAGGCCGCCGGGGAGGATTCCGCTGGCGGAGATGCCGCGTTTGACGCAAGCGCGCATCGCCTCCCAGATCTCATCAAGCCGTCTCCGCGTTTCCGCTTCCGGCCGAAAAGCGGTTTCATTGGCCATCACGATTTCGGAGACCGACATACCCTGTTGCGCGCAATGACCAAGTAACTCTCTGGCGTTTTCGAACGGAAAAGGAATTTCTGTGATCGGTTCCGGTTGATGATTCCAATCACGTTCGCTGAGGATGAAGCCCCCGCCCAGGGAATAGATGACATCCTCCGCAACGATGTTTCCCGTCTCATCCATCGCCATGAAATGCATGCCGTTGGGATGGCGAGGCAGGGCCTTCATGCGCCCGAAATCCAGATCCTCGGCGGCATCAAATGGAATTTTCCTCCCATCAGGTAGGGTGAGTGTTTTCCCTGTTCGGATGTTTTCCAGGATTTCAGGTATCGCCTCCACATCCACCGATTCCGGGAGCTCACCCGTTAACCCGAGAATGATCGCCCGATCGGTTCCGTGGCCCTTTCCCGTGGCGGCCAGAGAACCATAAAGCTTGCAGATGACGCGCCGGACCGATTTTCCCACCAGGCAAGCTGCAAATCGTGCCGCCGCACGCATGGGACCGACGGTGTGTGAAGATGAGGGACCGATGCCGATGGAGAAAAACTCCAGAACGGAGAACGGACGTTTCGGGGCGGCGATGGTCGAAGGATGATCTTGCATGGTTGTCTGAGGGGGTGTGTTGCCAGTAACGTCTGCCACAATATGGATTTTTTCAAAGAAGGATCATTCTGCTGACGTGCGTATAAGGTGTTCATATGCACGGAATGTTTTGCAGGGCCTGTGAGCGGCCCTTCAAACTCGCCGCTACGGCCGAATCCAGGCGCTGTGCCTGAAGCAAGTTTGCTGCCGATGTTGCGCATCGCACGGTGCAGCTGTGGATTTCATTTCAAACCGCATGATGTCTGTGACCGTGTGCATCGTCCGATCAGGGCAATGGTTGACAAAGAGTGAAAGATCATCTTCTTTTCCTGTGTGGATTCATAACCCATCCCCCAAGTTTATGTCCGAACGGTTTCGATTTTTACTGAGCGTATTTTTTCTGATTGCCCTGATTGTTGTTGCGATCACTTTGCTGCCCGCCAGAGATCAGAAGGTTTCTGTCAGCCAGCCATCGGCCGGATCGGACGAGGCGGCTGCCGATCAGCCGGAGAAGATCCAATTCAATGCCCACATCCGCCCGATTCTGTCCGACAAATGCTTCGCGTGCCACGGATTCGATTCCACCAAACGGGAGGAAAACCTGAGGCTGGATACGGCGGAAGGAGCTTACGCCGCCCTCGATGGCGATCCCTCGCAGTTTGCGATTGTTCCTGGCGATCCGAAACGCAGCGTAGTCTGGCAGCGCATCATGTCCAAGGACGAGGACGACATCATGCCTCCTCCAGATTATCACAAGCCACTCTCCGACAAGGAGAAGGATTTGATTACCCGCTGGATCCAGCAAGGAGCGGTTTATCAGGAGCATTGGGCGTTTGCTGCAATCCAAAAGCCTCAGCTGCCGGAAGCGGTTGCGAAGCATCCCATTGATGCCTTTGTCCGCAAAAACCTCAGGAAAAGCGGGCTCAGCCCGGCCCCCAAAGCTGACAAGTCAACCCTGCTCAGGCGGCTTTCGCTGGACTTGATCGGACTGCCGCCAACGCCTGAGGAATTGGAAGCCTTTCTGGCGGATGCATCCCCAAATGCCTATGAAAAGCAGGTGGACCGCTTAATGGCCTCCAGGCATTATGGTGAACGCATGGCTGTTCAGTGGCTTGATGCGGTGCGCTACGCGGACACCGTTGGTTATCATGGCGATCAGAACGCGCGGATCTTTCCCTACCGGGATTACGTCATCGATTCGTTCAACGAGAACAAGCCATTTGATGTGTTTACCCGTGAACAGCTTGCGGGAGATTTGATGGAAAACCCGACCGATGAGCAGTTGATTGCCACAGGGTTCTTGCGTCTCAATCTGATGACGAGGGAGGGTGGCGCCCAGGACAAGGAATACCTTGCGAAATCCGCCGCTGACCGGGTGCGCGCGATTGGCGGGGCCTGGTTGGGGCTGACGACCGGCTGTGCGGAATGTCATGACCACAAGTTTGATCCCATCACGTTGAAGGATTTTTACTCCATGGCTGCCTTTTTCGGTGATGTTCGTCAGTGGGGAATTTATACCACCTATTCCAACACGCCGAATAAGGACCTGCCGGGATTCCATAACGAATCGCCCTTCCCCCCCGAGATTTTCGCGCCGAACCGAGCCATGCGAGAGCGCCTCAACCATGCCCGTGACGGATCGGTTGCGGTGATCGCGAAACATGATGCGAGCAAGATCACCGATGAGGAGGACTTCTCCAAATGGCTTGCCGGCACCAAAGCGTTTCTCTCACAACATCCTTCCGGATGGATGCCTCTTATGCCGGCGCGGGTCTCATCATCCAAAGGCACGGCTTTCAGGATCATGGATGATACTTCGGTTCTCTTCACCGGTGAGCCCAAGGAGGATGAAATCACATTGGAATTTCATGTTGCCCAACCCGCTCGTTCGGTTCGGCTGGAAGTCATTCCGGATCCGGCAAACAAAAATAAGGTCGGAAGAAGTGCGGACGGAAAATTCACGATGAAGCCAAGATTTGAAACGAGCGGCAAACCGTTGGCCATTGCCTATCAACAGGCGGATCGCCGTCATCCTGCGAAGTATTCGAACGGCTATCAGTCTCCCTTGCTGGAAGAGACGTGGAAATCCGCACCCGCATTGTGGGAGGAGCCATCGAACGCAGCGAGCTTGCCTCATCATGCCATGTATCACTTGTCGCAGACGAGCAAGCAACCGTTCGATTTCAGTCTGAAAATCTCTACGGCTGATCTTGGCAGGATCCGTGTTTCGGTTTCGCCGTTTGTCGATCCTGTGCCGGGAGAGGAGAAGGCAGTCAGACCCCAGTTCGCATCGGCCATGGTTTCCGGCGACAAGGAGGATCCCGAACTCAGGGCCGCGTATTTCCTGCACAAAACGGCCGATCAGCAATTGCCGGCAGAATACAAAGCCGCTCGCGAGCAGATGCTTGCGACCCACGCGGGTTATGCTCACTCGATGGTGGCGCAGCCGCTTGCGGATCAGGAACGCCTGATCACGCGCATCCTGAACCGGGGAGACTGGATGTCCCCGGGCGACCCTGTTGAACCTGCCCTCCCCGATTATTTTGCGAAACCATCCGCTTCACCCGAAAAACGTCTCGATCGCAAGGATCTGGCCGAGTGGTTGCTGTCTGCTGAAAATCCTCTCACCCGCCGCCATCTCGTGAATCGTCTCTGGAAACAATTTTTCGGAAAAGGATTTTCCAATATCCTTGATGACATAGGCAACCAGGGCGAATGGCCGTCACACCCGGAGCTGATCGACTGGTTGGCATCGGAGTTCAGCGATTCGGGTTGGAATGTCAAACACCTCGTACGCCTGATCGTCACTTCGGAAGCTTATCAGCAGGTATCGGCTTACAACCCTCAGCTGGCTGAGATTGACCCGGACAATCGGCTTCTCTCCGAACAATCGGCCCGCCGTCTCGATGCCGAGTTCATCCGTGATAACGCGCTGGCGATCTCCGGCTTGCTCCACACATCCTCCATCGGCGGACCATCGATGTATCCCCACCAGCCGGATGATTATTGGGCGAACTTGAATTTCCCCGAGAGAAAATACCGTGCATCATCAGGTCCGGATCAATACCGTCGCGGAGTCTACACACATTGGCAGCGGACGTTCATTCACCCGATGCTTGCTGCGTTCGATGCGCCATCAAGGGAAGAATGTGCGATAGACCGCTTCCATTCCAATTCACCGCAGCAAGCGCTGACCTTGCTGAATGACCCGACTTTTGTGGAATCCGCCCATGCGCTCGCCGCAAGACTTGACCGTGAATTGCCCGGCGCATCCGACTCCGAAAAAATCAAACGTGCGTATCTTCTTGCCCTCGGCCGCGAGCCGAAAGCATCGGAGTCCGAGCGGCTCGAGGCATTCCTCATGACCATGAGAAAGGAAAAGCCCGAGATGAATCCCATGCAGCAGCTCAGTCGCATCATTCTCAATCTTCATGAGACGATAACGAAATATTGATCTTACCCCCCACTTTTTCTGATTATGAACGATTTACGGAAACAACTCGCATTGCATCACGCATGGCAGAACGATTGGTCACGTCGCACCTTTTTGAAACGTAGTTTTGCGGGGATCGGCGGACTTGCGCTTGCCCAATTCACCAAGGCCGCAAACCTGCCGCATCTTCATCAGCAGGGAGGACTTCATTTTCCCGCCAAAGCGAAGCGGGTCGTCCACCTCTGCATGGCGGGTGGGCCATCGCATCTGGAATCGTTCGATCCCAAGCCCGCCCTGGATAAAATCAACGATCAGGCCTTCCCTGAGTCGTTCACCGCTGGCCAGCAACTTGCGCAGCTTCAGGGGCACAAACTGATTGCTCGCGGTTCCTTTGCCAAATTCAAGGCATATGGTGATGCGGGAATCGAGATATCCGATCTGTTCCCGCACATCGGCTCGATTGCCGATGAGATTTGCGTGATCCGCTCCATGGTGACGGAGCAGATCAATCATGATCCCGCGCACGCGTTCATGAACTCGGGTTCCATCCTCAAAGGAAGGCCCAGCATGGGTTCCTGGCTGCTTTACGGATTGGGTGCGGAAACCCAGAATCTGCCGGGCTACGTGGTCATGGTCTCGCGCGGAAACTTCCCGGATCAGCCGATTTCCGCCCGTCAATGGTCGGCTGGATTTCTGCCGTCCAAATTCCAAGGCGTGCAGTTTCAATCGAAGGGAAATGCGGTGCACTATGTGGGAAGTCCGGAGGGGGTTTGTCAATCCACCCAGCGTCAGGTGATCGATGAGGTTCGTCGTCTGAACGGCATGTTGGATGCGGAGCGGTATGACCCGGAGATCGAGACACGGATTTCCCAGTATGAGATGGCATTCCGGATGCAGTCATCGGTTCCCGAACTGACCGACATGAGTGGAGAACCGCAGCATATCCTCGATATGTATGGGGTGAAAGAGGCGGGCGATGGATCGTTCGCTTCAAATTGTTTGCTCGCTCGTCGCATGTTGGAGCGAGGCGTGAGATTCGTCCAGCTCTACCACCGCGGCTGGGACCATCACAACAATATTCAAAAACAGATGACTTACTCCGCCAATCTGACGGATCAGGCATCCGCTGCTTTGCTGAAAGATCTGAAACAGCGCGGTATGCTGGAAGATACTCTGGTGATTTGGGGTGGGGAATTCGGAAGGACTCCGATGGGTCAGGGCACTGGCCGTGATCATCACATCAAGGCGTTTTCCGTCTGGATGGCAGGTGCAGGAATCAAAGCGGGACATGTGCATGGTGAGACCGACGAGTTAGGGTATGCCTCCGTGCGGGATGTTGTGAGCGTGCATGATCTGCATGCGACGCTTTTGGAAAGATTCGGAATCGATCATTCCCGTTTCACCAGAAAATTCCAGGGTCTCGACTACCGCTTGACAGGAGTGGAGCCGTCGAAGGTGATCAAGGGGATTCTGACTTGATGAATCGGTTGCGAAATCAAATCATCTTACCCCTCTGTGCGGTTGTCACGCTACTGGTAAGTTGTCATACTCTTCCGCGGGCGATTGTCCCGACGGCAACCGAGTTGGCGGAGCCGAAACACCGGATCCATGTTGCAAACCACGGCTGGCATACGGGAATCATTCTGCGGCGCGAGCATTTGAACCGGTTTTTGCCTGCCTTGGAGCAACGTTTCCCGAATGCGGAGTTCTACGAGATCGGATGGGGAGATGCGGGGTTTTATCAGGCGAGCAGGATTTCAGCCAAAACAACCCTGAATGCGGTCTTTCTGCCGAGTGATACGGTGGTACATCTTGCCGGGATTGAAGCGGATCCGGTCCGGTATTTCAGTACCAGCCAGGTATCTGAGGTGAAATTGTCGGATCAGGGTATGGAGAACTTGGGATGGTTTCTGAGTGCTAGTTTTGCCCGAGATGAATGCGGAAACCCACACATGTTGGGGCCGGGACTTTATGGAGACAGTCAGTTTTATCGGGGTGAGGGGAAATATCACTTGTTTAACGGCTGCAACAAATGGACTGCAAAAGCCCTTTCCAGCGGAGGCGTTCGGATCAATCCGCTATGGAAAATCACTTCCGCAAGTGTGATGGATGAAATCGGGGTTTCTGCGAGAACCTCCCGGGATCGCATGCGGTATCGGCAGGGGGCACGCGGATTCTGAGAGAGCGGCGCACCTGCGAATTCACAAGCAGGCTTGACCACGGCGAGTGCTCGAACCACCGAAGCGGCCCAAGTGGCTGCGTGGATCAAACCATCGGAAATGGAGAGCGATCACCCGCGAATCCACGCCTCATACCACCCCATCCTCAGACCGCTTGGCAGGCTGGCCCATGCCCATGCGTTTTTCCACGTTCGAATGGATGGCTATAGTTCGCCCTCGATCAGATCGTCGAGTGTCTGTCGTTTGCGGACGACCGTGGCATCTGTGCCCTCGACGAGGATTTCTGCGGGGAGGGGGCGTGAGTTGTAGTTGGAGGCCATGACGAAACCGTAAGCGCCGGCGGACATGAGGGCGATGTGGTCTCCGGGGTTGAAGTCAGGCAGTTCGCGGTCCTGGCAGAAGAAGTCGCCGCTTTCGCAGATCGGGCCCACGACATCGACTTTGTTGCGATCTTTGGATTTCGGTTCGATCAGAGGAACGATCTCGTGATGACCTTCATAGAGAGCGGGACGGATGAGGTCGTTCATTCCGGCATCCACGATTTTGAAGGTTTTGGCTGAGCCTTTTTTTTCATACAGGCAGCGGGTGACCAGAACTCCGGCGTTTCCCACGATGTATCGGCCCGGTTCCAATAAAATTTTCAGTCCGAGGTGTTTGAGGCGCGGCACCAGTTCCTGTCCGTATTTCTCGATGGTGAGCGGACGCTCGGCCTCGGATTTGGCAGTCCACCAGTCATGAGCACCGGATTGGAGGGATTCCTGATACACAATGCCGATTCCTCCGCCGATGGACCAGAACTCGATGCCGTGTTTCTGTTTGAGAGAAGTGACGAGAGGGATGACTTTTTCAACGGCTTCGATGAAAGGATCAATGGAGGTGAGTTGTGAGCCGATGTGCATTTGCAGGCCGCGAAGCCTGATATGTTTGAGCTCGGCAGCGGCACGGTCATAGAGATCCGGAATGTTTTCGAAATCGACTCCGAACTTGTTTTCGCTTTTACCCGTGGAGATGTATTTGTGGGTTTTCGCGTCCACATTCGGGTTCACCCGGACAGCAGCGGGAGCGGTCTTGCCGAGTTCGCCAGCGACTTGATCGAGGTAGCGGAGTTCCTCCTCGCTTTCGACATTGAAGGAGTAGATGCCTTTTTCAAGGGCGTAGATGATTTCCTCACGGGTTTTGCCGACGCCGGCAAAGGTGCAATGGGATGGGTCGCCACCGGCCTTGATCACCCGGAAAAGTTCCCCGCCGGAGACGATGTCAAAACCCGCGCCTTTGGTAGCAAGCAACCGGAGGACCGAGAGGTTGGAGTTTGCCTTGACGGCGTAAGCGATTTCGTGATCCACACCCTCCAGCGCAAGGTCGAGGCGCATGAAATGATCCGTGATCGTTCCTGCCGAATAGACGTAAAGCGGGGTGCCGTGTTGGCTTGCCAAGGTCTGTAAGGAAACGCCTTCGCAGAAAAGCTCCCCGTCTTTGTAGGAAAAGCCGTGCATGGCAGCTTACTTGACGATGCCAGCTTGCTTCAGAGTGGCGTAAGCACCGTTTTTATTCACGGTTTTGAGGGCGCGGCAGCTGAGTTTCGTGCGGACGAAACGTCCGAGTTCCGGAACCCAAATGCGCTTGTTCTGGAGGTTTGGAGAAACCGAGCGCTTGGTGACTTTGGTGACGTGACGACCGATACCGCCCTTTTTCTTGGCCAAGCCAGAACGATGGATCTTGCCGCCGGAGCGGACGCGGGTGCCTCTGATGCTACAAATACGTGCCATGGTGAAAAATTGGTTAGCGGGGGGCGAAGGATGCCTTGTGTTACGGGTGCGTCAAGACGAAATCTCGCAGAAATTGAAGAAATGATCATGATCGCTGCCGATTCAGCCATTTGGCGACATCTCGGAAGATTTTATCCCTTTTCTGGTCATACATCAGCAGATGGTAGGCACCGTGGTAGTTGTGGTAGGTGGCATCCGTGGATTCGGGCAGGCGCGCGATAAAGCCTCGGATGTCAGAATCCGTATTCAGGAAATCGTTTTCCCCATGGAGGACAAGGATGGGGATCCGGATGCGGGTGGCGCAGGCATTCATGCCATCGATCAGGCGGGCAAGCGTGCCGAGCAGGCGAAGGGTGTGCTTTTCGATATGGTAGGGGTTGGATTTCGCCTGTTGATTGTGGAACGTGGTCTGGGTGACCTGCATGTCGTCCCCTCCGGTGAAGGCGTCGATCGACACGCGGGCCAGGGGAGCGGCAGTGCTGGCGATTTGTAAGAGAGCGATTTTCCACATTTCGATGTCATCTCGGAAGCGGACAAGCGGAGAGGAAAGGACGATCGCATCGCAGGGCGGGGAAGCGGCCGGAGCGGAATCCAGGGCATGAGTGGCGATGAGTGTGCCCATGCTTTCCCCGTACCAGATGATTTTTGCTCCGGGATGCCGTTTCCGGACCAGGTTGGTGAACGCATTGAGATCTTCATACCATTGGGAAGGGTCTCCGATGTCGCCGCGGCGATGGTAAATCGGATCGCTACCCTGTCCCCGGAGTTCGTAAGCATACAGAGCGGTGCCGGGTTGGCGACTCACGAGATCGTTGCCAAGGTTTGCGTAATCGCTTGAGGCGCCGCAAAAACCATGGATGCCGATCACGACGATGTCTTGATTGAAATGCTGACGTTTCCATGAGCGAAATCCGAATGTTTCCGCTTCTTCGCATGAGACGGAATAATCCTGAGGAGCGCATCCCTGGTGCACTGCGAAAACAAGGATGAAACAAATCAACCGAACCGGATGGCGATGACACACACCATGAAGATGGAGCTTCTCGAGCGGACTGGCAAGGGGGGAAATGGTTACGAAAAGACAGAAGACGGGGAGACAGAAGACTAGATGGTGAGAAAGAAACTAGGGAGGAATGCGAAGTCAATCGAATAACCAATTCCAGTCTTGTGACTCCAAGTCTTCAGTCTCTCGCCCTTGTGTCTTTTCGCCGATACGTTTAGACAGGGGCGTGATTGCGAGATTGTTGGATACGGCGGTGGAGAGGCGTAAAGGTTTGGCGGATGGCGGCACGAATGCGCTGCGACTGGTGGATGGAGCGGGGGACGGACTGGCCGGGTTCGCCCTGGAGGATCATGCGGGGAAGTGGATGGCGATGACGCCTGGCGGGGAGATTCATCCGCAGATCAAAGCATGGCTCAAAGCAAGCGGACGCAGCGTGTATTGGAAACGTCTCGATCAGCATCACAAGGAGTCGCCTGTTCATTTGTATGGCGAGGAGGTTCAGGATGCGTTTTCCATCAGGGAAAACGGCCTGAATTTCGAAGTATCATTCCGGAGCGGTTATTCCCAGGGGATATTTCTCGATCAGCGCTTGAATCGTGCCGAGGTGATGCATCGGATGGGTTCCGGCGGAAAGCTCCTCAATCTGTTTTCCTACACGGGCGGATTCTCGGTTGCTGCTGCGATGGGAGGCGGCGAGACAACGACCTTGGATTTGTCCTCGGTCTATCTTGAGTGGGCGAAGCGGAATTTCCATCTCAATGGCTTGGATGACCACCAGCATCATTTCTGCAAGGGGGATGCGTTTCACTGGTTGAAACGCTTTGCGAAGCAGGGCAAAAGGTTTGACGGAATCGTGTTGGATCCTCCGACGTTTTCGCGAGACGACAAGGGCAAGGTTTTTCGGGTGGAAAAGGACTTCGGCGAGTTGGCGCAGCTTGCTGCCCGGGTTCTTGCAACGGATGGTTGGATGCTATGCTGCACGAATTTCAGAGGAATCTCTGTGAGCGATTTCATGAGCATGATCGCCATGCCGGAAATGCGCGGCGCGCCGATGCCGGAGGATTTTTCCGAGAATCCATACTTGAAATCGGTTTGGGTGGGCAAAAGGGCGATTTGAGATTTGAGATTTGAGATTTGAGATTTAGTGTCGGCGTCATGTCCAAGCTCATGGTTGGTTTGTCGGGAGGGGTTGATAGTGCGGTAGCCGCCGCGCTGTTGGTCGAGCAGGGTCACGAGGTGGTGGGCGGTTACATGAAAAACTGGATGAACGATGAGGGAATTCCGGGCGATTGCCCGTGGGAGCGTGATATCGAAGATGCGCATGCGGTGGCGAAGACGCTCGGGATCGAGTTCCGTGTGATCGATCTGGTGGAGCAGTACAAGCACCGGATCGTGGAGTATCTGGTGAACGGTTATGAAGAGGGCCTGACGCCAAATCCGGATGTCTGGTGCAACCGTGAGATGAAGTTCGGGGTGTTCCTGGATTACGCCCTGAGCCAGGGGTTCGAAGCGGTGGGCACAGGGCATTATGCGCGCAGGCGTGTGCTTTCGAACGGTCAGGCGGCGATTTTGCGTGGCGCGGATCCGAACAAGGATCAGAGTTATTTTTTATCGCTGATGACCTCACATCAGGTGGAACATGCGCGGTTTCCCACCGGTGAAATGTTGAAGCCGGAAGTACGTGACGTGGCCAGACGGTTTTCCCTCCCGGTTGCGGAAAAAAAGGATTCCCAGGGCATTTGTTTTTTAGGGCAAGTGAGGATGAGTGATTTTCTTGCCCATTATCTGCCAGACAAACCCGGCGATATCGTGGACACGGAAGGCCGCGTGATGGGTCGGCACCGGGGATTGCATTTTTACACGATTGGCCAACGCAAGGGGCATGGAGTGGCATCTCCCAGAGAAGGGATGGCGTATGTGGTGATTGGAAAAAAAGCTGCGGAGAATCAACTGGTGATCGGCTGGGACCGCGAGGATACGGAAGGACTTTACCGGCGGGAGTGTGTGGTGGGAGCCATCTCATCCATCAATGAATCGATTCCCTCGTTGAAACGGGCCGAGGCCCAACCACGATACCGAGCGAAGGCGGAACAGATCAAGTTGGAGGCATGGGAAGGAGGGCGGGTGAGGTTGATGTTCGGCAAACCGCAGCGCGCCTTGGTTGCGGGACAGATCATGGCGTTTTATGACGGAGGGAGGCTGCTGGGCGGCGGGGTAGTTGAGGAGGTCCTGTAAAATCATGTTTGAGAACCCGGCAGATTGCGGCATAGTATGAGCATGATGTGCGGATGGATGTTTGCTTGCATGATCGGAATGTCCGCTTTCGAGTTGCCTGCGGATTCCACCCAATGCATCGTCGGTATTTCGGAAGGCTGGGACAGCTCGCATGTGACCCTGAGCAGGCATGAGAAACGCTCGGGCAAGTGGGTCAAGGTTGGAAAGGAATGGCAAGGGCGTTTGGGTAGCAAGGGCCTCGCATGGGGAAGGGGACTCCATCCCAATCCTCCTCGGGCAACCTTGAAACAGGAGGGAGACAAACGATCTCCGGCAGGGGTATTCGATCTGGGCGGGGTCTGGGGTGCCCACCAAAGCATCAACAAACACGCGAAAATGCCTTACCATCAGGTGACATCCCGCGATCTCTGGGTGGAAGATCCGCATTCGGCATTGTACAATCAATTTCTGTCCCTCAAGCATGAACCCCGGACGGAATGGGAGAAAAAGGCGCAAATGGTGCAGAATGATCATTCCCATTCGCTGAAATGGTTCATCAAACACAATTCGACGCCAGCGGTGGTTCCGAACGGCGGATCATCGATCTTTTTCCATATCTGGAGGCGTGAGGGCGCGTCGGCTTCGGCCGGATGCACGACCATGGAGGAAAACAAACTGCGGGAAATGATCGCAACAGTTGACCCGGAGCGGCGTCCGCTTTACGTCCTATTGCCGCGCGCGGAATACGATCAACGAAAGCCGACCTGGAAATTGCCATGAGTTCAACCGTCACCTTACCTGATGCCAGAGGCCATTTCGGTCAATTCGGAGGAATGTTTGTTCCTGAAACCCTGATGACTCCCTTGCAGGATCTTGCCAGGGCGTATGAGGATGCGCGCAAGGATCCCGCATTTCAGGCCGAATTGGATGATTTGTTAAAAAACTACGTGGGCAGGCCCACTCCCTTGTATTTCGCAGAGCGCTGGACGGAGAAATTGGGCGGGGCGAAAATTTATCTCAAGCGCGAGGACCTGCTGCACACGGGAGCTCATAAGATCAACAACGCCCTCGGTCAGATTCTTTTGGCGAAGCGTTTGGGGAAAACCCGCATCATCGCGGAAACCGGAGCGGGTCAGCATGGTGTTGCGACGGCAACCGTATGTGCACGTTTCGGGATGGAATGCGTGGTTTACATGGGCAAGGTCGATATGGAACGCCAGGCGCTCAATGTCGCGCGGATGAGATTGATGGGCGCGGAAGTCCGTGCGGTTACTGCGGGACAAGCCACGCTGAAAGAAGCTGTCAACGAAGCGATGCGCGACTGGGTGGCTTCGGTCGAACATACCCATTACATCATCGGCTCGGCACTCGGATCCCACCCGTTTCCGATGATCGTCAGGGATTTCCACCGGGTGATCGGTGTTGAAGCCCGAGAGCAAATCCTGGAGCGCGAAGGGCGCCTGCCTGACCTTCTGGTCGCATGTGTGGGTGGCGGCTCGAATGCGATCGGGCTGTTTCATCCGTTTCTGGGCGATGCACACGTACGCATGGTTGGGGTGGAAGCCGGTGGGGACGGGATCATTCCCGAGCGTCATGCGGCCCGTTTCCAAGGTGGTAAACTCGGGGTGCTGCAAGGCACCAAGACCTGGTTGCTGGCCAATGATGACGGGCAGATCGAGCTGACGCATTCCGTTTCCGCAGGACTCGATTACGCCGCCATCGGGCCGGAGCATGCGTTTTTGCAATCCGAGGGCCGGGTCGAATACACCTACGCGACCGATGACGAGGCACTCGCTGGATTCAAGGAGCTCGCGCATTGTGAGGGGATTATTCCCGCCTTGGAGAGCTCACACGCAGTGGCATATGTTTCCAAGGTCGCGGGTTCCCTGCCAAAGTCCGACATCATCGTCGTGAACCTCTCGGGGCGCGGTGACAAAGACGTCGAGCAAGCTGCCAAGTATCTCTTGGAATCACGACCCGTATAGCATTCCACGCACCCACTCCAACCGGAATCTCATGATGAAATCTTCACTTTTTCTCACCTCATGGTTGTCAATCCTCTTCATTTCGGTCGGATGCGGCCAAGAAAAGACGGACCGAACCTTGGAAAAGAAGATGCAGCAGAGACAACCGGTTGAGATTCCGTTGCAGAACGGCTTGGCCAGGGCGTATTTTGCAAGTGGCTGTTTCTGGTGCGTCGAGGCCAGTTATGAAAGCGTGAAGGGAGTCAAGGAAGTCGTCTCCGGATACTCGGGCGGTCATACGGAACATCCGACTTATGAAGCGACAAACACGGGAACCACCGGGCATGCTGAGACGGTTGAAGTAATCTACGATCCCAAGGTCGTTGATTTCGCGACGTTGATCGATGTGTATTTCGCATCACAGGATGTCACTCAGGTGAACGGGCAAGGCGTGGATCGGGGCTCGCAATATCGATCCATCATGTTCTATCAAAACGCCGGACAGAGGAAAATCATCGAGGAAAAGATCGCCGCAATGAACCAAAAGATCGCGCCCAAGGAGGTGGCGGCCGAGGTCTATCCGTTTGAAAAATTCTGGATTGCGGAAGGCTATCATCAGGATTTTGAGAAAAATAATCCGAACAATCCCTACGTGCAGAGAGTGTCAATCCCGCGCTTGAAACGATTTCAGGAGAAACTTCCGGAAGTGCTCAAGTCCGAACCATGAAGGCCTCAGGTGGCACATGCGTTACGACGAGGTGACGCACATGCCATTTCGGCCGAAGATCGGATTGATATAGCGTGGTTCCACCGACCCATGGGTAATGGGTCGGTGGAAGCCATGATCAGGATTTCGATATCGAGTTGCGCATGGTGGTGTCCGACTTCACGTTTTCCATGCGGTAATAGTCCATGGCTCCGAGATTGCCGGAGCGGAAGGCTTCCGCAAGGGCAAGCGGTACCTGGGCCTCGGCCTCGACGACTTTGGCTTTCATTTCCGCCACGCGTGCCACCATCTCCTGCTCCAGAGCCACCGCCGCAGCACGACGGATCTCCGCTTCGGCCTGAGCCATGTTTTTGTTGGCTTCCGCCTGCGCTTCCTGGAGCTGGGCTCCGACGTTTTCACCGACATCCACATCGGCGATGTCGATCGAGAGAATTTCGAATGCCGTTCCAACATCAAGACCTCTGGCGAGCACGACTTTTGAGATGGAGTCCGGGCTTTCCAATACGACCTTGTAACTCTCTGCCGAACCGATGGTGGTCACGATCCCCTCGCCGACCCGGGCGATGATCGTTTCTTCCTTGGCGCCCCCGACGAAACGGTCAAGGTTGGTGCGGACGGTGACGCGGGCCCGGACTTTCACTTGAATGCCATCCTTGGACACACCGTCAATCGTGTGACGGCCGGATGCGGGGTTGGGGCAGTCGATTACCTTGGGATCGACAGATGTGCGGACTGCTTCCACAACCGATTTCTCAGAGCCCTTGGTGGCGAGGTCGATCGCGCACGCGCGATCCCAATTCAGGCCGATCCCCGCTTTCTGGGCGGCGATGAGGGCTTGGACAGTGGGGATGACGTTTCCGCCAGCCAGGTAATGTGCCTCGATTTCGTTGATATCGATCTCGATGCCTGCTTTTTTTGCCGTGATCCGGGAATCCACGATCGGACCGTACGGAACTTGGCGCAGACGCATGGCGATGAGATCGGAGAAACCGACATAGGCACCCGCAAGCCACGCCCGTAGCCACACGGAGAAAAATGACAGGATGATGAAGGTGAATACGAGTCCGGCAATGCCGAGCACGATGAGGAGGATGGTGGGTAGGTCGATCATGGTATGTTTATGCTTTGGTTCTAACGGTGAGATGGAAAGGTGTGGCTGCGATGACTTCGAGCTCCGTATCTTTTGGTATCTGGCCCGAGCGGGAACTGGCCTCGAAGGTTTTGCCTTCAATCATCACATATCCGGTGGGTGAGAGCACTGTGACGGATGTGGCGGTTTTGCCAATCAAATCTCGCGCATGTTCCGGGAGAGCGTTGGAAGATGCCGAAATCTGGTGCTTCAGGAAAAAGCGTCTCCCGAGACGGGTTTTCGGCAGGATGTGGAATTGCAGGTAAAACACACCCGCTCCCGCGAGCAGGGCGATGCCGATGGCGATCAGCCCTTGGGTGGTTCCCAAACGGGAGAATGAGAAAACACAGCCAATGAACAGCGAGACGGTCCCCGTGATGCCGAGAATGCCTCCCGGGATGATGACCTCCAGAAAAAGCAGAACGAGACCGATGGAAAAAAAGAGGATGACGATAGACATGAATTTCAATTTTCAAGTGACGGGCTGATCCGCATGTTTCATCTCTTCAACACGAAGTTCGAATTCCCCGACGGAAACCACTTTGACGGGTGCGCCGACGGGGAGCGTTCCGATATTCAGGCGGGCATCGTACCGTTTGCCATGGATTTCAATTTCACCGGAAGGAAACAGTGCGGTGACCGCATGGCCAGTGGCACCGATGAGCGACGAGTCTTCGCGGGCGATCGATGAAGGGGTGGTTTCGCCGCGCACGGCGGACTCAAGTACCATCCCCCCCCATAACCCGCCTTTTGGCATGAAACGCAGCAATATCGCGAACAAACCGATCGCTCCCAAAATACCGAATGTGAGATTGGTGATGGGTTTGTAAAGGAGGTCCGAGCCGATGGAGACGGGTTGATCCGGCCAGATATCGGACATTCCCCAGATGAGTGAGGAGACCATGAGCAGTCCGCCGGGGATTGCGAGAATGAAGAAGCCCGGAAGGAAAAACAGGTCGATCATGACCAGGATAAAGCCCAGAAAAAAAAGCAGGGCCGCCTCATGCCCCGAGAGTCCGGCTGCATAGTGTCCGAAAAACACGATGGCGAGGATGATTCCCCCGCCGATTCCGAACATTCCGAAACCGGGTGTTTTGAATTCGATGAAGATCAGCAGCAGACCGATCGCCAGCAGAACCGGAGCGATCGCGGTGATGTATTGCGCGAGTCTCTCCGACCAAGTGACTTCGAGCCGTATGGTGGTGTAATTTCCTTTTCCGAACAGGGTGTCGGTCAGGGAGTGAAGGTCGGGTGAAATGCCTGAAGCCAGTAAGGGACGAGCGGGCTTGCCATAGGGCTTGATCGCTTCATCGGCCGTGAGCGTGAGAAGTTCACCTTTGGGCTTGATGATCTCATTGCCGAATTTGAGTTCATAATTCTCATCGATCATGGCTGATATCGCTTTGGCTCGGTTCTCGTCATCACGCGAAAGGGAGCGGACCTTGGCTTTGAGATAGGAGACGATTTTTTGCTTGAGAGTTTCGTCGATGTCCTCACCTCCACCCGTGACGGGTGCGGCAGCGCCAATGACACCAGTGGGAGAGAACCAGATCTCATCGGTTCCGGCCGAAATGAGCGCACCAGCGGAAATGGCCTCATGGTTGATGTAGGTGATGACCTTTCCCGGAAACTTGTCCAGCGCCTCCAGGATCTCGAAGGTGGTGTCCAGCCTGCCTCCGGGAGTTTCCATATCGATGATCACGGTCTCGGCCCCTTTTTCAATTGCGGTTTTGAGGCCGCGTCGGAGGATGAATAACTCGGGTGGGGCGATCTGATCACGGATCGGGATGATCACCACGTTCTGATGCTGGCTCACGGATGGGCGGGAGCCCGGCATCGTTGGTTCTTTTGCAAGACCCGGAGATGTCAACAGGAGCAGGGCCAGAAAAAGGAATTTCATGTTTGGATTCGGGAGATAGAGAATAACCCACAAAAAACCAATCTTAAAAGATTTCAATCCGGATCGCATGGGAAATGTAAGAAAACGAGTGACACACCCGTTCCGGACAGGGCACCGGCCAGAATCCGGTGTCTCAGAATCTCCGAAAATCATGAAAAATCGTTCATTACATTATACCGTGCAGGCCCTGATCATCAGCCTATGGGGCAGCGTTTCGGCCGGCGCGGAAGAAGCGGCCAAACCGGCGGATCCGAAGGTCGGCCTCAAGCCGGACGCTTCTTACGCGGTCGGCTATAGTGCGGGAGATGGGTTCGCTCAGAATTTCGCAGCTCACGGCGTGAGAATCGAAGATTTCGATATGGAGCTTTTCATGAAAGGTTTCGTCACGGCTGCGAAAGGGAAGAAGCCGGAGTTGGAAATCGAAAAACTCCAGGCGGCGATGTCCGGCCTGGCTGAGTTCATCGAGGCCCGTGAAAAGACCTTGGCCGAACAAAATCTGAAGGCAGGCCGCGAATTCCTCGAGAAAAACGGCAAGCGCAAAGGTGTGACCACCAACCCGAGCGGCTTACAGTTTGAAATTCTGGCCAAAGGCGGCAAGGAAACCTACGTGGCTCCTGCGGATGGAGCTTCTGCGAACAAGATTTTCATGGTGAACTACAAGGGCACCATGCTGGACGGCAGGGAATTTGACGCTTCACCTCCGGGCAAGCCCGTTGAGATGAGCTTGGACGTGGTGGACGGATTTCGGGAAGCATTGACGAGTATGCCCGTGGGCGCCAAGTGGAGGTTGTATGTACCCAGCTCGCTGGCATATGGGGAGCGACGCGCCAGTGTGGATATCGGCCCGAATACCACCCTGATTTTCGAACTGGAACTGATTGGGATGAAAGACGCGCCACCGCAGATCGAGATGCCTCTCGAGGGGCTGCAGATTCCGCCCGGCGAATAATCGCATGGCCCGCATCCTGACGTCCTGATCCGTATCCGGTGACGCTGTGTCGGGAGCGCGGCGATTGCGTTCAGGAACCAGAGCTTTTCCGGTGGGTGATGCGTCGATCCAGCGCCGTTCTCTCCCGTCTCCGAAAAGATTTCCGACAACAGCTCCGTGCGGATTCTTGAAGATCAGCGATTCAGGATTTTCGGAACGACCGGGGCGCGGAGGCGGTGAGGCTCCGGAAGATTCGAGCCAAGTAGGGGGCGGCAGTAGTTGAGGAATTCCTGCGTCACACCGTTGCCCTCATCGTTGATGAATTGGTCGGGCATGTGGCGGGTTTTACCGGCGACTTTCGAGATGTCGACCAATTCGTAATCGACCGAGTAATCGAGTACCGGGCGCTTGATTGCGACCGAGCCGTCGACATTGTCCCACATCGCGAACTGAACGGCCTTTTCGCCGACTTCTCGGGCTTCACGCGCGTCGCGATCGGATTGGATTCCCATGAACGAACGCTGGAGGTAACCAAATGTATCGGAGCGGACCCGCTTGATGTTCAGGCCCTCGCGGATCGTGTCCGCAAGGAGATCGCCGAGCGCGCCGGTTCCCGAGAGCTGCACGTTGCCATGCGAGTCCCGCTCTTCCTTGCCCAGGAGTTTGACAATCATCGGTGTGCCATCCGGATCCGAGATCCCCTCGGATACGGCAATCGTGCACATGCCGTATTGCGAATAGACGCGGTCGACATCCGCAAGCAGTTGCTCGGTTTTGAAATGACGCTCGGGCAGATAGATCAGATGTGGCCCGTCGTTGTAATACTTTTGTGCGAGTGCCGATGCAGCAGTGAGGAAGCCGGCGTGGCGACCCATCACGCAGCCGATGTATACGCCTTGCAGTGCCCGGTTATCGAGGTTCACACCCATGAAGGCCTGGGCCACGAAACGTGCCGCGGAACCAAAGCCCGGGCAATGATCGTTCTCCATCAGGTCGTTGTCGATGGTCTTGGGAATATGGATGGCACGCAGTTCATAATTCGCAGCCTGCGCCTGTTCGTTGACGATGCGAACGGTGTCCGAGGAGTCGTTTCCGCCGACATAGAAGAAATAACGGATGTCATGGGCCTGCATCACCTCGAACATGCGCGCGCAATACTCCTCATCCGGTTTGTCACGGGTGGAAAGCAGACCTGAAGAAGGGGTGCCGGCCACCTGTTCGAGATTGTGCGTGGTCTCACGGGTGAGATCGACGAAGTTTTCGTTGATGATTCCCGAAACCCCATGCACGGCACCGTAGATCGATGTAACTTGTGAAAATTTGCGCGCTTCGAGGGCGACGCCGATCACGCTTTGGTTGATGACCGGAGTGGGGCCGCCACCCTGGGCGACGAGAACTTTTCCTTCAAGACGGTTGCTCATAACGGGCGGGAGGATTGCGGCTTTCTTGAGATGGGGAAACCTTAAATTTCAGAAATATCAGGCAGCCCCATGGCCTCCGCCGGAGATTCGGTGCTGTCCCGCGACCCGCGGGTGCGCGCTTGCACAGCCGGACAATGGCCTGCACATTTCTTGCGATATGAACCGAGAAGAGATGGCCGGAGTGTTGGAGAAGATCGCTCTGCTGATGGAGCTGAAGGGGGAAAATCCCTTCAAGATCCGGGCGTATCGGCAAGGTGCCGAGGCGGTGCTGGCGATGGAGGATGATGTGGTGGAACGGGCGAAGAACGACGCATTGACCGGCGTGAAGGGCATCGGTGAGGCACTGCGCGATAAGCTGGGGGAACTGGCCAGGACCGGAAAACTCGAATTTTACGAAGCGCTCAGGGCGGAATTCCCCCCGACGATTTTCGAGCTGTTTGACGTACAGGGCCTCGGGCCGAAGAAAATCAAAGCCTTGTATGACCATCTTGGGATCGCTTCCGTGGAAACACTCAAAGCGGCATGCCTGGAGGGAAAAGTCGCCGGGTTGGCTGGCTTCGGAGAGAAAACACAAGGCAAGATCCTCGAGGCTATGGTGGTGAACGAAACCTTCGCGGACCGTTTTCTGTTAGGTGCTGCCGGAGTTGTGGTAGATGGAATTCTCGAAATGTTGCGCATGCATCCTGAGGTTTCCCGAGCGGCCGTGGCCGGATCCTATCGGCGGGCCATGGAGACCGTAGGCGATTTGGATTTTCTTGTCGCAACCAAAGAGGGGGCACGGGTGTGTCAGGACTTTACGACGCTTCCCGAAGTGGAAGCGGTGATCGCCTGTGGTGAAACCAAAGCCTCGGTGCGCCTCAAAAACGGCATGCATTGCGATCTGCGCGCGGTCAGGAACTCGGAGTTTCCTTTCGCACTTCAGTATTTCACGGGATCAAAAGAGCACAATGTCGCGTTGCGATCGTTGGCGCTGAAGAAGGGTTGGTCGCTCAATGAATATGGCTTGCATCCTGTCGGCGGCGATGCCGATCTGCCCATGGTAGAGGAAGAGAAAGACATTTACCGGGTGTTGGGCTTGCAGTTTGTGGAGCCCGAGTTGCGTGAAAACCGGGGAGAGATCGAGGCGGCGGCGGAGCAGCGATTGCCGCGGTTGCTGGAGTTGATGAACCTGCGCGGGACGTTTCACAACCATACCACTGCTTCGGATGGTAAGGACAGCCTCGAGGCGATGGTTGAGGAAGCAATGGAACTCGGCCTGCAATATCTTGGGATATCCGATCACTCGAAATCCTCCTTTTGGGCAAACGGGCTGAATGAGGAACGCTTGATGGCGCAAATCAAGGAAATCAGGAATTTACAGAAGTCGATCGAGGGTTTCCGGATTTTTGCGGGAAGTGAGGTCGATATCCTCAAGGACGGCAGCCTGGACTTTTCCGACGATGTCCTGAGCCAACTCGATTTCTGCGTCGCATCCGTCCACAACCTCATGCATCTGGACGAGAGGACCATGACCTCGAGGATCTGTCGGGCGATGGAAAACGAACACGTGACCATGCTGGGTCACCTGACTGGGAGATTGCTGTTGAAGCGCGAACCTTATGCGGTGGATCACGCGAGGATCATCGATTGCGCCGCCGAGACAGGAACGGTGATTGAGCTCAACTGCAGCCCGATGCGTATGGACATGGATTGGCGCTGGTGGAAGCGCGCCCGGGACAAAGGGGTCCTATGCTCCATCAATCCCGATGCCCACGCGCGCGCGCAACTGCATCATCTGGGGCAGGGAGTCAGGATCGCTCGCAAGGGCTGGCTGCGGAAAGAGGACGTGCTGAACACCCGTTCGGTCGCGGAAATCGAGAGGTTTCTCGGCCTGTGACATGCCGATCACCGGCGAAAGAGGCGACATCGCCGGGAATGATCGCCGGGAATGTCGCGATAGCGGAAACCATCCGCCGTCACCGGATCACTCCACAATCACGGGCGTGCCAACCTCCACATTTTCGAAAAACTTTTCCGCCATATGGTGGGGCATGCGGACGCAACCATGGGATGCGGCATAGCCCGGAAGGTAACCGGTGTGCATGCCAATCGCGTTGTTAAAACGCATGAAGTAAGGCATGGGAGCATGAATGAATACCTGACCCGGTCCGACTTTGTCGACTCGGACGTCCGCGTTGTCATTGATCACCTGGCCCGTCGCCCTGTCCTTGATCGTGCCATACAGGGTGGATTTGTGATCCTTGTTTTTCTGGATGACTTTGTATCTTCCGGGGGGTGTTCCGGAATCTTCCTTGCCTGAGGAAATTTTCGATACGCCAACGAGTGTGCTGCCCTTGTAAAAATAGGCCTTCTGCTGGCCACGGTTGATTTTGATGGTTGACGGTCCCTGAATCGCATCGCCTTCCCAATACGAGACATCGTCCGGAATGGCAGGTGCCGGATGATAGGGGCCGCCTGAGGTGGGACGATGAATGGAGCCGCCAAGTCCGGCCATGTAGTCCGAACCGGGAGGAGAGGTTTGAACACAGGACACCACCATCAGCATGCACGCAAGTGAGAGGAAATGTTTCATCAATGACAGAGGGTTAGGCTGGATTTGCAAAATTTGCAAGTCCAAGCGGAACTTGTGGCTGGAGTTGCGAAATGCAAAATGATCCGATAAGGTTTGTGGCGCATGCACGAGGAGTCCTTGAAATTACCCAGTCATTTCGCGATCGAGGCGGATTTGCGCGAGCAACTCGGAAGCCGGCCAGGTCATCAGCGCTGCGTCTTTGGCGAAAGTGAGTTGCTTCTGATTGTTCACGAAGTTCCGCAAGCCGGTGTCCCGGAGCGGGAGGCGATCTTTTTCTGGAGAACCCGTCAGGGGGAATGGAGGCAACCCGATGGAAAAGGTCTGAGCGAACTCGGCGCCTTGCTGGACCGCTATACGAAGGCGATTGATGAGAATGAGGAGTTGCTGGAAGTCACCGAGTCCACGGAACAGGTATTCAAAATCCTGCGTCACGCGGGTCCGCTCACGCGGAGCATGCGCAACCTCGTCCATGCCCTCGAGGAGGCGCTGGCAGAGGAGGATGACAAGGAAATTTTGAACTACCGGGATCGCGCCAGAGAGCTCGAGCGCGCTGCCGAACTTTTGCAAAACGATGCGCGGGAAACCCTGATTTTCTGGCAGGCAGAGGCTTCCGAGGAACATGCGAAATCTTCGGATCGGCTGGGAAAAATTCTTTTCAAGCTGAACCTTGTGACCGGCTTTTTCCTGCCTGTGGTGGCCATGGGAAGTCTCTTCGGCATGAATGTGAATTTGCCGGATTTTGTCCATGAACTGTTTTGGCTGATCTTCTTTGGCGGACTGGTGGTGGGCGGACTGCTGCTCTGGTTCGTCGCACGGCGAAATGATTGAGCGACCGAATATGAAAAAACTTCTGGTGATTGGTGCGGGTTACTTGGGCGATGAAATCCTGCGGCAATTCGCTGCGGCCGGGTGGCAGGCGACGGGTGCCTCGCTCGGTGGTGGAGCACATCTGATTTCCTGTGACGTGAGCGATCCGCAGGCGGTCGCCGCGCTTCCCGATGCAGATGCGGTGATTCATTGCGCGGCATCGGGACGGGGCGGCGAGGATGCCTACCGGAGGGTGTATCTCAACGGCTGCGAACATCTCGTTCGTCGTTTTCCCGAAGCGAGAATCGGCTTTACGTCCAGCAGTTCGGTGTACGCACAGCAGAACGGCGAGAGGGTGACGGAGCAGTCCGAAACCCTTCCGGATCGCGAGACGGGCAGGTTGCTGTTGGCCGCGGAAGCATGTGTCTTGGATGCCGGCGGTGTCGTCGCAAGGCTTGCGGGAATCTATGGGCCGAACCGAAGTGTATTGTTGAGCAAATTCAAGAGCGGTGACGCAGTGATCGAGGAGGACGGCGGCCGCTTCATCAATCAAATCCACCGCGATGATGCGGCGGCAGCTCTGCTCCATCTGTTTTCCCTGACAACATTTCCAGCGGGTGAAATTTTCAATGTCTGTGATTCGGAAAGCCTCACACAGCTCGAGATCTACCGGGGATTGGCCGGAATCTTCGGAAAACCCCTGCCACCGTGCGGTCCGCGCGATCTCGATCGGAAGCGCGGCTGGACTCACAAGCAGGTCTCCAATTCCAAGCTCAGGGCGACCGGCTGGGCGCCGCGATATCCATCGTTTTTGGATGCGGTGAGCGGTTTATAAGGTCCCGCTCCAGGTCCAAAGGTTGGCGTCGAAATATTTGTGGGCGGTATGGATCAGTCCTTCTGCCCGACCTCTTGGACGAAGAATTGCCACCATGGTGGAGCCGGAGCCGGACATGAAAACGGTTTTGGTATCCCGGCGGTTCTGAAGCCAATCCTTGAGTTCGGCCAGGTAGCGGTGCTTTGCGAAAACGGGTTTCTCCAGATCGTTCACGAGCTCGATCCCATCCAAGAGATAGGGATCGTAACGAATGCCCGGAAGGGGTTCGGCGCCCAGACAATCCCTGTAAGCGTCTGCGGTGGAAACACCGAATGCAGGTTTGAAAAGCACGATGGGTAGTGCCGGCGGGGTGGGTGCGGCCTCGATGAGTTCTCCTCGTCCCCTGCACCATGCCGCACCCGCGTAGAGAAAAAACGGCACATCGGAGCCAATGCCCGCGGCCAGATGATGGAGTTCCTGCGGCGGAAGCGGTTGGGCAAGTTGGGAGTTGAGCGCCAGCAGCACGGTGGCGGCGTTGCTCGATCCTCCACCCAGTCCGGCACCATGCGGGATGCGTTTTTCCAGATGAATATGGAAAGGCTGGGCTTGCCCGGATCTCTCAACCATCGCTTCCACCGCTCTTACGACGAGGTTTCCGGAATCCGTCGGCAAATCAGGGTCCGAGCAGGTGAACGAAAAGACATCCGCACGAACCATGCTGATTTCATCCGCCAGACCGGGGAGTTTGACCATCAGGGTCTCGATCTCATGGAAACCATCCGGTCGTTTTGAAAGGATGCGCAGCGAGAGGTTGAGTTTGGCGGGAGAGAGCATGGTTGGGTGAACGCGGAAGATCTGAATGACGGGACTGCTCGGATTTTATTGAAGTGCAAGCAACGCAAGCATGCGGCCGGTCCGGCCTTTTTCGATACGGTAGGAATAATGTGCGCCGGGATCGCTCGCGGTGTTGATGCCGAGATCGTGAAACGAACCGATCCCCAGATCCCCTGCCTGTGCACGGATGGTGGCGGCGAAATCGACATCATAATCGGGCGGGCGGATGCAGGGCGAAACCACGCAAACGAGATCTCCGGGACGGGTGCCGTAACGAGACCGCATGCCCAACACCGCCTCGCGCAATATGTTGCCTTCGGTGCCTTTTTTCCCGGAATGCAAGAGGCCGATTGCACGGGTGACCGGGTCCACCAGATAAATTGCGGCGCAATCGGCCACATAAATCCCCAGGAGTTGTTGCGTCAGATCGGTGATCAAGCCATCCGCGCCCTCGTGCCGGATCATTGCCTGATCCGAGCGCTCCGCAATCACGGCGATTCGGTTTCCATGGACCTGCTCCGCATGATGACGTGCGGAAATTTCAGGAAATTCCGAGGCAATGATCCGGTCGTGATGAGGAGTCAGGTTTCGCAATGCGAATTCGCGGTCACCTCCGACATCCACGCCGGCAAGGCGTGGGATCCATGATGCACGTACCCCGGGTAATCCGGCAATGGGCTGCAGAAATGAAAAAACCTCCGTCACGACCGGAATCGTAACGGAGGTACATCGAATTCGCCAAGCGTTGAACAACAGAAAGTCAGGAAAGAATCCGGTTTTTGAGGGCGCGGTGGGTGTGCTCGACGGTTTCCGCTTCCTCCTCATCCATGCCTGCGAGGATACCGGCGAGGTCGGTCGCGATTTCCTTGCGCATTCTGGAAACCAGATCCACTCCCTTGGAAGTGATGCGTACCATGATCTTGCGACGGTCTTCGGCGGCATTCGCACGCTCGACATAGCCGAGTTTTTCCAAGCGATCCACCAAACCGGTCGCGGCGGCGGTCGAGTGACCCATTTTCTTCGCGATGTCCGACATGGTCAGGTATTCCTCGCTGGATAAATAGGTGAGCAGGAAAAACTGGGAAAACGAGACGTTTCCTTTGTTCAGTTCTCCGGATAGGTTGAGGATGCAGCTGCGCTGGGTGAAGAGTACGAAGTCTGCAAGGCGATCAGCATCCGCTTTCGCCACGGCGCCTGCGGCACCGGATGTGGTATGTTTCATATGGGCTGGTTGTATGGTTCATGTTGGGACATGTTGGAACCCCTCGCTTTTTCAAATGAAACCGTCTGAACTGAACTTCATCAGCCGAAACGGGTGGGACTTTTTCAAAAAAGCTGGTTTTCCGTGGGACTTTTTTAAAATATTCAAAAAAATTGAGATGGGAAGCCTGAAATTTGACAAAAGTTAATAAGTGAGCCATCCGTAAGGAAAATATCCCCAAAAAGAGGGATATGGCCCGTTTATGAGATCGCCTCCGGATGGCTGAGCCGGCGCTTCGCCACCTCCAGATATCCCTCATCCAGCTCGATTCCGGTGAAATGGGCGATATCCTTGGATCTCGCCGCAAGGGCTGATGAGCCGATCCCCAGAAACGGATCCAGCAGGCGCGTAGCCTGGCCCTTGCCATGGATGCTGATGCATTGCTCGACGAGGGCAATGGGAAATGTCGCGGGGTGGGGGCGTTCGCCTTTGCGGGACCGGATGGTTTCGTAGGCGATAAACCATGTATTGCCACGGCAACGCAGATCCTGCCCCTCCGTATGACCCCAGCGGGTAATGTTGGATTTGAAGACATAGGGCACACCGGCGGCGCGGCGATCGAGCGGGATGTCTCCGGTTTTCGTCAGGTGAAACACGTATTCGTGGCAGTCGTTGACGTAGCGCCTGGAATTGATCGGCTTGAAATGTCCTGCCGAGACCGGCCCGCCGGAAGCGGGAGTGACGGTGATCGATTTGATCCAGTGAAAGGTGTTTTGCAATACGAACAGGGGTTCTGGCTCATCGGTGAGCGCGAGGATGAGTTGATGCGGAAGCAGCGGATTGGATGGTGCCGCGCCGATGTTCAGGAAAAACGATGCGTCGTCTTTCATCAGGCGTCTGAGCTCCGCTGCCCAGCCTCTGCACCAGGTGAGAAACTCATCACGTGGGGCGGTATCTTTGAACGAGGAATAGCTGATTCCGAGATTGTATGGCGGCGACGTGACGACGAGATCAAAAAAGCCCTCCTGCAATGTCGGCAACACGTCCACGCAGTCACCATGAAGGAGTTCGAGTTTCATCCTCTTAAATGCTCAATCGCGGCTTCCAGTTCGGCCGCGGTCACGCTCTCGATGATCTGGGCTTTGCCGATTTCGGAAAGGGTTACGAAACGGATTTTGCCGGATTTGAATTTCTTATCTCGGGTGAGTTTTTCCATCACGGTTGCGGTAGGGATACCATCCGAAAGTTTGAGCGGCAGATGGAAATGATCAAGCAGGCTGAGGATGGTTGCGGAAGCCTCAGGGGAAAGACCGGAATGCTTTTCGGAAATCAAAAGTGCCGCGCGGATTCCCAGCGCGATCGCCTCTCCATGCAGCATCCGGCCAAATGGCAACGAGGCCTCGATCCCGTGGCCGATCGTGTGACCGAAATTCAGCAAGGCGCGGATGTCCTTGGTTTCATACTCATCCGCCTCCACCACCCGGGCTTTGATCGCAATGTTGCGCGCCAACAACTCCGCCGGAACCTCGCGTTTCTCCGGATCGATGGCGAACAAATCATCCACCATCGTCGCATCGCGGATCGCCGCATGCTTGATCGCCTCCGCAAAGCCTTCATGAAACTCACGGGCGGGTAGGGTTCTCAAGGTCTCGGGATCAACGATGACCAACTTCGGTTGATGAAACGCACCCAACAGGTTTTTCCCTTCGGCGACATTGACGCCGGTTTTGCCCCCGACCGAGGAATCGACCTGGGATACAATCGTGGTAGGAATCTGGACGAAAGGAATGCCGCGATAGAAAATGGAAGCGACAAAACCCGCGAGATCCCCAACCACCCCACCGCCCAGTGCGATGATCAGCGAGCGTCGGTCGTGACCCGCGCGGATCATGTCGCGGCAGAGGGATTCGGCATGGGAAAGCGATTTCGAACCCTCACCCGCTGGAACCGTGTGCAGGGTAGGCGGATTTCCGCTGAACCCAGAGAGCAGCGCCTGTGCGTGATGGGTGGCCACGGTTTCATCGGAAATGATCGCCGGACGCAGATGCGAGAGTCCCTGCTGCTTCAGGATATCCGCAACAGAAGACAACAAGCCATGTTCAACGATGACTGGATAAGAACGATCGCCGAGTGCGACTTGAACGATGGGCATGAAGAAGGTGTACGGGAAAATGGAGCGATGGGAAACTCCGAATTGGAGCTTGTCGGTAAAACGTTCCGCGGAGACAACTTCGACCCATGCATGGAACGCTTCATCCTTGTCTGAATCGCCCTTCAAACGATTGAAACCCCGCTTTGCCCTGCTCGGATTCCGAATCCCATTCGGGCCCGAAGCATCACATCACGGAACCCGAATCATCCATTCAAGGAAAGCTCACCGATTTACAATCTTTGTCACGCCCAAGACAAAGATTGTAAATGTTGCCGGCGGGGAAAGGTTGATAAAAGGATGAATGATCCGAAATAAAAGTTGCTTATTCGAGGGGATGAAGGCAAATTTTGGTCGAAACCTGATAAAAAAAGGTAAATTACTAAGGATTATGCTTCCCGAGAATTCCCCATTTTCCCCAGACCAGCGCAACGCGTTGGATTCGCTCCTTGCTGGCTTTGATGCACTTCAGCGCGGATGGCTCAGCGGATTTCTTGCTGCAAATTCCGGTGTCGTTGCTCCTGCTGCTGCTTCCGTGGCTGCTGGAAAGCTGACTGTGCTTTTCGGCACGGAAAGTGGCAATGCCGAGCAACTCGCTGACCGCGCGGTCAAGGAGGCCAAGAAAAAAGGTTTCAAAGCCGTGATGAAAAACATGTCGGACATTTCTCCATCCGACCTCGCGAAAGTCGAAAACCTCCTTGTGATCGTATCCACCTGGGGTGATGGCGAAGCGCCCGAATCCGCAGTCAGTTTCCACAAAGCCTTCATGTCCGAGGATGTGAAGCTCGCCGGCGTGAAATTCTCCGTCTGCGGACTCGGCGATACCTCTTACGAAAAATTCTGTGAGATCGGCAAACAGGTCGATGCGCGTCTCGAAGTGTTAGGTGCAACCCGCGTTGCTCCCCGCGCGGATTGTGATGTCGATTACGAGGACACCTACACCGAATGGTTCGCCACCGCGATCGCGGCGCTTGCTCCGACCGTTCCGCAAGCCGTGGAGGCTCCGGTCGGTTTCGCCGCTGTAGGCGGCACGGAGTATGGAAAGAAACATCCGTTTCCTGCAGAGGTGACCGAAAACCTCCTTCTGAACGGCGAAGGGTCGGCGAAGGAAACCATTCACGTTGAACTGTCCCTTGCTGGCAGTGGGTTGCAATACGAACCCGGCGATGCGCTGGCCGTTCAGCCTACCAACTGCCCCAGCATGGTGAAAGACATTCTCGCTGCCGCGAAACTCAAGGGCACCGAGGAAATCGAAGTGAAAGGCGAGGGTAAAAAGCTTTTGGCCGATGCTTTGCGTGAGGATTTCGACATCACCGCCCTATCGAAAGTCGTGTTGAAAAAACTCGCCGAAGCCACCGCTTCCGAGAAGCTCAACGCCCTGCTTCAAGACGACGCCAAAGACGCGCTCCGCGATTACATGCACGGCCGTGAGATCGTTGATGCGATCATCGAATTCGCGCCGAAAGGTTTGTCGGCCGAAGCGCTCACGGGAATTTTCCGCAAGCTACCCATACGCCTTTATTCCATCGCTTCCAGCCCGCTGGCGCATCCCGATGAAGTTCACCTCACGGTGGCCGCGGTTCGTTACGAAGCCCACGGTAGAGCGCGCAAAGGCGTGTGCTCGACGTATCTCGCCGACATCGCAAGGATCGGCGAAAACGTTCCGGTCTTCGTCCAGCCGAACAAAAACTTCCGTCTCCCCGCCGATGACAACACGCCCATCATCATGGTCGGACCCGGCACGGGTGTGGCGCCGTTCCGCTCCTTCGTCGAACATCGCGCGGCAACGGGAGCTGCCGGAAAAAACTGGCTGTTCTTCGGCGACCAACGTTACACCTACGATTTCCTCTACCAACTCGAGTGGCAGGATTTTCTCAAAAACGGCCAGCTTTCCAAACTCGATCTCGCTTTCTCGCGCGACCAGCCGGAGAAAGTCTATGTCCAGGACAAGATGTTGGAAAACGGTGCCGAGTTCTACGCGTGGCTCGAGCGAGGGGCACATTTCTATGTCTGCGGTGATGCCAGCCGCATGGCCGCCGATGTCCACGAGGCCCTCATTTCCATTATCGTCAAGCACGGCGCAAAAACCCGCGAACAAGCGGAGGAATACGTCGAGAACCTCAAGAAAGCCAAACGTTACCAGCGTGACGTTTACTAAGAAAATCCGATAGATCCGACCAATCAGTCAAATCCGACCCATCTTTTTCCACACCCATCACCATGTCCGATCAAAAATTAGCCGCTAACGAATACATCAAGATTCGCAGCAATTACCTCCGCGGAACGATCAAGGAAGGCCTTGCCGATACGTCCACCGGCTCGATGAGCGAGGACGATCAGCAGTTGCTGAAATTCCACGGCACATACCAACAGGACGACCGCGATCTTCGCGCGAACCGTCGCAAGCACAAGTTGGAAAAAGCCTATTCGTTCATGATCCGCATCCGGGTGCCAGGTGGCGTCGCGACTCCGCAGCAATGGCTCGAAACCGACCGCATGGCGACGCAGTTCGCCAACGGCACGATCAAGCTTACCACGCGCCAGGCCTTCCAGTTCCACGGCATCATCAAGTCGAACCTCAAGCGCACGATCAAGGAGATCAATCAGGCGGCGATGGACACGATTGCGGCTTGCGGTGATGTGAACCGCAACGTGATGTGTAACCCGAACCCGTATCTCTCATCGGTTCACGCGGAAGTATTGAAAGTTTCCCAACAGATTTCCGATCACCTCACGCCCGCAACCCGCGCCTATCACGAGATCTGGTTGGATGGTGAGAAAATCGAATCCAGCGAGGAAGAGGTCGAGCCGATCTATGGTAAAACCTACCTGCCACGGAAGTTCAAGATCACCGTCGCGGTCCCGCCTTCGAACGATGTCGATATCTACGCGAACTGTCTGTCCTTCATCGCGATCGTTGAGAAGGACAAGCTTGTCGGCTTCAACGTCGCGGTCGGCGGCGGCATGGGCATGACCCACGGCTCGGAGGAAACTTATCCCCGTCTCGCGGATGTGATCGGGTTCTGTACGGTCGAACAAGTCAACGACGTCGCGGAAAAAGTCGTCATGGTGCAACGCGATTTCGGTTGCCGCACGGAGCGCAAACATGCGCGTTTGAAATACACCGTGGACGATCACGGTCCCGAGTGGTTTCTTGGCAAACTCAACGAATACCTCGGCTACAAGCTTGGTCCGGTCCGTGATTTCACATTCGAAGACAACGGCGATCGCTACGGTTGGGTCGAAGGCGTGAATGGGAAATGGAACCTCACGCTGTTCATCCAAGGCGGTCGCGTGCTCGATACGCCCACTTACCCGATGCGCACCGGTCTGCGTGAAATCGCGAGAATTCACGACGGTGATTTCCGCCTCACTGCGAATCAGAACCTGATGATCGCCAACGTTTCTCCGGAGAAACGTCCGGAGATCGAAAAACTTCTCGAACAATACGGCATCAAGGACAGCCACTTGAAAAGCGGACTGCGTCTGAACTCGCTTGCCTGCGTGGCCTTGCCGACCTGTGCGCTCTCTCTTGCTGAGGCGGAGCGTTACTTGCCGGATCTTCTAACGGAGCTTGAAGAGGTCATTGAAGAAGCCGGCCTCCGTCACGACGCGATCACCATCCGCATGACCGGCTGCCCGAACGGTTGCGCCCGTCCTTACATTTCCGAAATCGGTTTTGTGGGAAGATCACCCGGTTGCTACAACGTCTATCTCGGCGGCGGTTTTGCGGGTCAGCGGTTGTCGAAACTTTACCGCGAGAATTTTCCCGGCAGCGAGGTGAAAACCCTGCTTGGGCCCATCATCAAACATTACGCCAAAGAGCGCCAACAAGGCGAGCGCTTTGGTGATTTCTGCATCCGTGCCGGTTACGTCAGCGCTACCGAACAAGGCAAGGATTTCCACAAGAATATCAAAGCAGAGGCGCGCGCCTAGCATCGAATCATGGAAGCATTGAAAGCCAGCCCTCAAGATATTGAGCTCACAGATCCGGTCCGGCTCTCCGCTGAACTGTCGGATCTGCGTGCGGGTCAGAGGTTGGAGTTGCTTTACAATCGCCTTGGCAATCGTCTGGTAGCGAGCACCAGTTTCGGGTTGCAGGCTGCGGTGATGCTCAAACTCATTCACGATCACGCACCGAAAATCCCGGTTGTTTTCATCGATACCGGCTTCTTGTTTCCTGAAACCTACCGCTATGCCGAGGAATTGATGGAATCATTTCCACTCGATTACCGTGTCTACCAACCCACCCTTTCCGCCGCGCGCATCCAGGCGCTTTGGGGAAATCTTTGGGAAAACGGTAAAGAGGGAGCAGATCGTTATGCGCTCCTGACAAAGGTCGAGCCGATGAACCGCGCCCTGCGCGAGATCGGCGGTGATATCTGGATCAGCGGATTGCGGCGTTCCCACTCCGATTCGCGTCAGGATCGTAATTTCGCCGAGCAGCAGAAGAAAACCCTCAAAGTCTATCCCATCCTCGATTGGGCGGACGCGCAGGTGGATCTGTTTTTCCACCAACATCGGCTTCCCCGCCATCCTCTCGCCGAACAAGGCTACGTGACCATGGGCGACTGGCACAGCACCAAACCCTCAGAGGACGGAACCGCCAACGGCACCCGCTTCAACGGGGAAAAATACGAGTGCGGGCTCCATCTGGAGTCGAACACTTCGGATTTCCAGATTTAACTTTATCAGTAGACCGGCATCTTGTCTTCTGTGGAGCCATGACTTGAATCTGAGTTTTCGGATGAACGACCTGACCAGCCACGGTTTTTGGCTGTGCGGGCGAGTCTGGATTCGAATTCTGCGAAGGCTTCTTCAAAGGATTTTCGCGCGACGTTTTCGCGGCCGACTAGGGGGATTCCGCCGGATTTTCCGTCGGCCGAGAAGAGTGTTGCCTCGTCCTCCAGCAGAGCGATGGAGGTTTCGATGTTGATGGGGCCGGAAGACATGTTGAAATCCAGTTGCAAGTCGCCTTTACCATGTTTCACAGGAATCAATCCCTCGCGCCGCAGGGCGGTGTCGATTTCCGTAACGAACTCACGTTCGCGGTCGGAGAGTTTTTCAGGCATGCCAACGGTGGTTGGTCCGCCGGGTGTGAACGGAGTGCGGCTAGGCGCGCAGGATGTGAAAATGGACAAACAGATCGCAGCGAGGAAAAAACATAATGGTTTCATGCATTCCATGCATGGGTGAGGAACGCGGGTCATGCAAGTCGGATCATGCAATCTGGAAATGGAGATTGCGAGTGCATGAATCGGATGAACATGCCAAAGCAAAAGAATCCGGTTGATGATCCCTGCGGGGATTCATTGAAATCAAACATGAGCCAACGCTTGCCGATATCTTCTGCATCTTTACGGCGGCTGATCCCGCTCCGATTCATGGTTCCAGCGGTGGATCAAAAAAGCTATCAAACCTTGATCAAATGGATATGAATTACCTTGTCACCCACCTGTGCCTGAATAGCTTCAATTTTAAAAAATCTCATGAAACCCAGATTTCTTGTTCGTTGGTTGTCCGTATTGACGGTCTTAAGTATCTGCCAGTCACGTGCGGAGGAGAACATTCAAACCAAGATCTGGACGGATCCGGATGTCGCGTTGCGTGAGGATCCTGATTTTTCGATCCAGGGAGAATACGGAAGCGCGAAAGCAGGTGGGGCTGCATACGGGGTCCAGGTCGTGGCACTCGGCGGGGGAGTGTTTGATGCTTATGTGCTGGAAGGCGGATTGCCGGGATCGGGGTGGACGCCTGAGAAATCCCGCATACTTCTCAAGGGCGAGAGCAAGGAAGGCAAAACCGTTTTCGAAAGTTCCGACAAATCGATCACCGCGGCGATTCAGGATGGCAAGTGGACGATGACTGCCAAGGATGGCAAGCAAACGGTTCTCCCGAGGATCGAGCGCAAGAGCCCGAGCTTGGGAGCATCCGCTCCTGAGGGTGCGGTGGTGCTTTTTGACGGAAGCTCTGCGGATGCATGGGAAAAAGGAAACGTCGAGAACGGCTTGCTTGCGGCAGGTTGTACCAGCAAACAACGTTTCGGTAGTTATCGCCTGCATCTCGAATTCCGTACGCCCTACAGGCCCGCCGACCGTGGGCAGAAACGAGGCAACAGCGGGATCTATCACAGCGGCCGCTACGAGACACAGATCCTCGATTCCTTCGGGCTTGATGGAAAGGACAATGAGTGTGGCGGGATTTATTCGATCTCAAAACCCAGCATCAACATGTGTCTGCCACCACTTGCTTGGCAGACGTATGACGTCGATTTTACCGCCGCCAAATTCGATGCCGATGGCAAACGGATTGCGTGGCCCAGGATCACGGTCAAGTTGAATGGAGAGCCCGTACATCAGGACTTGGAGCTAAGCAAGGATCTGACTACCGCTGCGCCCGTCAAGACGCCGCTCGCAGATCCCGAGGGGCCCGTTCATCTTCAGGATCACCAAAATCCGGTTTTCTTCCGCAATATCTGGATTGTTCCGGTGAATGACTGAGATGCTTCTCCAGACAGCGCACATCCGCTTCAGGCAAATCAATCGACAGGAAGACTTTCATCCACAGATCCCGTTGCAGGGCTCCGGAGGGAGGCAGATCCCGACCATCCCCGGTTTTTGGAAACCCGTGAGATTGCGGATTGGAAATCCGCGAAAGCTTCATCGAAGGATTTGCGTGCGACGTTGTCACGGCCAACCATCGGCAAGCCACCGGATTTGCCTGTGGCCGAGAGGAGCACGGCTTTGTCTTCGAGCAAGGCGATGGAGGTCTCGATATGGATCGGGCCGGAAGACATGGTGAAATCCAGTTGCAGATCTCCCTTGTCGTATTTCACAGGAACGAGACCCTCACGGCGCAGGGCGGCATCGATTTCGGGGATGAAGGTTCGTTCGCGCTCCGAAAGTTTCTGTGGCATGCCGACGGTGGTGGGGCCGCCCGGGGCGAAATCGGTGCGGCCGGTTCCACATGAGGCAAGGATCAGGATCAGGAGTGAAGGGAGTAGGTGGAATAGGGATTTCATGGCATCAGGTTGACGGAATGAATGATCGCGCATGATCGTGAGAAAATCAACGGTTGAGATCCGGACTGATGTTGCAGTCCGTTTACAGATGAGATTTCCGCGTTGGGTAAGCTGGGCGGATGAAAGGATTTCCGTTACGGGCAAGCGTATGGGCATGGTTGGCAAAATGGATCCGACACGCACCCGGACCGCGAAGCCTTGATTGTCATCCCGGTGGTTTTTTGGGAATACGTGTGATTTCCGCTGGCAGGGAGGGAGTTGCCTATCTAAAGTCCGGCAACGTTGAACGACACCAAACCTATGAATATCGCAGAAAACATGGTGGCCACGATTGGCAACACCCCACTCATTCGTCTGAATCACATCACCAAGGGGCTTGAAGCCGAGATCTGTGTGAAAGCCGAATTTTTCAACCCTCTTTTCAGCGTGAAAGACCGGATCGGGAAATCGATGATCGAGGCGGGTGAGCGTGAAGGAAAGTTGAAACCCGGCGGTTTGATCATCGAGCCGACCTCCGGCAATACCGGGATCGCGCTTGCGTTTGTCGCGCGCTCAAAAGGATATCGCTGCATCCTGACGATGCCGGAAAGCATGTCGGTCGAGCGCCGCGTGTTGCTGCGTTTGCTTGGTGCGGAGATCGTCCTGACTCCGCGTGCCAGGGGAATGGGTGGCGCGATTGCGATGGCGAAAAAGCTCATCGAGGAACATCCCGGTTCCTATGGTCCGAGCCAGTTTGACAATCCGGCCAACCCGCAGGTGCACCGCGAAACCACCGCGGAGGAAATCTGGCGTGATACGGATGGAAAAATCGATGCGTTTGTGGCAGGTGTCGGCACCGGCGGGACGATCACGGGAGTTTCCGAAGTCTTGAAATCCCGCTGTGAGATGAAGACCTTTGCGGTCGAACCTGCCAACAGCCCGGTGATTTCCGGCGGACAGCCCGGCCCGCACATGATCCAGGGAATTGGAGCCGGATTCATCCCCGGAAATCTCAATGTGAAAATCATCGATGAGGTCATCCAGGTGACCAATGAGGACGCGTTCGCCACCGCACAGGCCCTGGCACAGGAAGAAGGCTTGCCTGCGGGCATTTCCACTGGAGCGAATGTCTGGGCAGCCATGCAAGTGGCGAAACGCCCGGAGTTCAAAGGCAAGCGCATCGTCACGGTGGGTTGCTCATCCAGCGAGCGTTATCTTTCCACTCCGCTGGCGGAAAAACTGCGCGAGGAGGTTTCCAATCTGCCGGTTCAGGAAATTTAGTCCTATCCAGTGCGATCAATTACAAAAGGGCATCGGTCATCGCCGATGCTCTTTTTTATATTTTTCGGAGCAAGCCTGTGGAGTCCCCGAAGCGCGGTTCTTTGATTCCGAACTCGTGCAACATTCTCAGATACAAGTTGGATAGCGGAACATTTTCACCGAGTTCGACGTGGCGGCCGGGTTTGAAAGATCCTCCACCGTGTCCGGCCAGTAGAATGGGAAGATCGTCATGGTTGTGGCGGTCTCCATCCGAAATGCAACCTCCGTAGACAATCATCGAGTTGTGGAGCAGGGATTTTCCGTCCACATCCTCGGTAGCTTTGAGCTTGTCGAGGAAATACGAGAGTTGCTCGAGATAGAACGCGTCGATTTTCGCGATTTTCGCGAGGTTGTCCTTGTTGCCTTTGTGATGGGAGATGCTGTGATGCCCGTCATTGACACCGATTTCGGCGAAGGACCTGTTGGAGCCGTCATGAGCCATGAGGAACGTGGAGATGCGGGTGGTATCGGTTTTGAAAGCAAGCACCATCATGTCCAGCATGAGGCGTAGGTGTTCGCCGTAAGATTCCGGTTTTCCATCCGGAGCAGGAACTCCGGGGTCGGCGGGCAGGCCAAGGGATTCGGCTTTTTCAATCTGTTTTTCAATTTCGCGAACACCTGTTAGATATTCGTCCAGCTTTTGTCGGTCGTTTCTACCGAGGTGGCGGTGCATCGCTTTGGCATCGTGCTCCACAAAATCGATGATGGATTTTTTCGAAGCAAGGCGCTGGCCGAGGGATTTGGCGCGTTCATCGGAAGAGCCTGAACCGAAGAGTCGTTCGAACACCGCGCGCGGGTTGGATTCCGGCGTCATCGGTTGGTTTTCTGATCGCCATGAAAGGTTGAACTGGTAGGCACAGGAGTAGCCGGAATCGCAATTGCCGGATTTGCGTACGCCATCGGTGGAGAGTTCGAGCGAGGGCAGGCGGGTGAGGGAAGAGACAGCGTTGGCGGCGACCTGATCGGCGGAAATTCCGAGATGGATGTCGGAGCCGGCTGTTTTGCGCGGACGCGCGCTGGTCAGGAAAGCGGCTGTGCCACGCGCGTGATCGCCCGGACCGTCGCCTCCGTTCTTGGCATTTTTCTGTTCAAAGCCGGTGAAGATCTGGAAATCCCGGCGATGTTGTTCCATCTTCGCGAAAGATGAACCCATCTTGTAGGTTTCCCCGTCGCCATCGGGCCTCCAATGTTCGAGATTCACGCCGTTGGGAATATAGAGGTAAGCCATGCGTAGGGGTGCGCCGCTGGCGGTGGTCGCAATGGCACGGGCATGGGTGGATGCAGCCGCGAGCGAACGGAACGACTCGAGCGCCGGAAGACTCAGTGCTGCGCCGAATCCTCTGAGGAAACTGCGGCGGGACAGAGGGGAGTGTTTCATGAATTACTGAATATAGTTGGATGCATGGGGATGTCGATCTCGGAAACGTCCCATCATCCGTCTCCTCGTCTCATTTGGAAGGGTGCGGAGATGGTGATGGCATGGATGAGTTCGTTGAGTTTGCCGTTGTTCCGGTTCAACTGGGTGACGAGCTGCCGTATGGTGGTGGTATCATGGTATTCGATTCCGCGCCCGATGGCGTAGGTCAGCAGTTTCTCGGAAAGGTTGCGGTAGAAATCGGCCCGGCGTTGTTCGGCGAGAATGACTTTCAGGTATACCACATTGGAAAACGTTTCACCTGTCACGAGTTGGCCAGCGGTGTCGATGCGTTTTCCGGCATCTTCCATGCGGAAGCGGCCCAGCGCGTCGAAATGTTCCAAGCCCAGACCGATGGGGTCCATTCGTGCGTGACAACCCCGGCAATCCGGATTTTTACGGTGGATTTCCATCATTTCCCGCATGGTGGGATTGGCTTGCGCAGTGGCGGCGGCGGAGAGATCCGGGACATTGGGCGGGGCAGGTGGAGGTGGGGTGCCGAGCAGGTTTTCGAGGACAAACATGCCGCGTTTGACGGGAGAAGTCCGGGTCGGATTGGAAGTAACGATCAGAAACGTGCCTTGGGTCAGAATCCCGCCGCGTTCGGGATGTTCATGGAGATCCACATAGCGGAAGTTCTCGCCCTGCACGCCTTTCACGCCATAAAAACTGGCGAGTCGTTCGTTGAGAAACGAATAGTTGGCGGAGATAAGTTCTTCTGCAGGGCGGTCTTTGCGGAGGATGAAATCGAAGAGTGCGTGGGTTTCTTCGCGCATGTCGTTGCGGAGGCGCGGATCGAAGATTTCCGCCGCTGTGCGTTTGTCCGAAACGCCCAAAATCTCGGGCGTGGAAATCGGGGTGGTGAGCACATCGCGCGCATGCAGCCATTGACCGACGAAGTTCTCAGTCAGGCGGCGCGCGCGCGGATCCGCAAGCATCCGGTCCACCTGTTGACGGAGATTGGCGCGCAGCTTGTTTTTGAAAGCCAGGGAGAGCAATTCGTCATCGGGAACGGAAGCCCATAGGAAAAACGAGAGCCGGGATGCCAGAGCGTATTCGTCCAGAGGTACGATCTTGGCGGGGTTGTCGGGCTCCGCTTGGATTTCCATGCGGAATAGGAAACGCGGCGAGGCAAGACAGGCGGTGATGGCTTGCCTGATACCGTCTTCAAATGTTTTGCCGGGGAGCCGGTCCGTCTCCTCCACAAGGCTGATGAGGCGGTCGATATCGCTTTCCACCACCGGGCGGCGGAACGCCCGTGAGACGAAAGAGCGCATGATTTTGCGGGCGTAAGCCCTGGCAGCAGTCGGGTCATCGGGTGCGGGTCCGTCGACGAAGATCATGCGATGGCCTTTGGAATATTCCCGCTGCGGGCCGTCGAGCGGACCGAGAAGAACGAGTTTCTGGATCGTCAGGAAGAGCGCTTCTTCGTTCTCGGCGGGAGGACGATCCGGTTGCAGGCGGATTGTGATCTCGCGGTCGCCTTTGGTGAGCGCGGCTTTGGCAGTGAGATCGATGCTGCGGCGTTGGTCCCAGCCAAGTTTGGTTTCGGCAAGTTTGCCCGATTCGGTTAGGATCTGGAGTGTGGCCCCGGCCGTGGTGGCTTCGGTGGCGCCGTGAATGGAGTATTGAAGAACGAGTTGGTAATTGCCGTCCCATTTCACCGGAACGCGCAGTTTCAAATCGCTGTCGGTGGCAAATGGAACCCATGTGGGTGGAGCGGATGTGCGTTGGAAGGCATCCGAAGGAAATTCCGAGCGGGGAACCTGCGCCGATGCGTCATGGGGAAGAGCGAGATTTACAACTTCCTCCGCAGATGTGAGATATTTCTCCATCAGCAACGGAGAGATGGAGAGTACATCACCGATGTTGTCGAATCCGTATCCCGTATCATCAGGCGGGAAGATTTCCGTCGTGTCATAGTTGACCCCGAGGAGGTCGAAAACCGAATTGCGGTATTCTTCGCGGTTGAGGCGGCGGATCGTAACGCGACCCGGATCGGGTTTTTCCGGATCGAGTTTGAAAACGGATGACTCGATCCATGAGAGGAGCTTCTGGGTTTCATCCGCACTCGGTTGTTCCTCATCCGAGGGGGGCATGATCTGTGCGCGCAGATTTCTCCATACCGGCATCCAATGGTCGCGATCTTCCAGATGCATGCCGAGATCCTTGTAGCGGTCCATGCGGAAATCGCCTTCCTTGGAGCCATCTCCGTGGCAGTCGTAGCAGTATTTGATCAACAGGGGTTGGATGTCCCGGTTGAAGACCTCGTCTCCAAAAGCGGGCTGGCTCAGCAGCAGGCAGCAAACAGCGCGGAAAAACATCTCAGCATGGGGTTACGCCGGAAAGCGGTTCAACTCTTTCATGCAATTCGTTGCTCGGTTTGGCGATGGGTTTTTTTCAATTTTTTTGTGGAAAACCCCGAATCCGTTGCGTATGAAAACACGTGTCTTCAGGACAACTTCCGGGTGGCCAGCGCTCAATATCCTGTGAAAACTAGGTAAGGTGCGACGGCGGCTCGACAAAGCCTCTCGATGGGGATCCCTCGCCATCGGGAGGTTTTCTTTTTGATCCCATCATCAAGCGGCGGATCAACTACCGATGGACATCGACGGAATGGCGTCTTAGACTGCGGTTGAACTTACGGATTTCCCCACATGTTGACCAAAAAAGAGCTACTAGACCTTCAGTTCATCGATGCACGTGCGCGGGTGATCGACATCGCAGCATTCCTGGACCGGTTGGATCGGCATGAGGGCGATGCCGGTATCCGGTTGAGCTATTTCAAAGCGGCTTTGCCCATCTTGTTGGAGGACAGGCCGGACCGAGCCAAGGCGGTTTTGGAGGTATTTTCCGACCATTCCGAGGAGATCAGCGAGACCGCACCGTTCCAGGGCGCGACGGGAGCTCCGGTGGCATAGGGGTTGGAAACTACCATCTCACTGCGGCAGCCGCCCAGGTCAGGCCGGCGCCGAAGACGACAAGAACAATGTGCTCGCCGCGTTTGAAAGCGCCGGACCGGTTGGCCTCGTCCAGTGCGATGGCGACTGCGGCAGCGGAGGTGTTGCCATATTTGTCGAGATTGATGAACACGCGTCCCGCAGGGACGGAAAGGCGTTCGGCAATGGCATCAATGATGCGGAGATTCGCCTGATGTGGAATCACGCAGGCGATATCTCCGGCTTCAAGTCCGGCTCGCTCGATGACTTTTTCAGCCGCTTCTTTCATGCGCGTGACCGCATGTTTGAACACCTCCTTGCCCTGCATGGAGAGAGCGGAGAGGTGGTCGCCCACATTTGAAGCGGTGATCGGGCAGGCCGATCCGCCACCGGGAATGTTGAGCAAATGGGTCAGGCTGCCGTCCGTTCCCATTTCGGTGGCGAGGATGGCGCCTTCGCCGGGTTTGGCCCTGCGGAGAACGGCGGCTCCGGCACCGTCACCGAACAGCACGCAGGTGGCGCGGTCTTCCCAGTTTACGAATGCGGAGAGCTTCTCGGCACCGATGATCAGAGCGTTTTCAAATGCACCGTCGGAAATCATGCGTTTGCTGATTTTCATGGCGTAGAGAAACCCTGAGCAAGCGGCTGAGATGTCGAAGGCAACCGCATTCGTCGCACCGATTTGTTGCTGGACGTAGCAGGCGGTTGCGGGAGTGAGGGTGTCGGGGGTGATGGTGGCCACGATGATCAGTTGTACCTCAGGGGCCGTCAGTCCGGCTTGTTCGAGGGCTTTGCGGGCTGCGGCACCGGCCATGTGGGAGGTGAATTCGTCGTCGGCCGCGATTCTGCGTTCGCGGATTCCGGTACGGGTAAAAATCCATTCATCGCTGGTGTCGACCCGCTTTGCGAGATCATCATTGGTCAAAACGGTTTCCGGCACGTAGCTGCCGGTTCCTGCGATGCATACTTCGTAATTCGTTGCCAACCCACTCATGTGCCCAAAGGCTGGATTTGATCAGACCGTCAAACAAGCGCGAATTTCAGGCGGAATGGCAGCTCAATCATGGATCGGCGGCAGGTTGGCTTGGAAATGATGTTTTGAAAACGCGATTTTCGAGGCCAGATCAGCTGCGGGGTGCCGGCAGTGCTCTGCGGCAATCGGTTCGAGCCGGTTCAAAAGGCCCACTCCGTTCGCCATCTGGATCGCAAGGCCGGGCCGCGCATTCACCTCAATCATCATCGGACCCCGGGTTTCATCGATCATCATGTCCACCCCGAGGTAGCCGAGCCCTGTCATTTCCTGACAGATCGCGGCCATTTGTAACATCGTATCCCACTCGGGGATTCGCACACCGATGAGCCCGATGCCCAGATCGGGGTGATGGCTGATGATTTTGCCATGGTGGACAGCGCGTATGGTGATGCCGGTTGCGATGTCGATTCCGATGCCGACAGCGCCCTGATGCAGGTTGGCGCGGCCATCGCTTTCCCTGGTGGATGCTCTCAGCATCGCCATCACAGGATATCCATGCAGCATGACGATACGGATGTCGGGAGCACCTTGGAAGCTCATGCGGGTGAGCAATGCGGTTGGCCGGACTCGATACTCGATGAGGGCGCTATCGCGGTTTCCGCCGAGACTGAAAAGACCCGCAAGGATGTTTGAAACATGGTTTTTGAGATCGCTCGGAGTGAGTTCGGCGCCGCTCGGCTTGACGAAATTTCTGCCGTTTCGTTTGTCGATCACGAGAACCCCTTTGCCGCCGGATCCCCTTGCGGGTTTGATGACGAACGCATCGTATCCTAGCAGGGTTTTTTCGATGACATTGACATCATGTGGGGTGCGGGCCACCGCGTAGGTTTCCGGAACGGTCATGCCCTCGGCTTCCGCGAGGGCCTTCGTGCGGAGTTTGTTATCAACCCGTTCGTAGAGCCGGCGCGGGTTATTGGGGAGAAGATAACGTGCGTTACGCATGTTGATGCCGACTACTCCGAGGGCCCGCAGTTCCCCGGGAGTCTTGAACCATCGGTGCCACCAGTGATGTTCAGGTTCATCAGGCATGGGTGAAGCTTTTGAATCGGATCAGCTCGGAGAGGCGGTATCCGGTATAACGGCCGATGAGAATGATGCCGGCAAGGAGGATGAGAAGGGTTTCGGGAAAATAGAACGCCCAATATTGGAGTTGGGAGATCTTCATGAAATGGAAGGCGCAGACCGCGACGATGATGGAGCCAGAAACCTGGGTGATGGCGCTGCGTTTTCCTTCCTCCTCCCAAATCAGGGACATGCGCTCGAGTGTCCATGCGATGATGATCATCGGGAACAGGGTGATCTTGATACCAACGCTCAGTCCGAGTTCATGACTGATGACACTCATGACAATCATCAGCAGGGTGACGATCACCACGCAGGCGGCAACCCGCGGCACAACCAGCAAATTCATGCGGGAGAGGAGGAAGCGGAACCACAGACCCGCGCCCACCAGGATCGAGAACATCAGGATTCCTTTGACGGGCTTGATTTCCAGAAGAGCGAGCGCGAGAAGCACCGGCATGAAGGTTCCGAGGGTTGGGACACCGATAAGATTGCGCATCAGAACCACGATGAAAGCCCCCAACGGGATGAGGACGATGTAGCGGAAGACGGCCTGCTCCGATGCGGGCAGCGCAAGAATGGTAGAGACCAGGAAATGGGATTCCTCGATGTCGGTGAGGCGTGAGAGAGGAATGCGGTTTTTTACCGTTGTAAACATCACGCGGGAGTTTTCTCCGCCACCGCTGACCTCGAAGAGCGAACCTCCGCCGCGATGCCAGACAAACATGTTCCTGCCATCCAAGACGATGGAAGGTTCCAGCGGGTTGCGGACCTTCCATGATGATCCGTCATAATACTCCACCAGAGGAGTTGGGGTTTGTCCGCCGGCTTCCTCGTTGAGCTCAACGCCATAGGCGAGCCGTGCGGGAACGCCAGCCATGCCGAGGAGGTCGATTCCCAGAGAGATATCCGGATTGGTGATCTTTTCCTTTTCGTAATGTCTTTTGACCAAACCGTATTCCTGGTAGGAATTCGGGTCGTTGATCTGCTCGCAAATCATCACGAAAACCGCATCATGATTTTCGGTGATGGATTTGACCCTGCCAACGATGTCTTGCGCGGCTTTACCCACCGCACCCGGAAGCGCAGGGATATCAGGTGGTTCGGGTGGTTGGATCGCAGGCATGGGTTCTCCGCCGCTTTTGGTATCCACGTTGAAACGGACGCGGTAATAGAGGGCCTGAGGTCCTTCACGTTCCCGAGCGGACCAAATCGCTGTCTGCTCGTTGAGGCTGGTTTCGACATGGTAGCTGTAGCCGAGCGATCCTGACTCCTGGCCGGCGCTTTGCTGTGATGATCCTGCGGGCAGAGACAGGCTGACCGTTACATCACGGCCGGTGGCGAGGAAGGAGAGCTTCGCCTCGACCATCCATTCGTCGATCCGCTGGTTTTGCCAGAACGGGACGCCCAGTTTGTTCGATTTGTAGCTGGCGATTCCACCTCCGATCAGAATCAAAAGCGCCACCGACAGGAACATTTTCAGTTGTGCACTCATGGTTCGGATGTTTCGGTGGATTCGAATCACCGCATGATTTTCTGGTCGGCAATGTTGGTGCGGGTGGAATCCACCCAACCGAGTTCCTTGATGACCGTGCGACCGATCAGCACGGGAGAGAGCATATTGGAGCGGTTATTCAGGGTGAAATCGCCGCGCAGTTTCCTCTCGCCGATCTTGAAAGTCAGTTTCACGACCTCGCGGGCCTGTGATTTTCCGCCGGGTTCCTTGATCCGGGCGATCCGAACAAGCGGAGCTTCCAGGCGGACACGGGGTGAGTGTTTGACAGCAGGGTCTGTTACGGTGAAACGAACCCACTTTTTCCCCTCGCGTTCGAACAATTCCTTTTCTTCCGCATGGATCGAGCTGGTGAATGCACCGGTGTCCAGTTTGGCGTTGAGTATCTGTTTCACTCCTTCGATGGAAATTTTTTCCCTCCAGCCGAACACTTGGACGGGATCAGCTGTGACGGGTTTGGCAACGGCTGCGGCATCGGCCTCCTCCGCACTGAGTTCGTCTTCCGGCTCCGGTTCTGCGGGCGGGCGGGCTGCTGCGTCGGCGGATGCAGGTGGTTTCTCCACGGTTTCGGTCGCGGGTTTGGCCGGGCTTGCGGGAGGATTTGCCTGCTGAGCTCCTGCCGGGTTCCATGCATTCATCAGCATGAAAACTAGCGGAAATGTCACGCTTTTGAAACAATGAAAGTAACGCATGGTGGGGGACCCCATCTCACTCCTGTCAGGATCCTGTTGCAACAGTATTTTCCGTGCCGTGTGGCGATTCCGTAAGCTTGGGGTTGATTTCATGTTGCCGAAGCCCGAAGTTTTCAGGGATGACTCCTGCGCAAAAAGGTTTTTCGATGCCGGCCGAGTGGACAACGCAGACGGCCACGTGGTTGTCCTGGCCGGTGGATGATCCGCGGCATTGGGGCGGGACGCAGAGGGAGATGATCTGGAGCAAATTTGCCGAGATCGCCGCAGCGGTTTCCCGTTTTCAGCATGTCCGGATCAATGCGCCCCAAGCGAGTCATGGAGCGATTCTGGGGGCATGCAACAGGGCGCATGCGAATCTGCCCAACGTGCAGTTGTACAACCATCCGAACAACGATGTGTGGTGTCGGGATCACGGACCGATTTTTGTTAGAAACCCGATCACTGCGGAGATCGCGATTACCGATTGGGAGTTCAATGCGTGGGGTGGCAAGTTCGAGCCGTGGAATCTGGACAACGCCATTCCCCGGCAAATTGCCAGCTCGCTGCATTTGTCCCGGTTCGAGGGAGGAATGGTTTTGGAGGGAGGCGCGATCGAGGTAAACGGGTGCGGGCAGTTGCTCACTACCGAAGCGGTTTTGTTGAACCCGAATCGCAACCCGCATCTGACCCGTGAAGAGATTGAGCTCAAGCTGCGCGATGGTCTGGGAGTCTCGGAAATTCTCTGGCTGGAAAGGGGGATTGAGGGCGATGATACGGATGGTCATATTGACGACCTCGCCCGGTTCACGGCTGAGAACATCATTCTTGCTTGCGATGAGAAAGACAGGAACTCGCCGAATCACGAAGTGTTGGCGAACAACCTATCTCGGCTGAAACAGTTCATCGCCCCTTCCGGCAGGGCCTTTGACATCATTCCGATCCATATGCCGCAGGCCTGTGAAGTTCCCGGCTGGAGATTGCCGGTGCTTCCTGCGTCGTATGTGAATTTTCTTATCCTGAACCATGCGGTTCTGGTGCCGACGTTCCGCCAACGAAAAAATGACGAACGTGCGCTGGGTATCATCCGTGAGCTTTTCACGGGCAGGGAGATCGTGCCGATCGATTGTCTCGATTTGGTGCGGGAAGGCGGCACGCTGCATTGCATCTCGCAGCAGCAGCCGGCTTGATCTCACTCGGGAACATCATCACCGAGGATATGGTCGATGGACGTGACGCGTTCCCATGGGCAGCGTTTGCGCTGGTATTTTTTCCAGATGATGTCGCGCAGCTCACGCCATAGCGCTTCGGAGGGTTCTTCGATGTGTTGCCAATCCGGATCGGATTTCAGGGTCGTCATGATCTGCCACTTGTTGGCGTGGAAATTCGCACGATAAAACCGTTTGCCTTCCTCTGTGCGCTCATTCCACTCATGCGATTCCATGTCTGCAAGCAAAGACCCTGCCTCGCGGGGTTGCAAGCACGGTCTGGCTGCCGAATGGGAAACCGAGTGCCGAGGAGTTGCTTTTTTTCGTCCGCAGGTGATGCCGCCCGCGGTCTCCGGCGTTACTTCAATGACTCGAGATATGCCACGAGATCCCGCAGCTCCGAGGGCGACAGGAGGTCGCCCATCGGCGGCATGGTGGAAATGGGCTGGGTGCGGGACATGATGTCCGAGAGCCGGATCGTGCTCACGGTCTTATCGGGCAAGACCAACGTGATGGTGCTATCGGTTTCCTCCTTGAGCGAGCCTGCGATGGAGGCTCCCGAGCGGGTGGTGACCGACATCATTCCGTAACCGGGCGCGATGGTTGCCTGGGGTGTCACGAGCGATTCAATCAGGTATTCCCGGCCTTTTTGTCCGATCCTGCCGAGCGGTGGTCCGACTTCGCTGCCATCCTTGCCGATGCGGTGGCAGGCGGTGCATTGGGCCGCAAGATGTTGGTTGAATACCTGTTCTCCGGCCACGGGATCGCCCCCGAAGGTTGAGACCGAATGGGGCGGCAATGCTTTCGCGAAGTCCGGGATCACCTGCGAGAACTCCAAGAAGAGCTCTTTGCGGGCGGTTTTTTCCGATGCGCTGAATTGTTTCGCATATCCGGCGAGACGTGCCCGTGCTTCGGGCGTGTTGATTTTCCCGAGCAGAAGCACCGCCTGTTGCTGTTCCCGGATTTGCTTGGATTTCATGATGGCCTCGGCAGCGTAAGCGACTGCCTGATCCGGATCGGTGTCGGCGAGCAGGTTGGCTGAGTGGATGCGGATCTGATATGCGGGATCGTTGAGGAGTTTCGGGAGGATGTTGGCAAAGCGATCCGGATCTGCGGTTTTGAGCGCGTCGATCGCACGAATTCTGGAGGCGGGTTCGGCTTGGTGGTTGAGCAATTCCTTTTCGAGATCCGCAGCGCTCGCAACGATACCAAGCTGTTTGGCGGTATTGGCAGCGGCTGTGGCGATGGATTTGTCAGGGTGGTGTTGCAGAACGGCGGCGGCATCGGCAAAGGCATGATTGACGAGGGAGCTCTCGGCAGCGGGATAAGGGTTGTGACGTCCGTCCACGGGGTCGGTGTTGAAGGCCTTGGTCCAGGAAGCAAGGGCATCGAGAGCTGCGATGCGAAGCTCCGGAGCGACTTCCTCGCGCAGGGCGAATTGTGTCAGGGTCCGCGCAGCGGAGTCGGTTCCGATCCGGCGGTTTGCAGCGATGGCGCGGCGAATGGCAGGTGGTGTCGCGTCCGGCTTGTCATTTAGCAAAGAGGCCAGCGCAGGAATTGCGGCTTCGATGGCGGGATCATCGTGGATGGCATGCGCGGCTTCGGCGACGACCTGCGGATTTTCGTCTCTGAGCAGATCTGCGGCAAGAGGAGAATTCAAACGGCGTAATGCCACGGCGGTTGCGAGCCGGACGGCTGGGGATTTGTGAGACATGGCCTTTGGAAGATGGAAGGCGTCAAACGTCGTCATCGCCATCACACCCGCATGTCTGAGATAGGCGTCTTGGTTGTCATTTTGCGCGATCATATCGATGATCGCTTCGCACGTTTCCATGGGGAAGCAAGTCTTCGACATCAGCGAGGATTTCCAAACAAACATCGCGGCGAAGTATCGAACCCGTGGGTTCTCATCACGGATCAGATCTTTCAGATTCGCCACGTTCATCACTCCTGCCTCGGACGCATAGCGGAGAGCTTGGGCGCGGAGTTCCGGGTCGTCGCTTCCTGTGAGTTTTTCAATGACCGCCGGCTCGCATTTTTTCATCTGTGCCAGGCCCCAGAGTGAGTGAATGATTGCCATCCGGTCGGATTTTTCCGAGGACGCCGTGGCGACAAATTCGGCGGCAGCTTTGCGGTTTGCCAGTTCCCACTGCGCGTCCAGACGGATGCGCATGTCTTTGTGGGACAGTCTTGTTAGAAGCTCAGGAGTCGGAACCCGGCCCGGTCCTTCGCGCAGATATCCGGCAACTTCTTTCCGGATCGCGGAACCTGCCATCTTCGGGTCGTCGAGTTTCCACACCGAGCCCTTGTCGTTCATCGGATAGCCACCCGCCCAGTCGGCGGAATAGAGTGCGCCATCCGGTCCGAAATTGATTCCGGTATTCATCGGGCCGGAACAGACGATGTGATCTTCCGTCATTTCGAAACTGGCGCCCTTGGGTTTCACCTTGAAAGAACGCATGTTTCCTTTTGGAAATTCCGTCACGAAGAAGGCGTCTTCGTACGTTTCGTTGAGAGCGGTTCCCGGATTGTAGGCAAAACCTGCCGGGCCGTCAGAATAATTCGCGTTGGTGGGGGTGATGTATGCGGGCTGGTAGGTTCCGGTCGGCTCCCAAATGCTTTCCGCTGTCCATGGATTGTAAGAGGAGCCGCGATATTGGTAGTAATTTCTCCAGCCCGTGTCCGAGCCTTCGGTGATATGCAGGAAGCGCTCACGCTCGCCTTTGAAGTCGGCATCGTTATCGACCGAAAACAGGTTTCCGTATTTGTCGAAGGCGATTTCCTGAGGATTGCGGAGGCCGCGTGCGAAGATTTCAAATCCCGAGCCATCCGGGTAGCAGCGGAGCACCGCGCCTTCATGAGGGGCAAAATGGTGCGTTCCCTCCTTTGAAGTGACGTTGGTACCCTTGTCGCCGATAGACCAATACACACGGCCGTCAGGGCCGAGGATGAGGCCGTGCATGTCATGACCGGCATAGGCAATGTGGAGGCCGAAGCCGTGAGCGAGGGATGTACGCTGATCGGCGACGCCATCCCGGTCGGTGTCTCGCAGTTTCCAGAGATCTGGGGCGACCGTGGTGTACACATCGCCGCGCCATGCGAGCACGCCGGCCGCGATACCCGTGACCTCGGTGTTGAAATCTTCGGCGAAGACCGTGGATCGGTCCGCGACTCCGTCTCCGTCGGTATCGGTCAGGCGAATGATTTTTTCGGTGGCGACGGTCAGGTCCTTGCTGTCGATTCTGCCGTCCTTGTTGAAATCCCTGAGGGAAGTTTTGGGAAACTGGTTCTTGCCATCGAGCTGTTTGCGGAAAAAAGCGAGTTTGTCATCGATGGAGGTGAAAGACACATCATGCGGGACCCAGCCGTGGTTGTAGAATTCGCGGATATCGAGATCGCCCACTTTGCGGCGGGCGGATTCCGTGACGTAGATTGTCCCATCCACGTCGACGGATACCGATACCGCGTTTTTCACCAGAGGCTCCTTGGCAACCAAGGTGCGTGTGAGGCCGTTGGTGGCGCCAAAGGACTCGGCTTTCACGATTGCCGGTGCTTCAACCGCAAGGCCAAGGCCGGCGATGGCGCAGGAAACCAGGAAGACAACAAAAGGAGATCGGCCCATCGGGGATATCGGGAAGGCAAGCGTTTATTGTTTCGGCGATGAGGATTCGACGTTCAGGCCGAGGGCTTTACCCATTTCCTTGGCGACGAGCAAATTTCCGGCGGAATTGAGGTGGACGGAATCCCCGGTGAGGATGCCTTTGGGTTGGTTCCCGGGATTGTTGGCTTTGAGATGATCCATGAAGGCCTTGCGCAAATCCACCAGCTGGCTGTTTGTATCGGCCGCTACTTTGCGGCTGATAGCGCAATATTCCTCGAGCATCGCATCGCGCTCGTTGGTGCCGTCGTGTTTTTCCCCGATGACCGTTGCGGTGCAGAGGATCACACGCGCGCCAGCGGTATGGATTTGTGCGATGATGTCCCTGAGTCCCGCGTCGAACGCTTCGGTCGTGGTGCCTCCGCTCATCTGGCCTTCCTTGTTTTTCTTCCAGTGCCAGACATCGTTGATCCCGATGTAGATGAAGACGATGGTTGGTTTTTTTGAAAGCACGTCTTTTTCCAGTCTCTTCTGCAGGTTGGGGACTTTGTTGCCGCTGACTCCTGCGCCGAAAATCTGGACCGAGAGATCAGGGTGGGTGCTGGCGATGGATTGTTCGATCAGCCGGATGAAGCCGTCGTTTTTCACCGCGGCAGCGGTGATGGAATCTCCGAGGAACACAATGCGGTCGTCTTTTTTCAATGCAGTCGGCTGGGTTTCCGCCCCGAAGGCCATGGAGAAGGAGGCGAAGGAGGCGATGAGCGCGAGTTTGATGGGTTTCGATGTCATGGTTCATTCCCTAGACAGAAAATCCGGCGTCCGCCAGCAAAGATTCCGCCGGATCTGCGCCTGTGCCACCTGTGGATGAGTTCCCGATTCGCAGCGTGCAGCTCCTTTTCCATGAAACAGACCTTCAACCGCGCGCGTAAGGTGGGTTGTGCTTATGAAAATTCTCGCCCTGATGATATGGTCTTTGGTATCGGTTCAAGCGGCTGAAGTGGGTTTGGGGGCGAAGCCAATCGCGGGTGCGGAAGTGATTTTTGACGGCAGCCGGGCGATGCTCGATGAGAAGTGGATCTATTGGGAGGGTCCGCGTTTTGCATCGGCCATGCCCATCAAGTGGAAGATTGTCGAGGATCCGGTTGATCCGGGTAGCGTGATGAAAACGGATGATCCTGCGGCTGCGGGGGGTAAATACGGTGCGGCAGATATTGTCACCCGCAAGACCTACCGCGACTTCCGTCTGCATGTGGAATTTTTGGTAACCAACCCGAGTGGTAACAGCGGGGTGTATTTGCAAAATCGTTATGAAATCCAGATCAAGGATGGTGACAAGAGCAGGCATGGGATGGGCGCGGTCATCAACGAGACGGAATCGCCTTATCATTTGTATCGAGGACTTGGTCGATGGAATGCGTATGACATCGTGTTTCGCGCGGCACGGTTCAAGGAGGGCAGGTTGGTCGAGAAGGCGAGGGTGACCGTGTATTTCAATGGCGAAAAAGCACACCGGGACGTCGTCATCAATCAGGTATGGGGCGGGGCGAATTCCGGGCTGGACGGAGGGAATGATGGGGGCAGGGGAATCACTGATGTGCCGGGCGGAATCAAGCTGCAGTGCGAGGGGCACGACGTGCGGTATCGGAATATCTGGATCCGGGAGCTTGATCTGGGTGATCAGGGGACGGATTTCTGATGGGGTCGCAATTTCCCTCGTGCAAATGATTTCCCACACGCTAACTTGGCAGCATGATTACCATCGGCACTCCGTTCACTCATGGCGCGACACGTGTGATGCTTTGCGGTGCGGGTGAGCTTGGCAAAGAAGTGGTGATCGAACTGCAACGCTACGGCGTGGAAGTGATTGCGGTGGATCGCTATGCCAACGCTCCCGCGATGCAGGTGGCGGACCGGTCTCATGTGATTTCCATGCTGGATGGGGATGCGTTGCGGAGGGTTGTCGAACTGGAAAAGCCGCACTTCATTGTTCCGGAAGTGGAAGCCATTGCGACGGATATGCTGGCGGAAATCGAAGGAGAAGGCATCTCTGTCGTGATCCCCACCGCGCGTGCGACCCAGCTCACCATGAATCGCGAGGGCATCCGGCGGCTGGCTGCCGAAGAGCTCGGTTTGAAGACCTCGCCTTATCGCTTTGCGGCAACCGAGAGCGAGTATCATGCCGCAGTGGCCGAGATCGGTTTGCCCTGTGTTGTGAAGCCGATCATGAGTTCATCAGGCAAGGGGCAGAGCACCGTGAAGCGCCCGGAGGAGATCGGGCCTGCATGGGATCATGCGCAACGGGGCGGACGGGCGGGAAAAGGAAAAGTCATTGTAGAGGGATTTGTGGATTTTGACTACGAGATCACCCAGCTCACGGTCCGCCATGCCGGAGGCACATCGTTTTGCGAGCCGATCGGACATGTGCAGGTCGATGGGGATTATTGTGAAAGCTGGCAACCTCAGCCGATGAGCCGGTTGGCGCGTGAGCGAGCTCTGGAGTATGCGCGTGCGATTACCGATGCACTTGGCGGGCGGGGTGTTTTCGGTGTCGAATTGTTTGTCAAAGGCGATGATATCATCTTTTCCGAGGTCTCTCCGCGTCCTCATGATACGGGAATGGTGACGATGATTTCCCAGGATCTCTCGCAGTTCGCCTTGCATGCGCGTGCGATCCTCGGATTGCCCGTTCCGGAAATCCGTTTGTACGGGCCTTCGGCCTCGGCCGTGTTGTTGGTGGAGGGTGAATCGAAATCGATCCGCTATGGCAACCTCGACGGCGCCCTTGCGGCCTCCGACACCCAAATCCGTTTGTTTGGAAAACCCGATGTGACCGGAAAGCGCCGCATGGGTGTCGCGCTGGCGAGGGATGCAGATGTGGATCAGGCACGGAAAAAAGCGCGCGTCGCCAGTGCGGCGATCCGGGTGGGTTTCGAATGAGGATCGACTTCAGTTTTGCGGCGGATAGAAACGCGAAACGGCTTTTCTCAGAAGAGGATCCGCGAGGGATGCATGGTCGATCCGGTTGCCCGGCGCCCCGCGTTTTTTCCAACCATGGTAGGCGGAAAGGGTTTCGAAGGCTGCGTTGAGTGAACCCTGCATGGGGTTATGGAGCACAAGATCCGCCTCGATGTTTTCGGGAAGGCCATAAGGATAAAGGAATTGTCTGGCATGCAATGCCTCCAAGCCTGCGAGATATCTTGTTTGTCCGCTGAGTCCGAGACCCATCAGCATGTAGTGCGGGTGAATCCAACGCACGCCCATGACTTCCGTGCCGTTCGCGCTGTAACCGCCTCCCGGCATGCCCGATTCACCTGCCGAGAGACCGAAGATTCCCGCTTTGGCCGCAGCCGACTGCGGGATATGCTGGGTGAAATAGGCCGTCTGCTCGGTAAGAATTTTTTTTCTGATGGCGGGCCATGAGATCCCGGAGACGAGATCTCGATCGGGACGGTCGAAATCGGGATAAAACAGGCTTTGGATTTCGGCAATGAAGCCGACACCGCGGTAGGGTTCCCCGCTGGGGGTCATCTTGCCACGCGCCGCGCGCTGGGGGATCATGTTTTCCAACATCAGCACCAGAGCGGTTTCACCTCCCCAATCGCGCCATGAGGAGCGGAGCGGGGTTTTCGCATCGTCGAGATAGCCATGACTGATCCAGTTTTCATCACAGGTAACCGCATCGAAATCCAGTTTGAAAATCATGTTGCTGACCTGTCGGTTCAGCTCATCCAGTTCCAGGATGCGCGTGGCGAGCAGAAGGGAATGGAGGGCGATGGCGGTGTCAATCGTGCTGTATTCTGTCCCCGGAACGATCACCGCCTTGCCGTTCTCATTGAACTGGGTGAAGTGGGGCAGAAATCCCGAGGCGGTCTTCAGGGATTGCATGGCTTCGATCGTCCTTCGGATTTCCGATGCTGCCACCGATCGGTCCAACATTTCCTCGGTGGCCGCCAATGCCGAAGCGAGGGCGTGCATGCCGGTGGAGGCGATGGAGTCGAAATGTCCTGCCGGAAGATGAGCCCGATCCCGGGTGAATCCGCTCTCCGCATCATGGCAGCGGCGGAGCTTGCCGAGAGAAATTCGAAACGCCCATTCATCCAAGGGCATGGCAGGACGTGTGGTCATGAAGCCGATGGAAGACAGTTGCAGATTGCAGCCGGGTTCTGCGATCCAGTGCAGAATCTTGATCTTTCCCAGCGCGCGCGCATCGATCGGGTAGAGATGGGTGTTAATCCGATCGCTGTCGAGCGTATCGGCCGCTTTCCAGACGACTTTCCGATTCGCATCGGCGAGTTCCAGACGGAACATACCGCGGCCGCTTGCATGGACAGCGATCTGGATGATGCTGCATGTTTTCTCATCGGGACCGCCGAGTTGCAGGAGGTCGGTTGGATCGAGCAAGCGGGTTTTTTCCAGCCCGAGTCCGGCAAGTGAATGCCATGCCCCGGTCCATTCGCCATGTGGGTGGACGCGGATGATTCCGCCCTTGGAATCGATTCGTGCTCCGCCCGGGCCCATCCAGCCGAAATCACTGCCCAAGTGGGTAAAATTTTCGAAGGGGTTGATCGTCGGGGCGGCATCCGGACGGTCGCCGGGGAAGGAAATGGTATAGTCGATCACCGGCTGCCAGCAGGGAGTTTTTTCCGCAGCGCATGGGATCGGGCACAGCAAAAGGGCGATCGAGGCATTGAGAGGGCGGGATAATATTCCAAGCATACCGGATGATCCTTGATGATTTTTTGGCGGATTACAAGATTTGGGGTTTCATGATCCGTATTTCTTTATATGGGTGTTGTATTGAAATGACCGTTGAGCAGTGGATCAGATTGATTTGGATAGGAGCGAGACCGAAAACCATTGCGGCCGCTCTGGTTCCCGTGTGGCTGGGTGGCGTGATGGCATGGGAGTTGTCCGGGGAGTTTCATGTCGCGTTGTGGGTTTGCACCCTGCTCGGCGCCATATGCATTCAGATTGCGACCAATTTTTTCAATGACGCGCTGGATGGGATCAAGGGGGCGGATAGTCGGATGCGTACCGGACCGCAACGCCTGACGGGCTCCGGTGAATTGTCTCCCGGGCAGGTCATGTCAGTGGGCGGGATGTTTCTGTTGGGTGCGGTGGTGTTCGGAGCCGTGCTTGTCATGGAGCGCGGATGGATCATGCTGGCGATCGGACTTCCCTCGCTGTTCCTCTCCTACGGTTACACAGGCGGTCCGTTCCCTCTTGCATATCGAGGGCTTGGTGAAGTGTTTGTGATCCTGTTTTTCGGTTTTGTCGCGGTGATGGGAACAATCTTCGTGCAGACAGGCGGGCTTGCCGCGGAGGGCGTTCTTCTTGGCGCGCAGGTCGGGCTGCTGTCAGCGGTGTTGATTTCTGTGAATAATTTGCGGGATCGCAGGGAGGATTTGCTAGTGGATAAAAAAACTCTCGCAGTGAGGTTCGGGCCGAAAGTTGCGGTGGCGGTGATTTGGTTGGAAATCAAGATTGCGGCGTTTCTTGGCATCGCATGGTTGGGAACCGACTATCCGATCTTCAGCCTGGCGAGTGCCCCGATGTTCATGATCGGCATGCGGATCATCTGGGGTGTCATGAGCTTGTCTCCCGGTGAAGGGTTCAACCGATTGCTGGCGATGGGTGCGCTGCAAATGATCATGTTTGCGGCGATATTCCACATCTTGGCTATGATTTTCTAGAAAGCGCGCCATCAATGGTTGCGGATGGTTGCGGTAGGAAAATGAACGAGCAGAGGACAGATACGGTGATGGTGTTCCGATTGGCTTACTCGACAGTGGTCGGCGAATCCTTGTGGCTTGAGCAGGTGGTTCACGGGGGAGGAGATTCGGTTCGGCGGTTGCTGCCCATGTCATGGCGGGACGACGGACACTGGGAAGTGAGGGGATCCGCCGGATGGGTGAGCGGAGCATGGTTGGAATACCGGTATTTGCTGCGCCGTGAGGATGGATTGGAACTTGAGGAATGGGGTGGATTCCGGAAATGGCAGGCGGGTTGCCGGACTCCGGCAACGGTGATGTTTCTTGACGACTGGCGTTCTGCCGGTAGCGAGGACAGGGTCTATGAAACGGGGATTTTCGGGATGGTTTCCGCCAAGCCGCGTGAGCTCGGAGAGGTGAAATGGGAGGGCAATCACGAGTTCAATCTGCAGATGAGCCGGGTCCCTGATGGGATGGTGCCGTGTGTGATCGGCAACGTTCATCAGCTCGGAAATTGGGATTACACCCTCGCATGGCCGATGATTGAGGTGGAGCGGAATCTGTGGAGGCTCCGCATGGATTTGCCGGATTCCCGCAACATCGAATACAAATACGGGCTCTATGATCTCTCCCTGCGCAGGGCCGTGGTTCTGGAGAGTGGTTCGGAGAACCGGGTGATCGGAGATCGTGCGGGTCAGGAGTTTGTTCGCATGTCGGATGAGTGTTATCGCCGCCGCCCGGATGAACGCTTTCGCGGCGCCGGAGTCGCGATTCCTGTGTTTTCCATCCGAACGGCCGGTAGCGGGGGTGTCGGAGAGTTCGCGGATTTGAAGCGGTTCGGTGATTGGGCTGCTGGCTGCGGATTGAAGTTGATTCAGATTCTGCCGATCAATGACACCACCTCCTCGCATGCATGGACGGACAGTTATCCGTATTCGGCGATCAGTGTGCATGCCTTGCATCCGCTTTACCTGCGGTTGGATGAAATGAGTTATCCCCTGGCGGACCGGGCTGCTTATGATCTTGAACGGAACAGACTGAATCTAACAAAGGATGTGGATTATGAACAGGTCATGCGGCTCAAGTGGCGGCTGTCTCGGGAAGTTTTTGAAACGCATGTTGCCAGCATTTCACGCGATCCTGCGGTTCTGGGTTTTCTCGAGGAACAAGCGGACTGGGTTCTGGATTACGCGGTTTTCTCCGTCAGGCGTGACCGTTACGGGACGGCGGATGTTTCCAAATGGGGTGATGATGCGTTGCATGATGCGCGGCAAATCCATTCGTTGGGATCTGACCAAGCGGTATTGTATTACGTCTGGCTGCAGTATGAGCTGGATCGCCAGTTCGCAGATGCGGTGGCTCACTTGCATGCGCTGGGTGTGGGTCTGAAAGGGGATTTGCCCATCGGGGTGAACAGGAGATCGGTAGACACCTGGGTTTCGCCGGGCCTCTTCAACTTGGAGGCGCAAGCCGGTGCGCCGCCCGACGTCTTTTCCGACAAGGGGCAGAATTGGGGATTTCCAACCTATAACTGGGATGAGATGCACAAGGACGGCTATGCATGGTGGCGTTCCAGATTTGAGAGGCTGGGCCGTTATTTTGATGCATACCGGATCGATCACATTCTCGGTTTTTTCCGGATCTGGCAGATTCCGATCGGTCAGATCGACGGAGTATTGGGTTCGTTCGAGCCCGCTTTGCCGATCATGCTGGAGGAGTTGGAGGAGTTGGGGGTCGGGTTTGAGATCGTGCGGTTTTGCGAGCCATTTTTTCTGGCGGATGATCTCGAGGATATGTTTGGCGATCTGGCACAGGGGGTGAAACAGGATTTCATGGTGGATCATGGTTCGGGTCATTACGGTTACAAGCCGGAGTTCCGGACGCAGCGCGGCATTCTGGATTTTTACGAAAAGCTCACACCCGGGGATTGGGCGAACCGGGACTGGATCAGGCAAGCATTGTTGGAGCTGGCAGGTGAGGTATTGTTCCTCGAGGTCGATGGGTCCGGAGGAAAAGCATTTCATCCGCGGATGGGAATGATGGATACGAGATCGTTCCGGGCTCTTGAGGAAGGCAAACGGCAGAAGCTACAGGAATTGCATGACGATTACTTCTACCGTCGTCAGGAACGTTTCTGGGAAATCCATGCCTATCGCAAGCTTCCCGCCATGCGCTCCGCCAGCCCGATGTTGTTGTGCGGAGAGGATCTCGGCATGGTGCCGGACTGCGTGGAGGGTGTGATGTCCCGGCTCGGTATCCTCTCGCTGGTCATCCAACGTTGGCCAAAGACCCATGGTTCGGGCTTCTCCCATCCTGCGAAAGCTCCTTACCTGAGTGTGGTCTCGACGGGGACCCACGATATGGACACCCTGCGGGCCTGGTGGCAGGCTGACGAGTTGGTGCGATCGAGATTCGCATGGGAGATGTTCGGAATCGCATTTCCCGAGGAGAGGCTGGGTAGTGAGATGGCCCGCCGGATCATCGCCCAACATCTCGATTCCCCTGCGATGTGGGCGGTTTTTCCACTGCAGGATCTTCTGGCAATGGACGAAAGCCTGTGCAGCGAGGATGTTTTCAGCGAGCGGATCAACGTGCCCTCGATCACGCCATACAACTGGAAATGGAGGATGGAGTTGGAGGTCGAGCATTTGCTCTCCAGGGAGGATTTTTCCATACGGATCCGAGATCTGGTTTCCGAATCAGGAAGATAATTCAGAATTTCGCACGGGTTGCTTGACCCGGCTGCGGGATGGAGACTAAAACCCGCGCGGTTTTGTCCGTCTCTCATCATGAATATTCACGAATACCAAGCGAAGGAGCTGTTTGATCGCTTCCAAGTCCCCAGCCCGAAAGGCAGAGTGGCATCGACTCCCGCGGAAGCCGGTGCTGCGGCCAGAGAATTCGCCGGTTCGAAATTGGTGATCAAAGCGCAAGTCCATGCCGGCGGGCGCGGGAAAGGTCATTTCAAAAACGGGTTTCAAGGCGGCGTGCATCTGATCGACAGTCCGGCGCAAGCGGAGGAATTCGCCGGAAAAATGCTCAACGAAACGCTTGTCACCCTGCAAACCGGAGAAGCCGGCCGGGTGGTTCGCAAGGTGATGGTTGCGGAAGCGGTCGATATCACCCATGAATACTACCTTGCCATTCTGATGGACCGCGCGACCTGTGCGCCGGTCATTGTGGCCTCCACGGCGGGCGGAATGAGCATCGAGGAGGTGGCGCACGACACACCGGAGAAAATTTTTCGGCAGGTGGTGCATCCGCTTCTTGGTCTCCAGGCCTACGAGATCCGCAAGATCAGCGCCGAGCTTGGCCTGAGCGGCGATACAGCCAAGCAATTTTCCAAATTGCTACAACATCTCTACAGGCTGTTTGTCGATTGCGATTGCTCGATGTTGGAAATCAACCCGCTGGTCACCACTCCCGATGGTCGGGTGCTCGCGCTCGACGCAAAGTTCGGCTTCGATGACAACGCGCTTTACCGTCATCCGGACATCGTTGCGATGCGTGACAAGGAAGAAGAAGATCCGCGTGAGGTCGCTGCTTCGGAATACGATCTCAACTACATCGGCCTTGATGGAAATATCGCCTGCCTGGTGAACGGCGCGGGGCTCGCGATGGCGACCATGGACATCATCAAGCACTATGGCGGAGAGCCTGCCAACTTTCTGGATGTGGGTGGTGGCGCGACGAAAGAGCAAGTCACTGCGGCATTCAAGATCATCCTCGGTGATCCGAACGTCAAAGGCATCCTGATCAACATCTTCGGTGGAATCATGGACTGCAACGTCATTGCCGAGGGGGTGATCGCGGCAGCCAGGGAAACCGGTCTTCCCATCCCGCTCGTCGTTCGTCTCGAGGGCAACAATGTCGAGGCCGGAAAAGCCACACTCGCAGCCTCCGGCCTCAATATCGTTTCCGCAGACACCATGGCGGATGGAGCGGAAAAAATCGTGAAGGCGGTGGGTTGAAATCCTTCAGACAAAAAATCAGCAGAATGTTCCCATGGCTATTTTAATTGATGAAAACACCAAGGTCCTTGTCCAAGGAATCACCGGCGGCTTCGGCGCCAGACACGCACAGCTTTCGCTTCAATATGGCACGAAGCTGGTTGCGGGGGTGACTCCCGGCAAAGGCGGTCAGAAATTTGAGAACACCGTGCCGATTTTCGACACGGTCTCCCGGGCGGTCTCGGAGACCGGTGCCACCGCATCGGCGATTTTCGTTCCGCCTCCGTTTGCGGCCGATGCGATTCTTGAAGCCATGGATGCGGGTTTGGAGCTCATTGTCGCCATCACCGAGGGCATCCCGGTCATGGACATGATGCGTGTGAAATCAGCGCTCAAGGACTCGAAGTCTCGTCTGATTGGCCCGAACTGTCCGGGTCTGGTGACGCCGGGACGGGGCGAGAAAAGCCATGGGGGTTGCCGGATTGGCATCGCTCCGGGTTACATCCACAGACGCGGCAACGTCGGGGTGGTCTCACGTTCGGGAACACTGACATACGAGGCCGTTTTCCAACTCACCCAGATGGGGTACGGTCAGAGCACCTGCGTCGGGATCGGTGGCGACCCGATCAATGGCACGAGCCATCTCGATGTGCTGAAAATGTTTAACGATGATCCGGAAACCGAGGCGATCATCATGATCGGCGAAATCGGAGGCACCGCAGAGGTTGAGGCCGCGCGTTGGGCGAGAGATCATTGCAAGAAACCGATTGCCGGATTCATCGCCGGTGCGACGGCACCGCCGGGGCGCCGCATGGGGCACGCCGGAGCGATTGTCGGTGGTGAGGAAGATACCGCGGAGGCGAAGAAGAAAATTCTCGCGGAATGCGGCATCGCCGTCGCCGAGACCCCGAGCGACATGGCTTCCACGCTGATGACACGCTGGGGCAAGTAAGCGTTGTCACCCGGCTCGGCAAACGATCAGGCCATCGCTTCTTCCCGGTTTTGCTTCCGGCGCATCACTTGCTCGCGTGATGGATGGCCAGAAGTTTCACCAGCAAGTCTTCGATGAATTCGAGCGGGATCTGGTTCGGTCCATCCGACATGGCGTTTGCCGGATCCGAATGGACTTCCATGAACAATCCCTCGAGCCCCGTCGCAACCGCCGCACGCGCGAGGACAGGGGCAAGCTCACCATCGCCACCGGTCGCGCCCCCGAGTCCGCCGGGGCGCTGAACGGAATGGGTGGCGTCGAAAATCACAGGAATCCCCTCCTTGCGCATGAGATAAAGCGAGCGCATGTCCACGACCAGGTTGTTGTAGCCAAAGGTTGTTCCGCGCTCGGTGATCAGGAATCGTTCGCAACCGAACGCGCGCAATTTATCCGCAATGTTGATGCAATCCCATGGTGCCAGGAACTGGCCTTTTTTTACGTTCACCACGCGGCCCGTTCTGGCCGCAGCCTCGAGGAGGTCCGTCTGGCGGCAAAGGAAGGCGGGAATTTGCAACAAATCGATGTATTCCGCGGCGATTTCCGCTTGTTCCGCCGTATGGATGTCGGTGGTGACCGGAACATCGAGTGCTTTGGAAATTTCACCAAGAATCCTGCAACCTTCGTGAATGCCGGGACCGCGGAAGGAATGTACGGAAGTGCGGTTCGCTTTGTCAAAAGACGCTTTGAACACAAAAGGAATCCCCGTCCTGTCGGCGATTTCTTTGAGCGCACGCGCCATTTCCCAGGCGAAGGCCTCGGATTCCAGCGCACAGGGGCCGAGAATGAAAAAAGGGGTGGGGCCGCCGACGGGGACATGGCCGATCTGGAATGGGGTGAATG
>JBEAZA010000003.1:0-52927 GCA_041170385.1 Verrucomicrobiota bacterium | reverse complement strand
GTGGTTTGGCCGATATTTCCACGGATTTTGGTGGTCGTGGCCTCGGTGATGAGCGTGTCGCCCGGCAGTACGGGTTTGCGCCATTTGACATTGTCGGCCGAGAGGAAGTAGCCGATTTTCCCGAGGTTCTCAGGTTTGCGCAGCATGAGGATGGAGGCAACCTGGGCCATGCCCTCGAGCTGGAGGACGCCGGGCATGATGGGGTGGCCGGGGAAATGGCCTTGGAAAAACGGCTCGTTGATGGAGACATTCTTGAGGCCGGTGCAGGAGTTTTCCGTGAAATCGATGACGCGGTCGACCATGAGGAAAGGGTAGCGGTGGGGGAGGATGCGCATCACCTCGTTGACATCAAGCACGCTCTCGCCATCGGGGATTGTGATGGGGGTTGGGACCATGGCACGCATGCGCTCGTATTCGCGCTTGAGGGTGGATGCCATTTTGGTGTTCGGGCCGTGGCCGGGTTTGACGGCGATGACATGCCCGAGGATGCGTTTGCCTGAGAGCATGAGATCACCGATCAGGTCGAGAGCCTTGTGGCGGGCGAATTCGTTGGTGAAACGTACCGGCTCCTTGGACATGACCTCGTTGCCACGGATGACGACCGCGCTCTCGAGAGATCCTCCTTTGATCAGGCCTTTTTCCAAGAGAGGTTTGACGTCCTCATAGTATACGAACGTGCGGGCCGCGGCGATCTCGTTTTCGTATGTTTCGGGAGTGACCTCGGTGGAGAAATATTGGGTGAAGCGGCCTTCGGGTCCGACGTTGGTGACGGATACCTTGAAGGTCTTGCTGGGTACGATGGTGATGATCGTCCCATCGCCCATTTCCTGATGGATGGGCTCACGGATTTCCCAGACCTTGCGTTCAGCGGTTTGAGCTTCGATACCTGCTTTTTTGATCAGCTCGACGAAAGGTCGGGCTGATCCGTCCCCGATCGGCGGTTCGTTGGCATCCATCTCGATGAGGGCGTTATCGATGCCCATGCCGGTGAGGGCGGAGATCACGTGCTCAACCGTGTGTACTTTGACCGAACCCTCCGCGAGGGTGGTGGCGCGTTCGACGGTTTGGACTTTGTCGACATCGGCGTTGATGAAGGGTTGGTCGGAGAGATCGACCCTGCGGAATTTGAAACCGTGGTTTTCGGGAGCGGGTTTGATCGTGAGGGTCACCTTTTCTCCGGTGTGGAGGGAGGTTCCTTCGAGGGTGGCGGGGTTGGCGAGTGTTTGTTGGCGGGACATGTGTAAGAAGTGGAAATTGCCGATTGAGAAGTGAGGAGTTTTCAGTTTTCAGGGGAAGAGGTGTCTGGCTCTTCGGGGGAGGAAGTCTGATCTGTCTGATCTTCGGTTGCTGATTGAGCGGGCTTTTCAGTGGCAGGTGTGTTCTCTTTTGGAGCTTTTGGTTTTTTAGGTTCCTGAGGTTTGGGGGGCTCTTGAACCACCAGGGTGTCGTCGGTGTAGAGGAGGATATGGCCTTGTTGGAGGAGCCAGAAGAGGTCGGCGGCGTATTCGGCAGGAGGGGCGGTGGCACCTTCGGGCAAGACGGCTTTCCAGAGGCCCTCCAATTTTGCCGGGGAGTTTTCGCGGATCCATTTGACCATTTCGTGGGGACGTGGCGCGAGCACTGCGTCGGGTGCGAGGGCGTGGGGGCGGGCAGGCCCGGTGAAGAGTTTGCCTTTGCGTTTGAAGACGGCCATGTGCTCGGCTTCGAGGGCTTTGCAGATGGCAGGGATGAGGATGGCCGCGTGCTTGCGGATATGGTTGCTGGTAGCTTTGAGCTTGTCCAGCAAACCCGGTGAGAGGTTTTTGGCAGAAATGGCAGCGGAGACATTCACCTTGCGGGTGGTGCGGAAGGTTTTGTCCAGAAGCTCGGCGGCGATGGCGCGCTCGAACTCGGCGAGGTCGGTGAACCAATGGATGTTGTCGGACGGGGCGGGAGCGTGAGTTTCTACGGGGGCTGCTTCTTCCGCGGTAGTTTCTTCGGCGGCTGCTTCTACGGCTGCAGTTTCTTCGAGAGATGCTTCTGATCCGTCGGATTGGACGGATTCGTCTGATTCATCCATAGCTGCGGGAGCTGGTTCTGCTGGAGGAGTTGCAGATATGGGCGGCTGCGGAGAGTCGTCCCTGCCTTCGCCTTCCTCCACGATTCTCCAGCGGGTTTGGATTTTCATGGAATCCAGCCAGGCGTTGACGGCTTCTTCGGAGCGCTCGGTGCGGATTTTCGCCATGTAGGCTTCGAGCGGCATGTGGGAGAAATGTTCGCGGTGGATCCGGCGGATTTCGGATTGGTAGGCGTGATAATTCGGAGGTCCGAGGAGTTCGCCGGAAATGCCGCATTTGGCGATGGATTGGAAATTTCCTTTTGGTGGGTCGATCTCGATGGTGGATTCCTCGATGAATTGCTTGCGCCATTCGGCCGTGAGGAAATGTTGGAGGGCTTCTTCTTTGGTGAGGTAGATGGCGTCTTCGAGTTTGCAAACGTAGAAGGGCGATTGTTTTTCGGAGATTTCGAAAACGGCGCGGCAGCGTGAGCGCTCGGCGAGAATGATTTCGGCAACGTCGAAAAGCGGATAGACGCGGGCGACCTGGTGGATTTCCTTACAAACGAGCTGGATGGCGGTTTTGTCAGGAACGAGGGTCACGCTGACGCCTTCGGCAGGAGCGATCTCCTCGCGGCGTTGCTCGGGACGGGGTCCGCCTTTCTCGAAGCGACGGTGTCCACCTCCTGCGCCTCCACCTTGGCGGCGGTCGTCACGGCGGTCATCGCGTTGGTTGCGGTTGTCCCGGCCTTTTTTGAAATCGCGACGTGGCTCGTCTCCATGGTCGCGGTATTTCTTTTCGCCGCCGGTTGTGGGTTTGGCACGCGCCCATGCCGGACCCAGAGCAAACGAGTCGAGAAGGCCTTCGAGTGGATGATGTGGAGAATCGCTCACGGGCGGAAACTATTTTGAAGAATTCGAAAAGACAAACAAGGTTTTGGGCATTCAGGCAGGTTTCGTGAGGGGATGCAAGACCTTGAGATGGCGTTGGGTGGAGCCTTGGTGTGCGGCGAGGACATCCGAGGCGCGTGAGGTGAGTTGGCTGGAGTTGACCGGTTGCAGGGCTTGATGGATGGCGGCGGTGATTTCCTTTGAGTTGCTGGCGAGCAGTGCGGCCTCGGCGCTGAGGAGGTTTTTGACGAGAGGCTGGAAGTTTTCCATGTGAGGACCTAGGATCAGGGGCTTTCGGGCGAGGATGGCCTCGGCGGGGTTTTGTCCTCCGGTAGAAAGGAAGGATTTTCCGATGATGATGACATCGGCATGGGCGGTCCATGTGGCGAGTTCGCCGGTGGAATCGATCACAAAGACGTGATTGTCGGCGTGCAGGGGAGTTTCAAAATTTGAGCGCAGGGTGACGCGGAAGTTTGCGTGAGTGAGGGCTTGTGAGACTTCATCACGGCGCTCGGCATGACGCGGGACGATCACCGGCAGGGCGTCGGGATCTGCGTCGCGGATCGCAGAAGCAATCAGGGTTTCCTCGCCATGGAACGTTGAAGCTCCGAGGATGATCGGTCGGTTTTTTCCGAAAGAGGCGAGCATTTCCGCGAAATCGGCGCGAGGCACGGGAGTATCGGAGCATTGCGGGTCGAACTTGATACTGCCGGTCAGGTAAATGTTTTCAGGTGCGACACCGAGATCGATCCAGAGATCTCGGTGAATTTCCTCTTGGATGCAGACGCAGGAGAGTGTTGAGAAAAAGGGGCGAATGACGGGAGCAAAGAAGCGGAAGCGTTTGGCGGAGCGTGGTGAGACTCGGGCGTTGGCGAGGGCAACGGGGATCTGTTGTTTTTTCGCGATGCGTAGGAGGTTTGGCCACGTTTCACCCTCGATGAGGATGATTTTCGAGGGGCTGAAACGCTGCAGATAACTGCGAAGCATCCAAGGAAAATCGAGTGGGGCGTATGTAACGCGGAGGTTCGGGAGGTCCGCGTTGGTGGCGGTTTGGTGTCCGGTAGCCGTGCCGGTGGCGATGACAAAATGGCTTCCGGGATATCGGATTTCCCATTCACGGATCAGTTTGAGGGCGATTACGGTTTCTCCCACACTGATCGCGTGGATATGGATCGCGCCAGAGGGTTCGAAGTCCGGTGGCTCGAAATACAGGCCGATCCGTTCGTTGAGTCTGGTTCCGAAGCCATTCCGACGGAGCATTTTCAGAATCCAACCGGGAAACGCGATAAGGAAAAGCAGCGGCAGGATCGCTCGGTAGATGAAGAGGGTGAGGAAAGGTTTCATGCGGTGGGGTGAGCGAAGATGAGGATGGCGCTGCTACCGTATTCGCGGCGGTCGAGGAGTTGGAGATGGGGCGAGGGCGGGGTGCTTTGGGCCGAGGAAATTTCTGCGATAAGGTGACCTTTAGGGCTGAGTCGGTCGGCAAGGTTCGGGAGTGAGAGCAAGGTTGCGACCAGATCCGTATCGCCGTATCCTTTCCAATATGGGGGGTCGGCGAGGATGAGATCGTAGGACGAAGGGTCGTTTTTGAGGAATTGGAAGACATCGGATTTGATGGTCCGCCCTCCCTCAAGTTTTGCCTTGGTCAGGTTTTCCTGCGTGACGGCGATGGCTTGACGGTGTTCGTCCACAAAGACGCATGAGCCAGCTCCGCGGCTGAGGGCTTCCAGGCCGAGGGCGCCGGAACCGCAGAAGAGGTCGAGCACCCGTGAATCGAAGATGGTTTCGCCAAGAATGGAGTAGATCGCCTGCCGGACAAAATCCGTGGTCGGGCGCGCGACGGCCGATGGGACCTTGATGGCGATGCGGCCGGCTTTTCCTGCGATGATTCTCACTGGGGAGGAATGGTAAGTTCCGGAGAGGAAAGCTCAAGGAAGAGTTGATGGGGGATGTTTTCTCTTCGAGATGGGTTCGATGCCCAATACGCTTCATTCGCGTCCATTCGCGGTTCAATGTTCATTTCCCCGAGAATGTTTCTAAAAGGTTTTCAAGTTGGGGAATCGGTGTAGGGTAGCACTGATGTCGATCGAACCTATGAAAGACGGATTGAGGTCCTCGGTGAGGATTGATTTCTACGGAAACGTCCACAAGCGCTTGCGGGGCACGGATGTGGAGAAGCGTTACGCGACGGAGGTGGAAGTGCTGAAAGTATTGGAGGAGCGCGGTTGTCCGTATGTGCCGAGGGTGCTGGAAGAACATCCGGAGGAATATTATTTCGTATCGACCAACTGCGGACGGCCCGCCCCGCAGATTTCCAAGGAGAAAGCGGATTCGTTGTTTGCGGATTTGGAGAAGGATTACGGCGTGCGGCACTTGGATGCGGAGCCGCGCAACATCACCTATTCCGACAAACTGGGTCGGTTCTGCATCATCGATTTCGAGCTTGCGGAAATTTTACCGGATCCGAATCTTTTGAAAAAAAACGTACCGTGACGAATCAAACGATCATTCGTTGGGCGGGTGCTTCCGTCAGCGGAACTCGCAAGCCACGCAACGACGACTCCTGGATCGTTTTTTCCTCCGATCTGGAGGGAGCAACCGTATTGGGAGAAGCCGGTGAGGGTTCGGTTGCAAACCAGGACATGGTGTTCGCGGTGTCGGATGGAATGGGCGGAGGCAATGCCGGCGATCTCGCCTCTTCGTTGATCCTCGAGCGTATGGCGATTGCGATTCCTGAAACGTTCAAGGCGGCGGCGGCGGGTTTTTTCCCGGACTCGATCTCGCATCTGGAACAAGCGCTCAAGGATATCCACCAACACATCAACGAGGCGGGTTCCGAGGCGGAAGACGTGAAAGGCATGGCCGCGACCTTGGCGCTGGTGTGGTTCACACCGGAAAATCTATATCTCGCCAATGTGGGCGACTCGCGGGTCTATCGTTGCCGTGCCGGCAAGACCGAGCAGTTGAGCAAAGATCACACCTCCGCATGGTCGGCTTGGAAGCGTGGGGAGATTCACGAGGTGCAGTATCGTTGTCATCCGCGCCGCGCGGCCTTGTATGAAGTGGTCGGCGGAGGACATCTGAGCGTATGCCCGTATTTTGCCGCGGTGCCTTATGAAAAAGGTGATCGGTTTTTGGTTTGCTCGGACGGATTGATCGATGGCGTTTGGGAACGACATATCGCGGAGGCTTTGCATGAGTGTAAGACTCCAGAGGAAGCTTCTGAGATTTTGCTCAAGCGTGCGATTGATAACTCGGGGGTCGATGATACGACTTTGGTGGTGATTGATGTGGGATAGAGACGGAAAACTTGGAGACACAAGACAGAAGACACAAGACACAAGACACAAGACATAAGACACAAGACGAAGAAATGGCTGAATCATGGACCGCGTATTCACTCCAGACGCGCTAAGAAAGGAACCGCGATTTTTAATCGCGACCTCGCAGGCGACTCATCACGGACTCCACTACAACATATTAAGAGATCGACGAGCGGGTGAGGTGTGAATTAAAACGGATGAACCAGGACGGATCATTTTAAACCTGCATGAAACATTCCAAATCTCTTCTTCTGATGGCTGTCGTAGCGGCCAGTGTTGGATGTGCAACATCTCATGATGTCCAGCCAAAAGCGCTTGTGGTTGGGACGATGGATGCAACCCCTAACAAAATGAAATATGTCGCTCAGTCACCCGATGGATCGGTGATCAGGGTTAGTGTTGCTCAAGAGCCTTACCGTGAGAGTGTTCATGGTGAAATACGAATGGATGGAGAGCTTCCAACTTACGCTTTGACGGAATTTAAGGTTTCAATCGACGGAGTTTATATGGATATACCCGCCAGAGATTATTCGCATTTTGGAGATCCTCATATTGGCGAAGAATTTTATCCACTCAAGATCGAGTATATTGAGCCTGGGCTTTTTTATGTCTATCTATCAGGAGGTGATGGAGCGGGAGCTCGCAAAAGAAGATTCGTATTTTCAAAGCAGAACTGGATTCGGACGGAGTACCGCCATCCGGAGACATGGGAGTATCACGATGTAAGGTGAATAAACTTACTGATGGAGAAGGGTGCCAGAATGTCCTCCAGACGAAGTGGAACAGAATGTTTTAGCTACAAAATATCGGCAGCATGATGCAGCCGCTCCTTGGTAATCACGAAGCGTTCAACAAACTTGGCAAATATGAGCTGCGGATGATTTTGGATCCACCGGTTTGGAGGTAGGAGTCGGCGTCGACGGTGACGACTTTGAGGCCCATGTAATACATCTCGTTGAGGGTGACGACGGAGGCGCCGCCGAAGGCTTTGGCGAGGTGATCACGGAGGAGGGTTGCCTCCTTGCGACCGAGGTAGAGGAATGCCGGCGAGGTCTCGGAGAAAGAGTTCTCCTTGATGAGGCGGGCGACTGAGAGAGTGTCCCAATTTTGTTCAGGCTGTGGCAATTGGGCGGGTTCGAGAGTGGGCTCGAACTTGGGGAGTGTTGGTTTGTCTAGAATCATTTTCATCTTGCTGGGGGTTGTTAAGGCTAGATGTGTTTTTAGCGAAATTGCTTAAGCTTGCCTGAGCATTTTCGCCTGACATTTACGACACACAAGGTGGGTTCTTTCGGAATATCGTCATTTTTGTGATTTATTTGAAAATTGTTTGATGACGGCGGTTGACTCTTGCGGTGCGGGGTCGGAATAATCCGCCGCAATCACACTCCCAATCACACCTATGGAAAACGTCATCATCATCGGAACCGGTTGTGCCGGATATACTGCAGCCATCTACACCGCACGTGCGAATCTGAATCCCCTGATGATTTCGGGGACGCAGCCCGGAGGGCAGCTCACGACCACGACCGAGGTGGAAAACTTTCCCGGATTTCCGGAGGGCATCATGGGGCCTGAAATGATGATGAACATGCAGAAGCAGGCGGAGAAATTCGGCACACGCATCCAGTATGCGACGGTGGAGTCGATTTCAAAAAATGCGGATGGCACGTTTAACGTGAATTTGAACGGCGAGACCTTGCAGTCGAAAACCGTGATCATCGCGACCGGTGCGGCGCCAAGGCATTTGGGTTTGCCGAACGAAAAAGATCTGATCGGCCGTGGCCTGACTTCATGCGCAACGTGTGATGGCGCGTTTTACCGCGATGTTCCGGTGGCGGTGATCGGCGGGGGCGACAGTGCTTGCGAAGAAGCCGGTTTCCTCACCCGTTTCGCGAGCAAGGTGTATTTGGTTCACCGTCGCGATGAACTGCGTGCTTCGAAAATCATGGCGGATCGTGCTTTGGCAAATCCCAAGATCGAGCCGGTATGGAACAGTGGCGTCAGCGAATATCTCACCAACGAAAAAGGCGAGATGCGTGCGATCAAATTGAAAAACCTGGTGGATGGTTCGGAGAGCGAACTGGCAGTCGACTGCGTGTTTGTCGCGATCGGCCACGTGCCTAACAGCAGTTTCGTGAGCGGCTTGGTAGATCTGGATGAAAACGGATACATCCTCCAAGTTCCCGGGCGCACAGCGACCAAAACTCCAGGACTCTTCGCCGCAGGCGATGTGGCGGATCATTACTACCGCCAAGCGATCACGGCTGCGGGGCAAGGATGTGCGGCTGCGCTTGAAGCAGAGCGCTATCTGGCGGAGCATGAATAGCGGAGAGAAGAGAGCATAGAGCGGAGAGAAAAACGACTCCGAGCTCCGAGCTCTACCCTCTTCCCTTCTTCAACACCTTGAACACTTCGTCGGGGACGTAGCGTTTCACGGTTTCTTCCCAACCTTCCGGGCCGGTAAGGGATTTGATCATGCTGGATGAAAGTTCGGCGACATCGCGGGGTGGCATGAGAAAAGCCGTGGTGATTTCCGGTGCCATGTCCGCATTGATGTGACGCATGACACGTTCGTATTCATAATCGTGCGGAGAACGGATGCCCCGCAGGATGTAGGTAGCGTGTTTCTTTTTCGCGTAATCCACGAGGTAGCGGTTGTCAAAGTGGTCGATTTCAAGCCGGTCGCTGGAGGGGATCGAGGCACGCAGCATTTCGAGTCGTTCCTCGATCGTGTAGGAATAGGTTTTTGCTGAGTTGCTGCCGATGGCGACAATCAGGCGGTCGAACATTTCCAACCCTTTTCGGATCATCCAAAGGTGGCCATTGGTCGGAGGATCGAAGGAACCGGCGTAGACAGCGATGCGCATGCAGGTACTCTAACGTGGAAACGGAAAGTGGGGAGGATAAAATGCGGGGAATAGAGGATAGAGACTGATCCCGATCCACAATCTACAATCCACATTTACTTGAGCTGCTGGATCAGCGTGATGAGGGGGGTGGCTTGGGGGTAGGCTTGCCTGATGGAGTCGGTCACAGGGGCGAGTTCACCGAAGCGAATGGCATTCGCCATGGGGCCGCCTTGCAATTTCTGAGCGGCGAGCATGGAGAGTGTTGCGAGTTGCATCTGACGAGCGGCTCTTTCAAGGGGCGGTGTCTGGGCATCATAAGGAATGGTCCAGCGGCGCTCACCGATCGTGCCTCCCGGGGCATTGGTGAAGCGTACGGTGACCTCGCCGATATGTCCCGAGCCATTCGGCAGAGGTTCGATCTGATACATGGCCGTCCCTGATTTTTCTGTGGGGTGTTTTGTGGGGTCTGCGATTCTTGTTTCAGCGATTTGACTATCACCGGCAGCGGCTTGTTGTTCCTTCCCATCGAAACCGATGAGTTTGTATCCGCGGACGCGATCGGGATTGAAAGTTACCCGGATATCCACATCTTCGGCAGCAAGGATGGAGATGCGGATCAGATTCCGATCCGGAATCACGGGATGGACGCTTTGGTTGATGGCAGCAGTGGCCCCTTGGTCCGCAGCGAGCGGGGGGTCGTCATAGGCGAAGGCATTGTAAAACTGCTCGGGATGGATTGAGGAAGGATCGGGTTCGGCTCCGTTCTGAAGGGCAGAGAGGGCGAGACGGAAAGAGGTGTCCGGCACATCCAGCTGAAAGGTGGATGTGGATGTTTGGATGGTCGGGATTTCGTGTGAAATTTCTGTCCGATTGGAGGCTTCATTTTTGAACAAGCTGCTGATTTTCGGGAGATTCTGAAGTAAAGGCATCCGATCCGATTCCGCCGATCCTGATGCTCGGTTCGGGCTGTGGGTGGTTGCACGGATTTCCGGCATTGCGGATTGTGCCAGGTTCCGGTGAGTGGTGGTATCTGATCGGTCGGCAGGCATTTCTCCCTCCGTATTTTCCGTGCGCACTGCTGCGTTGGCTGCGGTAAGTCCTTCACCAGTGGAGGCATCCGCTTCGAGATCGCTTCCCGAGCTGCTTGCTGCAAAGCTCGGGGCAAGCGCATTCTCCTTGCTCCTTTTTTCCGGGGAAAAGCGGGCTTCTCCGATGAAATCGGAGGGATTGCCCAATGCTGCGATTTCGGCGACAGGTGCGGGATGGTTTTTTGGTTCGGAATCCGCTTCGGTCAGCGCTTCCGATTCGTGAGGAACCGCAAACGGAATACGGGTGTTGTTTCTGAGTGCCGGGGATGGGTCGGATGCGGCAGCAACGTCGGCGATCTCATGGGTCATCGGGCGCTCCATCGGGTTGCCTGGGTTTCGTGCCGAGAGTGGTTCATTGATCCTGTTGGTTCCCGTATGGGTGAACCGGATGATGACAAGTGCGATCAGGAAAACCGCCGCCATGCTGATGGCAGCCCGGTACCATGCATGGCGGGAGCGGCGAGCGATGGGTTGAGGGATGGCGTCTGCCGCGCCAATGATCGGATCGAGCGCGGTGCGTCTTTCCACTGAAATGTTCCATTCGGGGTGCGGAGTGTTCGAGGTGGTTTCCGCTTCTTTGAGCAGGGAGTCGAGAATACGCAGGCGGTTGGCGAAACATTGAAGCTCCGCAGATTCCGCGATCAGGGATTCGATTTCTGCGGCCTCGAAGCTAGAGGCTTCGCCGAGCACGTAGGCGGTGATTCTTGCTTCGAGTTTGTCATCGGAGACAGGTTGGAAGTTTTCGTTCATGTGGGTGAGTTACGGCTTGATTGGATCAATTCAGCCCTCTGCCGTATCGATGCCGAGTTGGCGGAGGGATGAGGCGAGGGATTTGAGGATGTGGTGTAGCTTGTAGCCCACGTTGGCGACGCTGAGGTTCGTTTGTTTGGCGATTTCGTCGTAACGAAGGCCTGAGAGGTATTTGAGAGAGACGAGGGTCCGATCCGGTTCGGGGAGTTCGGAGAGCAGGAGTTGGAGCGTGCCGATGGTTTCCAGTTTGTGGAGAGCGTCCTCGGGGCCGGGGGTTTTGGATTCCCATTCGGGGGAGGTTTGGAGTTGGGTCTCCAGAGAGGTGTGGTGTTTGTTGTTACGAAGGTGGTTCAGCGCGAGGTTCCGGACGCAACGGAAAAGCCATGGGCGTGGCGATTCGACATCCTGCCAGAGGGAATGGAGACGCATGAACGCTTCTTGGACGAGGTCCTCGGCCGTTTCACGTTGGCCTGTCAGACCCTGAGCGTAGCGGAGAAGGGGAGATTCCTCGGCGTCGAATACCTGGCGGAGGGTGGTTTTTTCACGCGTTTTTTTTGGAACCATGGAAATCTGCAAAACCGAAATCCCGCTGTGAGGGTTCCGGCCAGCTTCTGGTTTCATGGGTTTCATGAGTTGTGTCATGCTTGCAGGTTTTATGACACCCGGCGAAGGGGAAACTTAGAAAAATTTCGAACTTCAGTCTGAAACGATAAAAAAGCCCGCCGGGCAGGACGGGCTTTGGGGTTAAGAGGTTTTACGTTTAGAGATTAGAAATGGAAGATGAGGCCGGTGGTAAGGCCGTGGTCAAAGTCGTTGGGACGGGTGATGGGGATGAAGTAGCCAGCACGGATGTCGAGGTTTTCGATGATGCCGTAGCTGATGCCGAAGAGGGCTTCGATAGCGATGTCGCCCTTGTCGGCACCCTTGGTAGGGGTTTCACCGGTGACTTCGAGATGGAAGTTGAGGAGCCCGGCGTGGGTGGTGTGACCATGGCAATCGTTGCCGTGAGAGTGGCTCGTGCCGCGGGTTTGGATGGATTTGACCAGACTGAGGCCGATGCCAAGTTCTGTTTCATCGGCATCAAATCCGTGTTCGAGAAAGATCTGGGAATTCAGGGTGAAGTTGTTTCCGAGGTCGAACCAGGCGGTAAGGCCGGGGGCGAGGGCGGTTTCACCACCAAATGAACTGCTGCCGGTGGGGAGCACAACTTCGAGTTGGGCGGTTAGAAGGAAACGATCTTTTTCAATCATCAGGACACGAGGTACGGCGGCGAGATCGCCGAATCCTTTTTCATTACCTTCACCTTCTTCATCTTCATAAACGTAAGGGACCTCAAGGATCACGCCGATGCGTTTGGTGAAGGCCCATTCGAGTTCGAGTTCGGTCTCGTGTTCGGTGAAGCCGTCACCATTGATGAACGAGTGATCGATGAAAAGATCTCGGCCGGTGAAGGCGGGCTCGATCCCGAACGAATGAACGTAGGGTGCGCCAGTTTTGCTGGCGTGTTCATGCTCGAAGGGAGCGAAAAGATCGGCGGCATAGGCTGTGGAAGAGACCGCGGATACAACGAGGGTAGCTACGAGGTGTTTCATGGCGCCGAGGTTTTTAACGCAACAAAATCGCGTTTCAAGTCAAAAAATGCAAAAAATATGCGTTAGCGAATTTGTTGTGAAAACGCAGAGGTTCATCATTGCACCCATTGGTTGCAACACCGGCCCACTGGGATTCGAGTCGAGGCGAGCGTTTAGAGAAATTCCATGGTCCATGAATCTGACCATCTTTCGTGGTCTTCGTCTGGTTCTCAAAAGTCCGTGCAGCAAAGGGAGTTTTTCGGCCTTGGATTTCGTGCAGCTAGCGGGAAGATGGAAATCCATTCCAGATGTCGTCGAGATGTTGCGGCGAAATCCGGAGGTGGATTTGGATGAGGTCGGTGAAACTTGCCGGAAGTATCCCATCAGAGGCTGGGAAAAAGTGATGGAAGAGCTGGAAGTGGGCCGCTGAACTTCTGAAGACGGGGACTGAAATTCCCCGCGACATACTGGGACTGCAAGTCCCAGCTACGATCGTTTCCTCAACAGCGTAGCATGAAAACCATCGTAGCCGGTTTCGGAGGGGAGGAGATTGTGTTGGGAGATGAGATCGAACTGATCCGGGTGGTTTTTGAGGAATTTGGTGACCTGATCCTGGTTTTCCGAGGGTAGGATGGAGCAGGTGGCATAGAGGAGTTTGCCGCCGGATTTCAGCATTTTGGGATACTCGGCGAGGAGCTGGGCTTGGATCGAGCGCACGCGGTCGAGCGCAGCGGGTTTGAGCCGCCATTTCAGATCGGGCTGGCGTTTCAACGTGCCGAGACCGGAGCATGGGGAGTCGATCAGCAGCGAATCCGCGATATTCTCGAAATCGGCTGCGGTGTTGTCGCTGATCAGTTTGGGAGAAATGGCGGTCGCGCGCGCATGTTTCGCACGGGATTGGAGAGCGTTGAGTTTTTTCGGATCGACGTCCATCGCGAAGATCCGTGCTTCGTTGTTTGAAAGGGCGCAAAGGTGGAGAGCTTTGCCGCCGGCGCCCGAGCAGGCATCGATGATCCGTTGGCCGGGTTGTGAATCTAACAGGGGAGCGATGAATTGGGAGGACGGGTCTTGGATTTCGATGCGCCCGTCGAGGCGCAGCGATTTGGGCAGGATTTTTCCCGGCGGGAGTGCGAGTGCGTCCGGGTGTTGCGGGACCGTGCTGGTTTCGACATGGTGTTCCGCAAGCCATGCTTGGGCGTTTTCTCGTGTCGTGATCAGGGTATTGACGCGCAGGAACACGGAGGGTTTTTGGTTGAGCGCGATCAGCTGGGGTTCCCACAGATTGCCAAGCTCGGCATGGCCGACTTGGTCGAGCCAATCGGGAATGGATTGACGGATGGCCCGTGGCTGATCAGCGAGCCTGTCCTTGCGGGCGAGGATTTCATCGGCGGGACGGCCCTTGTAGCTGTGCCACTCGGGGAGCTCATAACCCATGAGCAGCCATTGTGCGGTGAGAATGGAGTTGGTTTCCTCGGAGTCGACGAGAAACGCCAGGGCCCGGCGCCAACGGGTCGCCTCGAACAGGGACTCGGCAACGAACGAGCGATCCCGTTTGCCCCATTTCGGGTTTTGTTCAAAGGCGGCGGCGAGCTCGTGATCGAGGACCTTATGGTTGACCAGAACCGATTTGGCGATGTCGAGGGTGGAAGCGCAGAGATGGCGATGGAGTTTCATGAGATCGGGATCTTGGATAGCGGACTGCGGATGCATATCTGCCATCCGCAGGTTCTGCCATCACACAGTTGAAATTTGAGGTTTGAAATTCGAGATTTCGGGCAATGATACGGCGTGCCCAAGGTTCATTTAAAATATCAGACGTATCATCCTTCGATTTGGCCGAAGATGCTGGGAGAGGTTTCACGGGATGCGAAGCCCGGAGATTTGGTGGAGGTTTTCGGCAAGCAGGGAACGCGGTTCGGTTGGGGCTTGTGGAATCCGAAGGCGCGCATGCCCTTGCGGATGGTAAGCCATTCATTGGAGGATTTGGATGAAACGTTTTTTGAACATGCCATTGTGCGCGCAGCAGCCTTGCGCCGGGAGGTTTTGAAACTCGACAAGGAGACCGAGTGCTATCGATGTGTGCATGGTGATGCGGATTTCCTGCCGGGCATGGTGGCGGACAAATTCGGCGATGTGCTGTCCGTTGAAATTACCGCTCTGGCGGCATGGATGCGATTGGGCAAGTGGTTGCCGCTGATGCATGAGGCCTTCGGCACCGGGCGGGTGGTGGTGCAGGTGGATTCGGATCTCGCCGGGATCGAGGGGATTCCGAGGACGGGTGGCGTCCGGAGTGATGAGGTGAGGTTGGTCAAAGTGGTGGAAAACGGAGTGAAATACGAGATCGACTTCTCAAAAGGTCATAAGACGGGTTTTTTCTGTGACCAGCGTGACAACCGTAGAAAGTTCCGTGGAATGGTCGAGGGGAAAAATGTTCTGGATCTCTGTTGTTACTCCGGAGGATTTGCGGTGTCTGCGGCGCTGGGAGGAGCTAGCGATGTGATCGCCGTCGATTTGGATGAAGCGGCGGTGGCGATGGCGAAGCGGAATGCGAATCTGAATCATGCCAGAGTGCGGTTCACGCATGCGGATGCGTTCACATGGGTGAGAACGATGATTGAAAACGGCCGCAAGTGGGATGTGGTGATGGTAGATCCGCCGAAATTCATGTTCGGAAAAGAGGATGAGGTGGGGTATGCGAAGTATCATGATCTGAACAAGCTTGCCACGCAATTGGTTGAGCCCGACGGGGTGTTGGTGACCTGTTCGTGTTCCGGACAGCTCGGAGTTGAGGCGTTTGAACACATCGTCACGGGGGTGATTCATCGTCAGGACAGGCGGTTCCAAGTTTTCGATCGTACCGGAGCAGGGGGAGATCATCCGACCCTGTCGAATTATCCCGAGTCCCGTTATTTAAAGGCGATCTGGGGGAGGGTGGTTTAGGTTCTTGGTTCTTGGTTCTTGGTTTGCAGAAAAGAGCGCGAAGCCCAACGAAGAACCAAGAACCGGTAACGGATTGTTTGCTTGCGGAGCAGGGGCGAAAGGCGTAAGCGTGACGGTCAAGTTTCTCCTCAAATGGATTTTCCAATTACACGTATCAAGGGCGGGGTTGGCGCGGCAAAGGGTTTTCTAACAAGTGCCGTCGGATGCGGGATCAAGAATCCGGCTGTTGATCGCCTTGATCTGGCTCTGATTTATTCTGAGAAGCCATGCCGTTCCGCTGGGACCTTTACGACCAACAAAGTCAAGGCCGCACCGGTCAAAGTGACTCAGAATCATTTGAAAAAAGGTTCGTTGCGCGCGATTGTTGCCAACTCGGGGAATGCAAACGCATGTACCGGCCTGCAGGGATTGCACGATGCGACGGCGATGTGTGATGGCGTTGCGAAGGAGTTGGGGTTGAAGAAAACCGAAATCGGAGTTTGTTCGACAGGCGTGATCGGTCTGCCGATGCCGATGAAGCGGGTGGAGACGAGGTTGGGGGAATTGGTGGCCAAACTCTCTACGAGGCAGGGCAATGATGTCGCTCGTGCGATCATCACCAGTGATACCCATGAAAAGGAGATGGCCGTATCCTTCGACATTGGCGAGCATCGTGTGCGTATCGGTGGCTGTGTCAAAGGTGCCGGAATGATTTCACCCAGCATGGCGACCATGCTCTGTTTCATCACTACCGATGCGAACCTGTCCCAGGATTGCCTGCAGAAGGCCGTGCAGGAGTCCGTCGAGGAGAGTTTCAACCGGATCACCATCGACGGCGACATGAGTACCAACGATACCGTTCTGGTTCTTGCCAACGGCGCCTCCGGAATGCCGCTGGTGAGGAGAGGTGGAACCGGATGCAAGCAGTTTCGGCACGCATTGGGTTGGTTGTTGTTGGAGTTGGCCAAGGCCGTGGTGCGCGATGGTGAGCGGGTCACGAAATTCGTGACGGTGAACGTGAAGGGCGCTCGGACACATCTTGATGCCAAGCGTGTGGCCGAGGCCGTCTGCAAGAGTGCGCTGGTGAAATCTTCTTGGAACGGCGGTGATCCCAACTGGGGCAGGATCATTCATGCGGTCGGGTATTCCAGAGCTCGGATTCGCGAGGAATTGATCGATATTTTCATCGGCGGCAAAGCAGCATGTCTGGGCGGTTTGCAAGCGGATACGCCTATGGACCAGTTGCGGGAGGTCGTGGCATATCCGGAGTTTGAAATTGTGATCGACCTCAACCAGGGAAGCGCAGCCTACACGATGTATTCCAGTGATCTCTCGCCCGAGTATGTGGATTTCAATCGCTCGGAATACGCATATTGGAAACAGGCAAGGAAGGACGGCTTGGTTTGAAATTCCGGGTTTTCATCCACAAAGAAAGCGTCATCCGATGAGAGATTGGCTGCCGAAAACGAATCGCAACCGGTTGGCCTTGGGGTTTGCGGCGGTGGCGCTGGTGATGTTTGTCGTTTGGAATCTGATGCCGTTTTACCCGACGAAAGGTCAACCGTCCGAAGGCTTAGTTGTGACTGAATTCTGGCCCACGTTTTTTGATCCGGATTATTACCTGAGGGTTTTCAAAACCCCGGATGTGCATGGTTTCATGGAGATCGCGGCGGTGGCGGCGTCCTTCATGAATGCTTGGGTCGTGCTGGCTGCCGTGCCGTTCTGGAGAATTTTCCATGCTTCCAACCACCTGAAGATTCCTGTTGCCGTGGTGAACGTTTTGGGAGGTAGTGTGATCCTGTGGTTCACTTGCGATATGGGAACCGAGCATGCGCCACCCTTTTCGCTGGTCATTCTGACCCTGATGACATCCACGATGTTCTGTCTCTCGACGGCCATGCTTCTTTTTGAAAACGAGCTCGACCTGCGGCATGATATGGAAGTGAAGAAGATGATCGGTGGCTGATTTTCCTGATCTTGCCCCCGGATCGTGAGACGCAGACTCACGTCCAAATGAGGGTGTTACGACAACTTGGTCATACCCCCGTTTGCCTTGCGCATGGGTTCGAAGATCGAGTCCATGCCGCATTCCTTGATTTCGCAGACGTGAGCCATGAGCTCACCGAGCCGGCCTTTGGGAAATGAGCGTTGTTTGAACCAGAGCAGGTATTCCTCCGGCAGATCGAAGATCGGCACACCCCGTGGCGGGAATTTTTGTTTTCCGAACATTCCGTATGGCATGTGGGTATGCTGGATTTCCATCAGCAGGTTGCGGAAATCCTCGCGTTCGATTTGGGAGATTTCAAATTTCAAGGTAGAAGGTTCAAAGAAGGTGTTGAGGAAGACAGGACTTGCGGGATGGAATGAGTTGGGTAGGTTTGGCGGGTGAAGATTCGATTTTTACACACACGTATCAGAGTGAAGAGTCTCGAGGAGTCGATTTCCTTTTATGAGAAATTGGGTTATCGGCTCTCGCAGCAGAAAGATTCGCCACAGGGTAACCGTTTGGCATTTATGGAGCTGGAAGGGAATGATGTTTTTTTGGAACTGACGTGGTCTGCGGATTACACGCATCGTTGTCCTGAGGATTTGATGCATACGGCGCTGGGTGTGGAGGATATCATTGCCTATTGTGAGGGTTTGGAAAAAAGCGGGATCGAGATCTGGCCGGGCGGTTGGCGTGAAAAATTTGCGAAGGGCGAACGCAAGATGGCATTCGTGACGGATCCGGATGGGTATGAGGTTGAGATATTGGAAAACTGAAATGAAAGGTTCCGGCCGATATCTGACGATGCTTTGTGCGACCGCGGTGTTCGGTTTCGTGGGCACGGTGGGCCAAGCGTTCCCCTTGAATGAAAAGAAGGCTCCGGAAAATCAGCAGGATTTGATGCTGATTCAGAAAAGCCTGCTGGAAGTATTGCCCAAGGCGAAGGCCGCGACTGTTTCGATCGATCTTGGAAATGGATTCGGCAGCGGGGTGATTGTTTCCAAGGAGGGTCTGGTGATGAGTGCCGCCCACGTGACGTCGGGGGTTGGGAAAAAAGTGGTGATCATCCTTCCGGATGGCTCGCGGTGCAAAGCCAAGACGCTCGGCTTGATGGCAGAAACGGATGCGGCTCTTTTGCAGATTACCGATCCGGGCGATTACCCTTTCGTGGAGATCAACCGTGCCAACGACATGAAACTCGGGGACTGGGTGTTTTCGCTGGGACACTCCGGCGGATTCAACAAAGATCGGGGTGCTGTCGCGCGTCTGGCCAGGATTGTCCGCATTGCGAACACGACCTATCAGACCGACGGAACCCTGATTGGCGGGGACTCCGGTGGGCCGCTGTTTGACATGCAAGGTCGTCTCATCGGGATTCACTCGCGGGTGGGTCCGCAGTTGCCGGTGAACATGCACGTTCCCGTGCCGGTATTCCTGGAAAACTGGGATGCGATGATGGCTTCGGAGTTTATCGGTGATGGCCAGTTTGCCCAGAAGCCTGTCAAAGGGAATGGCATGTTGGGTGTAGCAACCAAACCTGTGGAAGGCGGGTTGGAAATCATCAAGGTGGGGAAAAAAACCGCGGCCGAAGGGGGCGGGTTGAAGGTCGGGGATGTGATCCGGAAGATGAACGGGAAAGAGGTGAAAACGAGGGAAGAGCTCCAGGCGGTGATCAAGGAAATGTCCGCAGGTGAGGAATTGGAATTGGAAATCACAAGAGATGGAAACGTACAGAAAATCACAGTGGAGCTTGCGGAGCGCTAGATGCCGGGTCCTGCTCATGGCTTTGGCGGTCTGCGTTGACGTGTGCGCCCAACAGTCGCTGGAGACGCACTACCGGATTACCGGACCGGGAATCACGGATCTTTTTGAACCCCAGCGTCAGGTGATTCAGAATTGCAGCGCGGTGATCTATGACGGGAGCAAGGAAATTTCCTATGGTCTTGTCGTTTCGAAAAACGGTCACATACTGACCAAAGCCAGCGAGATTGATGGAATTGAGGCGGTGAAATTGCGCGTCGATAAGACGTCTTTTGATGACGTCAAGGTCTTGGCGGTAGATGAGAAGTGGGATGTGGCATTGTTGAAAGTTGAGGCATATGATTTGATGCCGGCTCCGTTTGCGGACAACAGTGATTTGCCTCAGGGATCTTGGGTAGTGGTGAATGGTGCGACGAGCCGCACCAAGCGGCGTGTGTTGGCGGGGATCATCAGTGCAAGCCCGCGTGAGATCCCGCCCGCCGGTGGAGCGGCGCTCGGAATCGCACTTGCCGATGCCAAGGACAAGCTCGAGGTCAAAGAGGTGACCGAGGGTGGCGGAGCTGCTGCGGCCGGAATGTTGGCTGGGGATGAAATTTTGGAGATGGATGGGCAAAGGGTGAGGAAATTGGAGGATCTGGCGGAGCTGATGAACGGGAAAAAAGTGGGGGATGAGCTGAAGGTGAAAGTTCGGCGCAAGGGAAAAGAGGTGGAGCTTGTGGTGAAGCTCACCGCGAAGGCCGAGTTGTTTCTTCAGCCGGACAGGAATGACCAGATGAGCGGGGTTTTTTCCATCCGCCGGAGTGGATTTCCGCGAGTGATCCAGCACGATGTGATCGCCAATCGTTACACGATGGGCGGCCCGGTGTTGGACATCAGAGGTCAGGTGATCGGGATGAACATCGCCCGTGCAAACCGCTGTGAAACCTTTGCGGTTCCTGTCGAAGAGCTGCGTGAACTGGTCAAGGGGATGATGGAAAAAGCATCAAATTGACTTGCCATGCTGCTATGACCGAACTAGACCTGCGCAGGTCATTCAAAAGTCCGTTTCAGAGTCACTGAAACACAGGCCATCATAAAAAACCCAACGAGTCAGCGCACTCCAGAAATGAGAGACTGAAGCAGAGTTTTTCTGCAACGGATCCTTTGATTTCCGCCCAAGTCCTTTCATGCCAACCCAACGACTCATCATTGCCATTTTGGTTGCGGGAAGTTTGACCCTGCAACCCGCCGCTTTTGGACAGCAGCGATTCGAGGTGCCGAAAGCGACGATGGAACTTCTGTCGAATTACTGCACGGATTGCCACGAGGATGGAACCGAGAAAGGCGATATCCGTCTGGACAATCTGGAGGAACTTCCTCTGCAGGCCAGATTGGACCTCATGAACCGTGCTCTGGAGCAGGTTTACCTGAAGCAAATGCCGCCGAAGAAAAAGGACCAGCCGAGTGAGGAGGAACGGCAGCAACTCGGGATGTGGCTATGGGAGGTTCTGGCTTCGCACAACGCCTCCAAGCTGGAAGACAAGCTCCGCTATCCATCCTATGGCAACTATGTGGATCACAACGAGCTCTTCAGCGGCAAAACCAAGGCCCACGCTTATACGCCCGCGCGCAGATGGCTGATCAATCCACGGATTTTCGATTCCAGGGTTCGCGATGTATTGGGAATTGATAATCGGAAGGCGGGTCAGCAACTCCTTGGTTTGACCAACCCCTTTTCCCTTCCAGATGCGTCAGGCGTGAGGGATTATGATATCGGAACGTTGGATGGGGGATCGCTGCTTGTGATGATTTCGAATGCGGAGTGGATTTCCGATCGTCAGATCCGCGCGGCGCGCATGAAGAACGGTGAGCCCGGAATGGATGAGTTTCCCGATCCGAAGGACAAGTTCATGGCACCGAAAGTTCCGGTCGAATTTGAGGCTGTGATTTTCAATAAGTCCGTGCCTGGCGATGAAGAGGTCAAAGCGGCCATTGAAAGGCAGTTTCAGTTGGTGCTGAGAAGGTCTCCATCGGATTCCGAAATGACCAGGTATCTTGATCTTGCCCGCCAAGCCATCGGCGCCGCGGGCAATTCCGAAGGGTTGAGGCAAATGTTGCTCACGGTCTTGTTGGAATCCGAATTTCTCTACCGTCTGGAATTCGGTGCGGGAGAGCCGGATGAGCATGGGCGAAGGATGCTGGCTCCGCGTGAGGGCGCTTATGCCTTGGCTTACGCGCTTGGGGATCACGCCCCTGATCAGATCCTGTTCGATGCGGCCGCCCAGGGCAAGCTCTCGACCCGTGAGGATTACAGGCGCGAGGTAACCCGGCTTCTGTCGGACAAGGACATCCTGCGTGGCGGGGTTGATGACACGATGAGTACGGGGAAGGTTCAGTCCCACGTCGTCTCGCACCCGAAGCTGGTTCGCTTCTTCCGCGAGTTTTTCGGCTACTCGAACGCGCCCAAGGTCTTCAAGGATGTGACCCGAGCTCACAATCAATACCAGAATGCGGATCGCGGTACGTTTGGGACACCCGGAAGTCTCGTGGACGAGGCTGATCAGATCGTGGCGTATTACGTCGAACAGGATAAGGATGTTTTCGAGAACATCCTGACCACCGAGGACTTCTTTGTTTTCAACATGCCGAATGCCGAACAGACCATCGCAACATGGCGCGGCATTTGGGAGAAACTCAAGGATACGCCGTGGAGGACCGATCCTGAAAAGGTTTTTCTGGAGAACAGGGAACTGCTGGAAAGAACCTTTCAAATCTCCCCTGATAACGAAAAGAAGAGACATGGCACTACCCTGACGAGGGTCATGACCCATCTCGACGACCATTTCAGCAGGGGCATGACGCCTTTTGTGATCTTTCCATGGGCCCACGGCTACCATCATAACTATTCGGCAATGTACAACCTTCCGCCAGTCATGGGCACCTGGGGTTTTGAGGCGGGAGAGCCGTATTTCAGCTACGAGCCCAGACAACCGTTCAGGCTGGAACACCGCAAAGGGATTCTGACCCATCCCGCGTGGCTGATCGCACACTCCCTCAATACGGAAACCGACCCTGTGAGAAGAGGTCGTTTCATCCAAGAGAAGTTGCTCGCAGGACGTGTTCCTGACGTGCCGATAACCGTGGATGCGGTGGTTCCCGAGGATCATACGAAAACCCATCGTCAACGGCTGGATAAGGTTACCGCATCCCAGGAATGTTGGAAGTGCCATGAATCGATGAATCCGTTGGGATTGCCCTTCGAGATGTATGACGACTTCGGCCGATTTCGTATGGAAGAGGCAATCGAGCATCCGGAAAACGTGATCGGCAAACAAAAGAAACATTTCAATGTCTACAAAACCCTGCCGGTTGATCCGCGCGGAGAGCTCAGAGGAACCGGTGATCCGGCACTCGATGGCGAGGTCAAGGACGCTCTCGATCTGATCGATCGTCTGGCTAAGGCGGATCGGGTCCGCCAATCGATCATCCGCCATGCGTTCCGTTATTACATGGGTCGCAACGAAATGATTTCCGATTCCCAAACCCTGATGGATGCCGACCATGCCTACGTATCCAGTGGCGGCAGTTTCAAGGCGGTTGTCACCTCCTTGCTGACGTCGGATTCATTCATCTATCGAAAATAATTTCCATCCTAAATCCCAGATTAAGAACATTCATATGACGAACCATAACAGACGCGAATTTATCAGAAATGCTTTCCTTGCAATGGGCAGTCTCTCCATGCCGGGCATGCTGCCGCAACTTTCCGCCTCTTCGATGGTTGGCGGTGCCGGGCGGCCGCCGATGAGATTCATTTTCATGCATCGTGGCAACGGCTTGTTCCCCAAAGTCATGGTGCCGCCATCTTTCGGTGCCGATTTGAAGGAGAAGGAAGACAAGAAGCTCGCCTACGAAGTGGATCTTGACTCGCATACGTTGCCGGAGTGGATGAGTCCTCTTGAGGAGCACAAGAAAAACCTCACGCTTCTGCAGGGACTTTCCGGAAAGATGTGCACGACAGGGCATCATGGTTGGTGTTCCTCGCTCGGGGTTTTCAAGGCGAACGAGCGCAACAGTTCGATCAAATGGGCGACCGTTGACTTTGAACTGGCAAAATTGTTTCCCTCACCGCTGGAGCATATCGAGTTGGCCGTGTTCCCTACAGGTGGAGGTAATCCGCGTGGTGGACTGAACGGTATTGCCAAAGGATTTTCGGCCCGTGGGCCGCAGCAACCGAACTATGCATTCGGTGGTCCCGGTATCGCCGTGGATGAGATTTTCAAATCCGTATCTTCTGACAAAAACGAGCAGGTGAAATACCAGTTGCAGAGGAAGGTGTTGGAATTTACGGCAGGCAATCATACGGAGTTGGCCCGCCAGATCAACGGTCTTGAGAAGCTCAAGGTGAGCAATTATGCCGACTCCATCGAGGATATACGCGAGCGCAACCGCAAAATCGATATGATGACCGACATTGTCCGCCAACATGTCCCGAAGCTGGAAAGCAAGTATCTCGACAACAACATGGACACTTTCACCCGCCAGGTCGGACATACCGAGGTGCTTTTGTCCTCACTGATTTCCGGGCTGACCAACGTGGTTGCCTTCACCGTCGATGAGTTGGGTCATGACTACACCGGCATCACCGGCATCGAGGGGGAAAAAGTCAATATGCACGATGTGGGTCATGGCAAAGGCATCAAGGATCTCACTGCCGAAGAAATCCGCCGCCGCACTGAAGTGCATCACATGGAATTGGTTCACCGCATCGTCACCCGCCTGAAAAGTGTTCCTGAAGCGGGCGGCACCATGTTCGACAACACCATGATTTGTTACTTCCCGTCATCCGGTGAAACTCATCACTCGCACGGTTTCGAATTCCCATTCGTGATCATGGCAGGGGATCATGTGAAAATGAATCTCGGCGGCCGATATATCCGTCTGCCGTATTGGGGCACAGAGGGGCACAAGACTCTCGGAAATTTCTATACCTCGATCCTCAATGCCCATGGCAATCCGATCAAGCATTACGGTGATCTGGATCCCGGACTCAAGGGGGTTCAAACGGGAGCGATTCGGCAGTTGATGGCTTGATCATTTGCGTGGTAACAACCGGTGGCACCGGAGCGAGGGGGTTGCCTCAGGAGATTCCGCACCCGGATGATTGTGAACCCTGAATGCGGACTGCCTCGATTTCCCGCAGTATTGCCCTTCCGAACAGGCGGACGAGGTGTGCCACCGGTACAAGTCCGTTGGAGTTGCGCATGTTGATCTTGCATAAAAGACATGAATTCCTGAGTCTTTTGTTCAGTCGATGGCCGAGCCCGAGTTTCAAGAGACCCTGTTGTTGGTGGATCCCGATCTGGATTTTCTGGATTGGGCCACGAAACATTTGGCGGCAAACGGACTGAGAATCCTGCGCTGTGATGATGCCGGCAAAGCGATCAAAGTGATTGAAAAAACCTCCGTTAACGTGGTGGTTTCGGCGATTTCGATCCAGCCTTTCGACGGAATGGATTTGCTGGGGCGGATCCGGGTCCAGAGTCCTGAGACTCTGGTGATTTTGACCGCCGGCTTTCCGACAACGGGACAGATTATCGAAGCGACTCAGAAAGGTGCACATGATGTCTTGGGTAAGGAATCCCTGTCCTTCGAATTACGCCCGGTAGTGGAATGTGCGCTGCAGACCGTGGAGGACAGACGCGGGGCGATCCAGCCTCAGGCGGACCTGCCGAGTCAGGACGGCCGCGTGAAAATCATCGGGGTTTCCCGCGCCTTGCAGGACGTTTTCAAATTGGTGGGCAGGGTGGCGCGGTCCGATGCACCCGTTTTGATTTCCGGTGAGAGCGGCACGGGCAAGGAATTGGTTGCGAAGGCGGTACATGAATACAGTCCGCGCCGTCAGCAGGAAATGATCACGATCAACTGCGGTGCGATTCCAGAAAACTTGTTGGAAAGCGAACTCTTTGGTCATGAGAAAGGCTCTTTCACGGGTGCGATTGCCAGGCGGGCGGGTCGCTTCGAGCAGGCGGACGGCGGAACTCTTTTTCTCGACGAAATCGGCGACATGCCCCTCTCGATTCAGGTCAAATTGTTGAGGGTTCTGCAGGATGGAAGTTTTTCTCGGGTGGGTTCCAATGAGATGTTGAAGACCGATGTCCGGATTGTGGCGGCCACGCACAAGAATCTGGCCGCAGAGGTATCCGCGGGCAGATTTCGGGAGGATTTGTTTTACCGACTGAATGTGGTGGAGCTGCGCATACCGCCTTTGCGTGAGCGTCCCGAGGATATCCCCTTGCTGGCGGATTATTTCCTGCAGCGTATCTCTCGGAAAAACGGAATGGCACGGATCCGAATTTCGGCGGAGGCCTCCGCATCACTTGCCAGTCATCATTGGCCGGGCAATGTTCGCGAGTTGGAAAACACCATGGCACGTGCCTGTGCCCTGGCATCTTCCCAAATCCTTTTACCTGCGGATATCCCCCTGTCCTCCGCGCCTGCGAGGACGTCGGCTTTGTCCCAGAGCCTTGATGTGTTGATCAACTCGGCTCCCACGGAACCGCCCATGATGGAGTGGTTGTCAAAAGAACTGGCCGGCAGGCTGTTGGACCGATCCGGCGGGGATTTGAAGCAAGCGGCATCGGCTCTGGGGGTGACCACCGCAGACATGAAGAGAATGCTGGCCAGATAAGTGCGGACGACAAAACGTCCGGTCTGGGAGCTCTGTGTGGATGATGACTTGCAAAAACGGAGCGGTCTGACTGAATGGCACCATGAAACGCAGGAAATTTTTCACCGGTGGCTTGGTTGCGGGTGCGTTTGCGGGTCTGCCCGATGTTTCGGCAGGTGAGTTGCAGCGGACTCCCGCCCAAACTGAGGGGCCTTTCTATCCGGTGATGGCGCTGAAGGATAAGGATTTTGATCTGACCCGTATCGAGGGTCAGGAGGGAACCGCGCTCGGCAGAATCATTACGATCATCGGGAAAGTATCCGATACCGATGGAAATGCGATCGAGGGCGCTACCGTGGATTTGTGGCAGGCGAATGCGGCAGGGCGGTACCGACATCCCCATGAGAGCAACACAGCTCCGCTTGATCCGAATTTCCAAGGCTGGGCGGTGGTGCCGAGCGGCAAGTCCGGCGAGTTCAGGTTCAAAACGATCGTGCCGGGTGCCTATCCGGCCTCCAAGGGCTGGTTCCGGCCGCCTCACATTCATTTCAAAGTCACGAAACTCGGTTATCTTGAGCTGACCACCCAGATGTATTTTCCGGGAGAAAAATGGAATGATACGGACAGAATTTTGCAGCGGCTTCCGGAGACAGAACGTGCATTATTGATCGCCAATTTGGTGGATGGTCAGGTTGATACGTATTCGTTCAATATGGTGTTGGAGAAGGCGTGAGCATTTCGTAGAATTCATGAGGAGCCCTCCGGGATCGGAGCGGCGCATGTTCGGGCTGCGAGGCTCAGATGGGGTGGCATCCTATGCTGTCTAGCCATGGGTCATTGCACATGATTTTCATTCTTCAGGTCGTTTGCGCAGGGACTTCTTCTGGGAGAGGATCCGTTTGTCCGTGATCGATCGTTGTTTGGAGCGGCGTGATCGCCGGCGTTTCTGCCGCCGCAATTTCTCGATCGCCTGGGTTTTTGCAGACGCCTTGCCGTTGGAGATCGCGTCCATTTGATCGCAAAGCTCGCGACGGGCGAGAAAACGGTTCATTTCGCGGGAGCGGTCCACCTGGCATTTGATCGCAATCCCGCTCGGAAGATGTTTGAGAAACACACAATTCGAGGTTTTGTTGATTTTCTGGCCGCCGGCGCCCGAACCTCGCACGAATTTCTCAGAAAGATCAGCTGCGGAGATGCCGAGCGAATCCATTCGCCGGTCGAGAGCGGCAAGTTTTTCCGGAGAGGGCAGGTTCATCGGTGGAATTCTTTGGTGGAAATGCTTTCAGGTTGAAAGCTGCAGCCTAGCATGATGAGTATTCCTCACCGATGAAAAATTTCATAAGAATCCTCTCACTTGCTGGAATTGCCATTTCAGCCTCTCTGCATGCCCAGGTCGTTGACCGTACCGCTGACTTTAAAGTCGCATCAGGATTCAGGCTGGAGCAGATCTACGAAGTGAAAAAGGAACAGGGCAGCTGGGTCGGGCTGACAGAGGATGGTCAGGGACGGTTGATCGCCGTGGATCAGTACGGAGGGCTTTTCCGCATTACCGTTCCCTCACTCACAGGAGGGGAGACCAAGGTTGAACCGCTCGATATCCCGATCGGCGGTGCTCATGGGGTGCTCTGGCATAAGGGCGTGCTTTACATTGCGGTCAATGAGCGCACTCAAGTGAACCCGACCGCGACCGGGGTGTGGAAAGTCAGGGAAACCGCGACAGGTTATGAGAAGCCGGAACTGGTCAAAGCGATCAAGGCAGGGGGTGAACATGGCGTTCATTCTCTCGTTTTGTCACCAGATCAAAAATGGATCTATCTGATCACCGGGAATTACGCCCACATTCCGGATGTGACGGATTCATTCGCCCCCAAGGTTTGGGCGGAGGATCAGCTTTTGCCGCGCAATGCGGACGGCAAAGGCCACGCGGCAAATGTATGGGCGCCGGGCGGATTCATCGCGCGCTTTCAGGTCGATGGATCGGAATGGCAGGTTGTTTCCGTAGGGCAAAGAAATACCTACGACGCCGCATTTCATGACAGCGGCGAGTTGTTTTCCTACGATGCGGATATGGAGTGGGACTTCGGCATGCCTTGGTATCGCCCGACAAGAATTTGCCATGTGGTTCCCGGCATTGAGCAAGGTTGGAGGAACGGATCCGGAAAATGGCCGGCTTACTACGAAGACAGCATGGACGCTGTGCTGAACATCGGTCCGGGATCGCCGACGGGTGTGGTTGCGGGCCGTGGTTTCAAAGCTCCGGCAGCATATCAACAAGCGATCTACGCTTTTGATTGGACCTTTGCGACCATCTACGCCGTGCACCTCACTCCTGACGGAGCTTCGTTCAAGGCGGAGAAAGAGGAATTCGTCGCTGGAGCCGGATTGCCCCTCACAGATGGCCTGATCGCCAAGGACGGCGCCATGTATTTCGCAACCGGTGGACGGAGAGGTGTTTCGCATTTGTGGAGAGTGGTCTACACGGGCAAGGAACCGACCGCTCCGAAATTCGCCACTGGCGGCAAACATGCCGATAGGGACAAGCTTTCGGAAATGATCCGTGATCCGAAAACGTTCGATGCGGATTTCGTCCTGAAGCATCTGGCTTCCGATGAACGCACGCTGCGTTTCATGGCACGAACCGCATTGGAACGCGCTCCAGTTGCGGGTTGGGTCGGCAGACTTCCTTCCCAGAAGTCCGCGTGGTCTCAGATCCACGGTGCCATGGCCTTGGTGCGGTTGGATGGGAAAACCCACCGTGCCGCGGCGTTGGATTGCCTGATGAAGGTCGATTGGAAAACCCTGAACCAAGCCCAACAGATCAACTGGCTGAGAGCGGTCGGGTTGGTTTTCATCCGTGGTGGCGAGCCGTCCGATGCGGAGAGATTGGCGGTGATTGCGAAAATCGACTCATCCTATCCGTCCAATGAGCGGTCGATGAACTTCGAACTCGCTCGCATGCTTTGTTATTTGCAAGCGCCGGGGGTCGTATCCAGAACCTTGAAGCTGATGGACGAAGCTCCGGCGGCCGATGCGGAGGATTGGAAAGTCCTGGTTGAGCGCAACTCGCGATATGGCAATGACATCAATGCGGTGATCAAGAACCATCCGCCAACGGCACAGATCCATTACCTTTATTGCCTGAGAGCGGTCAAAGGTCCGTGGAAAGCGGACGAGAGAAGACGCGTGTTCAACTGGTTCCGCGAAATTGACAGCCGGAGCGGTGGAAACAGTTATTCCGCCGCCATCGCCATGATCCGCAAACAGATTTACGAGAACGGCACGGCTGAAGAGCAGAAGCTTTTTGCGGCGGAGGCAAAAGCTCCCGCACAGAAACCGAAAGCCCTGCCTCCCGTCAAAGGTCCCGGCAGGGCGTGGTCTGTGGAGGAAATCCTCAAAGTCACGAGCGGTGGCCTCAAGAACCGGAACTTGGAGAACGGCAAGGCCATGTATGATGCATCGCTCTGCTCGCAATGTCACAAATTCGGTAACGAAGGAGGTGCGCAGGGCCCGGAGCTCACGAACCTGGCCGGTCGCTTCAAGATCGAGGATCTCGCGCATTCCATCGTCGACCCGAGCCAAGTCATTTCCGACCAATATGAATTCACCGAAATCGTCAAACATGACGGCTCCACGATTACGGGCCGGATCCTGAACGAGCAGGACGAAATCCTCGTGGTCGGAATCAATCCCTTCGATTTTTCCCATCAGATCGAACTCAGCCGCAACGACATCAAGAGCGTGTCGCCATCAAAAGTTTCACCCATGCCACCGGCGATGATCAATCGCCTGAATGAGGAAGAGCTCAAGGATCTCTTCGCTTATCTGTTGGGGGTGAAGTAGCTGTTGAAATGCCCGGTCCGTGATGTTGGGAATAACTCCCGATGCTCCGTCAGAACAGCGACCCTCCTGCAGGTGCAGCCGCGTTGGAATCGGTCTCCTGATGCGGCACTCTTGCAGACTGGAACTCTGGAATCTCGATGGGTGTTACCCGTTTCAAGAACCAGCTCTGACGATGCACTCACGGCCTTCGGCTTCGCACCAGAGTCGGTAAAGATGGATGACGTTTGGGCGTAGTCCGCTGATGGGGATTTTGAGGAACCCTTGGCGCTGTGCGGCCTCATACAGCAGCCTTTCTTTTTGGTTGAGGCGATGGCCGATGCGGCGGCTTCCGATCTTGGATTTGGTTGGCAGGCCACGGCTGAGTTTTTCGATGTCGTCCTTGTTCATGGATTTCGCTAATGTATCGGTTGAAGTGTTTTTTTGGAAAGCCATACGACTGAGTCGTGACTTGAAACTACAAAGGTTCACCCGCAAGCTTGCGTGCCATCAACGGAAAAAGAATCCAGTGAAAAGGCAGGAGGGTATACCAATAGAACCGCCCGAATAATCCGTGTGGCCGGAAGGTCGCGGTTTGTCGCAAGGATTCCGATCCATCGGGTTGGGTCTCGATGGCAAATTCGAGCCACGCTTCGCCGGGCAGTTTCATTTCGGCGTAAAGCATGAGCCTGCCTTTCGCTCGGTCCGCGAGAAGCACCCGCCAGAAATCGAGAGCGTCGCCAGCATGTAGCTCCTCCGGGTGGCGGCGACCGCGACGGATCCCGATGCCGCCGGCAAGTTTGTCGGCGAATCCGCGCAAGGCCCATGCCCAGTTCATGGCTGGCCATCCTGCTTCGCCGCCGATGGACCAGATGCGTGAAATCACCTGTCCGTGCGATGCGGTCAGGGGTACGATCTGAGTATCGCTGAGGACTCCGTGCTCAGGGACCTTGATGGCATCGAACAGGCGAGGTGAGAGCGTGCCCGCTGCCAATGAACTGATCCAGCTGGATGGCACGTGGTTTTGGGCGATTCGTGCCAGAGCCCGCATGACAGCCTCACGGTAGGTCAGCAAATCGAGAGGAATGATTTCACGGATCTTGAGGTTGTGACAGACGGTTTCATGGGTGAGGGAATCGACCAAGCTGCGCGCGAGGGGAAACGATGTGGAGGTGAGAAGGCACAACCATGCGGAGGACAACCTCGGGCTGAGTGCTCGTGTGGGGAGAAACACCCGCCTCAGCCCGCGCACTTTGCAGTAACCTTTGATCAGGTCGAGATAGCTCATCACCTCTGGTCCGCCGATATCGTAGGAAGCATTCGCGGTTTCCGGATGATTCAGGACGCCCGTGAGGTAATCGAGCACGTTGCGGATCGCGATGGGTTGGCAATGGGTATGCACCCAGCGCGGGGTGACGAGGATGGGCAGTTTTTCCGCGAGATCGCGAATGATTTCAAACGATGCGGACCCTGAGCCGACAATGATGGACGCGCGCAAGGCAGTCAGTGGGATGCCGGATTGGTCGAGGATTTCCTCCACCCTGCGGCGTGATGACAAATGGTCGGACAGCGGGCCTTGCTCCGCGGCCAGGCCGCCAAGATAAATGATACGCTTCCAATTCAACGCCCTGGCGGCATTCGAGAAATGGATGGCGCATCGTTCCTCTTTTTGGGCGAAGCCGGCACCTGATCCCATGGAGTGGATGAGGTAATAGGCGGCGTCAATCCCACGTGGCAGGGATTCCAAACTGGTGGCATCGAGGAAGTCCGCCTCGATGAGGTGGAGCCGCGTTTCGTTTTCCCCGAAATGGTGAGTCGGAAAGCGGCGTTTGTCGCGAATGACCGCAGTGATCTCCTGTCCGGCGTCCAGCAGGGCTTGAATCAACCTCAATCCAATATAGCCGTTGGCTCCGCTGACAAGTACATGCACAACATCACCCTAAACGCATCGTCCTCGCTTGTCATGGGGTAAAACCGACGGATACGGCTGGCGTGAACGGCCGCAGCCCACTCCTCGGATTTTTTCTGTATCGGAAATTCATTTCCAGATTAGGTTGAACGGATTTCTTCCTGAGACGCATTCCATGAAAAAAGATCGATTTCATCACGCCTTTTTGGGTTCACTTGTCGCAGACGCGGTTTCCATGCCGGTTCATTGGTATTATGATCGCGAGGCGTTACGTGCCGAATACGGTGAGATCACCGGTTATTTGGCCCCGAAACATCCCCACACAGGATCGATTTTATGGAGATCTCACTACACGCCGCTCAACGAAAGAGGTGAGATTTTGCACGAGCAGGCTGTTTTTTGGGGGCAGCGAGACATTCATTACCATCAGTTTCTCGAAGCTGGGGAAAACACCCTAAATTTCAAACTCGCCGCCGAATTGGTGCGCTTCTCTGAAAACCTCGGTGGATATGATCCGGACGCATGGATTGCGCATTACATCGATTTCATGCTCACCCCCGGCAATCACCGCGATACCTATGTTGAGGAATATCATCGGGGATTTTTCACCCATTATGCGATGGGCAAGGCGCCTCGGAAATGTGCGATCCGGGACGAGCATATCGGCGGACTTGCGCAGGTCCCGGCACTCTGCCATGTGATGCGCGATGCGGAGCTGTCAGAGGTGCGGGCGATGGTGAAGGAACACGTCGGCCTGACGCATGCCCATGCAAATGTGCAACGTGCGGCGGACACTCTGGTGCGTCTGTTGTTTCGGATTCGCGACGGTGATTCCCTGAGAGATGCCATCCGCCGTGAGGCTGGGGACTGGATTTCAGGAAACAAGGCGGATGGATGGCTCATGCAGCCGGATACGCATGTGATCGGTCAGCGCTTCAGTCCCGCGTGCTACATCGCCGAATCCATGCCTGCTTCGCTCTATCTCGCATGGAAATATCACGATGACTTCGATGCCGGCATCACCGCCAATGCGATGGTGGGAGGTGACAACTGCCATCGGGGCGCTGTGGTGGGCTCATTGCTGGGGGCAGCCAACGGCGTATCAGACAAATGGCTCCGAAACCTGATTTCCTAGCCAAGATCACTGATTGCGAATTCCGAACCGCATCCCTCGATGCCTCATCCCCTCCATACATTTCGGGATGACCAGAGATAATTCAGACCCGAGATCAAGGTAAGTGCGACGGCGATGCTGAGGGTAATCGGCATCAGATAGGCATGTTCACCCCATGGAGTGGTAAGCGTATGGAAAGCATTGAGGGAAGGGGGGACGATCGACATCGTTTCAAAGGTCAGCCAGATGATGCCCGTGATGAGGTAGGCGAGCTGGAAGGCTGTTTTCCATTTGCCCAGTCTGTCGGCGGCGAGGACTTGGCCGGCTTCGATGGCGATTTGACGGAGGCCTGTGACGAGAAATTCGCGACTGATGATCAAGGCCGTGATCCAGACCGGACAGACTCCTTTTGCCGTCAGGACAATGAAGGCGGTACTGACAAGGATTTTGTCAGCCAAGGGGTCGAGCAGTTTGCCGAGAGGCGTCACGAGGTTCATTTTCCGCGCGAGCCAGCCATCTACGAAATCGCTGGCGGCGGCGATCGTGAACAGGATCAGGGCGGTGACGTGGCCCCACGTGCTCTCCCAAGCCACAAACAGGATGAAAAGCGCAGTCAGAACAAGACGAGAGAGGGTAATGGCATTTGGGAGGTTCACGGACCGAATGTGCAAAATTGGTGGGGAAAAGGCAACAAGGTGTTGCACTGAATCGCTCAGTCTCTTATTTCCCCCGCACGCGGAACAGCCGCAGACAATTATGAGCAACAGTGACTTTGGACTAATCGGACTGGCCGTCATGGGCCAGAATCTTGTATTGAACGTGGAATCAAGAGGCTTTCAGGTTTCCGTTTACAACCGTACCGGCAGCGTGACCAACGAGTTTGTGGCGAAGCATCCCGGAAAAAAACTCGTGGGAGAAGAGACTCTCGAGGGATTCGTGCGTTCCCTCGCCTCGCCACGCAAGATCATGATCATGGTCAAAGCCGGTGGTCCGGTGGATGCGGTGATTGAGTCCCTCATTCCCCTGCTGGACAAGGGCGACATCATCATCGATGGTGGCAATTCCCTCTATACCGATACCGAGCGCAGAGACAAATGGCTTGGCGATCTGGGATTCCGTTTCATCGGTGCCGGTGTGTCCGGCGGTGAGGAAGGTGCGCGCAAAGGTCCTTCGATCATGCCCGGAGGTCCCACATCGACCTGGGATGTGATGAAGCCGATCTTTGAGAGCATTTCCGCAAAGGTCGACGGGGAGCCCTGCGTCACGCATATCGGAACCGGTGGTGCGGGTCACTATGTGAAAATGATCCACAACGGCATCGAGTATGGGGACATGCAGCTGATCTGCGAGGCATACAATATTTTCAAGGCCGCTGGCTTCTCGCCTGCGGAACTCGCGAAAGTCTTCACCGATTGGAACAATGGCGATCTCGAAAGCTACCTGATCCAGATTACCGCGAAAATTTTTGAGCAAAACGATCCTGAGACCGGCAAAGCCCTCGTCGACGTGATTCTCGATACCGCAGGACAAAAAGGCACCGGCAAATGGACCCTGATCAACGCGGTTGAAAACGCAGTCGTGATCTCCACCATCAACGCCGCGGTCGAGGCCCGCATTCTTTCCTCGATGAAAGACAAGCGGGTTGCCGCCAGCGCGCACCTCAAAGGGCCAGAAGTGAAGATCTCAACCGCCAAGGCCGAGCTCGTCAAAAAAGTCCATGATGCCCTGTTTGCCTCGAAGATCATTTCTTACGCCCAAGGGCTCGATCTGATCGCCGCAATGGGTGAGGAAAAGGGCTGGGGACTGGACCTCGGAAAAATCGCCGCAATCTGGCGGGGAGGATGCATCATCCGCGCGCGATTCCTGAACGATATCACCGATGCCTATCGGAAAGATCCCAAGCTCACCAACCTGATGCTCGCACCGTTCTTCACGAAACTCCTCAACGAGTTCCAGCAAAACTGGCGCGAAGTGGTTTCCATCGCAACGCTCGCCGGTATTCCGGTTCCCGCATTCAGCGCTTCGCTGGGATATTATGATAGCTATCGAAGCGCGGTGCTTCCGGCGAACCTGCTGCAAGCTCAGCGCGATTTTTTCGGTGCTCACACCTACGAGCGTACCGACAAACCGCGTGGCGAGATGTTCCATACCGACTGGCCGGAAGTCATCGGTTGATGGTCAGCATGGGTTTTGCAATACGGCCGGAAGAAATTCCGGCCGTATTGTTTTTGATATGAATCGAACCGACGATCGGCGGATTCCAAGCATGATTGGCGCGGTGCGATCCACACCCCCTGCCATCAGTCAGACCTCATGGGCCTCGAAAGTTTCTTCCGGTGCTTCGGGAAGAATGCCTTGGTCGACCAGAAAGCGGTCAGCGGCATGGATGGTGATTTCGAAATTGTTGTGACTGACGTTAAAATTGAAGAAGCTGTGTTCGGCTCCGGTGAAGCTGACGAGTTGGCAGCGATTACCACGCCATTTCATGCGACGACAGAACGATTGGATTTCCGAGAGCGGAGTGATTCGGTCCTGATTTCCATGTAGAAAAAGCATCGCTGGGAGTTTCCGGCGCAGCAGCTTGCTGGGACTGAGCCTGATGCTGGACTTGATATCCGGGAAACGCTCGGAGACCTGTCCTTTGGGAGTGGTATTGACGAGCGCGCTGAACAGAACGAGGGCCTTGGGGCGGAAGGGAGGTGCGATGTCCTTGTCCTTGCGCATCGCAAGTAGCAAGGCGAGATAAGCACCGCCGGCGGATCCGCTGAAGATGATTTGATTCATATCGATACCCAGAATGTCACCATTGGCGAAGAGCCAGTTGATGGCGAAGATGGAGTCGTCGATGGCATCGAGTGGGGTGCTTTGGTGTTTTGCGCTGACCCGATACTCGAAGCAGATCGAGACCATCCCGCGCGCGGCGAAGTGGTTGCAATGAGGAACGAATTGGGAAGGCATGGGGTTGTCCCAGAAACCGCCATGGAAAAACACGATCGCCGGCTTCAATGCGGGAGATGGATCCTTGGGGAAATACACATGTGCGAGCAGATCCGCTCCATTGTGGCTCACATAGACATAGCTGGAAGCTGATTTGAGAAGCTCTTTATCCCGTGATTCTCCGATCGGAGCGATCTTTTGCAAAATGTGACTCATGGTAGGTGTGGGCGTCTTTTCCGGGGGATGCGAAACGCGTGGATTTGTTTGTTGTGATTTTCGGGGGTTTGTCCAATCGTTTTGTTTATGAAAGGTTTTATTTTTGGCTTTCTTCTGGTTTTGCCGAGTCTTTCCAACGCGAATGAGGCGTTAAAAGCGAGTTTGGAGGGTAGTTATAGCATTTGGCGCGATTCGATGGTCAAGAAAGACTATCGTGTTTGGCAACAGGTCACCGCAGCGCACCGGCAAGTCGAGGTCAGAAATCGCATTGTTTCCGAGAAACTTCCTTTTCCAAGTTCGATCTTTCATCTGCCTGCGGAACCACCGGTCCTTCATGGGTTGAAGTTCTTGAGCATCAGTCGCAGCGGGCCAACCGCCAAAGCGATTTATTTCGGCAAGGTGAATTTCGGAGTCGGTGGAGAACCCACGGAAAATCTGTTGGTATTGTCCTTCGTTCAGGGAGCGAATCGGTTTCTTTATGACAAGGCGGAATATGTCAATTTGACGGCTCTGCCAGATGTCCGCAAAGAGCTTGCGGCGGGAGATTTGAGTTATCTGGAAGGCGTCCCGGAGGCAAAGGCATCCGGCGTGGTTCCGCCGACCCCGGTTGTGGTGCAGCCGGCCACCATCATCGCCAAAGTTTATGTATTCTGTCCCGGTCGTGAGGTGGAGGTGATGGTGAACAAGGTGAGTCGGCACAAATTCATCAACGGCAAAGAGGCGGAAACCGTGATCGGAGGAGCGCGTGACGGGGTGAATGAGGTGCAATATGCGATCCGGAAGCTGGATGAGGGCAAAGGAGACGAGGCGATGACGATACGTGTGTATTTGTTGTCCGAGATCCAGGGAGTGAAGCCCATCAAGGCATTTGAATATCAGGTGGGGGAAAAGGGTGCGGTGTCAGCCCACGGATCCGGAAGTTTTATCGTCGATCAGGCCACGCTAAAGATGCTGAAAGGCAAATAAGAAGCGTCATGAATCTCTCGAAATGGCAGAACATGGATCCGCATCTTTTGGTCGGATTGGTGAACACGGAGTTGAGAAATCACGCGGAGTCGCTGGAGGATTTGATCAAGACCCATGGGATCTCCAAGGAGGCACTGATTGAGAAGCTGAGAGCGGCGGGTTATGAATACCGCCCTGGCCAGCGTCAGTTTCGCTGAACCGAACGGATGGCAGCAAACCCGTTGGATGCCCCGGATCGTCAGGGCGCGGGAGGTACGATAAATGTCGCCTCGAGTTCCTTGAGGGTGGCATTTTTTTCCGTGGTCCCCTCGATCTTGATTTGGACATGCAAAGGCTGGTTCTGCTGGCGTTGGTATTCCTCCAGGGTTTTCTGAAGCGCTGCAAAGGTAATGCGAATGAGCTGACGGCTGGTCATATCGATGTCATCGGGAATCCGGAGCTTGGAGACATCCAGAGTGACGGCCATGCCGTCCGCTTCCATTTTCGCGACAAGAGACAGGTTGCAAAGGACAAGAAGATTGGCTTCCTTGACATTGTAATTCGGGGAATTGGTGGGGATGGGATGCGGAGTGCGAATGGCCTCGACCAAGGCTTCGGGGATCGCGCCTGTGAGGGCCATGGGACGCGGCATGACGGTAGCTTGGAGGGCTTCTCCAATGTCCGTGATGATATCACCGGTGTCCGTCCCGTGGAGAGTGAGGGGTTCGTAGATAGGAACGACCGAGATGGTTGTGGCAAATGAGGAGCAGGTGACCAGCAGGGAGAGCCATAGGGATTTCATACGATATAGATGAACCGCAGTATCCCGCAAGGCGAGGGAAAATTGCCTGAAAGAGGTGATGCGGCGGTCCATGAGCGCTTCAATCCAAGGGACAAAAAAGCCGCCGGACATTTCTGTCGGGCGGCTTGGCTGAGGTTTCGGGAAGAGGGATTACGCGGCTTTTGCTGCGAGTGCCTTCTTCGCTTGTGCGACGATGGCGGAAAAAGCGGCGGCATCAGTGATCGCAAGATCGGAGAGGATCTTGCGGTCGGCTTCGATGCCGGCGGCTTTCAGGCCTTCGATGAAACGTGAATAGGTCATGCCTTCGCTGCGGACGGCGGCGTTGATCCGCTGGGTCCAGAGACGGCGGAATTGACCTTTGCGTTTTTTACGGTCGCGATATTCGTATTGTTGTGCCTTGCGGACTGCGTCCTTGGCGTAGCGGAAGAGCTTCGAGCGGAAACCGCGGAAGCCCTTTGCCCGAAGAAGCGTACGCTTGCGGCGCGCGCGGCTTGCTGGGGAATTGGTGGCTCTTGGCATGTGTTGGTATGGTTGTGAACAAGTCGTTTTTTATCGTTCCTTCCGCAGTCTCACCTGTTCGTGTCTCCGGTTTGTCGGATCAGGCTGCGTAAAGGTCGTCCGTAACGCGGACGAGGTCGTTGGCTGTCGTCTTCAGCAATCAATGGAAAGGAAGGTTCTCTTTGACATTTTTGATGTCGGCGTCGGAAACCAGGCCTGCTCTGCCGAGGGCGCGTTTGCGCTTGCGGCTCTTGCATTGAAGCAAGTGGCGTTTGCCCTGATGGCGACGGAGGATCTTCCCTGTACCGGTGACTTTGAAGCGTTTTGCGACGGCTTTCCGTGTTTTTGCTTTTCCAGATACTCTTGGCATGGGGCGGGAAAACTAGCGGTGTGGGACACCTTGGCAAGACGAAAATGGTTATTTTTCTGGGATAAGGGGGGCGATTTAGGAGTCTCCGCCACCCTTTGGCGAGAGAACCTCGACCCGAACCGGGATGATACCGTATCGGGCAAATCCCAGTCTTTCCGCCGTTCCGATCGTGACATCGATGACCCGACCTTTCTTGAAGGGCCCGCGGTCATTGATGGTCACGATTTCGGATTTATTGTTGGCGAGGTTAATGACGCGCACTTTTGTTCCCATCGGAAGGGTTTTGTGGGCGGCGGTGGGGGCCTGGTTGCAGAGTTTCTGGCCGCTGGCGGTCCTGGTGCCACGGTTGGTTTTGATGGAATACCAGGAGGCCTTGCCTTCTTCCGTTGCTTTCACGACATAGGCATCAGCCGGATTCCTCATGCTGCTGACGCAGCTCGTCATGAAAACGAGGAAAAGACTGGGGAGAGCCATCCTCGCGAACGTTTTGGGGTTCCGTATGGGTAACTTCATGGGTGCTGACCCTTGTTTGGGGGTGAAATCCAACTAAATGTGGAAAAGATCCGAGGCAAGGAAAAATCTGCGATTGAAACCCATCCGGCCCGATCTCCTACCCGTACCATCGTGGTTGCTTTAACGTTACGGAATCAGACCAAATGGATGGGTTTTCCGGCTTGAAACGCTTGGATATTCCGCGCGGTGATGGCCATGAGGCGTTGGCGGGCTTCGGTGGCGGCCCAAGCGATGTGAGGAGTGAGAGTGAGATTTTTGGCGCCCAGAAGGGGGTTGGAGGGGAGAATGGGTTCTGCTGAGACGACATCGCACGCGGCACCGGCGATGCGTCCGGAGTGAAGGGCTTGGGCCAGTGCCTCTTCGTCCACCAAGGGGCCGCGTGCGGTATTGATCAGGAAGGCGGACGGTTTCATCTTGGCGATCGATTTCCCCGAAATCAGTCCGTGTGTCTCCGGAGTGAGAGGGCAATGCAGAGAGATCACATCCGACCTTTCGAGGATTTGATCGATGGAGGCCCAAGTGAACGGCAAAGAGGTTTGTGCGGAGCGGGAGCGGGAATGGGCGAGTATCTGCATCTGAAATGCCGTTCCGAGTTCGGCAGTGCGTTGTCCGATACGGCCAAAACCAATGATTCCCAGGGTTTTCCCGGCAAGCTCGGTGAAATTCGGGTTTTTCCAGAAGCAGAAGTCCTTGCAGTTCTGCCATGCGCCGGAGTGGACCATTCGGCTGTGTTCAGCCGGTTTCTTGAAGAAATCGAGGATTAGGGAGAAAACAAATTCAGCGACGGCGTTGGTGCTGTAAACGGGGACGTTGGAAACCGGAATGCCGTGCTGTGCGGTGTAAGCCGTGTCGATGATATTGTAGCCCGTGGCCAGGACCGAAATGAATTTCAGCCTGGGCAGTTGCGCCAGAGTTTCGGCGTCCAACGGGCATTTGTTTGTCAGGATGATGTCCGCTTCCCCGGCTCTCGTGACAATATCGTGGGCGGCAGTGCGTGGGTAAACGGTCAGCTTGCCGAGACGTTCGATTTCAGTCCATGGGTTATCGCCGGGGTTGAGAGTATGGCCATCGAGGACGGTGATATTCATGGGTCGTTTGGGGAGTGTTCGTTTAGCGGCCGAGCTGGTCGTGGAAGATATCAATTTTTTGTTCCTCAAAGCGGCGCAGAGCGGATCGGAAATCGTTGACGGCACGGTGGCGTTTGGCGGTTGTCAGTGCGGTGTGGATTTCGGTTCGTATGCCTTCGAGAGAGGGAATTTCAGCCGGACGCCGGTCCGTGACTTCGACGATATGCAAGCCGATTTTGGTTTGGATCAGAGTCGGTTGGTCAAGAGGAAGATCGAATGTGGCGTTGGCAAAATCCTCCGGCAGGCGTAAGCGGGACATCCAGCCGAGGTCGCCAGCATGTTCAGAAGTGGACGGGTCTTTGCTGATCGATCGGGCGAGCTGGGCAAAAGTTTCAGACCCGTTTCGCAAATGACTGAGGGCTGTTTCGAGGGTTTCCTTGGCCTCACTCGCAGGGGTATCCAGGGTCGGTATGAAAATATGCCGTACGCGGATCCGTGCGGGAATCATCAGTTCATCCCGATGATTCTGGTAGAAATCAATGATCTCCTGTTCCGAAACCGTACAGAGGGGGTCCACCCTCAAGGCAACATATTTTTCCTGTTGGATGCGGGCGGCGATCCGGTTTCTCAAGGCTCCCATGCTGGGTATGCCCTGGGAGCGCATGGCTTTTTCAAGCTCCTCGCGGGTAAGGAATGTTTTGCTGAAGCGCTCCAATCGGGCATCGATTTCCTCATCGGTCACTTTGAGTTTGTTGCTGTTGACTTTAACCTTCACACGCATCAGCTCATGGTCGATCAACTCCCCGAGCGCCGCGTATTCCACCATCTTTTTTTCATTGGGGCCGAGGTTTTCAAAAGATGTTCCCTCCAGAAACAGCCGTTCATGCACGGCGCGATGGAGTTGACTGCGGGTGATTTTGTGGCCGAAGACACGGGCGACGACCCCTTCCGCTTTTGCCTTGGCGATTGATTCCGGGCTATCGGGATGAGAGGCCAGGATCCGGCGTTGGATGGGGCCGTTGAAGAGAAAAAGATCCGCGCAAATGTATCCGACGACGATGAAATAGATTCCGAGGCGCAGGGCGAATCTGGTGAAGGATTTCATGGGTTTGGAGCCGGATGTCTAACGGATTTCCACGGTGGCGCCGGGGCGGATCAGATTGGGTAGGCGAATCGCATCCCAATTGCAGAGACGGATGCATCCGGCCGAGCGGGAGCGGCCGATGGTCTCCGGTTCGGCCGTGCCGTGGAGTCCGATGCCGGGACGGGATGTTCCGCACCAGATGATGCCGACCGGTAGATTGGGACCCGGGGGAATGTTGAGTGCGTTTTCCGAGCGTTTCCCGGTATCGAGAAATTGCTGGTCGTATCTCCACCACGGAAGTTCAACCATGTTTTTCATTTGCCATGTGCCGAGTTTCACGAATTCGGGCTTTCCCGGAGTGATCGGGAAAGAAGCGATCAGAGCGGTGTTCGGTTTGGGTTTTTCCGGAGTGCCGGCATCATCGACGATCGCTGGCTTGGGCAGTCCTTCGAAAATCCGGACTTGGTTGATCTTTGTGTCCACCACCACATATCGGTCAGAGAGTCCTTCGAGGGCGTGATAGGCCCGATCCGACAGGTTTTCGATCAGGAAAGGTTCGACATTGGGAACCACGATGCTGCTTTTTACTTTGAGATGATCGATGTTCCGGCCCGGGTTCAGGCGCACCAAGGTCGGGATGTCGGTGTGGTAGCGTTCCGACATGAATTCCGCAACGGATCGGTATGACATTCTTTTGGCATTCGCTTGTTCGGATCGCTTTTGAGAGAGCTTGGTGTCGACCCATTCGTTGGCGATTTCCGGAATGATGGCGACCGCATAAGGATCCGGAACCGCTTCGCGGGCTGCGGTATTGACAGCTGTCCAATCATCCGACGGATGACCATGGACCTCGTTCCATGCTTGGACCGCGAGTTGTGAGAATAGACCGATTTTGCTATCAATCACACCCGGGCCGAAAAGCCTTTCATCCAGGAAAATCTGCAGGCGGGCGGCGTCGTCGCCGGAGGGTTTTTCCCCGATTGCGGAGGATGCTGTCGGCTCCGGAATGACGGCAGCCGGTTCGGGCGGACTTGAGGGTTCCGGAGGTGTGGGATCTTTGAGTTCCGGTGTGATCGGAAGAGCCTTGAGAGGATATGGTGCGACTGCTGGCGGGGGGTCGTCCGTTGGCATGATCTCGACCGGAAGAGCCCTGAGTGGCTGGAACTCCGGAGGGGATGATTGGGCGTCGAGCAAGATCGCTGAGAGAAAGAAGAGGAAAAACTGACGCATGGCAGCGAGAACAGGAATTACGGTTGAATGAGAAAGGGCGATAGTTTTCCGGCGATGTTGGCGGGGACGACAGCACTGACGATCACGTCGTTTTCGTTGTAATCGGTAGAGAGGACTTTCGCGTCGCTGTGCAAGAGATTCAGGAGGTCGCCCCGTTTTTGTGGTATGCGGAATTGTTGGCGGGAAACCCGATGGGCAAGTGTGTGGGAACAGGCTTTGAGGATTGCGTCGATTCCCTCTCCGGTGAGTGCGGAGGCCCGGATCGCGTCGGGGAAAACCCGGTCCAGATAGGCGTGAGTCTCCGGATCGGTGACTCGGTCGATCTTGTTCAAGACAGTGATGATGGGTTTGTCTGCAGCGCCAAGTTCTTCGAGGACTTTGAGTGTCGTTGCCTGAAATGTCTCGATCTCCGGCGAGGTGGCGTCCAACACATGGATCAGGAAGTCGGACAGGACCGATTCCTCGAGAGTGGCTTTGAAGGCCTCGACGAGGCGGTGGGGCAGGTTGCGGACGAAACCGACCGTGTCGGTGATGAGCAGGGGTTGGCCGTCCGGGAGGTCGATCCGGCGGGTCGTGGTATCGAGTGTGGCGAACAGCATGTCTTTGGCCAGGACATCCGAGCCGGAGATCCGGTTGAGCATGGTTGATTTCCCCGCGTTGGTATAACCCACGATCGAGCCGTGCGGGGTATCGAGTTTTTCGCGTTCCTTGCGCTGTGTTTTGCGTTGTTTCCGGACGATCTCGAGTTCGCGCTTGCAGCGATCAATGCTGAGGTGAGCGAGTCGGCGGTCGATCTCGATTTGTTTTTCACCCATGCCGCGTTCCGCACCGCCGCCTCCGGTTCCGCCACCACCGCCACCCTCGCGGTCGAGGTGACCCCACATGCGGGCGAGGCGTGGAAGGGCGTATTGCATGCGAGCGAGCTCGACCTGGAGTCGGGCTTCTTTGGATTGGGCACGTTTGGCAAAGATATCGAGGATGACCTCTTCGCGGTCGATCACGCAAAGATCGGCGAGTTTTTCCCATTCCCGTTGTTGGGAGGGAGCGAGGTTGTTATCGATCACGATGACATCGCATTCATGTGCTTTGGCCAGTTGGACAATTTCCGCTGCTTTACCGGTTCCACAGAGGAATTTTTTGTGCATCTCGCGGGATTTCGCGAGCACGGAATCGATGATCTCGATGCCGAGAGTGGAGACGAGTTCGCCAAGTTCGTCGAGGAGCGAAGCGGATTCCGCCTCATCGCTTTTATCAAAATAGAGCCGGACGAGCAGGGCTCGTTCGACCATTTCAGGCTTTTGTCTGACTTCGAACATGAGGGTTGATCAGGACTTCAGGCCAGGCAGGACATCACGACAGCGGAGAGTGTTTTCCCATCAGCCCGACCCTCGCTGAGTTCCTGGGCACGTTTCATGACCTTGCCCATATCAGCTTTGGATGTTGCTTCGGTTTCCCGGATTGCTTGGGCGACGATCTCCCGGATTTGTGTTTCGGTGAGTGCGGCGGGCAGGTATTTGCTGAGAATGGTAATTTCGGTTTTCTCGGTTTCCGCAAGTTCGGGCCTGCCCGCCTTCTCGAACTGCTCGATGGAATCCTGGCGTTGTTTGATTTGTTTTCGTACCACGGTGAGAATCTCAGGTTCCTCGAGGACGGTGCCGAGGCCGCCTTTCTCGATCGCGGCATTGGTGAGTGCAGTCTTGAGAGCGCGCAGGGCGTTCAGAGCGGTCGCATCCTTCGCGCGCATGGCGGTTTTGATATCCTCGGAAATTTGATCGGTCGTGCGGTTCATGTGCCAGAGATACGCTGGGCGGGGCGTCTCGCCAAGGAAAAGTAGGTTTTTGGATTTTCAGAGATTCGACTGGTCATCGCAAAGGGAGGTGGCATAGCATCCGCTCCTCTTGAATTTCACCTTATGAAAGCACCCATCAACGTTTCCATCACAGGAGCGGCTGGCCAGATTGGCTACGCCATTCTTTTCCGCATCGCATCCGGATTTGTCTTTGGTGAAGACCAGCCGGTCAATCTGCGATTGATCGAGATCGAGGCCGGACTGCCGGCATTGAAGGGTGTGGTGATGGAGTTGGAGGATTGTGCGTTTCCTTTGTTGCGGGAAGTGGTTGCCACCACCGATCTGGATGAGGGTTTCAAAGGTGCGAACTGGGCGTTGTTGATCGGTTCGGTGCCCCGCAAGGCCGGGATGGAAAGGGCGGATTTGCTCGGGATCAACGGCAGGATTTTCACGGGTCAAGGTCAGGCGATTGCGCGTTCGGCATCTGCGGATGTCCGGGTTCTGGTGGTAGGCAATCCATGCAATACGAATGCCTTGATCGCGATGAGCAATGCGGCGGGAATTCCCAAAGAGCGTTTCTTCGCGATGACCCGTTTGGATGAAAACCGTGCAAAGAGCCAATTGGCGATGAAAGCCGGGGTTCATTGCTCGGATGTGACCCATTTGTGCATCTGGGGAAATCATTCGGCAACGCAGTATCCGGATTTCACCAACGCGAAAATCAAAGGCAAGCCGGTAAGTGAATTCATTGCCGATCGCGAGTGGTTGGAAGGCGAGTTCATCAAAACCGTGCAGCAGCGCGGTGCCGCGATCATTGCCGCTCGTGGTGCATCATCGGCTGCGTCCGCCGCCAATGCGGCGATGGATACGGTAAGAAGTTTGATCACTCCGACTCCGGACGGTGACTGGCATTCGGTGGCAGTTTGTTCCGATGGTTCCTATGGAATCGAGAAAGGACTGATGGTCTCGATGCCGATCCGAACCAAAGCGGACGGCAGTTGGGAAGTGGTTCAGGGTGTTCCGGTGGGCCCGTTTTCCCAAATGAAAATCGATGCGACTGTCGCTGAACTCATGGAAGAGAGGGATGCCGTGAAGGACTTGTTTCCCGGCTGATTCAAGTCCTAGAACCGAGTTCCCTGATTGAGCAGATGGACGGTGTTTCCGTCCGTCCGATCGTAATGGTACGCATGCATCAGGCATTGATTGAGATAGTCTTTGGCGCAGGAGACGGAACTGGAGAGATCCTCGCCGTTTGCCAGGCATGAGGCGATGGCGGCCGAGAGCGTGCACCCAGTCCCGTGAGATGCGTTGACGTTCAGGCGCGGGGAAGTAAAGAGATGTTCTTGGGTTCCGTCGGAAAGAACATCGGTGCAGAAGTCCGATTTGAGATGTCCGCCTTTGACGAGTGCGCTACATCCATAGATTCCGGCAAGCGCTGCAGCCGCGTCACTCATCGCGTCCGTGGATGCGATCTTCTTTCCCAAGAGGGTCTCGGCTTCCGGAAGGTTGGGTGTGATGAGCGTTGCGAGGGGAAGTAGCTGTTCGCGGTAGGCGCTGATCGCTTTGGGTTCGATCAGGCTCGCGCCGGTTGAGGCGATCATTACGGGATCGATCACCAAGCGGATCTGCGGATGGTTTTTGAAAATTTCCGCGACGGCCATGACGTGATTTTCCGATCCCAGCATACCTGTTTTGACGACGGTGATGGGAAACGTGTCGAGCAAGAGCAGGATTTGATCGCGCAGCATGGACGGATCCACCGCATCGACCCTGCGTACGATGTTCGCGGTTTCTGAGACAACGCAAGTGACAGCTGTCAGGCCGTGGAGGTGGAAGTGTTGGAAGGTTTTCAGATCTGCTTGCAAGCCTGCGCCGCATGAGCAATCCGAACCAGCGATGGTGAGAACGGGCTTGGGTTGGATACCGGGTGAATGATTCGAATTCATTGTGACTTGCTTCTTGGGCGATGGCTTCCAATGCTTGCCACATGGCAAAAGACATCAAGGAGTTTTCCGGCCTTCGAGTTCATGTGGACAATGTGATCCTGATGCCGAATTTGGAAGGCACGGAGGAAAAGCCCCATGCATTTATGTATTTTATTTCCATTTTCAATACATCCGACATTCCTGTGACATTGCGCGGCCGGAAGTGGGTGCTGTCGGAAGATGATGGGGAGACGACGGTGGTGGAAGGAGACGGGGTAGTTGGTCAGCAACCGTTGATTGAGCCCGGAAACCATTTTTCATACAACAGCTATCACATTGTAGCTGGAAACGCTGTGGTGAACGGAGCTTTTTTTGCGCAAAAGGCGGATGGTGAATGGGTTTTTTCCAGAATTCCGGAGTTTCGTCTGGTGTTGCCATGAGTGATGTGAAAACAAAAAAGAGGCTCCCGATACCGGGAGCCTCCTGATGAAGTTGACGGGGTTTCGTTAGGAATGGATCACCGCCTGTTTCGGCTCATCGGCTGGAGATTCCTCAGCTGATGCGTCGGCACTGGGCTCCGGGATCGCCTGCGCAACCGTTTCGGCCGCAGGTTCCGGAAAAAGATCCATCACTTGCTCGTTCATCGGCTGGATGGGTGCGAGCGGAGGAATCGTGATCTGAGCCGGTTCTGCCGGGCCTTCTTCCTTTTCCGCATCCTCATGGTCCTTCGACTTTGCACCGGACACAGTGAGTTTGCGCCCCATGAAGAATTGATCATGAAGCACTTCGACCGTGCGCTTGGCTTCGTCAATATCGAGCATTTCAACGAATCCGTAGCCTTTGGAGCGATGGGTGCTGCGGTTGTATACGATTTCAACCCTACGTACGGCACCGACTCCCTTGAAAAGCTCTTCGAGGTCGCTTTCTGTCGTATCGTAAGAGAGGTTTCCTACATACACCCTCCTGTTTTCCACGGTTGTGGGATCACCACCGCGTTGACGGTTACCGCCTCTCTCACCTTGGTCGCGTCGTTGTTTGCCGGGATGCTGATCCGAGGCACCCGATTGCTCGGACCTGGCGTCGCGAGTTTTGTTGCGGCGAGGTTCTTGGGCGGGTTTGGATTCCTGATGGTTGGAACGGCGCTCTGGGCGTGGAGGTCTGACGGCATCCTTGCCACCGAAGCCGAGAGCTTTGAGGAGTTTTTGCCACCAGCTCAGCTTGGGAGCGGGCATGGAGCGGCGCTTTGATTGGCCCGAGCCGGATTGACGGCCCGTTCGTTGATTGCTGCCGCTTTGGCGGCCTTGATCGTCACGACGGTTCTTGTGTTTTTGGTTGTTACGGTTCTGCCTTCCGCGAGAGCGGCGGCGACGGCTATCTCCCTGCTGTGGGGAGTTTTGTGTTTCGGTAGACATGGTTTCGCATGGGTCAGTGTGATACGGACGGCCCGGCGCTTCTGGGGAAATGAATCCCCGGCAATGCAGGAACGGACCTGCGCGCAACTACCTGGGCGATCGACCGACAGCTTTTTGTTGCTGGGACAAGTCTCCGCAACCATTGCGGAGGAGGACTTGAAGGGATCGATTGCCGGTAATTTGCACCGCCATCCGTAAGCGAGGAGGTCCCGGATTTCCTGGCAAGACCTGAAAATTCGAGTTTCAGCCTGAAAAACGAATGATTGGATAAAAAGGGTGCCGGATGCGGACATCGGAGATAAGAGGACTCCTGCTCGGGCCGGAAGGTAGGGATGAATCAGATTTTGGCAAGGAGTTCTTTGCGGGATTCCTCGGTGGAGGCCGGGGTTTTGGCATGGAGAAGCATGAATCCGAATCCCGGAGCGGAAAGATCGAGGCCTTCAGGGTGAGGAAAACGCGTTTTCCAAGGGGGTTTGTTGGGAAAGGAGGGCGTAGTCGTCGTATTTCACAGCTTCCGAAGGTGGCCAGAAGATTTTTTGGGTGATGGAGGAAGTGATCCAGTCGAGACAGGCCTTGGCAGCATCAAGATCCGTTTGGGAAAAATTTTCCCATGGCATGAATTGGACGTCCTTCCGGTTGGCGCCCAGCTGGATGTAGCAGGGGATGGGAGCTTGCGCGTCGGTCTCGGGTTTTTCCGCAAGGGCATAGAGGGGGAGTTGCAGGTTTTTCCAGAGATAGTCGGCATGTTTGTTCCCATCAAACACCGGGTGTATGGGTGGAGCGCCCTCGGAGATGTGTTTGGGGATTTGGGTGGATGCGATGATTTTTTTGCGATGCTCGCTCTCGGTACTGGTGACTTTGCCAGTTTTATAATCGATCACACGAAGTTCGCCCGTCTCGCGGTGGCGGTCCACGCGATCGACCTTTCCGCTGATGCCCAACCCATTGGAAACGAGATGAATCTTACGTTCGACATGCAGGACATCCCAGCCATCGCGGCAGTTCTGTGCTTGGATTTCGGCGAACCATTGAAGGCGTTGTTGGATGGCGAGCAACTGAATGCGGATTGCTACGGAAGGCTCGTGCCCGAACATGAGTTCGGCAAGGTTTTGCAATTTTCTGGTCAGGTCATCAGAGAGTTTTTTGGAGTCCGTGAGATTTCGTGCATCGGGGTCTTGGCCCCAATCTTCCAGGACCTTGTGGGCAAGTGAGCCAAAGTCTCGGTGGTTCATTTCCCGGCGATCGGGATCGGGCTGCGTGGCGCGCAGGACATGCTTGAGATAAAAGCGGAACGGGCAGGAGAGGTAATCCCTCAATGATGTGACATAGAGTTTTTCCGGAGCAGCGGCCTCCGGGGTGGTCCAAATGATATCGCGTTCCCATATGAGACCTGCTTCTGGCGGATCGATTTCCGGGAACAGCGTTTCAACGGTGGGGGGAAGAGCTTTCAACGGAACCTGCAGCAGCATGCGTGAGGGAAGGAGGATTTGTTGATTTCCGCCGTTTTTCCCGCAGAACAGATGGGTTGAGCCTGTGGATTCCCGCATACGGATCATTGCATGCAGGAGAAACGCATCACGGGCATGACGATATGAAATGGATGTGATACCAAGTTTTTCGCGAATGGTATCCGAGAGCCATGGTTCTCCGCCCGGGCGCGTGGGGACAAACGTCTCATTCATTCCGCAGATGATCAGATGCGCACCCGGTTCGTAGAGAAGTTCGAGCCAACCCTGGACATCGATCACCCGGTCGGATGGGGGTTGTGAGGCGGGTGCCGATAATTCGGAGAGCAGAATTTGAAGCCAGAAGAGATTGCCGCGTTTCAGGCTGTTCAAAAGAGGGTTGGCGGTATCGATAAAATTGCGGATCGAATCGAGGGTGGCGATCGATGCATCCGAGTCGATTTTCAGGGCGGCGATATGTTCTTTCATTGCGCCGGGAAACGGATGACTCAGAAAGGCATCGCGTGAGGACAGAAGCGTCTCGATGGAGGTTCGCAATGCTTGTCGCGAAGTGCGGTTGACCCGTTGTTGGAGGATATCCTTCGGTTCGATTGCGGGATGATGGTCGCGATATTGATTGAGTTCGATCAGGATACTCGAACGATTTCCAGCAATGAAATGAGCCGATTCCGGGAGGGATAGCAGGGCGGCGAGGTGGCGGGAGCTGGGCTGGGTGAGCCAGCGGATCCATGATTGTAGCCAACGCAGAAGCGGCGAGAGCGGTGCGCGTGAGGCCGGGTGAAACGCTGGCCAGCCGTTCTTGGAAAAAAGACGGGCCAGTGCGGTTCCGGTTTCATCGTCGGCGCTGCCCAATGCGATCTCGTGCGCTTCCAAGCCTGCGGAGGCGATCGCCATGAAGGCTGCCTCGGCTTGACTGGCAGGATCGGCACAAACCGATACCTTGGCGGATTCGGGCAAATCGCGTTGCGTCCACGTTTCCAGAGGGATACCGAGATCTGAAACGTGTTCCTTTTCAGAATCCGGTGCGGCAATCAAAACGGTCAAATGACCACTGAAAGAGCTGAGGGCTTTGGCGAGGCAGGCCGGCATTTCCGTAACGCCGGCGAGAATGATTTTTTGGAATTGCGACGGAAGATGGAAGTCGGAACGCAGGGCTCTGGATCGTGATCGGTAGCCCCAGGCATGGAGTTTTTTCTCCATCAGATTTTCCAGTTTCGCTAGATTTTCCCAGCGTTCCCCCTCGGGAGTATCCATCAGAAATTTTGAGGCGGTGAAAAGGTCATGGAGGGACTCTTCCAGAATGGTCCTGAGGGAAACGATTTCGGTCGCAAGCGAGTGCGCCCAGTCACCGGAACGATCCGCAGTGATCGGTGGCTTGGGAAAGAGAGCGGAGTATGAATTCCAGTCGGGACCGGAGATGGATTCGATCACTTCGATCCACGCGATTTTCTCCAGCCATTTCGGTGCGATGTCCGGGTCTTCGAGATGAAGCAGGGCGCCCGGTGTGGTCACACTTGGTGCGAGAATCGCGCCGGCAGTGGCAGCGAGATTTTCCCTGAGGACTCGACCGCTTTGGGTCGTTGGTACGATGATCAAAACGTCGGACAACTCGTCGCTTTCTTTTAGAAGGTAGTCCGTTACACCGTTCAAAAAGGGCGTGGTGTAACCAATAAAGATCCTCTGAAGCATGAAGGAGATTAAATCTTACAAATCTCAAATCACAAATCTCAAATGGTGATGGACGTGATTGAGTGGATAAAAAAAGCAAGCACCCGATGGGGTGCTTGCCGTAGGATGGTTCTGTCCGGCCGTGAAGTCAGCCGACCGGGCTCAACCGTTGGTGAGATCGATGGTTTCGACTTCAGCGGAAGGTGCGCCGGTGGTGAAACGCCATCTGACCTTGTTGCGCTTGGAAGCGGTGCGGAGTTTGCGCTGTTTGCGTTCGGTAGGGGTTTCGAACGCGCGACGACGGCGCATTTCTTCAAGAATACCCTCGGAATCGAGTTTGGTTTTGAGGCGTTTGAGAGCACGATCCACGGGCTCTCCTTTTTTGACGTTCACTCCACGCATGCTGATGTTTTTCCTTGGTTGTATCTTTAAAAATCTATCTTGGGGCGGGGTGTATCGGCTGCTTTGGCGGTTGAGTCAAGCAGGAAACACCCTGATCTGGTTTATTCACCGAGTCCGAAGCGAACAAAACGGGTAACGGTGAGGGTGTCTCCGAGTGCTTTGCCTTGTTGTTCAAGAAGTTGGGTGATGGTCACATCGGGGTCCTTGACGAAGCCCTGTTCAAGGAAGCAGGATTCGGCAAAGAACTTGCTGAGTTGGCCTTTGAGAATGTTATCGATGATGTTTTCCGGCTTGCCTTGTTCGATGAGGCGCGCGCGGAAGATCTCTTTTTCGGAATTGACGATTTCTTCGGGGATATCATTGCGGGACAGGCCTTTGGGGGCGCAAGCCGCGATATGAAGCGTAAGGTCCTTGATGAGTTCCTGAAAGCCGGCGGTGGCGGCAGTTGCTGCGTTGCCGGTTCCGACTTCGAGGAGCACTCCGACTTTGCCACCGAGGTGGATGTAGGAGGCAACTACGCCGCCGGGAGCGGCATTGAAGCGGATGTATTTGCGAAACTGGAGGTTTTCACCGAGTTCGACGACCTTCGCTTTGACGAAATCCTCAAGGGAACTGCCGGCGTGGTTGACGGCGAGGGCGGACGAGTGGTCCGCGGCATCGCTACCGGCTAGCTTGTCGGCAATCTCGGAGACGAAGGCCTGGAAGTTCTCGTTTTTGGAAACGAAGTCGGTCTCGCAATTCACTTCGAGCAGGATCCCGGTGGTGCCGGCCTGGTTGACGCGTGCGGTGATGATGCCTTCGTTGGCTTCTCGGTCGGCTTTGGCGCCGGCCTTGGCAATGCCGCGCTCACGCAGGAGTTTGATCGATGCTTCGATATCGCCGTTGGTTTCGGTCAGGACTTTTTTGCAGTCCATCATGCCGGCGTTGGTTTTGTCACGAAGTTCTTTGACGATTGATGCTGTGATCATGCTGGTTGGGAAATTGAATGGAAAAACGGAAAATCAGTTCTTTTTGGCGGCGAGCATGGCATCAACCAGGTTTTGGAGGATGATGCGGATCGAGCGGATTGCGTCATCGTTGCCCGGGATAGGGAAATCAACTTTGGCAGGATCCGCGTTGGTGTCCACAATGGCGACGATGGGGATTCCCAGGCGTTGCGCCTCGGCGACAGCGATGGTCTCGCGTGCAGAGTCGACGATGACGATGGCGTCGGGTTTTTTCTCAAGGTTGCGGACACCACGGAGGTTGCGAAGGAGTTTTTCACGCTCGCGGCCGAGGGCGGCGAGTTCTTTTTTGGACATGGATTTGAACTCCGGTTGTTTCTCAATGTTTTCCAGATAACGGAGGCGTTCCACAGATTTGCGTACTGTGGTGGAGTTCGTGAGCATGCCGCCGAGCCAGCGATGGTTAACGTAGTGTTGGCCGGTCGCTTCAGCAGCTTCGCGGATTGCGTCCTGTGCCTGGCGTTTGCATCCGACGAAGAGGATTTGTTTGTTTTTGCTGACAAGGTCGGCAAGGAAATCCGCCGCTTTGTCGAGCTGCTGGACGGTTTTCTCAAGATTGATGATGTAGATCCCGCCTTTGTCCTTCATCAGGAAGGGTTTCATGCGTGGATTCCATTTTTTGGTCTGGTGTCCGTAGTGAACGCCTGCGTCCACCATTTCTGAGATGAGTTCGTTGATCATGATCGATGTATGGGTGTCCCGTCTTGAGTCAGAGCGGGCGATTGTGAAGGCTTGCCACTTGGTTTTCCCGAGTCTTCGTTGATTTGATGTGGCTGAAGGGGCGCGGTTCTTAGGGGTGATGCTGGTGAAATGCAAGTCATTTTCCGAGGAAAGTTTCTCGGGGTTCTCTTCCGAAAAGACCGTGAGCTCGGAAAGGCGAGACGTTTGCCTACGAATCTGTTGCAGTTCCGGTGCCATTTCATCACTGGGTGGGGAT
>JBEAZA010000002.1:0-8363 GCA_041170385.1 Verrucomicrobiota bacterium | reverse complement strand
CCCGCCACTCAGGAGCAGGTGATTTCTGGACTGCCACCAAAACCGTCCATGTCTGGAGCCCGCTCGTGCCCAAGCCCGTCCATTTCCGTTATGCCTGGGGAAACAGCCCCATGGGCAACCTCTATGTCAACGGGCACCAGGAAATGCCGATACCGGAGTTCCGCACCGACACCTGGGATCTTCCCGAAAGCGAGGATCTGACCGACAAAGGACTAACGCGCGAGTTTTCGAACGCATGGAAAGCGGACGGCGAAGCCCGCATTGAATACCGGCGCACCGAAGAGGCCAAGCGCGCCCTCGAAATCATCGAGCGCCTCAAAACCCTGGGCAAACCAAAGAAATAAGAACTCCTCAACATTCTAACAAAAAAAACACTTCATGAAACATCCATACTACCTCGCCGCAGCATTCAGCGGTGCTATCATTATTGCGGGATACGCGAACGCCCAGAATCCAAGCACCCTGAATCCGGGTGCCTACATCCTGAAGAAAACGGACGCCCCCGTGGCCCTCACCGATGCCGGTAAGTCGCTCGAATCCAAATACGCCGCTGCCCAAGCGGCGCTGAAGACGGAACTTGAGAAGGCAATTCCCAAGCTCGACGAAGCGAAAATCGCCGCATGGATGCAGGCGGTACAGGCGGAAGCGGGGCCGGAAAAAGAGGCAGCTGCAACAGCAAAAGAAGTTCAGAAATTGCAGGGAGCGGAAAGCAAGCTTCACGATTTGCAAGAGCAGTTGAAATACGCCCCTTCAACCCTTGAGGACGCCCAGGAAGATCTTGCGCGGGCAAGGGCCAGAGGCGAAGAGGATCCGGAAAGAATGAAAATGCTACAGAGTGCCGAAAGTTTCCTCAAAAGCCGGCAAGGTGATATCGATAAGCTGAATGCGGCCATCGAGAAGGGCAAAACGGACGTCCAAGATGCCAAGGTCAAATTGCCTGATGCAATCAAAGCTGCACAAGCCGCCAAGCAGGCACATGACAATGCCTTGGCCGCGACTTATAAGGCGATGGATGCGCTGGGTGCCGGCTCCATCCTCTCCAGCAGCGCGCTCGATGCCAAGCTTGCCCAATATACCATCCTCACGGACGCGACTCCGGCCATTCTTGCGGAATTCGCCCAACAGAGCCCGGGGAACCAAAAGCTTGTCGATCAGCTTCTAACAGATAAGGACCTGATGCTTCAGATGCTCGTGAACGACGGCGCGTCGGGCGGCAGATACGGCCAGGCGATGAAAATCTACACCGATATCCAGAAAGCCAGCCCCAAGGCGAAAGACGGAATCTTCCAGAGGCTCGCCATGGCAGTCAGCCTCGCTCATGCCACTCCGATCGAGAATCGGAACCGTCCAACAGGCGCTGACGGCCTGGAGGCATCGGACGCGGATACCGCCAATCCGGGTTCGAAATTTATCGATCCCGTGCAGCGCTATTTGAGTTATGAAAAATGGTACGAAGCAGGTGAACTCCACAAAGGCTTCAAGGATCTGAATGTTTGGAACCTGAGGAGGGTCGTCGATTGTGCGGATCCCGATGAGATCCTTGTCTGGGGACGCAAGATGCTTCACACCCTGCGCCCGGATTGCATTCCGGACGATGACAACAGCTTGGTGTTCACCAATGTAACGGACGCTGAAATCGCTTACGGCAGCGGCGGATTGGTCAACGATCTGAAGGACAAGCACTTCATGCAGAACATCCTCGCCAACGGCGGAATCTGCGGCCGTCGTGGGTTCTTCACCCGATTCATCCTTCAGGCATTCGGCGTGCCTGCCATCGAGAGGGTGGAACCCGGCCACTCCACCGTCGCGCTCTGGCATTCCAGTGGATGGCAAACCGTACTTGGTGGAGGCTTTGGTAAATCCAATCGCGGCTTCTATTCCAAAATGGGTGGCGGCGGCGGAAACTACGGCGCGGATGTCAATTTCGTGGCCAGCAGCCTCGCTCGTGAAAATGAAACCGCTTACCTGAAGGTGAAGAGAGCCCAATGGATCGCCTCCCTCATGGGTGAGACCTGGAAACCGGGCCTCATCACCTACAGCGGCAAGTCCACCGGCCCGGCGCCCCTCAAACCCGGCGAGGTGGCGAAGCCCTCGGCATGGAGCGATCTGGCGCTTTATGAACAGCGACGCATCAACGAAGGGCTGCAGGCTTTGAAAACGAAATCTGCCACGACCTCTTCCGTAGCCAAGGCAGAGCCGGCAGCCACAGGCAAGGCGAGCGTCGATTCATCAGGCGTCATCACCATCCCATCGGCTGCATGCAGCAGCCCGTCCCAGAGCAAGAGAGTTCTTTACAAAGGCAGACAAGCCGACCTCGTTGTCTTCCTCAAGGACAAGGCCGAAAAAACGGTTCTGCACCTCTCGCGCTACGCCAAGGAAGGCGATACCTACGAATATACCTTCGATGCACCAAAAGCCGGAACCTATCAACTCGTCATCGACATCGCGACACCGAAACCCAACCAGAAGCTGTTTGCCACACCGAATGGCGGCACTCCCGTTGAAATCGCCCTTCCCTATACCATCGGGCTCTGGGGCAAAACCGATCCGGTTTCAATCGAGCTCAAAGCAGGCAGCAACGTACTGAAATTCCACGGCCCGGCGCGCGCTACCTTCGACCAGTTGACACTGAAGCCGAAAAAATAAGCGTGGGTGAAGATCCCCGATCATCAGAACATGAAAGCAACGAACTGCGCCACCGCCATACTCATGGCATCGACCTTCATGCTGCCGGTATCCTCCGTGATGGCACAAAAGGGCAAAAGCTCCGCATCCGCCACGGCCTTGACCGCTGGCGGGTTGGCGATGCAAACGAAGTATGCGGCATTGCAGGCATCCCTCAAAGCGGAGATCGAAGCCGCCCTGCCAAAACCTGACGATGCGAGAGTCGTCGCGTGGCGTGATGCGGCCGGGAATGAGGAGGTTGCGGGCCGGGAGGCGATTGCAAAAGCCGCAGAAGTCAGGAAACTCAAATCGGCGGCGGAGAAACTGAGGCAGTTGCAGGAAAGCTCAAAACAAGCGCCAAAAACGTTTGCGGAAGCAAAGGATGAAATGACCCAGATCCTTGCATCGGGCGGAAGCAATCCGGAGCTGCAGAAACTGTTGGAATCCGAGGATGCGTTCCATGCGCACATCAAACAACAACAGGAGCAACTGGCTGACCAGATCAAAAAGGCGGCGTTGGAGGTGAAGGATGCCGAGGCGAAACTGCCGGAGGCGGTCAAGGCCGCGGAAGCCGCGAGGCAGGCAAATGAAAAAGCGATGGCCGCCACCTGGTCAGCCATGGATGCGCTGGGGATGAGCGAAATTCTCGGCAGTGACAAACTGGACGGCAAACTGGCGAAGTACATGGTCATCACCACCGCCACTCCGCGCGGCCTTGCCGAATTTGCTGAGAAAAGTCCGGAGCATGAAGCACTCATCCAAGACCTTTTCATCAACGACGCGCTCATGATCCAGATGCTGGTCGCCGACGGGCCCACCGATGGAAAATTCGGGCAGGCCATGAGGATTTACACGGACATCCGGAAAGCCAGCGCCAAGGCGAAGGATGGAGTGTTTCAGAAACTTGCGTTGGCCGTGAGTCTTGCCCATGCGACCCCGCTTCAGAAGCAGGCGAAAACGGGAGGCGACTCCAAGGAAGGGGACCAAGCAGCCGTCGCCGGAGATGGTTCTGCCAACACGATTGACCCCGTGCAGAGATATCTCAGTTACGAGAAGTGGTATCTGGCCGGAGAGCTGGACGCGGGCTTCAAAGATCTGAGCGCATGGAACATGGCCATGGCGGTCAATGCCAACGATCCCGACGAGGTTCTTGCCTGGGGGCGTGACATGCTCCGCAACCTGCGTCCGGATTGTCTTCCCGGCGATGGCAATACCTCCGTCTATGTGAACGTGGTCGACAAAGAAATCGCCTACACCAGCTCGATGGTGAAAGACGATCTTCCCGACTACGCCTTCATGCAGAATATCCTCGCCAACGGCGGAATTTGCGGACGTCGCGCGTTTTTCGGACGTTTCATTCTTCAAGCCCACGGCATACCAACCGCCGCCCGCAAAGAACCGGGACATGCCACACTCGCGCATTGGCATCCACTCGGTTGGGCCACCCGACTCGGAGGTGAATCCAAACCTGGCGAAGATTGGCGTCCGGGCGGCCGTGGCTTCTACGCGGCCATGAATGATGCAAGAACCAAAGCCTATGGCGCGGATGTGAATTTCCATGCAAGCAGCCAGGCACGAAATGACGAAACCGCTTTCATGAAAGTCAAGAGGGCGCAATGGATTGCCGAAGTGACGGGTGAGGATCGCAAGCCGGGATGGATCACGTGGAGCGGCAAGACCAAAGGCCCCGCAACGAAAAAAAAGGGAGAAACCGAAAAGCCGATCTTCTGGGGCGATCTCGCGCTGCATGAACAACGCCGGATCATCGCCAGACTCAAGTCCGCCGGCAGCAAATCATCTGACATCCCGAACCTTGCCGCAAACGCACCTGCGGCAACAGGAAACATCACGGTCGACCCGAACGGCACGATCACGATCCCATCGGCCGCGACCAGCAATCCAACCCAAAGCACCACGGCCAATACGAAATCAGGCATCAAGGACTTGATCGTGTTCGTTAAAAACCCGGCGGGCGAAACGCATCTCCACCTCTCACGTTACGCCAAGGAAACGGATTCGTTCCAATACTCGATCGCTGCGCCAAAAGCCGGAACCTATCAGCTCGTCGCCGACATTGTGACACCCAAACCGCACCAGAACATGTTCGTCACCACCAATGGCGGCAAAGCGGTTGAAATGACACTGCCATACACGGTAGGCCTCTGGGGAAAAACGACTCCCATCCAAATCGAACTCAAGGCAGGCGGCAACGTGCTGAAATTCAACGGCCCGGGCAGGGCCACGTTCGGCAAGTTCATGCTGACGCCGGTGAAGTGAGGTTGCAGGAAGTGAACATCGAACACAGAACACAGAACATTGAACATTGAACATTGAACATTGAACATTGAAGATTGAAGATTGAAGATTGAAGATTGAAGATTGAAGACGGAACGACGAGCGCCTAGGTAGGAAGAATGAAGATAACAGGACGTAAATATGATCTTGAAGAGCGGCTTCTTGATTTTGCCTCGGCTGTTGTGAAACTTACGGAGGCGATGCCCAACACTCGGGCGGCGAATCATGTCGGAGGGCAGTTGCTTCGCTCGGGAACATCTCCCTTGTTCAATCACGGCGAAGCCCCATGCAGCGGAGCCCCCGAACGACGTTGTTCACAAGATGAAAATCTGCCTCAAGGAACTCCGAGAGTCCCAACGAGCACTGAAACTGATCCGGAAAGTGCCACTGGTCAAAGATCCGAGCCAAATCGAACCTCTCTTCCAAGAAACCGACGAACTCATCCGTATTTTCGTTGCCAGCATCCGCACATCTCAAACGAACAAACTCCGCAAACCCACAGCAAACGATTAACCCGCATCTCTCTAACTTCGATGTTCCATGTTGGACGTTCGATGTTCGATGTTTCTCTTTCTTCCACTCCCATGACCATCAAAACCACTCTGATCGCCCTCCTCACCCTAGCATGCCCTTTAGCGGTATTTGCCGAAACCAAACCCAAACCCTTGAAGGTCTTCATCCTCGCCGGCCAGTCGAACGCGACGGGCATGGCGGCTGCCCGCACCTTGGAACATCTCAAGATGAGTCCGGAGACCGCCAAATCATACGCGGATGTCTTCGACAAGGACGGCAACCCGACCACTCTCGATGCCGTGTACGTCACGCAGTGGAAGGACAAGGAAGTCGGCAGGCTCGAACCCAAATTCGGTGCCAAAGTCAAAGGCCATTACACATTCGGACCCGAATATGGCTGCGGGATCTATCTGCACAAGGAGCTCAACGAGCCATTTCTCATCATCAAGACTTCACAGGGTGGCAAGTCGCTCAACTACCATTTCCGTCCGCCGAGTGCCGACAAGTGGACACCGCCTCCCGGACATCCCGATTTGAGCAAGTCGGAACCTGCGGAGAAAAAAGCTCCCACGCTTCCCGTGCCTGCCAAGCTCGACATCGCAAGCGATTGGAAACCGGAAAAGCCCCACGCTCTGCGAAGGCGGCACCTCGGGTTTGATGGCTTCAAGGGTGCGGAAGTCGGCAAGATCGGTGACGTGTATCCGATTTACTTCCTCAGTGCCGCCTTGGGTAAATTCAAAGGTGATCCTTTCCAGGTGGGCGATCTGATCCTCGCGGTGGATGGCGCCGGCTTGGGCGAGAATCCCGTCGACCAATGGCGCAAGGCGTTTCATGAATCCAGGAGCATCGATGGCGACTGGATGATGAAAGTCACCCGCTGGCGTGCGGGCAAGATCGAAACCTTCGATTTCGACATCTGTGACATGCTTGCGGGCGGGCGCGCCACTCTCCCGCAGGAACTGGAAAAGATGAAACAGGCGGACATTGAGGTTGAAAAACAAAAGGGCGCCTTCTACCGCGACATGATCACCTATGTGAAGTCGGTACTCAGCGACGTGAAGAAACACCATCCGGCCTATGATCCTGCTGCCGGATACGAGCTTGCTGGCTTTCTCTGGTTCCAGGGATGGAACGACATGATCGACACCGGCGTCTACCCGAACCGCGAAAAACCCGGCGGCTACGATCAATACACATGGTTGATGGAGCATCTCATCCGCGACCTGCGCAAGGACCTCAACGCTCCGAAGATGCCAGCGATCATCGGTGTCATTGGAATCGGCGGAGTCAATGAAAAGGGGAACATCGGACGCCTCCAACAGGCGCAGTTGGCGGTCGCGGAAAAGCCGGAATTCAAGGGGAATGTCATCGCGGTCGAAACCGGAAAATATTGGGACCACGAATTGGCCGCCCTTGTCCAGAAAGTCGGCAAGGTCAATGAACAGGCGGGAACGTTCAGATACGAGCAGGGACTCGAAGGCGAAGCTCTCAAGAAGGCTGTGTTGGAATACCGTGCCAAGAACATCACGCCGGAGGAGGAACTGATTCTCAAGACAGCCGTGTCGGACGGCGACTTCCATTACCTCGGATCAGCAAAAATCATGGTCGGCATCGGCCGTGGATTTGCCGAGGCTTTGGCAAAGACCCTCAAGAGATAACCCGCCAGCTTATCCATGAAACTGAAACTTCTTTTTCTGTCCGCATGTCTTCTCGTTCCGCTTACGCAAGCGGAAGGGAAAGCGAAAGTCTTCATCCTTTCCGGACAGTCCAACATGAGCGGCGGCGGGTTTGTTGTGAAGGAAGGACTTCAGTTCGACCCGGCGGTCGGGGACAACGTCCGGATGTGGGATGCCAGCGATATCTGGAACAAGCCGGGGATCCTCGGCAGGTGGGCAAGTCTGAACGAACTTCAGGGTCTCAAAAAGGAGATGCGCATGGACATGATCGGCCCCGAGTTCGGTTTTGCCAAGACCATGTCTGGATTGTATCCCGCCGAAGAAATCCATTTGATCAAGGTCGCCAAGGGCGGCACCCCCATCAACTTTTGGCTGCCTGATGACAAGGGCAAGGCAAACGGCCACACCCAATTGCTGCAGAACCTCAAGAACGCTTTGGAAAAAATCGAGGGCGGATACGAGATCATGGGCATGCTGTGGATGCAGGGGGAAAGCGATGCCAAAACCCAAGCGGAAGCCGAAGCCTATCAGAAAAAGCTCGAGCAGCTGATCGCCTTGGTCCGCAAGGAAACCGGCAAGCCTGAGTTGCCTGTCGTGATTGGCAGGATCAGCAGCAAGATACTCGAATCACCGAAGTTCAAGATGCCCTTCGTCCAAGCCGTGCAAAGCGCTCAGGAGGCTGTGACGAAAACGGACAAAAATGTCTTCGTCATCGATACCGACGATCTGAGCCAGCGCGACGATCTGGTGCATTTCGATCAGGCCGGCCAACTGGGCCTCGGCAAGCGCTTTGGTGAAGCCATGATCAAGGCGCGAGAATAGTTTGCCGACTGGCTTCTCCGGCGGCTCTGGCTGTCGCACGGCACTGGCGTCCGACCTATCAATCTAAAATAAGAACGAGATGAACCAATCCATTCCCATCCTGTCGCTGCTTGCGACTCTGTTTCTGCCCGTTGCCGCCCCTGCGCTCCCCATTCAAAAGCCCAACATCATCTTCATCATCGTCGATGATCTGGGATACCGCAACCTCGGCTGCTACGGCAGCAAGACGATCCTGACTCCGCAAATCGACAGGCTTTGTGCCGAGGGCATCAAGTTCACCGATTGCTATTCCGGCGATTCGGTCTGCGGTCCCGCACGCAGCACCCTGATGACAGGCTACCACATGGGCAGGACTCCGGTGAGAAGCAACAGCGGTGGCGTCCCGCTTTTTCC
>JBEAZA010000001.1:0-29793 GCA_041170385.1 Verrucomicrobiota bacterium | reverse complement strand
GCCTGGAGTGAATCGGCAGATACATCCGAAAGAGGGCTTTCCTGTCTCCCGGGCGGGAAACATGCGGATTCTTTTTTGAAATTTGATATTTCAAACTTCAAAAGCTCCTCTCATACTGTTGCCGTGCCACCACATCAGGTCCCGTGGTCCAATGGATAGGACGATGGTCTCCGAAGCCGTAGTTTCAGGTTCGATTCCTGACGGGACCACTTGGCGCGGAAGCCATGTTCAAGGCTCCGGGCGGAGACAGGTGGGTGGTTCGGGGTTGTGGGGGGGAGAAGAAGAAATGTTGTGCAGGCTGTTGAAAGTCTCTATGGAAACGTCGTCATGAAATATCCAACCCGTTTTCAACAGCGCACGCTCTGGGGGGCGGCTACCGGTCTTGCGATGTGGGTTCTGGCGTGCATGATCGTCGGTTTGGTATGGGTGATCGGGCAGATTTTCGGTTACCTGCAGCCGGTCCTGGTGCCCTTGATCGTTGCGGGGATCATCGCCTATTTGCTCGATCCTGTGGTGAGGTTGATCGAGCGGCGCGGGGTGAGCCGACTCTGGTCGGTCATCGGGGTCTTTGTGATCACGCTTGTGGTAGCCACCTTGCTGGTTTTGGCTGTCTTGCCGGCGATCCAGGGGACCAAAAACTTTTTTCGTGAAATGGTATCGAAAAGCACGGCGACTCAGGTCGTCGAGAGCAAACCGCAGGATCAGGCGGCCGAGGTGGTTGTGACGGAGATGCCCGAAGATCAGGAAACCGAGCCCAATCTCGTGCCGGCTTTGGTGACATCGCTCCATCGGTTGCGTGTCGATTATCAGCAGGGACCGATCGGATGGCTTCTCACCGAGACCGACGTTCACGGAAATCCGGTTCTGATGGATGCGGATGCCAGTCCTCCCGAATCCCTGGATTTCTTCTGGCGGACGCGCGCGGGCAAAATGCTTTATGAAAACAAAGAGGCGTTGATCGATATCGGAACACGCTGGCTATCGGTGGGATCCTCAAAATTCTTCGGGTTTTTGGGATGGGCGCTCGGAATGATCATGGTTCCGGTCTACCTCTTTTTCTTCCTGAAAGATTCGGCATCGATCCGTGAGCACTGGCACGATTACATGCCATTGCGGGCCTCGCGTTTCAAGACCGAGCTGGTTTCCACCTTGCAGGAAATCAATGGATATTTGGTCTCCTTCTTTCGCGGACAGGTGCTCGTCGGGGTGATCGATGGGATCCTGGTTGGAATCGCATTGTTCTTTTTCGACCTGCCCTACGCCCTGCTGATCGGGGTATTCATGGCGATTTTGGGGATCATCCCCTACATTGGCAACATCCTCTGCCTCATTCCCGCTTGTATCATCGCGTATCTGCATGCGCAGATGGCACGTGTCCCGTTTGATCTCGAGCCATGGCCCTATGTGGGATGTGTGGTCCTGATTTTTGCCGGTGTGCAGCAGATCAACTCGCTGCTCACCGCCCCGAAGATCGTCGGCGATTCGGTGGGCCTGCATCCGTTGACGGTGATTTTTTCGATGTTGTTCTGGTCCGTGGTGCTGGGAGGATTTGTGGGGGCCCTGCTCGCTGTGCCGTTGACTGCCGCGGTCAAAGTCATTTTTCGCAGATATTTTTGGGAAAAAAACATGCTGCAGCCGGATCAGGAGCCGTCCGTAGGGTGATTTTTGCCTCTTTTGGGGAAAGACAAGCCGTGCTTTTCATGTTAAATCTTCTTCGATGTCCGATGATCACATGCCAGTCCCCTCCGCTGATGATGAAATATTGCAGCAGGCATATGCCAAAACCCGAAAAAGCCTGATTGCCCGACTCGACGATTGGGAGGATCAGCGCACATGGGACGAGTTTTATCAGACCTACTGGCGCTTGATATATGCCGTGGCGATCAAAGCGGGACTGCGCTCCGAAGAGGCGTTCGATTGTGTTCAGGAAACCATTTTATCCATCGCCAAACAGAGCAAAAAAAAGCTCTATGACCCCGAGCAGGGATCTTTCAAAACGTGGCTGATGAATATGACGCGCTGGCGGATCAACGACCAGTTCAGGCGGCGAAAAAAAGACACGGCAATGGTCGAGGGCGAATGGGCGGATGACCGCAAAACCGCAGTGATCGATCGGGTGGAGGATCCGAATGGCGATGTGTTGGAGCGATTGTGGGATGTGGAATGGAAAAAAGGTATCGCCGACGCCGCTTTAGCCCGTGTGAAGGCGCAAGTTTCTCCCAAGCAATATCAGATTTTCGATTACTATGTGATCCGTCAGTGGGACGCGGGAAAGGTGCAGGACAAGTTGAACGTCAGCATGGCGCAGGTTTATCTGGCGAAGCACCGTGTCGGGGCGGTGCTCAAAAAAGAGCTGGCGAAATTGGAGGAAGAGACCGAGTAAGCCATGCCGAAACCTGTCCGCGCGCATCCCAGCATACCCGATCATGATGTTCTTCGTAAGATCGGTGGTGGGTCATACGGTGAAGTCTGGATGGCACGCGGGGTAACGGGTGCCATGCGAGCCGTCAAAATCGTATGGAGAGAGGATTTTGATGACGAGCGGACCTTCGAGCGGGAATTCGAGGGGATATTGAAATACGAGCCGATCTCTCGGAACCATCCCGGCCTGGTGAACATCCTGCATGTGGGACGCAGCCCTGACGGTAATGCGTTCTATTACTACGTGATGGAGCTGGGGGATGACGTCCACACGGGTCAGGAAATCAATCCCATCGAATACGAAGCCCGCACGCTGCGGCCGGATGGGAAAAACAATGTGCGCCTGGAGACATCGGTTTGCATCGATGTGGGAGTGCACCTTGCCGAGGCGTTGGATCACCTTCACCAAAACGGGTTGGCACATCGGGATGTCAAGCCGTCGAATGTCATTTTCGTGAATGGCAAGGCCAAGCTCGCAGATATTGGGTTGGTGGCCGCGCGCGACCAGAGGACCTTTGTCGGAACGGAAGGTTTTGTCCCTCCGGAGGGGCCGGGTTCTGCGCAGGCGGACATATACTCACTTGGAAAAGTCCTCTACGAGATCGCCACCGGAAAAGACCGTCTGGATTTTCCCGAACTGCCTGACGAGCTCCCCAGCGGCGCCGAGCGCAAACGATGGCTGGAACTGAATCAGATCATCTGTGATGTGTGCGAGCCGCGCATCAGCAGACGCAAGATTTCTACCGCTGGCGAACTTGCCCATGCATTGCGCTGCCTGCAACGTGGCAAGCGTCGGTCTCATCCGAACCGCTCCCTGATTCTAACTAGTCTGGTGCTGTTCGGATTCGCGGGATGGGCTTCATGGCAGGTCCTCAAGGACAGCGAATGGCTGCCGTGGTACCGGGCGGAAGCTCCCGCGCCGGTTGCGCGTGAGGGATTGATCCGCATCATCACGGTTCCCGAGGGTGCGGAGGTTTACAACATGGATGACAAATGGATCGGCAGCACGCCCACGGAGACAGGAACGTTGCGTGCGATGGTCGGCAGCCAGGTGGAGTATGTCATCCGGAAGAATGGCTACAAGACCATCACGTTGAATGAAACCGTCATGCCTGAGTCGGCGACAACTCCGATGCTGATTTTTCGCGAATTGCAGAATTTTTCTCCGCCGGTCATTGGCGAGAAATGGCAGGATCATATGGGTTTGGTTTATCTGCCTGAAGGGGACAAACATGTGAGCTCCAATTTCATCCCGAAGCAGATCTGGCAGGAATTTCTGAAGTCCTCGAAGCGCCCGCAGCAGTCGGTGGAATACCTTGCGATCTCTGAGAACGGGAAAAATTCCGATGTCGTCCTCGCCCAGCAACCGGATATCATTGCCTTCATGGACTGGGTTCGGGTCAATGGGGTGCAACAGGGTTTTTTCACTCAGGATAATGAAATTACGGCACAGGTGGAGACGGGTTTTGATCATCCGAAATGGAGCGAACATGCAAGGCGCAAGAATCTCCGGCCCTTCAGGCTGGTCGTCGGGGAATACAAATACGGTGCCGTGCAGTTGGCCACGGAGCCGGCCGGTGCGGATGTGTACATGAACGGAATCCACTCCGGAACGACGCATGATACACTGCTGATTCCCAAGGTGAAACCCGGCTCGGTGGAGTTGCTGATCATTTTGGACGGATACAAGCCGCTGACGATGAATACCGACGTGCGGGAAGGTGAGAACGTCGCGTTGACGGCGACGCTTGAGCCAAACCAGGGCGTGGTGTTCGGAAAAACATGGAACAACAGCATCCAGATGCGGTTTGAGCCGCTTGGCATGGATCTGATGGTTTCCGCTTTCGAGACGCGGGTGAAGGATTATGCGATTTTCACACACAGCGCCCGTTATGAAAAACCGCGTGTTGCGGATTTTCCACAGGGCCCCCATCATCCGGTGGTCCATGTTTCGCGCGATGATGCCCAAGCATTTTGCAAGTGGCTTACCGAGAAGGAACGGAATGAAGAGCTGATCGGGCAAACCCATTACTACCGCTTGCCGACCGATTTGGAATGGAGCAGGATGGCAGGGTTAAAAAAGGAAGATGGGGATGATCCGAGCCAACGGGATGCCAACAAACCTACGGTCTTTGCCTGGACGGCACAATGGCCGCCTCCGGATCGATCCGGAAATTTTGCCGATACGGCCGCAGCAGAAAGCCAGAGCACTCCCTCCTCGCGCATCATCCCCGGCTACATGGACGGGTTTGCCGGTACCGCCCCGGTGGCCACGTTCGAGCCAAATGCGCTCGGGCTGTATGATATTACGGGAAATGTACACGAATGGGTGGAGGATGAAATCACGCTGAGTTCCGAAAGCTCGCTCGGTGTGCTGCGAGGTGGCGGCTGGAACACCTATCGGGAAGAAAATCTGATTTTGGGTTGGAGAAATCCGGTTCCCCCATTGGTGAAAACCGATTACTATGGCTTTCGTGTGGTTTTGGCCAAAGCTGAGCCCGCCGCAGATGCATTCATCAACAATCCCTGACGATCCCATGGTCACCATCCACCTCAACTATCAAGGCGGGCTTCGCTGCGCCGCCACCCATGCGCCTTCGGGCAATACGCTCAACACCGATGCGCCGGTTGATAACAACGGGAAAGGCGAGTCGTTTTCTCCCACGGATCTTCTTGCTACCGGTCTCGGTGCCTGCATGGCAACGGTCATGGGTATCCTTGCGGAGCGAAAAGGAATTTCGCTTGAAGGGTTGAATATCGAGGTGCGCAAGCACATGTCCGCCGATTCTCCGCGTCGGATCTGCAAGTTGGAGCTGGATATCCATATGCCCCTGGCTGCGGATCATCCGGAACGCGCCTTGTTCGAAAGTGCCGCTCGTGGTTGCCCCGCACATCATTCACTGCACCCAGATATCGAGACCGTCTTCCACTGGACGTGGAAGTAAGCGATCCCCGGTGTTGGTTTCCATCCATTCCCATGAAAAAACTGCTCATTTCACTGGTAAGCCTCATGATGGTCGATGCCTCCGCATCTCCGACGGAGGCCGAGCGCATCAAGCGGACTTTCGAGCTTTCCCAGGAGGCCGCCCAGCTGAAATTGCAGATCGCAAACACCGATGAGGAAAAAAAAGCCGCATGGGAGAAGCGTCCGTCTTTTCCCGCAACTGCAGCGGAACTCTGGTCAAACATCTCTCCCCATCTGCAACAGGACTGGTCTGTTCCCTACGCGGCGTTTTATTTGAATCTGACGCATTTCTCAGGGGCGCCGGATCCCAAGATCGCAAAAAATCGCCAGCGGATTTTGGAGGCGTTCGAATCATACCATCTTCAAAACAAAGAAGCCGGCGGATTCTGTATCGCTCTGGCCCAGAGTCATTCCTCGCGTGGCCTTGCCATCTTGGAAAAAGTGATTGCCACAAATCCTGAGCGGAAATGCAGAGGAGTGGCGGCATTGGCTGCTGCCGTTCACATGAAACATTTGGGAGAAGATCCGGAAGTCATCAAAAAACGTCTCAGTCATCTCCGCACTGCGATTATCGATGCCGCTGACGTGGAGCTCGGGGGTGGAAAAAACGTATCTGACATCGCATCGGAGGAAATCTTTTGCATGACGCATCTCATGAAGGGACGTATTCCGCCGGAGTTTTCTGGAGCCGATGTGGGTGGGCGCATCATTCACAGTAAGGATTTCAGGGGGAAAACGACCATTTTGATGTTCTGGAACTCCGGATCGGCAGAAATCGGCAAAGTGATCGAAGTCGCGAACAAATGGGTGACGAAATATGCGGGCAAACCTGTGGCGATGATCGGAATTACGCAAGATCCCATTGCTGAAGTGCGGAAATATCAGGCGGATGAGACGATTCGCTGGAATAACATCATCGACTCCAAAGGAGAAATCGCTGCCCTCTACCGCGTGCAGGGCGGCCCCTTTGTTTATGTGATCGGGGCGGAAGGAACGATCGCATTCATGGGATCTCCGGGCTCATTTGTGGAACTGTCCGTGGATGCGCTCTTGACCGATACGAAGTAATCTTCAGGCGACTCACAGGCCTAAAAAAGGGGAGATCCGGAAGATCGCCCCTTTTTTTGACCTAAACTATGAAAACGACGGCCGGAAAATTATTTTACGCCCTTCTTGGAGAGTCGGGTTCCTTTCGTGGCACCTTGGCGGGCTTTGAATTTGGGATTGCTTTTGCAGATCACGTATTTCGTGCCTTTGCGGCTGACGACTTGGCAGTCAGCGTGGCGGCGCTTGGCGGAAGCGAGGGAAGATAGGACTCTCATGACGGAAATTGGTTGGAAACAGGGTGCCAGCGTGGCAACGGGGGGCGGAAAGTAAAAAATCGGGTGAAATTGTAAAGCGATTTCTTTGGGTTCGGACAGAATCCCGATCCCGGGCCGCCATGATTGGATCATAAAAGTGATCCATGCTGTTGCGGCGATCGGGCGTCAGGGACTTCCCGTGAGGCTGGCAGGGGCGCGAATCCCGGCCAATTCGCAAACCTCGGGGTCCACCGGACAGATATCCGCCATGCCGATCATGGGTTTCCCCTGTTCAATCAGGCCGTGATGGCTCTCCTGGCTATTCCTGACGGGCTTTTCCTGCTTCACGACTTTGGATTGATGCAGGCCTTGGCTTTCTGCTCCGCCACACAAACCGAAGCCTGAATCACACACAACCCGTCATCCGGATTTCAAAGATTCCTGATCGCCGCCGCGGAAAAAGAGTCATGGGCATTCGCGCCATGGGCCGTTGAACATCAAACCGCAGGTCAATGTCGGCCATGGCAGATGAAAACGGGTTTGGGACGCGCTCGAAATCAAGCGAGTTGCAAAATCAGCCATGTTGTGGATCATCCTGTCCGAATGAATGACGAACAACGCCCCTTTTCCAGTTTGATGCTTGATGGCCCCGACCGCGCGCCCAGCCGTGCGATGCTCTATGCGGTGGGCTTCAAAAAAGAAGATTTTTCCAAGCCCCAGATCGGGATCGCTTCTACCTGGAGTCAGGTAACCCCCTGCAATGTCCATATCGACAAACTCGCCATCGAGTCAGCCAAAGGCGTGGATGCTGCAGGCGGCAAATCCACAATCTTCAACACCATCACCATTTCCGACGGAATCTCGATGGGTACCGAGGGAATGAAATACTCCTTGGTTTCGCGCGAAGTGATCGCGGATTCGATCGAGACTGTGGTCGGCTGCGAAGGCATGGACGGTTTCGTGGCGATCGGCGGCTGCGACAAAAACATGCCGGCCTGCGTGATGACCATGGGCCGCATGAACCGCCCGGCGGTATTCGTGTATGGCGGAACCATCCTTCCCGGTTGCGGAAAAATCAAGGGCGAGGAAAAGGATCTGGATATCGTTTCCGTCTTCGAGGCGGTTGGCAAACACGCTAACGGTGAGTTTTCCGATGAGGAACTGGATCACGTCGAGTCTTGCGCGATCCCCGGTCCCGGTTCCTGCGGCGGGATGTATACCGCCAACACCATGGCTAGTGCGATCGAGGCGCTCGGGATGTCCCTTCCGAACAGCTCCGCGCAAGCGGCGATTTCCGAGGACAAGATGCGCGATTGTTTCGATGCGGGCGCGGCCGTGCTCAACCTGATCCAACTCGGCATCAAACCGCGTGACATCATGACGAAAAAGGCGTTTGAAAACGCGATTACAGTCCTCATCGCCCTCGGCGGCTCCACCAATGCCTGTCTCCACATTCCTGCCATGGCACATGCGGCCGGCGTGGACATCACCCTGGATGACTTCGAGCGCATCGGCAAAAGAACTCCGGTTCTCGCCGACCTCAAGCCTTCCGGCAAATACGCGATGGCGGATCTGGTTCGCATCGGAGGCACCGTGCCGTTGATGAAAATGCTGTTGGATGCCGGACTCTTGCATGGCGATTGCATGACGGTGACCGGCCGGACCATGGCGGAAAACCTGCAAAAACTCGCAACACCCTATCCCGCCGACCAGCAGATCATTCGTCCGCTCGACAATCCGATCAAAAAAGACAGTCACCTTCGCGTTCTTTACGGAAACCTTGCCGATGGTGGCGCAGTTGCAAAAATTTCCGGTAAGGAAGGCGAGGTATTCAAAGGCAAGGCCAGGGTTTTCAATTCCGAGCCTGAGGCGATGACCGCCATTCTCGAAAAGAAAATCGGCAAAGGGGATGTGATCGTCATCCGCTACGAAGGCCCGAAAGGCGGGCCCGGGATGAGAGAAATGTTAGGACCTACCTCCGCGGTGATGGGCATGGGTCTTGGCAAAGACGTCGCACTCATTACCGATGGCCGTTTCTCCGGTGGCAGCCACGGGTTCGTGGTCGGGCACATCACCCCAGAAGCGTTCGAAGGTGGCGCGATTGCCATTCTTCAGGACGGAGATGAGATTGAAATCAACGCGGTTGAAAACCGGATTTCCGTGAATCTATCCGATGCGGAAATTGCCGCCCGAAAGACCAAGTGGGTTCGCCCCGAACCGCGTTACCGTCACGGAGTGCTCGCAAAGTATGCGAAACTGGTGACCAGCGCGAGCGAAGGTGCGGTGACCGACAAGAATCTCTGAAAATCATGATCAAGTCAGCCATTCAGCTCTTCGGCATCATGCTTGGAGCATCACTGCTTTCCGCAGTTTTGGGAGGTCTGTTTGCAATGTTCATCGCATGGGTTTCACCGGAATTTGTCGGCAATCTTTTCAGCTCTGCCGACAAAGAAAGCCTCGTCCGCTATTCGTTTTCGGTCGGGATGATTTGGGGACTTTTCATCGGAGCCGGCGTCAGCGGATTCGCCTGCGGCCTTTCGGTCCTGATGAGGATTCTGAATCTCTGGATCAAGGTGGATAAGGGTTGAATATCTAACAAAAAACATGATGGAAATACTCATATATGGCATGGTAGCCACTTTGGTCATCCATGGGATCATCGTTGCGTACACCATGCCGAAATCCTGAAAAACGATCATCGCACGGATGGAGGCGGCCACAGCCATCACAACTGCGGCTGCCATCACAATTCATACGGAGGTGCCGGCGGTAGCGGAAGCTGAGTTATTTCACACCCCACAATTTTTTGATGAGCTCGTACATCGGGGGGTCGTGTTTTTTGAGTTCCTCGCGGGTGTAGGGATAAAAATCGTTGGTGCTGAAGTAGGCTTCGGTTGCTTCGGCGAAATATTCCGCGGGGTTGGTCATGGCATAGGCGCGATCGGTTCGCGTTTTTCCTGCAGCGTCACGGCGCTCGACTTTATCGTATGACATGCTCGCTTTGGCCCTTTCGTATGCGGCTTTGATCTCAGGGTTTTCGCTGCCCTGATTGAGTTCGCGGTCATGGTATCCGTGGGCGAGTTCGTGCAAGGTGAAGTTCGGCATGCGTCGGGTGTCTTCCTCAAACACGGCGGTATTGGTGAATTCGACGCCTTTTGCCATCGCGGGATCGCGACCGTTTTCCTTGAGCCATGTTGCATCCGGGTGGTATTCGGCGCGATGCCCGTATTCAGGATACGGAAGCGAGAAGTAGAGCGGAACTTCTTTCAATTTGGCCACCGCTTCCTCGGGAACCACGCGGATGATCTCCTCGAGCTGTAATTTCATCAGTTCGAGCGATTTCTCGGTCTCGGCCTTGTGTTCGGCCGCTCGCAGTTCCGGGTTGATGTGAAGTTTCCAACCCAGCAATTCACGCGCTTCCCATTGCGGATATTTTTCCTCCGCTTTCTTTGAGCGAGCCAGCGCGTCCGCACGGATTTGATCTTTGATTTTCAACAGCCTCTCCGGCCAAACAAAAGTCGGCGCTTTGGATGGATCGTAACCCGCCATGTGACCTGTAAGGCGGGTGGTGGGCTTGGTGTATTTGAGTTCGGTATCACCGAAAACTTCTTTGCATAACGCAGCAAGGCCCGGATCGTATTCGATCAGCTCCGCACGGGTATTGACGTGATTGTGATCATGATCGTTTTCCCGATTGTCATCAAACCATGACTGCACGCCTTCGGCGAAATACTCGCGATCATTCACCGATGCGTATTTTCCCTTCCACAAGCCGGCTTTCATTGCGGCGTCGTAGGTTTTTTTCAATCGGGCATCAAACGTCGGATCGATCCGAACCAGCCCCCTGAGGTGGATGTTGTGGGCGAGCTCGTGAATGAGGATCGATTCCTCATGGTAAGGATCACCGGGATAAGCGAGGAGGTTTTCCTCGCCGCAGGAGCAATAGGGATCGGTCTCGCTGCCGCCGGTGCCGCGCGCGCGCGCATCCCAGAAATCTTTGGGTTTGAAATGCGCGTATTCCGGCAGATCGGTGGTGAATTCGTTCCAAGCGATGATGGTAAGCCGTGAGCCGCTTGCGATCATGGCGTTGCGAACATCGGGAATATTCATCATCATCATGTCACTCAGGTAGGCCGCTTCGCGCAGCGCGTAGTCGTTCACGGTGGCGGAACCAACGATCGGATATCCGCTTGCGTCGATGTATTTTTTGTAAAAATCCGGAATTTTCAATTCCGACGGGGGAGTTGTGATCCTGCGCAGAGTCGGTTCAGCCTGTAGAGTCGGGATCGCAACAAGCAGCAGCGAGATGGTGGTAAGGTTGCGGAATTTCATCAGATTGGTTGCACAGATAGGTTGCTTGGATGATCAGTGATCGGCGATTTCATGCGGCAGTGATGGCGTGTATGGCGAGATCGATTTCTTCTTCGGTGATGCAGAGCGGTGGCATGAAAACAACGGTGCCGAGGATGTTGCGGGTGATCAATCCGTGATCACGTGCGGATCGCACGATGTGTGCTCCGGATTCCGGGCTAAACTCGATCCCTGAGATCATTCCGCATTGGCGGGTCGCGATGACATCGCTGCGGATTGATTTCAATTTTTCCAAGGAGCTTTTGAGGCAGGAGATCTTTGATGGCAGTGACTCCAACACACGATCGGTTTCAAAAATCCGCAGCGATGCGAGAGCGGCGGCGCAACCGATGGGATTGGCGGTGTAACTGTGCCCGTAATGGAAGGTATTTTCTTCGGGCCCGAGGAATGCGTTATGGATTTCGGCAGTGGTCAGGGTTGCGGCAAGCGGGACGGTGCCTCCGGTGAGACCTTTGGCGAGGCAGAGAAAATCCGGAATGACGTGTTCCTGTTGGCACGCAAACATGGTGCCTGTGCGGCCGAAGCCGGTCATGACTTCATCGAGGATCAGGTGGATGCCTTCCGCAGATGTCCACGCACGCAACTCCGCCAACATGCCCTGCGGCCATGGTCGCATTTCGTTTACCCCTTGGATCAGCGGTTCGATCATGACCGCTGAGACCGTGGTCGGATCAATGGACTTCAGATCGTTCATCGAAGTGACGAACTCACTCTCGAAACCGAGGTTTCTGAAACGGGAGAAAAACCGGTTCACTCCACCGAGAGATGCGGCTCCCAGCGTGTCGCCATGGTAGCCGTTGTGAAAAGCGACGAAACGGGTCCGTGTTTCTTGACCGCTTTGCATGCGAAACTGGAGGGACATTTTCAGCGCAACCTCGACGGCGGTTGAACCGTTGTCTGAATAGAACACGCGTTCGAGGGTTTGTTTTGGAAAATGGGAGACCAACCTTTCCGCCAGCTCCGAAGCAAGCGGATGGGCGAGGCCAAGGTAAGAGGAGTGGTCGAGCATGGCAGCCTGTTTTGCAATCGCCTCCGCGATTTCCGGGCGGCAGTGACCATGGATGTTGGTCCAGATCGATGAATTACCATCGACGTATTTGTTGCCGTTCGAATCAAACAACCAAACGCCTTTGCCACGCACGATCATGAGCGGTATGTGTCCTTGATCGCACCACTCGGACTGCGTCGTGAACGGATGCCAGCAATGGGCTTTGTCAGCGGCGATCGGATCGGTCACGGGCAGAGGCTAGACTACGATCAGGGCGGATGAACGCGAATTTTTCAAAAAAATTCCAAGAACACCCCAAAAAGCTGTCACTGAAGAACCGAACCAAAGCAGAAAACTTTACAATCTTTGTCTTGGCCGTGACAAAGATTGTAAAGTGGAATGATCAAACTATGTGATGCTTGGGTCAGTTGAGCAGGCCCTTGAAGGCATTTCTCGCCGTCCAGAGGAGGAACAGCGGGAGGATGGTAATGAGAGAGACGATGGGGTCTGAGAGGCCAGCTCCTTTGGTGAGGAAGACATGAAAGGCGAGGATGTTGATGATGATCGGCCCGAGCACCAGAAGCCCGAGGTTGCGGGTTTTGGGGAGAGCGACAAGGAGTCCGCCCAGGATTTCGAGACATTTCACGAAGGCGAAGTAACCCGTTGGAATCAATGCCCCGAAAAACAAGGCTGGAGGTGATCCTTCCGGAGGGTTGCCCGGCGATGGCAGGAAGTTGAAGAAGAAATTGAGTCCGAAGACGATGAATAACAGGCCCAGCAGGCCTCCGACGATGTTTGCAGCATGTTTCATAGGTGTATGTTGTTGGATTCGGTTTTTCTGTATCAGGCGAGATCGAAAAGAAGCGCTTCGGCGTTTGCTATGGCGGTGAAGGAACAAAGACCGGGAGATTCGGAGCTCATGGCATCTCCGTTGTTGAGCTCGGCGCCGTTGGCGGTTACCATCCCATCGATCAGTTGGAACCACAGGCCACGGCCTTCTGCAAGATCGTGTGAAATGCGATCGCCCGCACGGATGCGTATGCGATAGACATTGGCGTCCTGATGAATGGTTGCGGAGTTTTCACGGCCGTCCGGAGAAATGACCAGAACCTTGGGTTGTCTGTCGGAGTCGGCGGAGGGATGCCATTCGGTATACGAGGGTTGGAGGCGGTTGTATTTCGGCAGGATCCAGATTTGCAAGAGATGCAGGGGCTCGGTCAGGGATGGATTGAATTCCGAGTGTGTGACTCCGGTGCCGGCGCTCATGAGCTGGATCTGGCCCGGTTTCAGTTCTCGGGCGTTGCCCATGCTGTCCTGATGGGCGATGGATCCGGATACCACGTAGCTGAAAATTTCCATTTCCCGGTGAGGGTGGGTGGGAAAACCCGCGCCCGGAGCGACGAAATCCTCGTTGATCACACGCAAACTGCGGAAGCCCATGTGGGCGGGATCATGGTAATCGGCGAAACTGAAGGTATGATGGCTTTGCAGCCAACCATGGTTCGCGTGTCCGCGTTCTGCAGATCGACGGATGGTCAGAGAGTTCGGTTTCATCACCATGTGGGAATATCAGGATGCGCACGGACGGGGCCAAACTTGGCGATATTTCCAGGCCATGCATTTCATTCATGAACCTGTATCGGAAAATTTCAAGATCAGAAAATCAACATCCGGATGTAACCGGTCGGGCAGGTTGGTCATGCCGTTGTGCGGGGGCAGACACGGGCGAGGTGGTCGGATCATCCCGGCAGAGCGCTGACGCGAAATTCATCATTGCCCGTTCCATTCGGCATCCTGAATGGCGATGAGGCGTTTCACATCATCGGGATGGGATTGCGCGAGATTGGTTTTTTCCAACGGATCGTCCTTGAGATTGTAGAGTTCGATTTCAGCAGGGATGGTGTGAAATGGCCTTTCTGGTTTTGCGGGACCGGGGATGATCAGCTTCAGGAAGCCATCGACCACCACACGGGCGTAAAGGCTTTTGCCGGGATGTTTGAGATCTGCGATGTCGTGCGAGTATGACTCGACGAAGACGGATTTGCGTTTCGTCATTGCATCGCGATCCAACAGATTCAGTCCTCGAAGATCGGCAGGTGCCTTGATGCCAGCGATATGGAGAATGGTGGTGGGAAAATCGGTGATGTGTGCGGGGGTTTTGTCATCGCGGAGGGGTTTCGTTTTGCCTGGCCAGCGGACAAACATGGGGCTGCGGATTCCCATTTCATATGGAGTCATTTTCGCGCGCCCGCCGTTGTAGCCCTCCGCCGCATTCCAGCCGTTGTCGGCGAGGTAGAGGATGACGGTGTTTTTCTTGAGATTGTTTTTCGTGAGATAGTCATCGAGTTCGCCACAGGTTTGGTCGAACCACTCGACCATTGCGTAGTATTTCTCCGCTGCGGGCGTCGGCCCCTTGCCTTTGTATTTCTCCAAAATCTTCTCGGGCGGAGTGTGCGGATCATGCGGCATGAGCGGCGCGTGCCAGATGAAGAAAGGTTTGCCCTCTCTTACGGACATCCCGATGAAATCGTAGATCGGCTGCATGCTTTTGCGACCGATGGTCAGGCCCTCGCCACCATGGCGACCTTGTTTTCCTGTCATGCCGTGGGTGAAGCCGACGTCGCTGAAAGTGGCATTCCAGAGTTTGCCGGTCTGGAAAGTGAGATAACCGGAATCGCTCAACGCTTTCGGGAGAATGAGCGAGTTGCCAAGCAGTTGATCCATCAGCGGTTTGCGGTTGGTTTTCGCACCGGGATACTGGGGGGATTTCGGCGACAGATCGTTTCCCGTGATTCCGTGATGGCGCGGCATTTTTCCTGTTAGCAAGCAAGCAAGTGATGGTGAGCAAACCGGCATGACGTAACCTCTGGTGTAAACAAGGCTATCGGAGGCGATCCGGTCGATGCAGGGAGTTTTTGCAGTTTTGCTACCCATGAAACCGTAATCGTTGAACGCATGATCATCCGAAATAATCAGAATGATGTTCGGTCGGTCCGCCGTGGTTTCGGCAAATCCGATGAGGCAAGTGCACAGGAAGGCAAGGAACGTGCTGAGAGTTTTCATGGGCTTGGCGGATTTTCGGGCGAGCATGTCCGGCTTTCGACCAATGTCGCTCCCCTGATTAGGCGGCAGAATTCTTTTTTGGTGGCATCGTGGGTCGTGGATTCTGCAGCATCTCGGCTGTTGCTCAGTTTGTAACGGATCGCGAGGCGTTCCCAGATGACGATGCGGAAATACTGACCGTCTTTTTCCCAGAGTTGGTTTTGTGCGAGCTGGATCATGATCAAATGGCGGCGAGATCTGCGGGAGTGGTGATTTTCGGATTGGGTGAGGTAGACGGGATGAGCCGGGTTTTGATGGAAACGGTCTCCAGGGCGGAGGTTTCGTCGGTGACATGAATTCCCTCTTGGATGAGATGGTCATAGGCGGAACGGATGAACTCCGTGCGGAAAATTTGCGGGGTTTCGATGAACCATAGATTTTCCCTGGAGACAGGAGACAGCGTGAAGCCATGCTCATCGGTGCGCTTCAGCGTTTCGGTGACTCTGCGCGCCAAGGATGCCGCACCGTGGATTTTTGCGGCATCAAGGGTGGCCTGGATGTCGGCTTGCGATATGAAAGGACGCGCGGCATCGTGGACCGCGACGAATTCGGCGTGTGGTGAGATGGCGGCAAGCCCGTTGGCTACGGAGAGGTGGCGTTCGGATCCGCCATCGATGCGACGAACGGATTTGTTGAACGTCTTCCGATCCAGCAAATCAAATCGTTCCGGCGGGCAGATGACGAGGATCTCCGTGATCGCATCGCAATCCAGAAAGGCTTGGACGGAGTGTGCGAGCACGGGTTTGCCATGGAGCAGGGCAGAGAGCTTATCGAAGCCCATGCGCTGGCTGTTGCCGGCGGCAACAAGGATGGCGGAAATTTCCTGTTTCACGATCGGATCGTTTGGATTGAAACCGCAAAACGATTGTCGAACCAAGAAAATTACAAATCTTCACAAAGAAAAAGCCCCATGCCATAAACGGGATGGGGCTGCGGGTTGAATTTGTTCAAATTCCGTCTAGGCGAGTGCGAGCAATTTGGCCTTCAGCATTTCCTTGGTGACATTGGCACCGATGATCTGGTCTTTCACTTCGCCGTTTTTGAAGAACAGGAGGAGGGGAATGGATTTGACATTGTATTGGACGGCAAGATTGCGAGCGTCATCGACGTTGACCTTGGTGACTTTGGCTTGTCCCTCGACTTCACTGGAGAGTTGCTCAAGGACTGGACCGATCATTTTGCAGGGGCCGCACCATTCGGCCCAGAAATCGACAAGGACAGGGAGATCGGAATCGATCACTTCGGACTGGAAATTCGCTTCGTTTAGGTTGAGTGCCATGCAGAGAACCTGCGACGCCGGGCGGGGTTCGTCAAGGCTCCTTGGTTAAAAAACGGGAAGCGGTGCGGGCATGTTTGCTCCTTGCCAGACCAGGTAAGCGACTCCGGCGGCAGCGAGGGTGTTGAGGATTCCGAGAATCATGATGTTCCGAGGTTGGTGAGATTAAATATCTTCGAAGATCGCCATGAAGTCTCCCTGCATTTCAAAATCCGGCGCGGAAATCCAGACATTGGAGAGCGCCAGTTGCAGGCCGAGAACAACGCACGCTGCGACACAGCCTACGATGGACAAGATATTGGTGAAGGTTTTCGCGCCCGATTCATCTTCTTCGGTATCGACAGCCGAGAGGGTTGCATGCCGTGCTGTGCCGCCTGCTGAGCCCGGGGTGAGTGGTTTCGTGGCGGAGCTGATGGGGGAGAGCGGCTTGGTCGGTGGGTTGAGGGAGACAGTGGCTTTTGGAAGGGCGACAGATGGTGCGGCCGCACCGCCAAGCGGTGCCGTTGGGGTGGTTGAGCCGGGAAGCGGTGCCTGCGCGGTTTTCAATGCGATGGTCGGAGTGCCGGATGGGGTTGACCCCGGGGCAAGGTTCGACGTTGCCAATTTCAGAGTGGGCATCCCGGTTGGTGTGGGACTTCCGGTGGGTTTGGTGGGCGCGCCCATAGGGACGAGTGGTTTGGTAATCGTGCCTGATGGATTCGGAGGGTTCGCTGTATCGACGGGTATCGCGAGCGGAATGGTTGGCGCACCGGTTGCAAGAACGGGTTTGGTTGCGGCAGGTGCGCTCGGAACAAGCGGCTTGGTTCCGGAGCCGGTTGCCAGCGGAATGGTTGGCGCACCGGTTGCGAGAACGGGTTTGGTTGCGGCAGGTGCGCTGGGGACAAGCGGCTTGGTTCCGGAGCCGGTTGCCAGCGGAATGGTCGGCGCACCGGTTGCGAGAACGGGTTTGGTTGCAGCAGGTGCACTCGGGACAAGCGGCTTGGTTCCGGAGCCGGTTGCCAGCGGGATGGTCGGTGCGCCTGCCAAGATCGTTGGTTTGCTGGTAGCAAGCGGAGCGGTTGGCGGATTTGCGGGAGGGCCGGCAACAGGGACCGGTGGTTTGCTGATCGTAAGCGGAGAAGTGGGTGAAGGAGCGGACGGACTCAGGGGAGGTGCCGGCTTGGGTATGGCGCTGGAAGTTAACGTTCCAGATGCACCCGCGATTTTCATAGGGATGACCGGTGCGGGAGCGGGAGTTTTTGTGAGGGCGCTCGCTTCGGGTGAGGGAGCAGGATTGGCTTCGGCAACGCTGCCAGCCTCTGTCGCTGATAACTCAGGCGCAACAGGAATTACCGGTCTGGGCGTTGCGGCAGGAATGAGCCGCACAGGATTCTGGGTATCGGTCGAAGGTAAGGAGGCGGAAGGGACTGCCGGAGGCGCATCTGATGCTTTGAGAGTGACTCGCACAGTTTCTTTTTTCAGCGTCACGCTGGAAGTGTGCTCAGATGGTGAGGTGTTTTCGTTCATTGAAGATACGGTGGTCTTGGGTATGTAAAAAACAAGCAATTCGCCCTTCGGCTGTCAAACCTCCATCCATGAAAGATGAAGCTTTGTGGAGAAAAACGGATATTTCAGGGAAATAAACGCTCATAAACCCAGAAAAGCCCTACCAAACCGATGCAGATGGATCCGATTTTCTGAATGGGTGCGGTCCATCGTTTGAGCGGAATCAGGAGAATGAAAGCGGCGGTCAAGACCGTGATTTGGGCGATTTCGACCCCGATATTGAATGATATCAAGGGAAGAACGAGTTGGTCAGGGTTGAGTCCGGCGATCTTATCCCCGAGGACGGATGCGAATCCGAGGCCGTGGAGCAGTCCGAGGATAAAGATGAGATACAGGCGAGAGGGCCTGAGTGTTTTGCTGACAAGGTTTTCAAATCCGATCCAGGCGATGCTTGCTGCGATCAGGACCTCAACCAGCGGGTTGGGGAGGTCGATCATAGAGAAGGTGGCCAAAGCGAGGGTGATGGAGTGGGCCAGAGTGAAGATGAGCGATTGACCGAGCAGGGGTTTCCATCGTGGTAACAGAAGAAAAAGACCGAGGATGAAAAGGATGTGATCTGCCCCATAGGGGATCACGTGCCTGAAGCCGGAGGCGATCCAGCTGGAGGTCAGCGTAAGGGAGGAGGGCATAAGACCCACTCTTTCGTTGCGGGTTTCCGCGCTTTTGATTTCCAGCAGAGTATTGGCCGTGCCGGAGAACACGCTGAGCAGATTGATTTCTTCCTCGCCTGCCATCATGATGATGAGCTCGGAGTTCAGATTGTCCTTCCACATGACCTCGAGTGTTCCGGGCTCGTTTTGTTTCTCCACCCGGATTTCGGCACGCATCAGCGCCCAGCCTCCGGTTTCATCGGGAAGGACGAGAGGTTGTTTTTGAAAATCCGGAAATGTGATCTTCCAGTCCAAGGTTCTGCCATTGAACCTGAGGATGAGGATCTGACGCATCAGGCGTTCGGCCTGCTGGGTGTAGCGTGTGTGCCGTGCTGCTGGCTCCGCCATGACATCGAGGCGCATCAGGGGTGGGGCATCAGGAACGCCGCGCACTTCGGGCATCATGTAGGAGATATCAAGCAATCCTTTGAGGATCCATGCGTCGCGGGTTTGTTGAAATTCCAGCTCAACGGAATCGACTTGATGGGCGCGTGCGCCTTGAAAAAACGCAATCGCCACCAGGGAAATGATCGCCGCGCGGATTGCTTTCGATGGAAACATGACGAGGTGGGTCAGAGCGTGAATTCACCATCGTCATCCACGCCATGCCAACCCAATTTCCCAAACGCTCGAAAGATGGATCGCACCAGCTCGCCGCTTTCTTCTCCCTCCGCATGCTCGATGGTGGCCGAGGATGACAACCCGCGGTTCGATTCGATGCTGATCACGGAGTTATAGCCTTCCAGATAAATCCAATCTCCCCATGCTTTTGATTCAAGCCGAGGCTCGAGATGTTGTTTTTTAAGAGAGTCTAACACTTCCTTGATCGTGGAGGGTGCGGATGATTCGGGGAGTTTCAGAAGCGTTTCCATAAAAAATCGTTATCGAATGAAATCCTAAAGAAAAGATCAAAACTGGTCCACAAGGAAGTGACGCCTGAGCTGATTGCCCTCGGGTGTGTCGATTCGTCAGAAATGACTTCTCTGTCCGGAAAAAAAGACTCAGCTTCCTGCGGATGTCGAATGATCCGCATATGCTTGCCATTGCTCTTGTCGCGGCGATATGCGTCGGCCTTTCCAAAGCCGGCTTCACCGGTATCTCAATGGTTTCTGTGGTGCTGCTGGCGGATGTCTATGGTGCGAAAGCCTCCGTTGGCTTGGCACTGCCCCTGTTGATTGCGGCGGATCTGATCGCCTATCCCGCCTTTATGGGACATGGCTCTTGGAAACCGGTCTGGAAATTGTTGCCTGCAACGATGGTCGGGTTGCTTATGGGTTGGTGGCTGTTGGGCGAAATCAATGATCATGTCGCGCGCTGCGTGATCGGATGGTGCGTGTTATCGATGGTGGCGGTGCAGGCGCTGAGAACGTGGAAAGCCGCATGGTTTGACAGGCTGGCGGACTCACGCCTGTTTGGAAATTCAGCAGGGGTCATGGGCGGGTTTGCCACGATGCTGGCGAACGCGGCAGGTCCGGTGATTCAGCTTTATCTGCTTGCGCGACGGGTCCCCAAGATGGAGTTGATCGGGATCGGTACCCGGTTTTTTCTTCTCATCAATCTGATCAAAATTCCTTTGAACGCGAAACTCGCGCTCATCACCGAAGCGAGTCTCTGGGAAAATCTCAAACTGTTTCCGGGAGTTCTCGTGGGGATTCTGATTGGCCGCTGGTTGATCGGTCGCGTGCCCCAGGCCGCGTTTGAATGGATGATTGTTGTTTTTTCGTTTCTGGCCTCGGTTCGGTTGCTCTGGTGAGGTGGGGTGGTTGGAGAACATGAGGTGACGCGGCTATCGGGAGGATTTTCATCGCATCCGGATCCGATTCCTGAAAGATATCCGAAGCAGGGTGGAGGAAATGGGATGCGGCACGCAACCGACCGAAAAACCTGCTCCATGACACATGTATTCATCACCCCTACCATCATGAATGTTCATCTCCTCCTGAGTTTTCTGTTTCTTTGCCTCGCCCCGGCGGTTTCTGCGGAGCGTCCGAATTTCATTTTTTTTATCACGGATGACATTTCTTTCGATGATATCGGTCCGTATGGAAACCGATTTGTGAAAACCCCCCATCTGGATCGCATGGCGGATGAGGGTCTGGTGTTCGAGCAAGCTTATCTGACCACCAGCAGCTGCAGTCCGAGCAGGTGCAGCATGATCACCGGCCGCTACCCCCACAACACCGGTGCACCGGAACTGCACATGCCTCTGCCGACGGATCAGGTCACGTTCATCCAACAGCTGAAAGAGGCGGGCTATCATACTTTTCTCTCCGGCAAAAATCATATGAATGATTCCAATCCCGCCGCTCTTGGCTTCACGCAGGCCACACGCGGCAAGGGCGCGTCGGCAAGCGAGGACTGGGTGGAGTTGATCGCGAGACGGCCGAAGGATCGGCCGTTTTTTGCCTGGTTTGGATCAAATGACGCCCATCGCAATTGGGATTTGGGAAATGATACGGTGAAATACGATCCGTCCGATATCGAAGTCCCGCCCTACATGGTTGATGGTCCGGAGACACGCAAGGATCTGGCGGCCTATTATGGCGAGGTCAGCCGCAGTGATCTCCATGTCGGGAAACTCATGGCGGAACTCGAGCGGCAGGGGATCGCTGGAAATACGTATTTGGTTTATTGCTCGGATAATGGCCGGCCATTTCCACGCTGCAAGACGCGCATGTATGACAGCGGTTCACAGACGCCGCTCATCATCTGGAGTCCTGGCAAGGTTCGGCCTGCGCGCACCCGCTCGTTGGCAAGCGCGGTGGATTTCGCACCCACGTTCCTCGAGCTCGCCGGAGTGAAACCGAGCCCGACGATTCAGGGGGTGAGTCTGGTCCCCATTCTGAAGGATCCATCCGCAGTGGTTCGTGATGTCGCCTTTTCGGAGCGAAACTGGCACGTGTATTCCGCCCATGAGCGCGCGGTTCGGCATGGCAAATGGCTTTATCTTGAAAACGCCTTTCCACAACATGCGGCTTTGAGTGTGGAGAGTGATTGGAATGCCTATCCTGCCGCGATCGAATACTGGCAATTTCAACGCGCCGGGAAACTTACTTCCTTGCAAAAGGACGTGCAGCTGGCCCCGCGTCCCGCCGTGGAGCTTTATGATACCACGGCGGATCCGCATCAACTGACCAACCTCGCCGAGCAGGCAGAACATCAGGAAATTCGTGCCACACTTGCCAAGGTTCTCGCCGATTGGGTTGGGCAAACGGGCGATACGGTTCCGGAACATCCCACTCCCACTCGCAAAAAAGGAGACCCGCAGAAGGGAAACCGGGGTGAAATTCCCGGAGCTGCCAAGCAAGCGGAGCGGGTCAACCATCCCGGTCCTGTCCGAATCGCGCGGCCCTGATTTTTTTTCCAGAAAAATAAAAAAATCTGCGGCGTGGTTTCGCTCTATGATTGTAACCAGTCGAAACCCGGTATTTGACCCGGGTTTGCGTCCCGGTTGCGAGCTGGAAAACATCCTACAATCCAACTTCCTGATCTCATGAAAATCGTCAAAAAAAGCAAAACCGGTGAATCCCGCGAGGTCCTTCTCAGGGAATACTTCATCAATGCCTCGCTGATCGCCCTGTTGAAGCGGGTCAGTCATGAAGCCGTCAAATTCGCACCCTCCCGATCGAGGGCCTCCGTTCCGGCGCGGGTGAGACATTAAATTTTTTGTGTATGTTGTTGGTGTGATGTGGAAGTGCGAGTCGCGCTTGGTCGGGAGTCTTCAGTTGCTGAAAGGGTTGTTCTTTTCGAATCAAATTTTCTAAGCATGCTGAAGGCTCCCGTCGGATCACGAATCCTTCCTCCACAACCAAGCGGGTCTTCACCCGCTTTTTTCTTTTTGTTCTCCACCGAACCCGTGTTAGTCATGCCCGATGAGCAAGAACAAGATGTGCCCAGATTGTCCGGAAATTACGGATGAGCATCAGATTACCGAGGAAGAGATCCATCGCCAGCGCGCTTATGAGCTGGAGTTCGAGGAGCGTTCATGGTTGGCAGGTCCCCGTTCCCGCTTCCATGATTTATGCTCCTTGTTTCGGGTCGGTCTGGATTTCATCCGCGCCTACCGCATGTTGCATTTCGTCGGCCCTTGCGTGACGATTTTCGGTTCGGCCCGTACGAAGCCCGGAACCCAGTGGTATGAATTGGCACGTGAGATGGGAGCTGCCTGCAGTGAATTGGGTTTTACCGTCGTGACGGGTGGTGGGCCCGGAATCATGCAAGCGGGTAACCAGGGAGCCTATGAGGCGGGCGGACGCTCGATCGGGGTGAATATCATGCTGCCCTTCGAGCAAGAGGTGAATCCTTACGTGCATCGATCGGTCACGATGCGTTATTTTTTCACGCGAAAGACCATGTTGGTGAAATATTCATACGCCTTCATCGTCATGCCGGGTGGAGCCGGAACGATGGATGAGATGTTCGAGACTATGACCCTGATCCAAACGGGCAAACTGAGGGATTTCCCGATCATCCTGATGGGCAAGGATTTCTGGCAGCCGCTGATGGACTTCGTTTATAAGATGGCCGACGAGGGAATGATCAGCCCGGAGGATCCGGAACTGATTTTTTTCACTGACAGCGTGCAGGAGGCAAAGGCCCACCTGCAGCGCCATGCGGTTAGGCAATTCGGATTGCGTAAAAAACCTGCACCGAAACCCATTTCCGCGCTCGGAGAAAAAGGGATCGCGTGATGCCTCACGGTCGTTTGCGGAAAAAGCCGCGTTGTCTCTCGCTGATCGGCATGCTGAGTTTCTCCATGACTTCAAGCATGTCATCCCACAGGGCCTCTTTGGCCTTGTTCGAGTTCCCGCCCAACAGCAATTGGCTTGGGTGGAAGGTCACACGTGCGGGGATCCCCGAGATGACATGCCATTTTCCACGCAGTTTCTCAAGCGGACCACCGATTCCGAGCAAGCCTTCGGCAGCCGTGCTTCCCAATACGATGATGATATCCGGCGTCACCACGGAAATCTCAGCCAACAACAACGGCAGGCAGGATTCCAATTCTTCGCGACTGGGTTTGCGGTTGTTGATGGTTTGTCCCGGAGAAGCAGGGCGGAATTTCATCAGGTTGGAAATGTAGACTTCCTCACGGCTGGTTCCCATGGCTTTCAGGATCGCAGCCAGTTTATCTCCAGCCTCACCCACGAAGGGTTTGCCTTCCCTTTCCTCATTGTATCCCGGGCCTTCTCCGACCAGCATGATCCGCGCATCGGGGTTACCTGCCGAGAACACCATGGTTTCCCGCAGAGTGCCGAGGGAGCGGGCTGGCGCCCAGTTTTCGGTTTGCCGCCTGATGCTGGCGAGACGGGCGGTTTTGTCATCACCTTGCACAACCACTTCAGACCTTGGCAGAGGCGGTGGCGGGGCGATGGCTGCCGGTGTTGGTGCTGATGCCGCGGATGCCGCGGGTGCCGGTGTGGTGTGATTTTTTTTCAGCCGCAACTTCAATTCCCGCAGAGTGTTACGGACCTCATCCTCCAGAAACACATGCCTCTTGCCGCGTTGATGCTCGGACTGGAGGAATTCAATGAGTAGGTCGACGAGTCGGGTCACAGATGACAGGTATAAGTTTCCCGGTCGCGAATCAACCCCTGCCTGCTGATTTGTGATTTTCAATCTTGCCGATGAGATTCTCAGACCATAGACCCTGACCATGTCCTACTTCCCTGACATCCCAAACATTCAATACGAGGGTCCGAAATCCAAAAACCCTTTCGCGTTCAAGCAATACAATCCGGACGAAATCGTGGCTGGAAAAACCATGAAGGATCATTGCCGTTTCGCTGCCGCCTACTGGCACGTGATGCGGAACGGTCTCTCCGATCCTTTCGGCGGCCCGACGGCCCTGATGCCATGGGATGATCAGGGTGATTCGATTTCCAACGCCCTCAGACGCGCCGATGTGTTTTTCGAGTTTCTCGAAAAAACCGGCATCGATTACTATTGCTGGCATGACCGCGATATCGCTCCGGAACTCGGCGACCTCGCGAAATCCAACGCAGCGTTGGAAAAAGTGACCGATCACCTGCTCGGCCTTCAAAAAGCCACTGGTAAAAAGCTCCTCTGGGGCACCGCTTGCCTGTTCTCCCATCCGCGCTACGCCCAAGGCGCCGGCACCTCGCCGAACGCGGATGTGTTCGCCTACGGCGCAGCTCAAGTCAAAGCTGCCATGGACGGCACCTTGAAACTCGGTGGTGAAGGCTACACCTTCTGGGGTGGTCGTGAAGGTTACTCCACCCTACTCAACACCGACATGAAACGCGAGCTCGACAACCTCGCCAACCTTCTCCACCTCGCGGTGGATTACGCGAAGAAGATCGGGTTCAAAGGCCAATTTTACATCGAGCCAAAACCCCGCGAGCCCTCCACTCACCAATACGATTCGGATTCCGCAGCATGCCTCAATTTCCTCCGTCAGTATGGTCTCATGGATCATTTCAAACTGAACCTGGAAACGAACCACGCCACCCTTGCCGGTCACACCATGCTTCATGAAATGACTGTCGCCATCGATGCGAACGCACTCGGTTCCGTGGATGCCAACCAGGGTGACGAACTGATCGGCTGGGATACGGACCAATTCCCGACCGACATCTATCTCACCACCGAGATCATGTTGAAAGTCCTGGAGATGGGCGGGTTCACCACCGGCGGACTCAACTTCGACGCGAAGCGCCGCCGTGAATCTCACGAACCGTCCGATCTCTTCCACGCCCACATCGGCGGCATGGATGCCTTCGCCCGCGGCCTCAAAATCGCCGCAGCTATCCGCGAAGACGGCAGGCTACAGGAGTTCGTCACCAACCGCTACAAATCCTGGACCACAGGTATTGGCGCGAAAATCGCCAACAAACAGGTCACCTTGGAAGAAGTCAGCGCCTACGCGCTCGGGAACGGCGAGCCGATCCTTGACTCCGGTCGCCAGGAAATGTTGGAGAATTTGGTCAACGAATTCATCTGATGCGATCATTTCTGAAAAGGGCGCGGATCACCTCCGCGCTCTTTTTTATTTCCATGGGAGGGGTCTTCCGAGGCGCTGTCTGATCATACACAGCCAAGGTCATGCGGATCCGGTGATCTGCGCGTGATCGCAGCCGATCGTTCCGGTTCCCCTTTGGCCAAGGCTCCTGAGGATGGCACGCAGAATCGTCCTGTGGACGAGATCCTTTCCGCATCATGCGACAACCCTTAGGATCAGTAAGCCTCTCAGTAAACGTCGCGGAGGTAGCGTTTTTCTTTTTTGAGCCGGGCAACGTAAGCCGTTGCGGCTTCAGCGGAAAGCTTGCCATGATCCCGGGCGATGGTGAGCAGCGCGGCATCGACATCCTTGGCCATGCGCGATGCGTCACCACAGACATAGAAGGCGGCACCGTCTTCCAGCCATTTCCAGAATTCGGCCCCATGGTTCAACATCAGATTCTGAACATAAACCTTTTCTTTCTGATCGCGTGACCACGCAAGGTCGAGCCTGCTGAGAATGCCGTCTTGTTGAAATGCCTTCAGTTCATCACCGTAGAGGAAATCGGTTTTTTCGTGCGGATTACCGAAGAACAGCCAGTTTTTGCCGGATGCGCCTGTGCATTTCCGTTCCTCAAGAAACGCGCGGAACGGAGCAATCCCCGTACCGGGGCCGACCATGATGATCGGCGTGTTCGAATCCGCGGGGAGGCGGAATGCGGCGTTGTTGTGAACGAAAACTCCCGGTTTGGAGTCCCGGCCGAGACGATCGGCAAGATAGGTTGAGCAGATCCCCCCGCGTTTCCTGCCATAGCTTTCGTAGCGGACGATTCCGACACAAAGATGCACCTCGCCGGGATGGGCTGTGGGGCTCGACGCGATGGAATAGAGACGAGGCTGGAGTTTCTTGAGCACGGAGACGAAGTCTTCGCCATCGCTGAAATCGGCGGGGTAGTCGATGATGAGATCGATGAGATCCCTGCCCCAGCAGAATTTCTCCCATTCACGTTTGTCATCGGCGTTGACGAGTGACCGAAGGTAAGGGGAGCCGCTGCGTTTTTGCCATTTTTCGATCAGCGCCTTGTTGATGGTTCCGATATCGTAGTGTCGAATGAGAGCCTCGCGGAGGCTGACTTCCTCCCCGGTGGTGGTCGGCACATCGCCTGCGCGGAAGGGTAGGGCGGCGATGATTTCGTCGACCACGGATTTCGGGTTTTCAGGGTAAACGCCGAGCGCGTCACCTACTTCATAGACAAGTCCCGAGCCTTCGAGGGAAATCTCGATGTGGTGAGTTTGTTTGGAGCCCGCGCCGTTGAGATTGAAGTTTTTCAGAATCGATGAAGGGAAGGGATTTTTTTTGGAATATCCGGCTTCGTCAGGCTCATCGTGAATCGAGGACGAGGACGTCGTTTGGGTGGCTCCATGGGGAGTCAGAATCGCGATCACGCTTCTCGACCAATCCGCATAGGGTTGGTCGACATCCACATCCACGTCGACACGGGCATGGATGCGCGTCGCGCCCAGAGCCTCGAGGCGGAGATCGAAATCGATTCCGCATTGGCAGAAATCCGGGTAGGTGCGATCACCGAGTGACAGAACCGAATAATTGATCCCTTCGAGGCGTGGCGCCGCATCGCTCATCAGCCAGGTATGGAATTCGAGCGCGCTGTCGGGGGGCTCGCCGTCACCATAGGTGGAGGTAATGATCAAAAGGTTGCGTTCTTTCGGTAGGTGCTCGCGATCATAGTAGCCCATATCCTGGAGAAGGGGCTCGAAATTTCCCTTCTTGAGCGTTTTGACGAGTTTTTTCGCCAGGCCTTCGGCGGTTCCTGTCTGGGAGCCGAAAAGCACGGTCACAGGGACCGCAGGACCGGAAGCCTGTGCGGGGGTGTTTTGCGGAAGAATGGCACCTAGAAATTCACTGAGCCACTGACGTTGTTCGGCAGTGAAGGGAGCGTTGTCTGGAATCTTGATCGTTGAGGCCATTTCTCTGTTGGAGGCATTGATTGCCGGCTGCGGAACTTGGTCACATACCGACCATCTTTCAAGTGTCGATCACAGCAATTTCGCGGAATTTCTCCGATCCCCCATGAATCACGGCATCATGATGGACGCAGATCCTCAATTTTTCCAATTCAATGCGCCTTTTTTCAACGCGTAGATGTAGGCGATGGCGAGAACGCCGGCAAATCCGGCCATGCTGACCAGGACGGTTGGGCCTTTTTGTGCGGCGAGGTCGCGAAATTGGATCGCCCAAGGATACATGAACACCACCTCGATATCGAAAATCACAAACAGCATCGCGATGATGTAAAATTTGACAGAGAAGCGCGGGGAGCCTTCACCGATCGGCAACATGCCGCATTCGTAGGCCGAATCCTTGGTGGAGTTGCGGCGGGCGGAGCGTCCGAAAACCACACTCAGCGCCAGGGTGGTGATCGCAAAACCGCAGGCAATGAGGACTTGAAGCAGGACCGGGAGATAATCGTGTGGCATGGGCGTGGGTGGTGGAAAACGTCGTCGGAAATTCCTAGGGTGAGTATCGCTGTTTGGGTAGAAAAAAAACCCGCGTCTGATCAGAGCGCGGGTTTTTGTAAGGATCTGGATTGAAATCGGTAATCAGACTTCGGCTTCCGCAGCTTCCTGAGCAGCGGCGTATGCGCTCGATGCTTCATGAACGCGCGCGGTCCCTTTGTATTCTTTACCAATCTTCTCCACAAGGCCGCGGTTCACGAGGTTCTGCAGTTTTTCATAGGAACGGAGGCGAAGCATCTCTTCACCACCACTTACGGCGTTCCTCAGTTTCAGATTTTCAAACACTCTCTCGAAAAGATCGTTGAATCCGAATATCTTCTTTTCAGAAAGGACGTTGCAGAGTTCATCGGTCACGTGGTCTGGAAGTCTCCGGGAAAACCGGGTTCTTTTGGTAGGTGTTGCCATAACGGAGCGATCTTAGCACAAAGGATTCACGATGGCGACCCAAAATTTTAAACTTCTTGCATGATCAGGGTCAGAAAACTACGGAAATCCTAAATATTTCCTTGATATTGCGGGTTTTGGGAGAAAACAGGCTAGGACTGGCGTTGACGAACTGCTTCGAAGAGGCAAATGCCGGTGGCGACTGAAACGTTGAGGCATTCGACCCGTCCGGCCATGGGGATTTTGGCGAGAAAATCGCAATGCTCCTCAGTCAGGCGGCGCATTCCTTTTTCCTCCGCACCAAGCACGAGGGCGATCGGGCCTCTGAGGTCCAGTTCGTAGAGGGTTTTTTCAGCCTTATCGGAGGTTCCGACAAACCATACCCCGGCTTCTTTGAGCTGTTCCATGGTTCTGGCGAGGTTGGTGACCTGGATAAAGGGGATGAAATCAGCGGCACCGACGGAAATGCGCCGCACGGTTTCGGTAATCCCGACGGCTTTGTCCTTCGGAGCGACTACCGCATGGACTCCCGCACCGTCAGCGGTGCGTAAAATGGCACCGAGGTTGTGCGGGTCCTGCACGCAGTCGAGAACCAGCAGAAACGGTACCGGGGTCTCGGCAACGATGCGCATCAGATCAGCCTCGTCCATAGAGGGGAGGCGGGGGTCCTCCATGGGTTTCACATGGCGGTTCTCCCGGGCCTGGCGTTTTTTATCGCCATGAATTTTCACACCAGATGGTTTCGGCTTCACACAGGGGATGGGAAACGTTTTGGCGCGCGAGTGCAATCGCGAATCAGCGGCGGCGTCTGAGGATAAGCAAAGAGGCCAATCCGCCAAGGCAAGCCACCGAAAGTTCCGGTATGACCGTTCCGGTAAGCTGGATCCGATCGAGTTGCAAGGGGCTGGCTCCGGTTGAGTTCCAGCCCTGGATGGAGATCGTGAGAGAGCTCAGATTGGTGAATCCGAAAAGCGAGCTGGCCAGCGTGGTGATGGTGGAATTGTTGGAGTAAGCATCGGACAAATCGAAAAAACGTTCTCCCATTTTGAATCCGATGTCGGCAGGTGCTTGGGAAGTGCTGCGTGCCAGAAAGCTGAAATTTTCCAGTGTGAACCGGTAACCTTGAGCCGCAGCGATGGTGAAATAAACCGCATTCTTCGCAGCGAGATGACTGGTCGGATTTGAAAAAAACGAGTCCGCTCCGCTGATTTGTGCCGCGCTGTCCCAGCTTGTTTGGCTGGTGAACGAGATGAAGTAGGAATCCGTCTCGATGGCGGAAACGGTGAAGCCTGTGA